>NZ_JTDL01000082.1 GCF_000802235.1 Sinomonas humi
CCCCCCCCCCCGTCCCCGCCTCCCCTTGGCCGGCAAGCTGGATGCGGGTTCCCGTCGAGACGCCGGCCGGAATCTTGACCGTGAGGGAACGCCGGCTGCGGACCCGGCCCTCCCCGCCGCACTCGTTGCAGGGATTCGGGATCTCGGTGCCGAAGCCGCCGCACGAGGGGCACGTCGCCGTCGTCATGACCTGGCCGAGGATCGAGCGGACGGCGCGCTGAACGTGCCCACTGCCGTGGCACACGCTGCACCGCACGGGCTGCGTTCCGGGCTCGCAGCAGGAACCTTCGCACCGGGAGCAAAGGACAGCTGTATCGACCTCGATCTTCTTGTTGACGCCGAAGACGGCGTCCTTGAGCTCGATCCGCACTGCGATGAGAGCGTCTTGCCCGCGACGCACCCGCGTCGCCGGACCAGTCTGAGCCCCTCCCCCGCCGAAGAAAGTCTCGAAGATGTCCTGGAAGGCGAAGCCCGCCCCGTTGTACGCGCCCGAGAACCCGTTGTCCGTGCCGTTCTCGTTGCCGGTCGCGTCGTAGACGCGGCGCTTGTCCGGATCGGAAAGCACCTCGTAGGCATGGGTCACAGCCTTGAAGCGCTCCGACGCCTCGTCGCCCGGGTTCACGTCCGGGTGAAACTTGCGGGCCAGCTTCCGGTAGGCCTTCTTGATCTCCTCGCCGCTCGCATCCGGTGATACGCCGAGGGTTTCGTAATGGCTGCTCACTGTCTTCTTTCTCTAGCTTCCGGCGAGGATCTTCGAGAGGTACCGCGCAACCGCGCGCACCGCTGCCATCGTGGCCGGGTAGTCCATCCGTGTCGGGCCGAGTATGCCGATCTTGGCGTCGTCCCGACCGTACCCGGTTGCCACGACCGAGGTCTCGGCGAGCGAATCGGCGGCGGTCTCGTGGCCGATGGCCACTGCCACGCCTCGCGCATCGCTTGCCATCTCGGACAGGAGGCGCAGGAGCACTACCTGTTCCTCAAGGGCTTCGAGCACCGGCGAGATGCTCAGGAGGAAGTCGCTGTTGGACCGTGCGAGGTACGCCGTACCCGCGGTCACGATCCGCTCTTCGCGGCTCGCCGCGGCAAGCGCTGCAAGGCCGGCGGCGAGTTCTGCCGCGACGGGACGATCCTCAGGGAGGAGCGAATCCATCGTGGCCGCCACATTCGCCCCAACCTGCGAGACCGGCTTGCCTGCCGTTGCTGCAAGGAAGCTCTGGCGCAGCACCGCTAGGCGGTCGTGGTCGAGGTCCTCCCCCAACGTCACGACCCTCTGTTCGACCGTGCCGCTGTCCGCGATGAGCACGAGCAGGACCTGCCGCGGGGCGAGGCCCACCGCCTCGACGTGCCGCACGCGTGCGCGGCCCAGCTGGGGATACTGCACGACGGCGACCTGATTCGTGAGGTGCGAAAGCAGCCGCACGGTGCGCTCGAGAACGTCATCCAGATCGTCGGCGCCTTCCAGAAGGGACTGGATCGCGTGCTTCTCCGCAGACGAGAGCGGGCGCACCGCCGCGAGCTGGTCGACAAACACGCGATAGCCCTTGTCCGTCGGGACGCGCCCGGCGCTCGTATGGGGCGCAACGATGAGGCCTTCGTCCTCGAGGGCGGCCATGTCGTTGCGGATCGTTGCGCTTGAGACTCCGAGACGATGGCGCTCCACGAGGGCCTTCGAGCCAACAGGCTCCCGATAGTGGACGTAGTCCTCGACGATCGCCCTCAGGACCTCGAGTTTGCGTGGCTCGTTCATTCCACCTCCTCTGCGGGCAGTAACCAGCGCTTTGACGCGCCTTCCGTACAGGACGTTCATCAAATCCTTAGCACTCTCTCTACCCAAGTGCTAGATCTATTATGCGCCCTTCCGCGCGTACACCCGGGGCATCAGGACACGCGGCCGGAAGGGCCGAAGGCTTCGCCTTCCCGCCACTAGCATGAAGGCCGACCCAGTTCTGGACCGATCCAGCCCTGAGGTGCGTCAGTGCAAGGAGGCGAAGGACCGGATGTCCTACTACGACCAGTGGGGGCCGGCTGAAATCGCCGCCCCGAAGAAGAGCGTCCTGCCGGAGGTCGCGATCGAGTTGGGCATGGTGCTCGAGGACAGCCAGACAGGCTGGGTGGGTGCTGTCACCCGCGTCGAGAAGTCTGGCGGCATGCACGTCTTCAGCCTCGAGGACCGGCGCGGCAAGACGCGCTCGTTCGAACTCGGCTACGGATTCCTGCTCGAGGGGCGTCCGGTCCGGCTCGCTCCTCCTGCCCCGCGGCAGAAGGCGGTGGTTCCCAAGCGGACCGCGTCGGGTTCCGTTGCAGTCGAAGGCGCTCGGGCGAGAGTGGCCCGGGCAAGCCGCATCTGGGTCGAGGGCAAGCATGACGCCGAACTCGTCGAGAAGGTCTGGGGCGACGATCTCCGCCTCGAGGGCATCGTCGTCGAACCCCTCCACGGCGTCGACGATCTCGCAGCCGCCGTCGCTGACTTCCGGCCTGGCCCCGAGAGACGCCTCGGCATCCTCGTCGACCACCTCGTCGAAGGTTCGAAGGAAACACGGATCGCAGAAAAGGCTCTCGCGGTAGCCGGGGCGCCAGGGAACGTCCTGATTGTGGGGCACCCGTACGTGGACGTATGGCAGGCCATTCGACCGCAGGTCCTAGGGATTCCGGCGTGGCCCACAGTTCCCCGCGGGCTCGACTGGAAGACGGGCATCCTCCGTGCCTTCGGGTGGCCCCACGAAACGCCCGAGGATCTCGGCCTCGGCTGGCAGCGGCTGCTCAGCGCGGTCCGCACGTACGCCGATCTCGAGCCGGCTCTCCTCGGCCGCGTCGAAGAGGTCATCGACTTCCTGACCGCCTGAGTTCGGTATTCTGAGGGCCAAGACCCTGTCCCCGAATGCAAGGAAGTGCTGTGTCCCAGAACTGGCAGGATCACCGTGAGCCCCAAGGGGGCCGGCTCGGGAAGGTCGGAGGCGCCGAGCCTTTCACCGCCAGCGAAGACCGTCAGTGGGCCACGCTCGCGCACTTCGGTGGAATTCTGGGCTGCGTCCCGTCGCTCCTCGTCTACCTCTCCTTCAAGGATCGGGGGCCGTTTACCGCCCAGGAGTCGAAGGAAGCCCTCAACTTCACGCTGCCCCCAACGATCGCCGCGCTCGTGCTGAACCTGTTCTCCTTCATCCCCGTGATCGGCGTCTACTTCGCCGTGGTGGCGACGCTCATCTGGGTGGGCCTTGCGATCCTGTCCGTGACGGCAGGCATCGAGGTCAACCGCGGGCAGCCGTTCCGCTATCGATTCAATCTGCGCTGGATCAAGTAGGGCTCGTAGTTCAGCTCACGGCATGAGGCGGCGCACGACCGCGTCAGCGAGGAGCCTGCCCGCAAGGGTGAGCACGAGGCGTCCCCTGAACGCAGTCGGCCCGTCCACGAGGCCTTCCGCGATGAGTCCCGCGACCTCGTGCCTGGAGGTGGGCGGAAGGACTTCGATCGGGAGGCCCGTGGCGAGCCGCAACTCAAGGATTATTCGCTCCTCGAGGCGCGTCGCGTCGTCGAGCGTCTCACGTCCCGCCGCTGGCGAATCTCCTTGGCCCAGACGCGCCGCATAGGCGCGCGGGTGCTTGACGTTCCACCAGCGGACGCCGCCGACGTGCGAGTGCGCACCCGGCCCCACGCCCCACCAGTCCCCGCCACGCCAGTAGGCGAGGTTGTGCTGGCACTCGAATCTGCCGTTCTCGGGGCCGTCGCCTGGCACGCCGCGCGCCCAGTTGCTCACCTCGTACCAGTGGAACCCCGCGCTGCCGAGCACGGTGTCGGCGATCTCGTACTTGGCCGCATGGTCGTCGTCGTCGACGTCGGGGACCTCGCCCCGGCGGATTTGGGCGGCGAGGCGCGTGCCCTCCTCAACGATGAGGGCATAGGCGCTCACGTGGTCCGGCTCGGAGGCGAGCGCGGCATCGAGGGACCGACGCCAGTCGTCCATGCTCTCCCCGGGAGTGCCGTAGATGAGATCGAGGCTGACGTCGAGCCCTGCGTCCCGCGCCCAGCGGACCGCCTCGGGAACCCGGCTCGGGGTATGCGTCCGATCGAGAACACTGAGGACATGTGGGACGGCCGACTGCATGCCAAAGGAGACGCGCGTGAACCCAGCCTCACGCAGCGTGAGGAGGGCTTCAGGAGTGACGGAATCTGGATTGGCTTCGGTCGTGACCTCTGCGCCCGGCGCTAGGCCCCACTCACTCACGGCTGCCTCGAGGATGGCGGCGAGGTCGCGGGCCGGCAGGAGGGTCGGGGTGCCGCCGCCGAAGAACACGGTGGACAGACGACGCCGGGGCACGCCTGAGGCGTCAAGCGCTCGGGCTGCGAGCCGCACCTCGCCGACGGCCGTCTGGGCGTACTCGTTCTGGGAGGCGCCCCCGCCCAGCTCAGCCGCAGTGTACGTATTGAAATCGCAATAGCCGCACCGTACGGAGCAGAACGGGATGTGCGCGTAGAGCGAGAAGCCCCGCGCCTCGGCGCCGATGCCCGCCTGGGCCGGCAGGACGCCGTCGGCCGGCGCCGGGTCCCCGAGGGGAAGGCTGCTGGGCAACCTAGGCCACCGCCTTCCGGGCAGCCGCACCGAAAACGTGCATGTCTACTTCTTGGCCTTGTCCTTCGATTCGTCCGTGGTCAGCGCCGCGATGAACGCCTCCTGGGGAACCTCCACGCGGCCCACCATCTTCATGCGCTTCTTGCCCTCTTTCTGCTTCTCCAAGAGCTTGCGCTTACGCGTGATGTCACCGCCATAGCACTTCGCGAGGACGTCCTTGCGGATCGCCCGGATGTTTTCACGAGCGATGATGCGCGAGCCGATGGCGGCCTGAATCGGCACCTCGAACTGCTGACGAGGTATGAGCTCCCGGAGCTTCGACGTCATCATGACGCCGTAGGAATACGCCTTGTCCCGGTGTGTGATGGCGCTGAAGGCGTCGACCTGCTCTCCTTGGAGGAGGATGTCCACCTTGACGAGGTCTGCCGCCTGCTCCCCCTCGGCCTTCCAGTCGAGCGAGGCGTACCCTCGCGTCTTCGACTTGAGCTGGTCGAAGAAGTCGAACACGATTTCCGCGAGCGGAATCCAGTAGCGCAGCTCGACCCGGTCCTCAGACAGGTAGTCCATGCCCTTCATCTGTCCGCGGCGCCCCTGACAGAGCTCCATGATCGCGCCGACGAACTCGTTGGGCGCGAGAATGGTCGCTGAGACCATCGGCTCCCGGACTTCCTTGACCTTGCCCGTCGGGAACTCGCTCGGGTTGGTGACCGTCACCACCGATTTGTCCTCGAGCGTGACCTCGTAGATGACGTTCGGGGCCGTCGAGATGAGGTCGAGGTTGAACTCTCGCTCGAGCCGCTCGCGCACAATCTCGAGGTGCAGAAGCCCGAGGAAGCCGACGCGGAAGCCGAAGCCCAAGGCTGCCGACGTCTCGGGTTCGTAGACAAGAGCTGCATCATTGAGCTTGAGCTTGTCGAGGGCATCCCTCAGGTCTGGATAGTCGGAGCCGTCCAGCGGGTACAGGCCCGAGAAGACCATCGGCTTGGGATCCTCGTAGCCGCCCAGGGACTGGGCGGCAGGGCGCGAGAGGTTGGTCACGGTGTCACCGACCTTGGACTGCCGCACGTCCTTCACGCCGGTGATGAGATAGCCGACCTCGCCGACCCCGAGGCCCTTGCTCGGGATCGGTTCGGGAGAGATGACGCCGATCTCAAGGAGCTCGTGGCTGGCCTTGGTGGACATCATCTGGATCCGCTCGCGCGGCGAGAGTGCGCCGTCGACAACGCGCACGTAGGTGACGACTCCGCGGTAGGTGTCGTAGACAGAGTCGAAGATCATGGCCCGAGCGGGAGCCGTCGCGTCGCCGACCGGGGCGGGGATGTCCTGAACGATGCGATCGAGGAGGCCCTCGACACCGACGCCGGTCTTGCCGGAAACCTTCAGGACGTCAGCAGGGTCCCCACCGATGAGGTTGGCGAGTTCTTCGGCGTACTTCTCGGGCTGCGCGGCGGGGAGGTCGATCTTGTTCAGGACCGGGATGATGTGCAGATCGTTCTCCATGGCGAGGTACAGATTGGCGAGCGTCTGGGCCTCGATACCCTGCGCTGCGTCGACCAGCAGGACTGCGCCCTCGCACGCGGCCAGCGATCGGGACACCTCATAGGTGAAGTCGACGTGGCCGGGCGTGTCGATCATGTTGAGCGCATACGAGACGCCTTCGACCTCCCACGGCATGCGGACAGCCTGGGACTTGATCGTGATTCCGCGCTCACGCTCGATGTCCATGCGATCGAGGTATTGCGCCTTCATGTCCCGGGGCTGCACGACGCCAGTGAACTGCAGCATTCGGTCCGCGAGGGTCGACTTGCCGTGGTCGATGTGGGCGATGATGCAGAAATTGCGGATGATCGACGGATCGGTCGCGGCGGGCACCGGTGCGGTGCGGGCCTGTGGAGACACCCTGTACGTCCTCTACTGCTGTGCGGCTGTTAGTGCTGTGCGCCTGTTACTGCTGAATCCAGCTATCCTGTGCCAGCGGGGCAATGCTGACTTCCCAGTCTCCCACGGATCCAGTCCCGACGGAGAGCCCTGAAGCTTCGCCGCGCCGTCGCGAGCGAAGGCGGCGGGATGTCTTCGGTCTGCTAGGATTGTCTGCTGTGTGTCCGTGCAGGTCGACGGGCACTGATGGCCGGCCGCCAAAGGCATCCCCACGCCGCTCAGTCGAGGCCGGTCTGAAAGCCCTCTAGACCCTGTTAGCAAAACAAGAAAGTTCACACGTGGCGAACATCAAGTCCCAGAAGAAGCGGATTCTCACCAACGAGAAGGCCCGCCAGCGCAACATGGCCGTCAAGTCCGAGCTCAAGACCCTCATCCGCTCGGTCAACGCGGCTATCGAGGCATCCGACAAGGATGCCGCGAACTCGGCGCTGCTTCGTGCGACCAAGAAGCTCGACAAGGCTGTGAGCAAGGGCGTGATCCACAAGAACCAGGCGGCGAACCGCAAGTCTGCGATCGCCAAGAAGGTCAGCGCGCTCTGACACACCCGTCAGGCAACGGCTGGGGCCGGGCATCCTTGCGGATGCCCGGCCCCAGCTGGTTAACGGGGCCAGCTGGTTAAACGGCCCCACTTGGTTGGACGGCCCCACTTGGTTGGACGGCCCCACCTGATTGGACGGGCGGCGTCGTCGTCGGGGCGCGACCAGCGCGCGGCTCACCGGGCCCGCGCAGAGGCGCTCACGACGGCGAGGGCCCGTTCGACGGCATAAGCGGGGTCTCGAGCGAGTCCCTTCACTTCGGCATCCGCCTCGGCGACAGCTCGGATCGCCGTCGCAAGGCTCTTCGGTGTCCATCCCCGGATGTCGCGCTGAGCCTGCTCTACGAGCCAAGGCTGCAGGCCAAGCGTACGGGCGATGCTCTGGGACGATCCGTTCTCTCCCGCAACTTTCGCAAGCGTTCGCAGCTTCGACCCCACGGCGGCGACGATCGGAACCGGATCCACTCCGGTCTCGACTGCGTGACGGAAGGTGGACAGGGCCAGAGCGGCGCGTCCTGCGAGTGCGGCATCGGCCACCTTGAAGGCGGTTGCCTCGACGCGGCCGCCGAAGTACTTCTCAACCGTAGCGACGTCGACGGTCGAGGTCGCATCGAGCTGGAGCTGGCTGCACGCTGCTCCCAGTTCGGCCAGGCTGCTTCCAACCGCCGCCACAAGCGCATCGATCGCATCCCGCTCGATGCGACGCCCCGAGCCCTTGAACTCGGCCGCGACAAATGCAACCTTGTCTGCGTCTCTCTTGAGCGGCTGGCAGTCGACGACGGGTGCGCCCGAGCCTCGCACGGCGTCGAGGAGCTTCTTCCCCCGCGTTCCGCCTGCGTGCCGAAGGACGAGGACGATGTCTGGCTCCGGCGCGGAGAGGTAGGCCAACGCGTCTTTCAGGAAGTCCTCATTCATTGATTCGAGGCCGCTCGCCTCGATGTACTTCTGCTCACCGAACAGGGACGGTGACGCCGCAAGCAGGAGCGTTCCCGGCGCGTAGGTCTGCGCATCGAGGCGTGTGAGCTCGAGATCGGGATGCGCGGTCCGCGCCTGTTTCCGTATTGAATCCATGGCGCGAGCCGCGAGATAGTCTTCGGGGCCAGAGACGAGCACCACCGGTGCGGGAGCGGCGTTCCTGAAGTCGATTCCAGCTGAGGAGGGGCTTGAGGGACCCAGTCGCGGGGTCCGCCGTCCGGCCGCTGCCATCACGATCCTGTTCCTGCCGCAGTGGGGTTCACTGGACAACCTTGCCACGGGGGTGTCGCGTGGCCAACTCGGTAGGGCAGTTCCGACTGCCAGTCTCGGCACGGTTCTAGTCCAAAAGTGACTTCCTTACTCACCCCGGGTTCGGATCCTGTTCATCTTGTGGCAAAGGGAGATGGGTAGGCTCGCAGGCACCTGATGAGAATTGCCGTACGGGGACGTCTCCCCTGCTGCATGAGATTGGCTGCACGGAGGAAGCACGAGATGAATGAACTGGCCGAAGCGTGGGCTAGCGGGCCAATCCGAATCCGTTTCGAAGGAATCGGGACGATCACCCTTCCGCCCGCGGACACCCTTGCCTTCCTTGGGGGCGCCTCCCTCCTTGCGGCCATCGGACTTATCGAGTGGCCGATCGCCGTGATCGCTGTCCTCGCGCGCCTCCTGACGCTCTCACGCCGCAGTCAGAGCCTGCGGGGGGTGGGCGAAGCCTTGGCCCTCCTGCGCTAGTCAGGGAACAAGAAGGCCGCACCGCGGCGACTACAGGCCATTCGAGGACGCCTACGACGCCGGCCGCCGCGAGACCGCCAAACCACAGGAGCCGCTTCGGCTCCATGAGCTCGTTCATCGCCGGAATCTGCGGGCAATTCGCCCTACTTCCGAGCTGCCCCTGGGGAGGGAGCGCTCCTGCATCGGCCCACCACGTCGAGCCTGTGGCCGGTAGATTCATGCTCAAGTCGGAGGTGTTCGCGCTGCTCGACGTCGATGCCCGAGGCCGCAGACGAGAGCCGCCGTGGCCAGGGACACGAGCGCCATTCCCACGCTGCCGACAGGTCCCCCCGCCCAGGGGAGCCGGGCCCCTGGCAGGCCCGCGAACGCGTGTGCGGCCCCCGCAAGCAGCTCTGCCGGAAGTCCGGCGAACGCGGTCGCTACGAGTGCAATCGGCGCGCACAGCGGCCCTGCTGCGAGGGCAAGGGTTGCACCGACGGTGATCGGCGGGACGAGCGGTGCGACCGCGAGGTTGGCAGCGAGCGACCATGTCTGGAACGAGGGCTCGAGCAGGACGACGACCGGCCCGCAGAGGAGCTGCGCCGAGAGTGGTACCGCGACGGCCGCTGCAAGCCACGCCGGCAGACGTGCAGAGAGCCGCGTCGCGAGCGGGCGAGCGATGAGCGTGATCCCCAAAGTGGCCAGGACGGACAGGGCGAAGCCGAAGCTGAGGGCGAGCGCCGGGTCGGCCAGTACGACAGCGATGATCGCTGCCGAGAGGGCCGCCGAGCCCGCACCAGTGCGCCCTGAGGCAAGGGCCATGAGGGAGACGACTCCCATGGCACCAGCCCGGAGGACACTGGGCTCCGGGCCAACAATCCCGACGAAGCACACCAGAACCACGCCGGACACACCATGCACCACTTTCCGCGGCAGTCGGAGCGCCCTGAGGAACAGCACGACCGTCCCCACGACAATGGCGAAATTCGCCCCGCTAACGGCGGTGAGATGAGTGAGGCCCGCGACGGACATAGCGCCTTCGAGCTGGGGATCGAGGCGGCTGCGGTCGCCGACCGCGAGGGCGGGGACGAGGCCGGCGGCGTTGGCCGGGAGCCAGGCCGAATGGGTGCGCAGCCCCTCTCTGGCGGAGGCGCGCCATCCAGCTGCGGCAGCCGGAGGAGCGATTTCCCTTGGAGACCCCTGCGCCGTGACAAACGCCGTCCCGGGGCCTCGAGGGGAGACTCGCACAGCCACCTCAACCCGCGTGCCCGCAGCCAGACCTCGAAGGTATTCGCCGCCGGCCAGAATCACGCGCGCGGAGGCACTGAACCGTTGGCCGTCCCTGACGGCGGCAAGAAGCCGTGCGTCTGTCATGTATCTTGGCCCGGTTGCGAAGCGAGCGGTGACTGCCTGCCTCCGGGGCTCGGAAAGGATCTCGAGGGAAGCCATTGCTGCTCCCCCTTCGGAGATGAGCGTGCCGGCAGGGCCAGCGGTATCCGCCGAGAGACGCGCGGCACCCGCTATGAAGCCGACACTTCCAGAAACAGCGGTCACGACAGCAATCATCGCGAACTTATGTCCCCAGTCACGCACGGCCTTTCCGCCGCCGCTCCGACAGAACAAGCAGGCAGAAGCCTTCATCCGCCGATGCCGGGCGTGTCTTCTAGCCGATGCTGCGACTGCCCAGGCTCCGGCGATGACAAGCAGGGTGCATGATCCCAATGCCCAAGTCCAGCGATCCCCTTCTCCGAGGCCAAGGGAGGCGCTCGCCGGTGGCCAGGCAGCCCCCGCCCAAACGGCCGCGGCGGGCGGGAGAAGCCGTAGATCCCTCCATCCCCGATGCTCCTGCCCATGATCGCCGTGGTTCGACGTGTGCCCTCGAGCCACGCGAAGCGCCAACCATTCCCGCAGAGCCTCGAGGCCGCCCCCAACGTGGCTCTGGGTGCGCGGTCTGACATACGCCGGATCGGCGTCCGCCTTGCCGGTCGCCGAATCAACGTAACGCCGCCAGGCTTTCCGAGACGCGCAGTTCAGCTGCCTCCTGCTCACACCGTTACCAGGGGCAGTAGGGAGTCAAGCATTTTCGAACCGATGCCCGGAACGGCGTCCAGATCCTCGGGAGAAGAGAAGCGTCCGTGCTGCTCGCGGTACTCGACGATCCTCCGCGCGAGGACGGGCCCCACGCGCGGAAGCTGAGCGAGTTCCTCGGCGCCTGCCGTATTGAGATTGACCTTCGTGCCCGGGCTTGCCGAGCGGTTGTCCGCGGCGCCGGCTCCGCTTCCCACTCCGGCCTCGACTGCCTCACCGCGGCGCGGAACCGCAATCCGCGCTCCGTCTTCCACCTGCGCGGCAAGATTGAGACGATCCGCTTCCGCATCGGGCAGGGGTCCTCCGGCGGCGGTGATGGCGTCATGGACGCGGCTTTCCTTGACTAGCTGGTAGACGCCCGGCTTGGCGACGGCTCCCGCAACATGGACGACGACGATCTGGACACCGGCCGCTTCTCGGCTCGCCGTCATCCAGCTCCCACCACCGCTGGATGTTCCCCCGTCCGTGGATCGAGGGGCGTTGTGCGGCTCGGCCGGACTGACCTCCGGCGGGGACGCTGCGGTGGACCACCACCAGAGCCCGGCACCGATGCCCAGAACGCACAGGACGAGGGCGGCGAGCCCTCCGGAGAGAATCCAGCGCCGCGCCTCTGCCGAGCCCACTTGCTCATCGGCCTCAGGGGACTCGTCCGGGTCCGGGCTCTCCGGGAACCGGGCCGCCAGCAAACCCTCGTCTTCGGGCTCCCGCAACCAAGGGGCTTCGCCCTGACTGCCCGGCCCAACCACGCGGTCCCAGCGGTGCCGCGCCCTCAGGCGCTCGCCGCGTTTCCGTCGTCCCATGCTGCAACCTTGGCAAGAAGGGCGGTGAGCTGGGGCGGCAAGCAGCGGCTATGTGGACGTACACGCGCGAGCGCGTGGCTGGAGGAGGAAAACCCAACTAGTCCTCCACAGTCGTACGGCCCCGATCAGCCTTTCGTGGCTTCCGCAGGATCTGTAGCTTCGCCGAATCGGCCCGTGACCACAATTGCGAGGACGCCGAGCCCAGTGTGCGCCGCGAGGACGGCCGGGAGCGGTGTGACAACGATCTTGGCTTCCCGCATAGAGGAGGATGTGGCTTTCAGATCCAGCTCCTGGACGAGTTCATGGGCAAGCTCCTCAGCCTCGGAACGATTGCCGAAGTAGTGAACAGCGAGCCTAGGGGTGGTGCGCCTGCGCGCGTCTGCCGTTGAGAGTTCGCGCAGCCGAGGGAGGGCCCGGGCGCTCGTCCTGATCCGCTCGAGCGGGACTATCTTTCCATCCTGGACCGCGAGCAGTGGACGGATGGAAAGCATCGTGCCTACCCATGAGGCGGCGGCACCGATCCGGCCGCCGCGCCGCAGCTGCTCGAGGCTCGGAAGGAAGAAGCGGACTTCGGCACCGTCCAACGTTCCGCGGGCCGCGGCAAGCACTGCTTTCTGGTCCTGCCCGGCCGCGGCGGCACTGCAGGCAGCCTGGACGGCGAAGCCCTGTGCCATGGCGGCGGTGCGCGTATCCAGGATCTCCACCGGCACATCTACCCGCTCCGCTGCGAGCCGCGCGGCATCCGCCGTGCCCGAAAGCGCCCCCGAGAGGTGGATCGACACGACCGCTTCGAACCCCTCGGCTTCGAGCCGCCGGTAGACGCGCTCGAAAACTCCGGGAGCGGGACGGGAAGTCTTCACCGGCCTTCCGGCCGCCAACGCTATTCCGAGTGCAGTTTCAGCCTCCGGGCCGTCCGGGAAGATCTCGTCCCCCGCCATGACCGAGAGGGGAACTGCTTCGAACCAAGGCTCGGCCTCCGCTGCCGCGAGCCACTCGAGCGGGAGTCCGCACGCGCTGTCGGTGACGACGGCGGTGCGGACCCGCGTCTGGCTGGCGGGCCGAAGTGCCGAGAGCCTCAGGCGGCCGAGACGCTCCCAAAGGAAGCGGTCGCCCAGCCACCAAGGCGCCGGGGGGCGCTCAGTCAACCGCTCCCCCGATCGCTGGCGCTAGGGCTATGGCTCATGCCGGAACGATGTTCACCAACTTCGGGGCACGCACGATGACAGTGCGGATGCCCCGACCATCGAGGATGCGCTCCACATTCGGTGACGCGAGAGCGAGTTCCCGCAGGGCGTCCTCGGCAATGTCAGGCGCCACCTCAAGACGGTCCCGGACCTTGCCTTGGACCTGGACCACTGCCGTGACCGTCTCCTCCACAAGCAACGACGGGTCGTAGGCGGGCCACTCGGCGTTCGCGACCGAGGGTTCGTGGCCGAGGGCAGCCCAGAGATCCTCGGCCGTGTACGGGGCGATGAGGCTCAGGATGATCGCGACGACTTCGACCGCCTCGCGTACGGCAGGATCTGCCCCTCCGGGCCCGCTGTCGATCGCCTTGCGGGTCGCATTGACGAGCTCCATCGCCTTGGCGACCACGACGTTGAACTTGTGCGACTCGAGGAGCTCCGCGGCGTCGGCGAGGGTCCGGTGCGTGACGCTCCGCAGCGCGCGGTCACCCTTCGCGGGGTCGACGCCGGGCTCGCTCGTGACATCCTGCCCGAGGCGCCACGCCCGAGCGAGAAATTTCGCGGAGCCTGCTGGAGAAACGTCGGCCCAGTCGACGTCGTCCTCCGGCGGGGAGGCGAACACCATGGTGAGGCGCACAGCATCGACTCCGTACTGGTCGAGCTGCTCGCCGAGGTCGACGCCGTTGCCGAGGGACTTGCTCATCGCCTTGCCGCCGTTGAGGACCTGCCCCTGGTTCATGAGCGCTGCGAACGGCTCGTCGAAGTCGATGAGCTCCATGTCCTTGAGGACCTTGGTGAAGAACCGGCTGTACAGAAGGTGGAGGATCGCGTGCTCGACGCCGCCCACGTACTGTGCCACGGGCATCCAGCGCTTCGCGGCCTCCGGGTCGAACGGTCCCTCGGTGTAATCGGGTGAGAGATAGCGAAGGTAGTACCAGGACGAGTCCACAAAGGTGTCCATGGTGTCCGTGTCACGCTTGGCGGCACCTCCGCAGTTCGGGCACGTGACATTGACCCAGTGCTCGGCCGCGGCGAGCGGGGAGGTTCCCTTCGGGGCCAGCTGTTCACCGCGAAGGTCGTCCGGGAGACGTACGGGAAGCTGATCGTCCGGCACCGGAACCTCGCCGCACGCCTCGCAGTGGATGATCGGGATCGGTGCGCCCCAGAAGCGCTGGCGCGACAGGAGCCAGTCGCGGAGCCGGTAGTTGACCGTGCCCTCGCCCGTTCCCGCGGCTTCGACGATCTCGATGGCCTTTGCGATGCCTTCAGCCTTGGAGAGCCCGTCGAGCGGCCCGGAGTTGATGATCGTCCCCTCGCCGGCCGTAGCAACTCCGGTCACGGCCGGGTCGTCCTCGCCGGTGTCGAGCACCGTGCGCACAGGCAGCCCGAATGCCCGGGCGAAGTCGAGATCTCGCTGGTCATGCGCGGGCACCGCCATGATGGCCCCAGTGCCGTAATCAGCGAGCACGTAGTCGGCGGCCCAGACGGGCAGCTTCTCCCCGCTGAGAGGGTTCACCGCGTAGCGTCCGAGGAACACGCCGGTCTTCTCGCGGTCAGTGTTCTGGCGCTCAATCTCGGAAAGCGCTTTGACCCGATCCTGGTATTCGGCCAGAGCGGCCGCTTCCTCGGGCGCCACCAGTTCGGTCGCGAGGTCGGCGTCGGCCGCTACGACGAAGAACGTGGCACCGTAGAGCGTGTCGGGCCGCGTTGTGAAGACCGTGACCTTGCGCGACGGCTTGGTGCCGTCCCCGGTTGCCTCGACTTCGAAGTCGACATGCGCGCCCTCGGACCGCCCGATCCAGTTGCGCTGCATCGCGAGGACCCGCTCGGGCCAGTGGCCCTCGAGTTCGGTCATATCGTCGAGCAGGCGGTCGGCGTAATCCGTGATCTTGAAGTACCACTGGTTCAGCGCCTTCTTGGTCACGGGCGTGCCGCAGCGTTCACACGCGCCGTTGACGACCTGCTCGTTGGCCAGCACGGTCTGATCCTTGGGGCACCAGTTGACCGGGTGGTTCTTGCGGTACGCGAGCCCGCGCTCATAGAAGCGCAGGAAGAGCCACTGCGTCCAGCGGTAGTACTCGGGGTCGGAAGTGTGCAGACGGCGTGACCAGTCGAGGCTCAGTCCGTAGCGCTTGAATGACGCCGCCTGGGTGTCGATGTTCGCGTAGGTCCACTCGGCCGGGTGTGCGTTGCGCTTGATGGCGGCGTTCTCGGCGGGCAGGCCGAAGGAGTCCCAGCCGATTGGATGGAGCACGTCGTAGCCGCGAAGGCGCCAGTAGCGGGACACGACGTCACCCATCGCGAAGGCTTCTGCATGGCCCATGTGGAGATCGCCCGAGGGGTAAGGGAACATATCGAGGACGTACCGGCGCTCCCGGCTCCCATCGTCCTTGGGCGTGAAGACGCCCAGCTTCTCCCATACCGCGGGCCACTTGGCCTCGATCGCGGCAAAGCTGTAGGCAGCCTCCCCCGCGGCCGTAGCCTCGGCTACGACCGCCTGCTCCGCGCCCTGCTGTTCGCTCACCCTGCTTCTCTCCACTGTTCGTCACCTCGGCGTTACGACAGCATTCGTCCCCTGACACACAAAAGCCCCTCACAGGGAGGGGCGGCCGCTCGCTGGAGCGGCTAGCGAAGCAGGAGGATGCCGTGCATACCGCTATCCTAGCGCAGCCACGGCACCCTCCCGCCTCGGCCTAACGGACGTCGGCGTCGACCCAGTCCATCGACTTCGTGACGGCCTTGGTCCACTGACGCATCAACCGGTCGCGCTCCGAGTGGTCAAGCTGCGGGCTCCAGCGCATGTCTTCGTCCCAGTTCGCGGAAAGCTCGCCGAGGTCGCCCCAAAAGCCGACGGCAAGTCCGGCTGCGTATGCAGCGCCGAGAGCTGTCGTTTCGATGACCTTGGGACGGACCACGTCCACTCCAAGGATGTCGGCTTGGAACTGCATGAGCGCATCGTTGGCGACCATTCCGCCGTCGACCTTGAGCTCTCGCAAGGGCACGCCGGAGTCTCGGTTGACGGCATCAAGGACCTCCCGCGTCTGGAACGCCGTGGCCTCGAGGGCCGCCCGCGCAATGTGGCCTTTGTTCGCGTAGCGCGTGAGCCCGACGATCGCTCCGCGAGCGTCGGCACGCCAGTAGGGCGCGAAAAGCCCCGAGAAGGCCGGCACGATGTAGACGCCGCCGTTGTCCTTGACCGAGCGGGCAAGCTCCTCCACCTCTGGCGCGGTTCGGATGAGGCCGAGATTGTCCCGCAGCCACTGGACGAGCGAGCCGGCTACCGCGATTGAGCCTTCGAGCGCATAGTGCGGCTCGCCTTCCCCGAGCTTGTAGCCGACGGTGGTCAGGAGGCCGTTCTTGGAGTGGACGATCTCCTCTCCGGTATTGAAGATCAGGAAGCAGCCCGTGCCGTAGGTGTTCTTGGCCTCGCCCTTGGCGAAAGCCGCCTGGCCGAAGGTCGCGGCCTGCTGGTCGCCCAGGATGCCCGCTATCGGGACCTCGCGCAGGAGTTGTGACGTGTGGACCTCCGCGTACACCTCGGACGAGGACTTGATCTCGGGCAGCATCGTTGCGGGGACGCCGAAGACATCTAGGATCTCCTGGTCCCACGAGAGGGTCTTGAGGTCCATGAAGAGGGTGCGGGACGCGTTGGTCACGTCGGTTACATGGACGCCGCCGTCGACTCCGCCCGTGAGATTCCAGATGAGCCACGCGTCGGTGTTCCCGAAGAGGAGATCTCCCGCCTCGGCTCTGGCCCGGGCGCCTTCTACGTTGTCGAGGATCCACTTGATCTTCGTGCCGGAGAAATACGTGGCCAGCGGGAGGCCCACCTTGTCCTTGAAACGGTCGACGCCGCCCTCGGCCGCGAGCTCGTCGGCGATGGACTGCGTGCGCGTGTCCTGCCAGACGATCGCGTTATATACCGGCTCCCCCGTCCTCCGATCCCACACGACGGCGGTTTCGCGCTGGTTCGTGATGCCCGCAGCGGCGATGTCGTGCCGGGTCAGGTTCGCCTTCGAGAGGGCCTGACCGATCACCTCGCGGGTGTTGTCCCAGATCTCCCGCGGATTGTGTTCGACCCAGCCCGCCCGAGGGAAGATCTGTTCGTGCTCGAGCTGCCCCGTCGAGACGATCGAGCCCGCGTGGTCGAACACGATCGCCCGCGTGCTGGTGGTGCCCTGGTCGATCGCAAGGACGTACTGCTCAGACATTCACGGCTCCCTCGATCGTGATCGCCCCTTCTCCTCTAGCGCTGAACCCTCCACTGGCTTCGAGCGCCGGGCCCGCGACGCCGTGGAGATCGGCAAGCGTGTGCTCGGCATGCTGGACCTCCTGGCGGACGCGCTCAGAATCCCAACCTAGATGGGGTGCAAGCCCCTCGGCCACCTCCCGGATGACCTTCTGCGTGACCAGACCACGGAAGGCGAGCGAGGTGCGCCGGATGAGGACATCCACGACGTGCCCGACATGTTCGTGCTGGGCCATGTAGGCCAGCTCACGGACGCTGAGCTCCTGCGTGCTCTCGAGCAGGCGGTCAGAGCCCTCGGCAAGGAAGGCCGCGACCTCAATGGCACGCGTCCCGTAGCGTTCGAGGAGCACCTCCGCCCTGGTGGTCGCCAGTCCCGGAAGGTGCGAGGCGATCCACTCCCGACGTGCAGCCGTCCCCTCCGGAAAGCCCGCGCCACCACCGATGGGCAGCTCAGCAGTGCTCTGCCGCCGCGCGACGCGGAGCTCGCGGAGCACGGAGTCCGCCAAATGCTCGGAGAGGGCGCGGAATGTGGTCCACTTCCCGCCCACAAGGCTCAGCCGTACGGGTGCCCCGTCCGCACCGTCCGACCGCTCGATCCGGTAGTCCCGTGAGACGAAACCCGGTGCCGTGTCGTGGCGCGGGAGCGGGCGGACGCCCGAGAAGGTGTAGACGATCTGGCTCGGTTCAACCGTGACGCTGGGGAAGACGTGGTGGATCAGTTCGAAGAAGTACTCGACCTCTTCTTCCGTGCAGACGGGGGTGAGGTCTTCCCCGGCATCGATGTCCGTGGTCCCCACGAGCACCCGGTCGCCGATCGGGTAGATGAGGACGATGCGACCGTCGGAGTGCTCGAAGAAGATCTCCCGGCCACCGGTTGCAGCGAGCAGATCGGGGGCGTCGAGGACGATGTGAGAGCCCTTGGTCCCACCCATATAGAACGTCTCTGCTCCGAGAGCAGAGTTCGTCCGGTCTGTCCACGCTCCGGTCGCATTGACGACGACGTCCGCGGCGAAGTCGAACACCTCACCGGTGAGCTCGTCGCGCAGCTGCACCGCGCCGTCGTGCATCCCGACAGCACTCACATAGTTCGCCGCCCGTGCTTCAGGGTTGGCTTCGAGACCGTCCCGCAGGACATCGAGCGTGAGGCGCTCGGGATTGTGGACGGAGGCGTCGAAGTAGGTGGCCGCGTACTTGACGTCTGGGCGCAGCCGCGGAAGCTCGGTCAAGGCGCGCCGGCGGCCCACGAACTGGTGCCGTGGCACGCGGCCGCCCTCACGGGAGAACGCGTCGTAGAGGGCGAGGCCGAGCTTGATCAGGAGCGCCCCCCGCGCCCTGGGCTTGCCGGAATGATGGGTCAGGAAGCGCAACGGGGCGTTGAGCAGCCCCGAGAACGTGGTGAAGATCGGGATCGTGGTCTGGAGCGGTCTCACGTAGTGGGGGGCGATGCGCAGGAGACGGTTTCGTTCGACGACCGATTCGTGCACGAGCCGGAACTCGCCATTCTCGAGATATCTGATGCCTCCGTGGATCATGTGCGAGGACGCCCCTGAGGCGCCTTGGCAATAGTCGCCGCGCTCTACGAGCGCCACGTCCACGCCCTGCAGCGCAAGGTCTCTGAACGTGCCCACGCCGTTGATCCCGCCCCCGATGATGAGGACCTGCGAGCGGGGCCTCGCTCTGAGAGCCGAGACCAGAGAGCGAGCGGGCAGCGAGCCGGCCGGGACACCGGGATTGTGCGGGGCCACAGGGATTCCTCCTTTGAAGACATGCGATGGCTGTTCTGCAACCATTCTTCGAGGATGTGAGAGGAATCTTCAAGAGCGATGCACGAACGTGCAAGAATGTCCCTCGTGACGCTCCCAGCTTCGCTTCCAGATCCCTCCGAGGCAGGGTCTTCCGCACAAAGTCCCGTCACCCGAAGGCAGCGAGAAGCCCTCCTCGCCGCGCGGCTGTACTACCTCCAGGACCTCACGATGGATGCGATCGCGCGCGAGCTGAAGACCTCGCGCTCCACGGTCTCGCGCCTCCTGACGTTTGCCAGGGAAACCGGGCTCGTCCAGATCCAGGTCTGGAACCCCCTCGAATCGTCGGCAGAGCTCGAATCCGCGATCGCCCGGCGCTACCGCATCCGCGCCCACGTAGTCCCCCACGTGTCGAACCTCAACGAGGCCGAGACGCTCGACCGGGTGGCGATGTATGCCGCCCGCACTCTCACTCCCTTCGTCGGATCGAACACCGTGCTCGGTGTGGCGTGGGGTTCGACCCTCACGGCGATGAGCAGGTACCTCAATCGGAAGTCGACGCACGGCAGCACGGTCGTCCAGCTCAATGGCGCTGCCAACACCCAGACGATGGGCTTGGGGTACGCGAGCGAGATCATGCGCCGCTTCGGGGCCGCCTACGACGCTTCCGTGGAGGAATTCCCTGTTCCTGCCTTCTTCGACCGTGCAGAGACGAAGCGGCTCATGTGGCAGGAGCGGAGCGTTCGGCGTGTCCTCGACCTTCAGGCTCGCATGTCGATTGCCGTGTTCGGGGTGGGCTCGATAGACGCCGATGTGCCGAGCCACGTCTATACGGGGAGCTACCTCGACACCGCAGATCTGCAGTCCCTCGTTCACGAGAGGGTCGTGGGCGACGTCGCCACGGTCTTCTACCGTGAGGACGGGAGTTCCGACGGGATCGCGCTCAATGAGCGGTCGACCGGCCCGGACCACGCACTCGTGCGCGGCGTCGAGCACCGCTTCTGCGTCGTTTCGGGCCGGGCGAAGGCTCGCAGCCTGCGCGGCGCGCTCAAGGCGGGCCTCGTGACCCAGCTTGTCATCGACGAGGCGACCGCCCGGGCTCTCCTCGCGCTCGATGCCTGAGGCCGGGCGAAGCGATCGGCCGGTAGAGTCGGGGGCATGACCCAGGCTCCCCGCGTGACCCTGTCCGGCGGCATCGACATGCCCCAACTCGGTTTCGGGCTCTACAAGGTGCCGGCGGAGGATGCCGCACGGCTCGCCGGAGAGGCACTCGGAGCGGGTTACCGGAGCCTCGATACGGCAGCCATGTACGGCAACGAGGCCGGCGTGGGACTCGCTGTGGCGGAGGCGGCCGACGGCGGTCTTCCGCGCGAAGACGTCTTCGTCACCACCAAGCTCTGGAACAGCGATCAGGGGTACGACCCGGCGCTCCGGGCATTCGATCGTTCCCTCTCCGCGCTTGGGCTCGACTACGTGGACCTATACCTCATCCACTGGCCGTGTCCAGCACGTGGGCTCTTCGTCGAGACCTACCGCGCGCTCGAGCGTTTGCTCGAGGACGGGCGGGTCCGGGCCATCGGAGTCAGCAACTTCCAGCCTGAGCATCTCCGGCGCCTTGCTGCCGAGTGCACCGTCATGCCCGCTGTGAACCAAATCGAGCTCCACCCGTGGCTCCAGCAGGATCTGCTCAAAACCGTCCATGCGGAGCTCGGGATCCGCACGGAGGCGTGGTCTCCGCTCGGGCGCGGTCGAATCCTTCGGGATCCAGTGATCGCGGAGATCGCCGCTGCCCACGGTGTCTCCCCTGCCCAGGCCGTGGTCCGGTGGCACCTGCAGTGCGGCCACATCGTCATTCCAAAGGCCAGCAGCCCCGAGCGCATCCGTGAGAACGCCGATGTGTTCGGGTTCGAGCTCACGGCCGACGACCTCGACCGCATCGCTGGGCTCGACCGCGGGGAGCGGACCGGTTCCGACCCCAGCGAGGTGAACTGATGGCCGTCGCAGCGGGGGAAGGCTTCCTCTCCTCAGCCCTGGGTGCCCGAGAGCGGCGGACAGACCTCGAACTTCTCGGTTCAAAGACGGCCGTCTATACGTACGAGCCGGTGGACGGCGAAGGGGCGCCGACGATCCTTGCCATCCACGGCTTCCGCGGGACCCACCACGGGCTCCTGCGCATCGTCGATCTCCTGCCCGATGTCCGGATCGTGATGCCGGACCTGCCCGGCTTCGGCGCCTCCTCGCCGATGAGCGGGCACCGGCACGACATCGAGGGCTATGCCGCGTGGGTGGACGCGCTGGCCCAGGCTCTTGGACTCGGCCCCGAAACCGTCCTGCTCGGGCATTCCTTCGGGTCGATCGTGGCGGCCCGCGTCTGCTCCGAGCATCCGGAGGGGTTCTCGCGGCTCGTACTCGTCAATCCGATCTCATCGCCAGCGCTCGAAGGTCCGCAAGCCATCCTGAGCCGCCTTGCGGTCGGCTACTACCGCGCTGGGGCCGGCCTGCCCGGGGCAGTCGGGTCTGCACTCCTGCGCCACCCCGCAATCGTCCGGGTCATGAGCGAAGCCATGGCCAAGACACGCGATCCCGAGCTCCGGCGATTCGTCCACGCCCAGCATGCACAGTACTTCTCCAGCTTCGCGAGCCGCGATGTGCTCCTCGAGTCGTTCCGCGCCTCGGTCTCGCACACGGCGGCCGAGGCCGCCGACGGGCTCTCGCTGCCCGTGCTCCTGATCGCAGGCGATCGCGATGAGGTCGCACCGTTGCCGGCCGTGCGGGACTTTCATGCAAGGCTCGCCGACTCGCGGCTCACGGTGATTCCCGGCGTCGGGCATCTGATCCATTACGAAACGCCGCAGCCGGCGGCGGACGCAATTCACGCGTTTCTGGCCGAACCCAAGGAGAAAGCAGGCTGATGAGGCTCCTGATCGATGCCCGCTTCACGCGGACCGACCAACACGATGGGATCAGCCGCTACGGCGCGAGCCTGATCGAGGCTGTCGCGTCCCGCACAGAGACTGCGATGCTTATCAGCGATGAGCGTCAACTCGCCCTCCTGCCCGACGTGCCGCACGTGAAGGTCTCGAGTCCCCTCTCCCCCGCAGAGCTGTTCATCGCCGCACGGGTCAACGGGCTCGAACCGGATGTCGTGTTCTGCCCCATGCAGACGATGGGCTCGTGGGGGCGGCGCTACCCTCTGATCCTCACGCTCCACGACCTCATCTACTACGAGCACCCCACCCCGCCCGGGTTCCTGCCTGCCCCCGTACGCCTTCTGTGGCGCCTTTACCACAAGGCCTACTGGCCCCAGCGGGTCCTCCTCAACCGGGCCGACGTCGTCGCCACCGTGAGCCGCACGACCAAGTGGCTCATGGCGGAGAAGCGGCTCACCAGGCGTCCGGTGCGGATCGTCGGCAACGCACCCCAGGGAGGACTCGTGCCGCGGGACCCCGACGCACAACCGGGCCGAAGCCTCCTCTACATGGGCTCATTCATGCCGTACAAGAATGTCGAGACCGTGATCGCCGGAATGGCGGCGCTTCCCGACTACACGCTGCATCTCCTCAGCCGCATCACCCCGAACCGGCGTGCCGAGCTCGAATCGAGCATTCCACCGGGCGCTTCAGTCGAATTCCACAACGGCGTGAGCGAGACCGAGTACGAGGAGCTCCTGCGGGGCGCGACGGCACTCGTGACCCTCTCCCGTTCCGAAGGCTACGGGCTGCCCCTCGTGGAGGCCATGTCCGTCGGAACCCCCGTCATCGCGAGCGATATCCCCATCTTCCGGGAAGTCGGGGGCGACGCCGTGCGCTTCGTCGACCCCGATTCGCCGGAAGCATTCGCGGCTGCCGTGCGCGAGCTCGAGGTCCCGCACACGTGGAGCGAGGCCTCCCGCGACTCGGTGAGGCAGGCCGAGAAGTTCAGCTGGGACCATTCGGCCCAGGCCCTGCTCGAGGCGGCCGAGGAGGCGATCGAGCAATTCGGCGCCCGCCGCGGTGCCTTCACGCGCGCCGGGACCCGCACCGCCGGGCCGGCTTAGCCCCGCGCCCGAGTCCGGCTCACGGCAATCGGCAGACGGCAATCGGCATACGGCGGGCAGCTACCAGCTAGACGAGATCAGAGCCGTCGAGCCGGAGCTGGACGGGTTCCGAGCCGCGCCGCGTGGCCAAGGCGATCCGGGCTGCCCTCAGCCCGCGTGACACTTCTGGCCCCTCAGCAATGGGGAAGAATGCGAGCAGGCGCCAGACGTCTTCCTCTGTCCGCACCCCAGCGGCGGCCGAAACTGGGACGGGGCCAGCAGTTCGTACTCCCGGCCGGGCGAGTACTGATGCGGCGGCGCCAGCGAACGTCTCGACGCCCGCCCGTGTTCCGGTGATAGCTGCGAGGCGTACGGCTGGGGGCAGCCCGAGGCTCTTCCGCACGGTGAGCTCGCGTTCGGCGAAGCCCGCCGGATCCCATCGCACGAGGGCAGCGACGGCCTCGTGTTCGCTCGCCGTCACGACGACGCGGCCGCCGTCGTCAGCGCCCCGCACGAGCGCCGCAGCGTTGAGCCAACGCCGGAGGGCCTCCTCTCCCGCCCTCAGGGTCTCGCGAGAGAGCAGGGAATCGCCATCCAGGAGGAGCGCGGCGGCGTAACCCGTCGGCGCGACGGGCTCGGCGCCGACCGTCGCGACGACGAGGGCAGGACTGTCGGGCACCTCGGACTTGACCTGATCGCCCGATGAAGTAATGACGACGGCGCCCGGGAATGCACGCCCCAGTTCTTCGGCCGTGCGCAGCGCGCCCACAGAGGAACGGCGGAACGAACGGCCCCCGCAATACGGGCAAGCCCATGCCCCGCTCGGCGTGCCGCACCAGCGGCACGCGACGGTGCGGGCCCCTCCGGTCAGGGTTTCCGCGAGCGGGCCTGAACAATGCACACAACGCGCCGGCTCCCTGCAGCGCTCGCATGCAAGCGACGGCGCGTACCCTGCCCGGGCCACTTGGACCAACACTGGACCGTCTGCGAGGGCCTCGCGCGCGAGCTGCCACGCCGCATGTGGAAGGCGGGCCATCCGTGCATACGGATCGCGTGCGCTCTCGAAGCTGTCCGCGGTACTGGTGACCCTGGGAAGCCGCTTCCGGACGATCGACCGCGCCGGCTCGACGCTCTGGAGCCAGCCCGAGTCGACGAGCCGGCGCGTCTCAGTGGAGACGGTGTGGCCCGCGAGCAGGAGCGCGCAACCTTCCATCTCGGAGCGGAGGAGGCAGACCTCCCGCGCATGGAAGTAGGGGGCGCGCGGCTCGGCGTGGAGGTCGTCGCCGTCATCCCAGCACACCACCAGCCCAAGGTCACGGACCGGAGCGAGGACAGCCCCCCGGGTTCCCACCGCAACACGCGCACGACCGGTCAAGAGATCCAGGAAGCCCCGGTAACGCTGGCTGGGGCCGTCCTCAGCCGCAAGCCGCACAACGCGCTCGCCCGGGAGCGCTTGCTCGAGAACGAGCTGCATCCGCTCGAGGTCGCGCCGGTCCGGGACGACCACGAGCACGCCTCGTCCTGAGAGCCGCGCCGTCCGAATGGCCTCGGCGACGAGCTGGGGCCATCCGCGAGGGCCGTAACCCTCGACTGCCTGCACTGAGGCCCGGGGGCTGCCTCCCGCTGCGAGGTGGCGAAGGAACGCGGAGCCTCGCTGGAGCTCGGCCCACAACGACGGCGACGACGGCGGAGCCGGTGAATCCTTCTCTGCAGCTGGGTCGCTCGCGTTCTCGGGCTCTTTTCCTGCCGCGCGATCAGCGAGCTCTGGGAGATACTCGGCCTCGACGCGCGCCGCCCGGGGCGGTACGGCGAATCGCAGAACGTCACCGAGTGCGCCCGCCCATCGCTCGGCGACTGCCGTTGAGACCTTCAGAACCTCGGGAGTGAGAACGACAGCAGGCGAAACGACTTTGGCGAGTGGTTGAAGGGCAACGCCGGCGTCGGAAGACTCGGCTCGTTCGAGGATGAGGCCGCTGTGCTCTTGACCCGCGACGCGCACGCGCACCCGCACTCCGGGCTTGGCAGCCTCGGACAGCTCTTCCGGGACGAGGTAGTCGAACGGTCGGTCGAGTTGCGGGAGGGGAGACTCGACGCAGACTCTGGCGACGGGAAGCTCGCTAGCCGCCCGAGGGGCAGCTGGCGCGAGCACGGGCTCGGGAAATCCGAGCAGGAGCGAAGGCTGTGCGACTCGCTGCGACCCCGAGCCCGAGCCTCCCCCGCTGCCGGGCCTCGCTGCCGCCATCAGTCGTTGAAGTAGTCCTTGAGGGCTTGGACGCGGTCGAGACGCTCCCAAGTGAAGTCGGGATCCTCCCGGCCGAAGTGGCCGTGAGCCGCCGTCTTCGCATAGATCGGGCGCCTGAGGTCGAGCGCGTCGATGATGGCCCTCGGGCGCAGGTCGAAGATCTCGTTGATCGCGGCGCTGATCCGCAGCGGGTCTACGCTCTCGGTTCCGAACGTCTCGACGTAGATGCCTACGGGACGGGCCTGGCCGATCGCATAGGCGATCTGGATCTCCGCGCGACGCGCGAGCCCCGCGGCGACGACGTTCTTGGCGACCCAGCGCATCGCGTAGGCGCCTGAACGGTCTACCTTCGACGGATCCTTCCCTGAGAAGGCGCCGCCGCCGTGCCGGGAGAAGCCCCCGTAGGTGTCGACGATGATCTTCCGCCCCGTGAGCCCCGCGTCGCCGACAGGGCCGCCGATGATGAAAGGACCGGCCGGGTTGAGGATGCTCCTGACGTGAGCGCTCTCGAGCTGGCTCGCAGCCAGCACCGGAGCGATGACGTGATCGGCAAGGTCGGCCCTGAGCTGGGCCAGCTGGGTGCCCTCGGCGTGCTGGCTCGAGATGACGACCGTTTCGACCGTCACCGGCTCGTCGCCGTCATAGCCCACAGTCACCTGCGTCTTGCCGTCGGGGCGCAGATAGGCGAGCTCGCCGCTCTTCCGCACCTCCGTGAGCCGCTCTGACAGTCGGTGAGCGAGCCAGATTGGCGTCGGCATGTAGGACGGGGTCTCGTCGCTCGCATAGCCGAACATGATGCCCTGATCGCCGGCGCCCTGGCGGTCGTATTCGTCCTCGAGGGTCCCTTCACGGGATTCGAGCGAGTTGAACACGCCGTCGAAGATGTCGGAGGACTGCTGCCCGATGGACACCGAGACGCCGCAGCGGGCTCCGTCGAAGCCATTCGCGGACGAGTCGTAGCCGATGCCGAGGATCGTGTTGCGGACGATCTGAGGGATCTCGACGTAAGCGTCGGTTGTGACCTCGCCCGCGACGTGGACGAGCCCCGTCGTCGCCATCGTCTCCACGGCGACCTTCGACTCAGGATCGGCCGCGAGGAGCGCATCGAGGATCGCGTCGCTGATCTGATCGCAGATCTTGTCGGGATGCCCCTCGGTCACGGACTCGGACGTGAAGAGCCGTAGGGCGGTCATGTCGGCCGGGAGTCCGGCGCCATAGGGAGCGTGGGTCACTGCTCTACTCTACTTCCTGCCCACCGACGAACCGGGGCATGTATTGCGCTGCGGGAAGAGCTCAGGTCCCGCCCGTCAGCGGGCTTCGAGCGCGCGGGCAAGCCGGACGACGACGGCGCGCGCCACCTCGTCCTTGCTGCCCGCCACATGCTCGGGTGCGGCTCCGTCCTTCGAGAGAATCGTCACACTGTTCTCGTCGAGCCCGAATACGCGGTCGGTCCCGACCTCGTTGACGACGAGGAGGTCACAGCCTTTGCGTTCGAGCTTTGCCCGTCCGTAGGCGAGGACATCGCCGCCCTCGTCTCCGGTCTCAGCGGCGAAGCCGACCACGACCTGCTGGGTGCCGGCCGCATCTCGCCCTCTGACAAGCTCGGCGAGCACGTCGGGGTTCCGCACGAGTTCGATCGGCAGATCGGGGGCGTCGTCGCGCTTCTTGATCTTTGCGTCGCTGCGGCGGGCCGGGCGGAAGTCGGCGACCGCGGCAGCCATGACGATCGCGTCCGCAGAGGCGGTGCGCTCGAGCATCTCTTCGCGCAGTTCGAGCGCTGACTCGACCTTCACGACTTCGACGCCCTCGGGAGGGGAGACTTCGAGGTGCGCTGCCACAAGTGTCACGTGCGCGCCCGCTTCGAGCGCCGCGCGGGCCACCGCAACCCCCTGCTTGCCCGACGAACGATTGCCGAGGAAGCGGACGGGATCAATGGCCTCGCGCGTCCCACCTGCGGAGACGACGACCCGACGCCCAGCGAGCGGGCCCCCCTCAGGCGCGGTGCCGGCGTCGTGCTCGGCATCCCTGTTCTGTCCGCCCGCGAAGCTGAGGGCCGCAGCGAAGATGTCCTCAGGATCGGGCAGCCGGCCGGGACCGCTGTCCTTCCCGGTAAGCCGGCCTTCCGCGGGGTCGAGCACGTGCACACCCCGCTCGCGAAGCAGGGAAACGTTCGCCTGGGTCGCGGGGTGGCGCCACATCTCGGTGTGCATCGCCGGCGCCATGACAACTGGGCACCTTGCCATGAGAAGCGTGTTGGTGAGCAGATCGTCGGCGTGTCCGCCGGCGGCTCGTGCGAGCAAGTCGGCGGTCGCGGGCGCCACGACGATGAGATCGGCCTCGTGGCCGAGCCGAACGTGGTTGACGCTCTCCACGGCTTCGAATACCTCGGTGCGGACAGCCTTCCCGGAGAGGGCCTCCCACGTCGCCTTGCCGACGAAGCGGAGCGCTGCCTCCGTCGGGACGGCCGTTACATCGTGCCCGGCTTCGGTGAAAAGACGCAGCAGCAGGGCCGCCTTGTAGGCGGCGATGCCGCCACCCACACCCAGGACGACGCGCACGCGGCCTCTGGCCTCAGTCCTGGGACTCGGCGTCGCCCTCAACGCGCTTGGCCACGAGGAGGCCGTCGTTGATTTCACGCAGCGCGATGGAGAGGGGCTTCTCGTTGAGCTTCGTGTCGACCAGAGGGCCGACGTACTCGAAGAGGCCCTCGTGGAGCTGCGCGTAGTATGCGTTGATCTGGCGGGCGCGCTTGGCCCCGAAGATCACGAGCCCGTACTTCGAGTCCGACTTCGTGAGCAGATCGTCGATCGGCGGGTTGATGATTCCTTCGGGGTTCGAAGTCACGACATTCTCCAATGCACTGTGCGGTTGGCCTGAACAGCCCTCTAGCGCGCCGACTGGCGCGCGTGCGGGGTCAGGCCCATGAGTGAAACAAGCTCGTCTGCCGCGCGCCGGACGTCGTCATTGACGACGGTGAAATCGAACTCCGGTTCGGCAGCGAGTTCTATTTTAGCCGTTTCCAGCCTCGCCTGCTGTTCCTCGGGACTTTCGGTGCCGCGGCCGACGAGTCGGCGCACCATTTCCTCCCAGCTGGGAGGAGCCAGGAACACGAATCGTGCCTCGGGCATGGCAGCCTTGACCTGGCGCGCGCCCTGCAGATCGATCTCGAGGAGCACCGACTTGCCCTTGGCGATGGCCTCCTCGACGGATGCGCGGAGTGTGCCATAGCGATTCTGGCCATGCACGATTGCCCACTCGAGGAAGGCGCCCTCTTCGATGAGCCGATCGAACTCCTCGGGGGACTTGAAGAAGTAGTGGACTCCCTCTTGCTCCCCGGGACGGGCAGGTCTCGTGGTAGCGGACACCGAGAGCCAGACCTCGGGATACGTATCGCGGATGTACGTGGAGACAGTCCCCTTGCCGACGGCGGTGGGTCCGGCGAGCACCGTGAGCCCTGTGTGCTTCGCAGCGCCTCCTGCGCGGCCTCCGTCAGTCGGTGCGCTCGTTGTACTGTCCACGCCTTGTCCCTAGCTCCCTCCGCCGTCGCTATGCGGCGTTGTCTTGTCGGTGCCCGATTCGCGCTGGGCACCATGCGGCTTGGGGACCAGCGTGCCCAAGCCGTCAGTCCGCTCTGAGAAAATCTATCAGCGCCCGGCGCTGATGGATGCCGAGGCCCCGGAGCCGCCGGCTTGCGGCAATGCCGAGCTGCTCGAGGATTGCGAGCGAGCGCACGGGGCCGATGCCGTGAAACGACTCGAGGAGCTCCGTGACCTTGAGGCGAGCGAGGGCCTCGTCCTCGTCGGCTTGCTGGAAGAGCTCGGCCAGGCTCAGGCTTCCCGCTCTGATAGCCGACTTCGCTTCGGCTCGGCGCGCACGCGCAGCTGTCGCCTTGGATACGGCCCGGTTTCGTTCTTCAGCGGTCAAGGGGTTGAGTCCCAATGCTCGCCTCCCACGTAGATGTCGCGCGCACCCCCGCACGGATGCCTCCGAACCTAGTCCGCTAGCTCCAACGTGGCAATGCCGTCTCGAAGCCCGGAGCCCTCGCTGTGCAGCAATCCCGAAGTCAGCTCAAGCCAGGTCGGCGAGAGTCCGTTCAGCCCGTTCGCGGAGACCGGAGCGGGATGGGCCGCCCGCGAGGATCTCCCGGCTGGATGTCCCCAGGACGCGAGGGGCGGCCGCCCCGAACGTCGCACGAAGGACGGCGCCCGTCGCTCCCTGAGCGCCGAGCCCCGGCGCGAGGATGGGACCGCCCATCGCGGCCAGGTCGAGGCCGAGCCGCACGACGGCGTCTCCGACCGTCGCGCCGACCACGAGGCCCACGCTGCCGAACGGCTCGCCCGCATAGCGCGTGTTTTCCGCACCCGCTGCCTCACAGACGGTTTTGGCGACGGAGTGCTCGCCTCCCGTGTGCTGGATCGACGCTCCCTCCGGATTGGATGTCAGGGCGAGAACGAAGACCCCGCGCCCAGTCGCCGCGGCTGCGTCGAGGGCAGGCCTGAGGGACTCGAACCCGAGGTAGGGACTCAGCGTCACGGCATCGGCCGCAAGCGGAGAGCCTTCCCCGAGCCAGGCGTCGGAGTATGCCGCCATCGTCGAGCCGATGTCCCCGCGCTTGGCGTCCGCGATCGTCAGGACGCCGGCTTCCGCCGAGACCTCGAGGACGTCCTCAAGGACAGCGAGGCCGGCCGAGCCGTGGCGCTCGTAAAGCGCCACCTGCGGCTTGACGGCCGCGGCCAAATCCCCGACTGCCTCGACGACGGCGAGGGAGAAGCGACGCAGCCCCTCGGCGTCGTCCGAAAGACCCCACGCCGACAGGAGCGACGGGTGCGGGTCGATACCCACGCACAATGGGCCTCGCGCGCCCATCGCAGAGGCGAGCCGCGCGCCGAAGGGCGCGCGGCTCGCCGCACGGCTCAGAGTCTGCTCCGCTCCGCGGCCCAGCTCAGACACCCGCGGGCTCCGCGGCGGTCGCGTCCGTTCCTGTGGTCTCCGTCTCCCGGAGCTGTGAAGCGTGCTCCTGGAGGCTCGTGACGGTCCACTCGAACTGCCGCATGGCCTCGATCGCGAGCACCGCGAAGTTGAACTCGGCGACGGTCGTGATGCACGGCTTGCCGTTCGAGGTCGCCGCGGCGCGGATCTCATAGCCGTCGCCACGGGCGTCTCCCCCGGACGGCGTGTTGAACACCATGTCTATCTGGCCGTCGTTGATGAGGTCGACGATCGTGCCCTGACCGCCGTCCACGCCCGCCGGCCCGGGGCCCTCTCCGACCTTCCGGACGACCGTGGCCTGGATGCCGTTGCGCCGGAGCAGGGCAGCCGTCCCGCCCGTCGAATAGATCTCGAAGCCGAGGTCGGCGAGCTTCTTGACGCCCAGGATCACCGAACGCTTGTCGCGGTTCGCCACCGAGACGAAGGCTCGGCCAGAAGTCGGCAGGGCGTTGTTCGCGCCGGCTTGGCTCTTGGCGAAGGCGGTGTCGAAGTGCTTGTCGATGCCCATGACCTCGCCGGTTGACCGCATCTCGGGACCCAACAGGCTGTCGACGACCGTCCCTTCGGGGGTGCGGAAGCGGCTGAAGGGCAGGACAGCTTCCTTGACTGCGACGGCAGCGTTCGGGTTGATTGCCCCACCGTCGCCGGTCTCGGGGAGCATGTGGTACGCGGAGCGCAACTGGTGGATCGAGACTCCTGTCCCGATGAGGGCTGCTGCCTTCGCCATCTGGACGCCCGTGGCCTTCGAGACGAACGGGACGGTCCGGGACGCCCGGGGGTTGGCCTCGAGCACGTACAGCACGTCTGCCGCGAGGGCGAACTGGATATTGATGAGCCCGCGCACCCCCACGCCCTCGGCGATGGCAGCTGTCGCCTCGCGCACCCGCTCAAGGACGTCTTCCCCGAGAGTGACGGGCGGCAGGACGCATGCGGAGTCGCCCGAGTGGATTCCTGCCTCCTCGATGTGCTCCATGATGCCGCCGAGGTAGAGTTCGCGGCCGTCGTAGAGCGCATCGACGTCGATCTCGACAGCATCCTCGAGGAAGCGGTCGATCAGGACCGGGTGGTCCGGAGTAATCTCCGTCGCGTTCTCGATGTACCGGTGCAGGTTCGCCTCGTCGTAGACGATCTCCATGCCGCGGCCGCCCAGCACGTAGGAAGGACGTACGAGCACCGGGTAGCCGATCTCGTCCGCGATCCGCTTGGCCTCGTCGAACGACACCGCTGTGCCGTTCTTCGGCGAGACGAGCCCCGCGTCGTCGAGCACCTTGGCGAAGGCGCCGCGGTGCTCGGCGAGGTCGATCGCCTCGGGTGACGTACCGAGGATCGGCACCCCGGCGTCCGCGAGCTGCTGGGCGAGCTTGAGCGGGGTCTGGCCGCCGAGCTGGACGAAGACACCCATGACGCCGCCCGTGCGATCCTCTGCCGCGATGACCTCGAGCACGTCCTCGAGCGTGAGGGGCTCGAAGTAGAGGCGGGTCGAGATGTCGTAGTCGGTCGAGACCGTCTCGGGGTTGCAGTTCACCATGACGGTCTCGTAGCCGGCCTTGCGCAGGGCCATCGAGGCATGGACGCACGAGTAGTCGAACTCGATGCCCTGCCCGATGCGGTTGGGGCCGGAGCCGAGGATCACGATCGACGGCTTGGAATGGAGGCCGACCTCGTCCTCCTCGTCGTAGGACGAGTAGTGGTACGGCGTGTAGGCGGCGAACTCAGCGGCACACGTGTCGACGGTCTTGTAGACCGGGCGCACGCCGAGCGCCTGGCGGACCCCGCGCACGACGTCCTCGGAGTGGTGGGTGAGGGCGCCGATCTGCTCGTCGGAGAACCCATGGCGCTTCGCGAGCCGCAGGACGTCCTCGGTCAGCGCGGGAGCGGCCTTGATCTCTGCCGCAATCTCGTTGAGCAGCTGGAGCTGGTCGAGGAACCACGGGTCGATCGACGTCGCTTCGTACAGCTCCTCGATGCTCGCCCCTCCGAGCAGCGCACGCTGGACCTGCTTGAGGCGATCCGTTGTCGGCCGCTTCGCCTGCTGGACGAGCTCGGCCACCTCGTATTCGGGCACCGGCGAGAAGTCGAGCTGCGCACCGCGCTGCTCGAGCGAGCGGAGCGCCTTCTGGAGAGCCTCCGTGAAGTTGCGCCCGAGGGCCATTGCCTCGCCCACGCTCTTCATCGTCGTGGTGAGGGTCGGGTCTGCAGCAGGGAACTTCTCGAACGCAAACCGCGGCACCTTGACGACGACGTAGTCGAGCGTCGGCTCGAAGCTCGCCGGCGTCTTCTGGGTGATGTCGTTCGGGATCTCGTCGAGTGTGTAGCCGAGGGAGAGCTTGGTGGCGATTTTTGCGATCGCGAAGCCAGTGGCCTTCGATGCGAGCGCCGAGGAGCGCGAGACGCGCGGGTTCATCTCGATGACGATGACGCGCCCGGTCTTCGGGTCGACTGCGAACTGGATGTTGCAGCCACCCGTGTCCACGCCGACCTCGCGGATCACCGCGATCGCGACGTCGCGGAGCTTCTGGTACTCGCGGTCGGTCAGGGTCAGGGCCGGAGCGACCGTGATCGAGTCGCCCGTGTGGACGCCGACGGGGTCGAAGTTCTCGATCGAGCACACGACGACGACATTGTCGTTCTTGTCGCGCATCATCTCGAGCTCGTACTCTTTCCAGCCGAGGATGCTCTCCTCGAGGAGCACCTCGGTGGTCGGGCTGTACAGCAGGCCTTGGCCGACGATCCGGCGCAGATCCTCTTCCGTGTACGCGAAGCCCGAACCGAGGCCGCCCATCGTGAACGACGGTCGCACCACGAGCGGGTAGCCGAGCCACTCGGCCGCCTTGAGAGCCTCGTCGATCGTGTGCACGATCTGGCTGCGCGCGGATTCCGCGCCGCAGCGCTCGACGACGCCCTTGAACTTCTCGCGGTCCTCACCGAGCTCGATTGCCTCGATGTTGGCTCCGATGAGCTCGACGCCGTACTTCGTCAGCACGCCGTTCTTGTCGAGGGCGATTGCAGTGTTGAGCGCGGTCTGGCCCCCCAGAGTCGGGAGGATCGCGTCCGGGCGCTCCTTCGCGATGATCTTCTCGACCACCTCGGGGGTGATGGGCTCGACGTAGGTCGCGTCGGCGAACTCGGGATCTGTCATGATCGTCGCAGGGTTCGAGTTGACGAGGATCACCCGCAGGCCCTCGTCCTTGAGCACGCGGAGCGCCTGCGTCCCGGAGTAGTCGAACTCGGCAGCCTGGCCGATGACGATCGGGCCGGAACCAATGACGAGGACGCTCTTGAGGTCTGTACGCTTCGGCATTACTTCGCTTCCTCGCTCTGAGAGGTCTTCTGGCTGTCCATGAGATCGATGAACCTGTCGAACAGGTAGGCGGCGTCATGGGGGCCTGCCGCCGCTTCGGGGTGGTATTGGACCGAGAAGGCGGGAATGTCGAGGCAGGCAAGGCCTTCGACAACCTGGTCATTGAGGCTCACATGGCTCACCTCGACGCGCCCGTAGCGCTCCTCGGGCGCTGGGGTCGGCCCATCGAGAGGGGCGTCAACCGCAAAGCCATGGTTCTGGGACGTGATCTCGACCTTGCCAGTCCGACGGTCCAGGACCGGCTGGTTGATCCCCCGGTGGCCGTACCGGAGCTTGTAGGTGCCGAAGCCAAGTGCCCGGCCGAGGATCTGGTTGCCGAAGCAGATGCCGAAGTAGGGGATCTTCTCGTCCAGCACCGAACGGAGCAGCGCAACCTGCCCATCAGCCGTGGCGGGGTCACCGGGGCCGTTCGACATGAAGAATCCGTCAGGGCCGACAGCCTTGACGTCATCGAGCGTCGAGCTCGCAGGCAGGACGTGAACCCGCACGCCGCGCTCGGCGAAGCGGTGCGGCGTCATCGACTTGATGCCGAGGTCGACGGCGGCAATGGTGAAGCGCGGTTCGCCCTCCCAACCGTGGTCGCCGGGCTCCACGGTGTAGGACTCGTCCACGCTCACCTCTTCGGCGAGACGCGAGCCCTCCATCGGCGCGCTCCCGAGCACCTCGTCGAGCAGCTCCTTGTCGCTGCGCTCGGCGTCCGAGCCGGAGAAGATCCCGGCCCGCATTGTCCGGTGCTCCCGGAGGTGCCGAGTGATAGCACGCGTGTCGACGCCCTGGATGCCGACGACGCCCTGCCGCGCGAGTTCCTCGTCGAGGCTGCCCTCCGAGCGCCAGTTCGACGGGCGGCGCGCGGCGTCGCGGACGACGTAGCCCGCGACCCAGATGCGGCGCGATTCGGGATCTTCGGTGTTGACGCCTGTGTTGCCAATGTGGGGCGCCGTCTGCACGACGATCTGGCGATCGTAGGAGGGATCGGTGAGCGTCTCCTGGTACCCGGTCATGCCGGTCGCGAAGACCGCTTCGCCGAGGGTCGTGCCCACCGCGCCGTAGCTGCGACCGCGGAACATGCGCCCGTCCTCAAGCACCAGCACAGCGGGCGTGTTGTGGTTGGCCGCCCCGTTCGTCACATCAGTCACTGTTCACTCTTCTTCCTGGTCTGCTGGCGCGCTGCCGTCCCGGCGTCCCGCACTCATGAGATCTTCGATCGCTGCCACGAGGGCAGCCTTGTCTTCTGGTCGTCGGGTCCGGAACCCCGTGTCCAAGGCCTTGTCGCCGAGCCGCCACTCGAGCACCACAAGGCCGTTGCGCTCGACGAACTTCCCGGCCATCCCGCTGCCGAGCCGGACCTCCGCGAGATCCCCGGCGGGGACCCACAGCGGGCCGGATCCCGCTCGGTCGAAGAGGACCCCGCCGTCGCACACCACGGCGTCGGCACGCGTTCGGATCCCGAGTCCATGGACCGCAATCCGGTCGAGCCAGTCTCCCGCCGCCGTCGTCGTGACGTATTGCCCCTCGGCCCGGAAGCGCAGGCCGCCGGGATCGTCCGGGAAGGGAATCGGCGAGGGCACGTCGGCCTGTCGGCGCCTGCGTGCGCGCCAGCCCAAGGAGACGAGCAGCACGAGAAGCCCGACGAAGATGACCGACGTGACAAACGTCAGGAGGTGATCGCTCACTGCGCCACCACTGGGGCTGCCTGCGGATGCGGGGCGTTGAGCGCCCCGTCGAGGACCGTCGGATGCCCACGGAAGAACGTCGCAACGACCCGCCCTGGCAGCTCGCGGCCCACGAACGGGGAGTTCCGCCCCTTCGTCGCCTGTCTCGAGGGATCAACCGTCCACCGTGCGGACGGATCCACGAGGGTGATGTTCGCAGCCTCGCCCTCCGCGAGAGGCCGCCCCTGATCCGCAACACGCCCGATCTTCGAAGGGACGACCGACATCGCCTCGGCGACCCGTGCCCAATCCATGAGGCCGCTCTCGACCATCGTGTGCTGCACGACCGAAAGCGCTGTTTCGAGGCCGGTCATGCCCATCGCCGCCTGCGCCCACTCGCATTCCTTGTGCTCGCTCGGGTGTGGGGCGTGGTCGGTGCCGACGACGTCGATCGTGCCATCGGCGAGGGCCTCCCGGAGCGCCTCCACGTCCTCCTGTGTGCGGAGGGGCGGATTCACCTTGTAAACAGGGTCGTAGCTTCGCACGAGCTCGTCCGTGAGCCACAGGTGGTGGGGCGTGACCTCGGCGGTGACCGAGATGCCACGCGACTTCGCCCACCGGATGATCTCGACCGATCCTGCCGTCGAGACATGGCACACGTGGAGGCGCGATCCGACGTGCTGCGCAAGAAGGACGTCCCGCGCGATGATGCTCTCCTCCGCGACTGCCGGCCAGCCCGGAAGACCGAGCACCGCCGAGACGACGCCTTCGTTCATCTGGGCGCCCGCTGTGAGGCGCGGCTCCTGCGCGTGCTGGGCCACGACGCCGTCGAACGCCTTGACGTACTCGAGCGCGCGCCGCATGAGCACGGGATCGTGGACGCACATTCCGTCGTCCGAGAACATCCGGACCTGCGCGGCCGAGCTCGCCATGGCCCCGATCTCCGCCAGCTGCTCGCCGGCAAGGCCGACGGTCACTGCCCCGACGGGGCGGACGTCCACCCACCCTGCCCTGCGGCCAAGGCTGTGGACCTGTTCGACGACGCCCGCCGTATCCGCCACTGGGCTGCTGTTGGCCATCGCATGGACGGCGGTGTAGCCGCCGAGCGCCGCGGCCCGCGACCCGGTCTCGACGGTCTCTGCGTCCTCCCGTCCCGGTTCGCGCAGGTGAGTGTGCACGTCAACCAGGCCCGGAAGCGCGACGAGCCCTTCGGCGTCGACCACCGTCGCTCCAGGCGCGCCTGCAATGCTGCCGACCTGGGCGATGCGTCCGTCTTCGACGAGGAGGTCGACTCGCTCGCGTCCTAGCAGTGACGCCCCGCGGAGAAGGTAGCGGGCGCTGCTCGAGGCTGAGGCGCCTGAGGCGTTGGTCGGAGTGGTCATCGGGCAGACTCCTTCGCGGACATGAGCAGATACAGGACAGCCATTCGCACCGAGACTCCGTTGGCAACCTGGCGCAGCACCTGCGAGCGGTCGGAGTCGGCGGCCGTCGACGAGATTTCGAGGCCTCGGACCATCGGCCCGGGGTGGAGGATCACCGTGTCCTTGAATGCGGGCGTGTCGAAGCGGTCGAACCTCTCGTCCCCGAGCCCCCAAAGCCGCGAGTACTCGGCAGTCGAAGGGAAGTACGAGGCGTTCATCCGCTCGGCCTGGACGCGGAGCATCATGACGGCGTCCGGTGCCTGATCGAGCGCCGCGTCGAGGTCGTAGCTCACTGCACACGGCCAGTGCTCGACGCCGATCGGCAGGAGGGTGGGCGGCGCGACGAGGGTCACACGCGCACCGAGCGTCGTGAGAAGCCACACGTTCGACCGCGCAACGCGCGAGTGCAGGATGTCGCCCACGATGACGACGTGGGCACCCGCGAGATCGGCGCCGGCGGACGGCGTCCCTGCGACGCGCGCAAGGTGGCGCCTGAGCGTGAAGGCATCGAGCAGGGCTTGGGTCGGGTGCTCGTGGGTGCCGTCGCCCGCATTGACCACCGCGGCCTGGATCCAGTCCGTCACCGCGAGCCGATGGGGCGCGCCCGCGGCGGAATGGCGGATGACGACGGCGTCGGCGCCGATCGCCTCAAGCGTCTGCGCAGTGTCCTTGAGCGACTCGCCCTTGGAGACCGAGGAGCCCTTGGCCGCGAAGTTGATGACGTCGGCCGAGAGCCGCTTGGCCGCAGCCTCGAACGAGATCCGCGTGCGCGTCGAATCCTCGAAGAAGAGGTTGACGACCGTCCGGCCCCGCAGCGCAGGGAGCTTGCGGACCTCCCGGTCATTGACCGCAGCCATCTCCTCGGCGGTGTCGAGGATGCCGATGGCATCGCCGGGCGTGAGGTCACGAGTTGAGAGGAGGTGTTTCATCGGGTTCGCTCCTCCGTCTCGGCGCCCGCAGGGGACTCGATCGCCACGTGGTCCTCGAGGAAGCTCGCATCGGCGGGACCGTCGGTTTCGGCAAGCCGCACCCGTACCTTCTCCGCGGCAGAGGTGGGCAGATTCTTGCCCACATGGTCCGCTCGGATCGGCAGCTCCCGGTGCCCCCGGTCCACGAGGACGGCTAGCCGCACGATGCGCGGGCGGCCGAGGTCCACTAGCGCGTCGAGTGCCGCGCGGATCGTCCTCCCGGAGTACAGGACGTCGTCGACGAGGACGACGACCTTGTCATCGATCCCCTGAGCCGGGAGCCTCGTGGGAGAAGGTGGGCGCGTGGGCTGCCTGGAGAGGTCGTCGCGGAACATCGTGATGTCGAGCTGGCCGACGATCTGCTCAGCTGCGATGCTCGGATCCGCGGCGGCGAGCTTGCGCGCGAGCCTGACGGCCAGCGGGAAGCCGCGGCGGGGAATGCCGAGGAGGACAAGATCCTGAGGGCCCTTGTTGGCCTCGAGGATTTCATGCGCAATGCGCGTGAGGGCGCGATCGATATCCGCTGCGCTCAGGACGACGCGGCCCGAGAGCGCGTTCTGCGCTGGGGCTGCGGTCCGTGACGCTCCGTTGTCTGCTGCGGCTGTTGCCAAGGCAGACCCCTTTCCCCGCCTCACAGGACGGAATTAAAAAGGATGTGAAGGCTGAACCGCCTTCAAAGCTATCACAGGGCAGGGATGACCCAGCGGCCGATGTGGGCCACGGAACATTCCAACGCTCCCCCGCGCCCTAAGGGCCCCAAGCTAGCCTTGGGGCATGACGAGCAACGCGCCGTGGCCGCCGCCAGCCGGGCGCCCCGGACTTCCGCCGCAGGTCCTCTGGGATATGCCGGCCCCGCCACAGCCGCCCCGCCCGCGGAAGCCGGGCCTCACCGCACTCTTGCTGGCCGGCGGGGTCCTCGTCCTTGCAGGCCTGGCGCTCGTGGTGCCGTTCCTGCTTTCCTCGACCGGGACCGGCGGGCTCGCGATCGGCTTCGTGCTCTCCCTCGTGCCCTTGGCGATCGTTCTCGGCACGGTCGCATTCGTGGACCGCTGGGAGCCCGAGCCCAAGCGTCTGCTTGCGTTCGCACTTGCCTGGGGGTCCGTCGTCGCCGTCGCTACCACGACGCTTGCCCAGCCAGTCTTCATGGCTGTCTTCGCGCCGATGAACGCCGATCGTGATGCGACGCTGTCCTTCCTTGCGACTGTCGAGGCGCCGTTTGTCGAAGAGGTCTCAAAGGGGATCGGCCTGCTCGTGCTCTTCCTCGCCGCACGCAAGTACTTCGACGGTCCGGTCGACGGCATCGTCTACGGGATGACGATCGCTGCCGGCTTCGCCTTCACCGAGAACATCCTGTACTTCGGGAGGGCGTTTGCCAACGGAGGGGGCTCCGCGAGCGGGCTGGTCGTCGTGTTCATGCTGCGGGGCATCCTCTCGCCCTTCACGCATGCGATGTTCACGGGAACGCTTGGCGCCGCTCTCGGCTTCGCTGCCAGACGGTGGAACGCAGGCCTCGGCATCGTGGCCTTCGTCGTCGGGCTGATCCCCGCGATGTTCCTCCACCACTTGTGGAACAGCTCGGGCGACAGCTTCTTCTTCCTGTACGTCGCCGTCCAGATTCCGCTCTTCTGCGTTGCCGTCGCGGGGATCTACCTCCTCCGCCGCGCTGACGCCCGGCTGACGCACCGGCGGCTGACGGAGTACGCCGTCGCCGGTTGGTTCACCCCGCTCGAGGTCGACATGCTCGCGACGCCGCGAGGCAGGAGGGCCGGGATTCGCTGGGCGGCCTCCCGCGGGCGCGCACCCGCCATGCGACAGTTCATCCGCGTTGCCACCGAGCTGGCCTATAGCCGGCAGCGCGCCGTGAGCGGACGCGACCTCGCGGGCTATGCCCTCGCAGAGAAGGGCTACTTGGACGAAGCGGGCCGGCTCAGGCAGGCGATTGTCGCTCCCTGAACCGGCCCGCTTCGGCCTAGTACTGTGCCGCCCTCAGGCGAGCAGCGTCGGCTTGAGCGACTGGAGACGCCCGAGGAGCCCGTTCACGAATGCCGGAGAGTCGTCGGTGGACATCGTGCGCGCGAGCGCTACTGCCTCGCTCACCGCGACGCCGTCCGGAACCTCGTCGTTGAACAGCAACTCCCACGTGCCGATCCGCAGGATCACGCGATCGACGGCGGGCATCCGCTCAAGCGTCCAGCCTTGCGCGTAGGTGCGCAGGATCTCGTCGATCTGGCCCTGCTTCTCGACCACGCCCGAGACGATTTCCTCGGTGTACGGATTGATCTGCTGGTCCGTCCGCTCGCGGCGCCGCTGGATGACTTCAGAGGGCGCGACCGAGCGCTGCTCAGCCTCGAAGAGGATGTCGAGGGCCCGGCTTCGGGCCTTGCCGCGGGCGCTCACTAGTCGTTGACACGTCCCAGGTAGCTGCCGTCGCGCGTGTCGACCTTGACCTTGGTACCGGTTTCCAGGAATAGCGGAACCTGGATCTCGTATCCGGTCTCGAGCGTCGCCGGCTTCGTGCCAGCGGAGGAGCGGTCGCCCTGAAGGCCCGGCTCCGTGTACGTGATCTCGAGGGTCACGCTCGGCGGGAGCTCGATGTAGAGCGGAGCACCCTCGTTGAGCGCGATGAGCACATTCTGGTTCTCGAGCATGAAGTTCGCCGCGTCGCCCACGGCTTCAGCCGAGATGTGGATCTGGTCGTAGTCCTCCGTGTCCATGAACACGAAGTCGGTGCCGTCCTTGTAGAGGTACTGGTAGTCGCGCCGATCCACGGTCGCGGTGTCAATCTTCGCGCCAGCGTTGAACGTGCGGTCGACGACCTTGCCGGACGTGATGTTGCGCATCTTCGTGCGCACGAACGCGCCGCCCTTGCCCGGCTTGACGTGCTGGAACTCGATGATGTTCCACAGCTGGCCGTCAATCTTCAGCACGGTGCCGTTCTTGATGTCGTTGGTCGTTGCCACGTATCCCTCTCATGTCTGCGTGCTGGCGCCACTGAGACAGGGGCCAGCAGCACGCGCGGAAATCCGGGGTCTATTCTACGCGGTCGAGCCGAAACGCTCCTCGCGTGCCCTGCCGAGCGCAACTGTGCTCGTGTAGATGAGGCTCGCGTCCGCTGCCGCGGCGACGCGCAGCTCAAGGGCCTTCGCGAACGCGTCTTCGGCGGAGGCGTACTGGCCTCGAGTGAACTGGATCTTGCCGAGGTACTGCTGCACGGTCGCTTCTCGCGGGGTGCCTTTGACCTCGGTGAGGATCTGCCGGGCGCGCTCGAGCGCACGGTCATTGCGGTTCCCGAGGCGCAGCACGTCAAGCTCGAGCACCTTGAGCTGGAAGGATTCCGGATCGTGGTAGCGCGCTTCGACGATGAGCTCGGCCGCCTTGCTGACGTGGCCTCGGGCCAGTTCGACGACGGCGCGATCCTCGAGTGAACCGCTCTCCTCTAGCGCAGCCTCGCAACGCTCTTCGTCCACAACGACCGCGTTCAGCGTGTCGGGATCGACGGCGATGCCGGGGAAGCCCGCGTCGGGCCACTCGCGTCGGTCGATCATCATGCGGGGATTCCTTCGGCAATTTCCTGATAGGCGGCGAACAGCAGCGACGTGTCGGGAACGTCGAGGATTCCCGGCTTGGCGACGTCGTCGAGCACTACGAAGCGCAGGAGGTCACCGCGTGCCTTCTTGTCCCTCCGCATGCCGTCGAGCAGCGCTTGCCACCGGTCGCCACGATACGACGTTGGGAGGCCCAGGCCCTGCAGGATGTCGCGATGCCGATCGGCCACGCGGTCGTCCAGACGGCCTACGCTCCGGGCAAGTTCGGCTGCGAACATCATCCCCACGCTCACGGCCGCCCCGTGCCGCCACTGGTAGCGTTCCGCGAGCTCGATCGCGTGTCCGAGGGTGTGACCGTAGTTGAGGATCTCCCGCCGGCCGCTCTCCTTGAGGTCGGTTGAGACGACCTCGGCCTTGACGGCGATCGAGCGCTCGACGAGTTCGCGAAGCGTGGCCGAGGCCGGATCCGTGCTGCCTTCCGGGTCGTGCTCGATCAGGTCGAGGATCGCGGGGTCCGCGATGAAGCCGCACTTGACCACCTCCGCGAGCCCGGAGACGAGTTCGTTTCGGGGCAGCGTCGTGAGGGCGTCGAGATCCGCGAGCACTGCGGCAGGCGGGTGGAAGGCCCCGACGAGGTTCTTGCCCTCGGCCGTGTTGATGCCGGTCTTGCCTCCGACGGCGGCGTCGACCATCCCGAGCAGGCTCGTCGGAAGGTGGACCACTCGGACGCCGCGCAGCCAGGTGGCGGCGACGAAACCGCCGAGGTCGGTCACCGCTCCCCCGCCCACGGCGACGATTGCATCCGAACGGGTGAAGTCATTCTGGCCGAGCACTTGCCAGCAGAACGCCGCAACTTGGACGTGCTTGCCCTCCTCGGCGTCGGGAATCTCCGCCGTGAGCGCGGTGAAGCCATCGGACTCAAGGGACTCGCGGACGGCGTCGCCCGTTGCGCGGAGGGCACGCGGGTGGACCACGAGAACGCGCTTGACCCGCTCTCCGAGGATCGGCGCGAGGCGCGCGAGGAGCCCGTGTCCGACGACGACGTCATAGTTTTCGTGACGCTGGGAGCCTGTGACCTTGATGACGGTGTGGTCGCTGCTGATATCAGTGTCGGCGCTCACGCGTCAGCTCCTTCTGGAGGGGAATCAACTGGTCCGCGACCGTCTGAGCCACCTCATCCGCCGTTCCTCCGGCGGCATGGACCTTCAGGGTCGCTACTGTTTCGTAGACTGGCCGGCGCTGCTCCATGAGCTCACGCCAGCTCGCCTCGGCTTGGCCGTGGAGGAGCGGACGGTCCTCGCTCCCCACGAGTCGCGGCGCCACGTCTTCCCACGCCACCTCGAGGTACACGACGTGGTGGCCCGCGATGCGGTCACGCGTCTCCGGTCGGAGTACGGCGCCACCGCCGAGCGCCACGACAATCCCGTTCGGGTGCTCCTCGGCGAGGACGTCCGCGACGGCTCGGGCCTCCAGGTCGCGAAACGCGTCCTCGCCGAGACTGGCGAAGATCTCCGGGATGGGCCCGTGCTCGCGGACGATCCGCACATCGGTGTCCGCGAAATCGGCGCCTAGGATCCGCGCGAGCGCGAAGCCGACCGACGACTTGCCAGACGCCATGGGCCCCATGAGGACCACCGTTCGTCCGACAATCGGGTGCGCTGCGGCAGAGGTCATCGCGTGATCGAATCCATTTCGGCGGGAATGTTCTCAAGGAAGGACTCGAGATTGCGCTTGGTCTCGACGACGGAGTCCCCGCCGAACTTCTCGAGAACGGCCTGGGCGAGGACGAGGGCAACCATGGCCTCGGCAACCACGCCCGCAGCAGGTACGGCACACACGTCCGAACGCTGATGGTGGGCCTTCGCGGCCTCGCCCGTCGCGATGTCGATCGTGCCGAGCGCGCGAGGCACCGTTGCGATGGGCTTCATGGCAGCGCGCACGCGCAGCACGTCACCGATGCTCATGCCGCCCTCGATGCCGCCGGCGCGGTTAGTCGAACGCACGATCTTGCCGTAGGCGTCGCGGACGATCTCGTCATGGGCCCTCGAACCGCGACGTGCCGCAGTGCGGAAGCCGTCGCCGACCTCGACCCCCTTGATGGCCTGGATGCCCATGAGGGCGCCGGCGAGCCGCGCGTCGAGACGGCGGTCCCAATGCACGTAGCTCCCGAGGCCCGGCGGGAGGCCATAGGCGAGGACCTCGACGACGCCGCCGAGGGTCTCGCCTTCCTTGTGGGCAGCATCGACCTCGGCGACCATCGCCGTCGATGTCTCCGGATCGAAGCAGCGCAGCGGGTCGGCGTCGAGGGCATCGACGTCGGACGGCAGCGGAAGCGCGGCGTCCTCGGGTACGGCTACCGCGGCGATCTGGGTTGTGTGGCTCACGAGCTCGATCCCGAGCTGGCGGAGGAAGTTGGCGGCAACGGTCCCGAGCGCGACCCGGGCCGCGGTCTCCCTCGCCGACGCACGCTCGAGCACCGGACGCGCTTCCTCGAAGCCGTATTTCTGCATGCCCGTGAAGTCTGCGTGCCCCGGGCGCGGCCGCGTGAGGGGCGCATTCCGGGCGACCCCCTCGAGCACGTCCGGGTCAATCGGATCGGCCGACATGACCTGCTCCCACTTGGGCCACTCCGTGTTGCCCACTTGGATCGCGACGGGGCCGCCCTGAGTCAGTCCATGCCGAACGCCCCCGACGAGAGTCACCTCGTCCTGCTCGAACTTCATCCGGGCACCGCGGCCGTAGCCGAGGCGGCGGCGTGCGAGTGCTCGGCGTACGTCCTCACTCGTCAGCTCGACCCCTGCCGGAAGCCCCTCGACGATCCCAACGAGTGCCGGACCATGCGATTCCCCGGCGGTCAACCAACGCAACATGCCATCCATCCTGCCATGCGGCCCCGCTAGCGAGCTCGCTGCGGAAGGCCGACTGAGTTACACATCACATCTATGACGTCGAGGCTCCGTGCATCCTCGCGCCCCGTGAAGAGGACGATTTGCTCGACCGCCTGGTAGACAAGCATCTCGAGACCGTGCAGCACCCGACCGCCTCGCGCCTCCCACGTCTCCCCGAGCCGACTCGGCCACGGGTCGTAGGCGACGTCCAGCAATAGGCCGGCGCCGCCGTCGTCCGCAGAGCGGGAGGCCAGCTCGGCCGCCAGTGCGTCAGCAGCGCGCGGAGGAAGCGTGCTCACGACGACGTCGGCCGCCGCCAGCGCAGGCGCGCCCCCTGCGATTGCCTCGAGTTCGACGGCGAGACCGAGACGCTCGGCGAGGCCCACCGCCTCGCCTGCACGGGAGGGGTCACGGACAAGGAACTGGGCTGAGGCCGCGCCCAGCTCGGCGATGGCGGCCACCGCGGCGAGGGCCGTGTTGCCAGCGCCGACGATCACGGGAGCAACGGCACGAGTAACGCCTGCTTGGCGGAAGGCCTCGACGATTCCTGCCACATCCGTGTTGTGCCCGACGAGGCGAAGCGTCCCGGAAACCCTCTCGAAGGTGACCGTGTTGAGGACTCCGAGCAGGGCAGCGTTGCCTTCCAGCCGGTCCATCGAGCTCACGAGAGCCGCCTTGAGCGGCATCGTGACGGAAAGGCCGCACCAGCCGTCCTCGGAACGCACGCGCTGAACGAAGTCGGCGAGCTGTTCCGGCACCAGATCGTACGAACCGTAGTCGATGTCTTCGCCCAAGGCTTCATAAGCCGAGCTATGGAGCGAGGGCGAGCGTGAATGACCGATCGGATGGCCGAGGACGGCCGCCCGACGCCTGCCTGTGGTCACTGGCACTTCCCGGGGTTGGCGGTGCACCACTGCTGGTACTGGGCGACGTTGGCCTGGTGCTGAGCATAGGTCGAGGCGAACTTCGTCTCGCCCGAGTCCAGGTTCACCGTGACCCAGTACAGGTAGTTGTTCGGCGTCGGATGCGCCGCCGCCGCGACCGCCTTCGCCCCCGGAGAGCCGATCGGCCCCGGCGGCAGCCCCGGATGCACGTACGTGTTGTACGGATTGCCCGGATCCGCCTTCTGCGCGTCCGTGAGCTGGACAGTCTTGGTCCCCAGCCCGTACGTGACCGTCGCATCCGACTGGATCAGCCCGTTGGTCTGGTCGTTCGGCTTGAGCCGGTTGTAGATCGCCCCCGCCACATTGCCGTAGTCCGCCTGGCCGCCCTCGGCCTGGACGATGCTCGCCACGATCAGGTCCTGGTACTGCTTGGTCGGATCCGTGATCCCGTCGGCCTTGAGCTCGTCCACCGTGGTCGAGACCAGCTTCGCGATGATGTCCTTCGCCGGGGTCCCCACCGGGAACTTGTACTCCCCCGGGGCCAGGTAACCCTCGAGGCTCTTCGCCTGCGGCGGAAGGCCGAACTGCTGCGGCTGGCTGTTCAGCGCGTTCAGATCGTTCGGGTTCACCCCGGCAGCCTGCGCGATCGCAGCCAGCGAATCGCTGACCCGCATCCCCGCACTGAGCGCGAAATAGATCACCGGAGCAGTGTTCCCGGCCAGGATCTGCGCCGCATCCGAAGACTTCATCTGCTTCTTGAACGTGAAGTCGCCCGGATGGAGGCTCGCCCCGGTGGCGGCGAAGGCGTTGAGGAACGTGTCGGAGTCCGCGACGACGCCGTCCTGCTGCAGCTCGTCTGCGACCGCACGCGGCCCCGACCCCGGCTGCACCGTGATGGTGACCTGTCCGGAGCCGGGGCCCGGGTAGTCGCTCACCTTGTCCATGCCGAGCAATGGGCGCAGGACGGCCGCGCCGAGGAAGCACGCGCCGACGATGAGCGCCAGCGCAACCGTCATCGAGATGATGGCCTTGAACTGCCGCGAACGGCGCCGCGGCGCCTTGACCACTTCAGCCGAGGCGAAGACTGCCTCGTGCACTGTGGACTCTTCGGGGCCGACCGGCCCAGCCGACTGGGCAAGGAGCGCGTCAGCGGCAGCGACCACGTCTGGCTCAGCGACTGCTGTCCCGGTATCCGCAAGTGTCCCTGTATCTGCGAGCGAAACCGCGGGATCGGCAACCTCGACGCTCGACCCTGCTCGGTGTCGCAGCGCAGCATTCCGATGGCGCCCGTCGACGCCCTCCGCAGGCTCCGAGTCCCATACCGCGTTCCGGCTGAGGCCGGCCTCTGATCGGAGTGCAGAAGGATCCGCTTCCGTATCAGCGGCGGCTCGAACGGCTTCGGCGCGCTTGATGACGGACCGGGCTGAAACAGCTGTGGCCGCGAGACGCGGTCCTTGCGTCGCGACAGACGCCGGGCGCGGCTCTGTAGGCGAGTCGCTCGATTCCGGCGCCTCGCCGCGAGCGCTTGGAGCGCTCGGGTCTACGGCAGGCAGGAAGCGTGTGGTCTGGGCATCTTTGCCGCCGGCAGGGTTCGTTGGGCGCCGGAGTCCTCGAGCCAGGCGTTCTTCAGCCTCGTACACTGGCTCGCCCTTCACGGCGAGGTGGCTGGAGGAGGCGGGGACCGGTGCCGGCCAGTCCGCGAGCGTGCGCCCGGTCCGGGGGCGCGAGCGTGGAGCCGCCTCCCGCGAAGGGGTCGAGGCTGGGCGACCGTCGCCGTCTTCCTGTGCGGCGCCCGAGGACTGATCTACATCGGGGGTCTCGGCAGGCGGCACGGTCGACGCCGGGCGGTACGGAGACGCGGTGGGCCGCGACGACGACGCTGTGGCCGGATTCGGTCCGGACTGCTTCCGCTGCTGGGTCTCGGTCACTGCACGCTCCCGAGCCCTGAGCTCGCGGCGGGTCAGGGGCCGGTCAGACGTGGGCCGGGTGTCATGGTCCTGAGGGTCCATCCTGGCTACGCACTCCTGTTCGGGTCGTCTCGGCGGATCCCCCCACCGTGCTCCGCTCCGGGCGGCACAAGTTCTCCGGTTTCGCCACGGCTCCCCTTGAGCAGGTTCAGGGCATGCTCGAGGATGCCGACGGCGGCCACCTGATCCACTACTTTACGGTGGTCCCGAGTGGACAGGCCAGCCGAGCGCAGGTTGCGGTGCGCCTCGACAGTGCTGAACCTCTCATCGACGAGCCGGACCTCGCACGCTGAGCCGTCCGCAGCGAGGCGGTCCGCGAGCAGCCCAGCGAAGCTGCGAGCCATTTCCGCCGACGCGGATTCGGAACCGTTCAGGCGCCGCGGTAGCCCGACGAACACCTGGATGGCGCCTCGCTCGACGGCTTCATGCGCGACGAGCCCGATGTCGTGGTTGCTCTTCGGGTCCCGCGCCAAGGTCCGGACGGGACTGGCAAGAATCCCGTCCGGATCGCAGGCTGCGAGGCCCACGCGGACCATGCCGACATCGACGCCGAGGCGGACCCCGCGGCGGAACGCCGGGGTCTGCGGATCAGGGGTGCCGAGGGACATGTGCCTCCTTCAGTGAGCGGCCACGGCAGCTGCTACGGCGCTCAAGGCCTCAACAACCTTCGAAGCGTCCGTGCCGCCGCCCTGCGCCACATCATCCTTGCCGCCTCCGCCGCCCCCAAGGACGCCAGCGGCAGTCCGCACCAAGGCACCGGCCTTGACGCCGGACTCCCGAGCCGCTTCATTCGTCACGACGAGCACCACGGGGCGCCCGTTCGCGACCCCGGCCACAGCGACAGCGGCAGCCGGGGCGGACGCGCCCGTGCCCAGTCGCCCGCGAAGATCGAGCGCGAGTCCCCGCAGCTCGTCCGCAGAGCTGACCTCCCCGGCGTCGTGCGTGATGAGGCGCACTCCGGCGACGTCCTTCGCCGTGCCGACCAGGGCCGCGGCCGAAGCTGCCACCTTCTCCTTGCGGAGCCGCTCAAGTTCCTTTTCGGCGTTCTTGAGCTTGGCGAGGGTCGCACCGATGCGTTCCGTCAGCTGTGCCGAGGGGACCTTGAAGATCTCGGTGAGCTCGGACACGAGCGCTCGTTCCGCGGCCTGATGCCGGAAGGCATCGAGACCGACGAAGGCCTCGACGCGCCGGTTGCCCGAGCCCACCGACTGCTCGCCAAGCAGCGTGAGCGAGCCGATGAGCGCGGTGGAGTCAACGTGCGTACCACCGCACAGCTCCATCGACCACGGACCGTTGATCTCGACGACGCGGACGCGCGAGCCGTAGTTCTCGCCGAACAGGGCCATAGCTCCCGCAGCTTTGGCCTCAGCAAGCGGCATCTCCGACGTGTTCACGGTGAAGTTATCGCGGATGGCGAGGTTGGCGACCTCCTCGATCTCGCTCCGAGAAGCACCACTGAGCTGCTCGCCCCATGCGAAGTCGAACCGCAGATACCCGGCCTTGTTGAAGGATCCACGCTGCACGGCCTCCGGGCCGAGAATCTGACGCAGAGCCGCGTGGACGAGGTGGGTGGCGGTGTGCGCCTGCTCTGCAGCATGACGGCGTTCCCGGTCGACGGCGGTGCGCACGAGCGCATCCGAGGGCAGCTCGCCTTCGCGGACGATGCCCTTGTGCACGCTGAGTCCCTTGATCGGGCGCTGCACATCGAGTACCTCGACCACGAAGCCATCGCCGCTGATGAGTCCCGTGTCTGCAGCCTGGCCACCGGCCTCGGCGTAGAACGGCGTCTCTTCGAGGACAATCTCCACCTCCGAGCCCGACTCCGCACGGCTGACCTGTGAGCCGTGGGACAGGAGGCCTCGAATACGCGATTCCCCGTCGAGTTCGGTGTAGCCCGTGAAGACCGTTGGCCCCTCGGCGAGCAGCTCTTGGAAGGCGCTGAGATCGGCGTGGCCGCTCTTCTTCTCCTTCGCGTCGGCCCGTGCCCGCGTGCGCTGGTCCTCCATGAGGGAACGGAAACCGGCCTCGTCGACTGGGACTCCCGCTTCCTCGGCCATCTCGAGGGTCAGGTCGATCGGGAATCCATACGTGTCGTGCAGCGTGAACGCTTCCTCGCCCGAGAGCGCGGTTCCGGACGCCCGCGACAGCTTGACTGCCTCTTCGAGCCGCGTCGTGCCCGCAGCGATCGTCCGGAGGAACGCCTTCTCCTCGGCGTAGGCTATCCGGCTGATACGGTCGAAGTCCTTCTCGACCTGCGGGTAGACGCCCTTCATGGCGTCCCGCGAGGCGGGCAGCAGCTCTGGGAGGACGGGCTTCTCGACGCCGAGCAGCCGCATCGCGCGTACAGCTCGGCGGATGAGGCGCCGCAGCACGTAGCCGCGGCCCTCGTTCGAGGGAGTGACGCCGTCGGCGATGAGCATGAGCGCCGAGCGAACGTGGTCGGCGACGACCCGCATCCGCACGTCATCCGCATGGTGCGGGTCGTCCGCGGTCTCGGCGGAGGTGTACTCCCGGCCCGAGAGCTCCGAGGCCTTGTCGATCACGGGGCGCACCTGATCGGTCTCGTACATGTTCTCGACGCCCTGGAGGATCATCGCGAGGCGCTCCATGCCGAGGCCCGTGTCGATGTTCTTCTTGGGGAGCTCGCCGACGATGTCGAAGTCGACCTTGGAGCGCACATTCTCGATCTGGTACTGCATGAACACGAGGTTCCAGATCTCGATGTACCGGTTGTCGTCCACCGCTGGGCCGCCCTCAATCCCGTATGCGGGGCCGCGGTCATAGTAGATCTCGGAGCAGGGACCCGCGGGGCCAGGCTGGCCGGTCGACCAGTAATTGTCGCTCTTGCCCATCCGCTGAATGCGCTCGGGCGGAATGGACGTATGGGTGAGCCAGAGGCGCTCGGCCTCGTCGTCCTCTTCGTACACCGTGACCCAGAGACGCTCGGCTGGGAGGCCGTAGCCGCCGTCGTCCACGCTCTTGGTCAGCAGCTCGAACGCGAACTTGATCGCGTCTTCTTTGAAGTAGTCGCCGAAGGAGAAGTTGCCGCACATCTGGAAGAACGTGCCGTGGCGGGCGGTCTTTCCGACTTCTTCGATGTCACCCGTGCGGATGCACTTCTGGACGCTCGTGGCGCGCGGGTAAGGCGGCTCTTCCCGAGCCGTGAGGTAGGGGATGAAGGGGACCATGCCCGCCACCGTGAAGAGCAGCGAGGGATCGCTGGAGACGAGCGACGCCGAGGGCACCGCCGTGTGCCCCTTGCTGACGAAGTAGTCGACCCAGCGTCGAGTGATCTCGTGCGACTTCATGGCCTGTTGTTCAACCCTTCCGAAATTGTCCACACTGCTTCTCTACGGCCCCGTGTGGGCGCGGCGGGCGAACCGCCGCAACATTCCATTGTGCCCTGTACGGCCTCTTGGCCGCGAACGGACGCGCTCAGCCCTCGATGCCGAGGGCGCTGCGCAGCTCGGCTTCCCGCGCGGCCATCGCACGCCGGACGTCCTCGGCGAAGTGCGCCGCACTCTCCGCAACGCGGTTCGCGGCCCGGTTGAGGCCGCCGCCCGTTGGCTCACCGCGCAACTGCTGCACTGCCCGGTAAGCCACCACGCCGACGGCCGCCCCGAGGGAGAGCCAGATCAGACTCCTCATGCCATGCCCCGTTCGTTCTCCGGTGGTTCTGTACGCTGGTTCGCCACGCTGGTTAGCCCCGTGCCGAGGGCCTAGCGGCTTCGGCGGCCGGACGGCCTCGCCGTGCTGCCCCGTTGGGCCCACGCGGTCCGCACGCCGTAGGTGAAGGAAGCGACCTTGACCAACGGCGAGCCGACAGTCGCCGCCACGAGCGAGGAGAGGGCCGAGACGTTTGCGGTCGCGTCGGAGACGTTGGCCGCGATCCCGTCGACCTTCTTGAGCTGTTCGTGGGTCGTCGAGACCGTCGAGGTCACCTCGTCCATGAGCGGTGTGGCGCCGTCGGCGACCGTCCGGATCGATGCGCGCAGCTCGTCGAAGACGCGGCCGAGCTTGATGATCGGCACGGCGAGCAGTGCAACGAGCACAGCAAACACGCCGGCAGCGATGAGGCAGGCGATGTCGGCTCCGGACACAGGGTTCCTCCTTACGGGACAGCCAGCACGGCGTCCCTTGGCTACCATACAGGGGCCCCCGCGCCCTTCGGCTCACGAATTCTGCCCTCAGGTTGGCAGGGTTCGCGCCCTGCAAATTAGCGCTCTGCGAGGCTGACGGCGCAGGCCGGGGCACGGGCAACAAAGGAGCCCGCGGCAATCCCGGCCGCGGGCTCCTTGCTGGTCGGCCCGGAGGCCGAGGGGAATCAGCGCGCGTAGTACTCGACGACGAGCTGCTCTTCGCAGGTCACCGGGATCTCGGTGCGCTTCGGGCGGCGCACGAGGCGTGCCTGAAGGGCCTCGAGCTTGACGTCGAGGTAGCCCGGGACGGCCGGGAGGACGTCACGGTGGGCGCCGGCCGCGGCGACCTGGAACGGCGCCATCGTCTCGGAGCGCTCGTGGACGCCGATGAGCTGGCCCTCGCTGACGCGGAACGACGGGCGGTCGACACGCTTGCCGTCGACCGTGATGTGGCGGTGCACGACGAGCTGGCGGGCCTGGGCGATCGTGCGGGCGAAGCCGGCGCGGAGCACGAGGGCGTCAAGACGCATCTCGAGGAGCTCGATGAGGTTCTCACCGGTGAGGCCCTTGGTGCGCTTGGCCTCCTCGAAGGCACGAGTCATCTGCGCCTCGCGGATGCCGTACTGGGCGCGGAGACGCTGCTTCTCGCGAAGGCGGACGGCGTAGTCCGAGTCCTGCTTCTTGCGGGCGCGGCCGTGCTCACCGGGGCCGTACGGACGGCGCTCCATGTACTTGGCGGCCTTGGGGGTGAGGGCGAGGCCGAGAGAGCGCGAGAGGCGCGTCTGACGGCGGGCACGAGTGCTCGACACGTGTGTCCTTTCGTAGTGCAACGGCTTGCGTGAATCCTGGCCTCCAGGCGGGAGAGCTTCGGCCCGTTGCTGCCATCAGCTGCCGTCCGTGCTGCCTTCCAGGCATGCCTCTGCACAAGTCACTTGTGCGGGAGAACACGTCATGGGGAAGGATCAGACACGCGACGTGCCAGACGGTCAACTAGCCTATCACGAACCCCGAACGATCGACCGCAGCCGCTCTAGCCGTGCAGCGATGTCCCGCTCCGCGCCGTTGCCGGTGGGAACGTAGTAGTCCTTGCCGACGAGATCGTCAGGGGGATACTGCTGACTGGCGACCGAATGTGGGGCGTCGTGCGAGTAGACGTAGCCGGCGCCGTGCCCGAGGCGCTGCGCTCCTGCATAGTGGGCGTCCCGCAGATGGGCCGGAACCCCGATGCCGCGCCCTGCCCGGACGTCCGCGATCGCCGCGTTGATGCCCATGTAGGAAGCGTTCGATTTCGGTGCGGTCGCGAGATGGACGACCGCCTCCGCCAAGACGATCCGTCCTTCGGGCATCCCGATGAGCTGGACAGCCTGAGCGGCAGCAACAGCAGTCTGGAGAGCGGTTGGATCAGCCATCCCGATGTCCTCGGCTGCCGAGATGATGATGCGCCGGGCAATGAAGCGCGGGTCCTCCCCCGCCTCGACCATCTTCGCGAGATAGTGCAGGGCGGCGTCGACGTCCGAGCCTCGGATGGACTTGATGAAGGCGCTGATGACGTCATAGTGCATGTCGCCCTGGCGGTCGTAGCGGACCGCATGCACGTCGAGGGCTTTCTCCGTGTGCCGCACCTCAAGGGTGACGGGCGCGCCCTGGCCCGCTCCGCCGTCGTGCGCGCCTTCCCGGGCGGCCTCGTCCAACGCGACCGCGGCGGCGGCCTCGAGGGCCGTGAGCGCACGGCGGGCGTCGCCCCCGGCAAGCCGCACGAGGTGCTCCGACGCTTCCTCCGAAAGGACGACGGCGCCGCCCAGCCCCCGCGGATCCTCGACCGCGCGCTCGAGGAGACCGCGGATATCGTCCTCGGTGAGTGGCTGAAGCGTGAGAAGCAGGGACCGGGAGAGAAGAGGAGAGACGACGGAGAACGAGGGGTTCTCCGTCGTCGCCGCCACTAGAACGACCCAACGGTTCTCGACGCCCGGCAGGAGCGCGTCCTGCTGGGCCTTGGTGAAGCGGTGGATCTCGTCGAGGAAGAGGACTGTCGTGATGCGGTGCAGATCGCGCGCGGTGAGCGCCTCGTCCATGACGCGGCGGACATCCTTGACCCCCGCAGTGATGGCCGAGAGCTCCACGAACTTTCGGCCCGGACCCCGCGCGATCACGTGTGCGAGCGTCGTCTTCCCTATGCCGGGCGGACCCCAAAGGATCACCGAGCTCGGACCAGTGGGGCCTCCCGATGCCTCTGCGCCAGCAGCGAGCTGGCGCAGAGGCGAACCCGGGCCGAGCAGATGCTGCTGGCCCACTACCTCGTCGAGGCTCCTTGGTCGCATGCGCACCGCAAGGGGGCTGCGCTGTGCTTCCCGCCGCGCGCGCTCGGCACGATCCTCACGTCCTCTGGATCCGGACTCCCCTTCGCGCACACGGTCGATCCCGCCGTCGTCCATGGGCTCGAGTCCGAACAGATCTTCCATCAGCACTACGGTACGCCGCTGCGGCGGCAGTCAGGCGCGCGCCTTCTCCCCAACCGGCTTCTGTGGCGGGTTTCCGGCGGGAGCCTTGGCGGGGTCGAGCTTCGCATCGACCCCCGCCTCCTTGCGCTGTTCGGGAGTGATCGGGGCGGGCGCCGCAGTCAACGGGTCATAGCCGTTGCCCGTCTTCGGGAACGCGATGACCTCCCGGATGGATTCGACCCCTGCGAGGAGGGCGACCACCCGGTCCCAGCCGAACGCGATTCCGCCGTGCGGCGGGGCGCCGTACTTGAAGCCCTCGAGCAGGAACCCGAACTTCTCCTGCGCGGCTTCCTCGTCAATGCCCATGACCTTGAACACGCGCTCCTGCACGTCACGCCGATGGATGCGGATTGAGCCTCCGCCGATCTCGTTGCCGTTGCACACGATGTCGTAGGCGTAGGCGAGAGCGCTCCCCGGATCCTGGTCGAACGTGTCCAGGAATTCGGGCTTCGGCGAGGTGAAGGCGTGGTGCACGGCGGTCCATGCGGAGTAGCCGAGCGCCACGTCTCCGGAAGCGACTGCGGCCTCCGAGGGCTCGAAGAGGGGCGCGTCGACAACCCACACGAACGCCCAGTCCGCAGGGTTGATCAGGCCGGTGCGGTGACCGATCTCGACACGCGCCGCGCCGAGCAGCGCGCGCGACGCCGTCCGCTCGCCAGCCGCGAAGAAGATGCAGTCGCCGGGCTTGGCTCCGACGGCCTCGGCGAGCCCCTCGCGCTCAGCGTCGGTGAGGTTCTTCGCGACCGGGCCGGCGAGTTCGCCGTCCTCCTTGAAGAGGACGTAGGCGAGGCCCTTCGCGCCGCGCTGCTTGGCCCACTCCTGCCAGGCGTCGAGGGTGCGACGGGGCTGGGACGCGCCACCGGGCATGACGACGGCGCCGATGTAGCCCGCGGCGTAGCCGGCCTTGAAGACGCCGAACTCGGTGTCCTTGAAGTATTCAGTGAGGTCAGTGAGTTCGAGGCCGAAGCGCAGGTCGGGCTTGTCCGAACCGTACTTGGCCATCGCCTCGGCGTAGGTCATGCGCGGGATGGGCGTCTGGATCTCGACACCGATGAGCTTCCAGATCGCGGCGACGATCCGTTCGCCGAGCGCGATGATGTCGTCCTGCTCGACGAAGCTCGCCTCGATGTCCAGCTGAGTGAACTCGGGCTGACGGTCGGCGCGGAAGTCCTCGTCCCGGTAGCACCGGGCAATCTGGTAGTACTTCTCAATGCCGCCGACCTGGAGCAGCTGCTTGAAGAGCTGAGGCGACTGCGGAAGCGCGTACCACGAACCGGGTGCAAGGCGCGCAGGCACGAGGAAGTCGCGCGCGCCCTCCGGAGTCGAGCGCGTGAGCGTTGGAGTCTCGACCTCCACGAACCCTTCGTCGTGCAGGAGCTCCCGCGCCACGCGGTTCGCGTCCGAGCGAAGCCGCATCGCACGCGCAGGCCCGGGCCGGCGGAGGTCGAGGTACCGGTGCCGAAGACGGGCCTCTTCGCCGACCTCGACGTGCTCGTCAACCTGGAACGGCAGCGGCTCGGCCGTGTTGAGGACGGTCACGCGATCAGCGATGACCTCAATCTCCCCGGTCGCGAGATGCGGGTTCTCATTGCCCTCGGGACGCTTCTCGACCGTGCCGACGATCTGGAGGACGTACTCGTTGCGCAGCCCGTGGAAGATCTCCTCCTCGCGCACGACGATCTGCGCCACGCCCGAGGCGTCCCGCAGGTCGACGAACGCCACCCCGCCGTGGTCGCGGCGGCGGGCCACCCAACCGGCAAGCGTGACGGTCTGTCCAATGTGCTCGGCGCGGAGGGAACCGAGGTCATGTGTGCGCAGCACGGCGCTCCTCTTCAGAAGTTCTGGTCTTCGATGCGATCAGGACCTGAGCCTGCCGTCCATACCGCTGGCCCACGGGGTGCGCCGACGGCGGGCATGCTGGACCTGTCGGATATCCCTGAAAGTCTACCTGCCTTGATTCGGGCGGATCTGCGGCACGAGGTCCTCAGCCGGCGGCGCCCACGAGGCGGGATCAGCGGGGACCTGGTCCCCTGAGCGGATGTCCTTGACCTCGTGGCTGCCATCGTGATGGGGGAACCAGACGAACGGAATGCCTCGCCTGTCGGCGTACTTGATCTGCTTCCCGAACTTCTCAGCGCTCGCGGCCACCTCGGTCGCAATGCCCCTCGAACGGAGCTGGGCGGCAACTTGCTGGGCAGCGGGCCACGAATCGTCATCTGCGAGGGCAACGAGTACTGCTGTGGGCACGGACCTGGTGGCAGCTGCCAGTTCGGCCCCGATGATCCGGCTCACGAGCCGCGTCACCCCCACCGAGAGGCCGACACCGGGAAATTTTCGATTGCCCTTCGTCGCGAGCGAGTCGTAGCGGCCTCCCGAGCAGATCGAGCCGAGGTGCTCGTGGCCGACCAGGACCGTCTCGTAGACGGTGCCCGTGTAGTAGTCGAGGCCACGGGCGATGCTGAGGTCGGCAACGACGGTCCCGGGAGCCACAGCGGACGCGGCGCCGATCACCTGCTCGAGCTCGTCGAGACCCTCCTCGAGCAGTTCGTCCTGCACGCCAAGATCACGCACCCGGGACACGAAAGACGTGTCCTCCGTACGAATCGACGCGAGTTCGAGAGCTGCCTTGGCCTGCTCGGGCGTCGCTCCGAGTTCCTCATGGAGGAGCTCGGCGACGCGCTCGGGCCCAACCTTCTCGAGCTTGTCGATGCTGCGCAGCACTCCTGCAGTGTCGGTCAGCCCGATTCCGCGATAGAAGCCCTCAGCGAGCTTCCGGTTGTTGACTCGGAGCCGGAACGGCGGGATCGGGAGCGCGGAGAGGGCTTCGACGATGACGAGGGCGAGTTCGACGTCGTAGCGGAACGGCAGGCTGCCGTCGCCGACAACGTCGATGTCCGCCTGCGTGAATTCGCGGGCACGTCCCTCCTGTGGGCGTTCGCCGCGCCACACCTTCTGGATCTGATAGCGGCGGAACGGGAAGGCGAGGTAGCCGGCGTTCTCCACGACGTAACGCGCGAATGGGACGGTCAGGTCGAAATGAAGCGCGAGCGCATTTGCGTCCGCCTTGCTGGCGGCGTCCTCGTCGTCCTGCAGACGGCTGAGCCCGTAGACCTCCTTGTCGATCTCGCCCTTGCGCAGCAGCTGGCCTACCGTCTCGACGGCGCGCGTCTCGATCGACGCAAACCCGTGGAGCTCGAACGTCTTCCGGAGCGTGTCCAGCACATGGAGCTCCACCAGTCGCTCTTGCGGAAGCCACTCGGGGAATCCGGACAGCGAGGCGGTACGTGCCATGAGGTCAATGCTCCTTGAGTGCGAACGGCGTGCGTAGACTGACTGATGCCCAAGTTTATGCGGTAGCCAGGGAGGTCGGTCCGCGTGCCAAAACGCAGCGCCCAGGAGGCGCGCCGCCGCGTCCAGCTCATGGAGGCCAAGCAGGCCCTCCGGCGCGGTCAGCAGGCTCGTCGTCGCCGCGACAACATCATCGCTGCCAGCGCCGTCGTCGTGGCGCTTGCGCTCGCAGGCGTCCTCCAGGGAACAGTCTTCGCGTCGAACCCCACAGCAGAGCAGTACGCCGCGGTCCAAGCGGGCCTAGGCTCGCCGTCGGCCTCACCCACTGCATCGGCGACGCCATCAGCGGCGGCGACCAACGCTCCCGGCATCCCGGCCGCCAGCACTGCAGCTGGGAAGACGTTCACGGGCAGCCTCGTGCTGAACACCGGCACGCTCGGCATCCAGATCGACGGGACGAAGGCGCCCCAAGCCGCCGCCGTGTTCAAGTCCCTCGCAGACAAGGGAACGCTCAAGGGGCGGGTGTGCCATCGGCTGACAACGAGCGCGACGGCGTCGATCCTCCAGTGCGGTGCCGAAGACGCAAGCGGCAAGTCGGATCCCACCTACACGTGGGGCCCCCTTGAGAACACGCCCTCTGACCAGAAGTACCCGGCGGGGACGATCGCCGTCGCCCGGACCGCGGACAACGCGTATGGCAACGGGCAGCAGTTCTTCATCGCCTACAAGGACTCGACGTTCCCGAACGACTCCGCGGGCGGGTACACGATCGTCGGCCACGTCACGTCCGGCCTCGATGTCATTACCAAGATTGCCGCGGCAGGGGTGAAACCGGGCGGCTCCTCGGCGGATGACGGGTCCCCGGTGACCCCAGTCACGATAGACTCATTCACACTGAACTAAGCCGCGGGCTACGCCCGTAACTCCAGTCCATCACAAGCGAAAGACTTCTAGCGGTGACCGAAAGTCAGCAACCCGACGACGCCGCAGCCCCCCAGGCTGCTCCCGTTCCCTCCGTTCCCTCGCCGGCGGCCTTCGCCAAGGCGAAGCCCAGTCCGGTCCCTTCGCCAGCACCGGCAGCAGCTCCCGCCGCTCCGGCGGCTCCCGCCGCCGTCAACCTCATCGAGGCCCGGAAGTGGGGCCGTGTCGAGGGCGACGGTCACGTGTTCCTGACTGTGGATGGCGAAGAGCACTCCGTCGGGCAGTACCCCGGCGTGTCCGAGGACGAGGCCCTCGCGTACTTCGCGCGCAAGTTCGAAGACGTGCTCGCGCAGATCGTGCTCCTCGAGCAGCGTGTCACGTCACATGCCGCCGCAGGTGATGTGCGCAAGGCGTCAGGGCATCTGCGTGCCCAGCTCACTGAGCGTGCAATGGTCGGTGACATCCGCGCGGCCGAAGCCCGGCTCGACGCCCTCGACGCCGCAGTCGCAGAAGCCGAGGCAGAGCAGAAGGCTGCACACGAGAAGGCACGGGCGGAGGAACTCGCGAATCGCGAGGCGATCGTCGCGGAGGCTGAATCGATCGCAGGGCAGGACCCCCAGCGGACTCAGTGGAAGACGAGCGGCGCCCGCATGAACGAGCTGTTCGAGGCGTGGAAGACCTCGCAGAAGTCCGGCCTCCGGCTGGGTCGGGCCGCGGAAGACGCCCTCTGGAAGCGCTTCCGTGCCGCGCGCACCCAGTTCGACCGGCACCGGAGGGCGTATTTCTCGCAGCTCGACAATGCGAACGCTGCGGCCAAGGCCGTGAAGGAGCGTCTCATCGCGGAGGCGGAGGCGCTCCAGACATCTACGGATTGGGGCTTCGCCGCTGGCGAATACCGCCGGCTGATGGATGAATGGAAGGCTGCTCCACGGGCCAATCGCAAGGAAGACGACGCGCTGTGGACGCGGTTCCGGGCGGCCCAGAACGTGTTCTTCGAAGCGCGCCAGGCGGCGAACGAGGCGGTTGACCGCGAGTTCGCGGCCAATCTGAGTGTCAAGGAGGCGCTTCTCGCAGAGGCGCAACAGCTGCTCCCGATCACGGATGTCAGCGCGGCCAAGCGCGCTCTGCAGTCGATCCGTGACCGCTGGGAGGATGCGGGCAAGGTGCCACGCGCGGACATGGGCCGGATGGAGGCGGGCCTCCGGAAGGTCGAGGACGCCGTCCAGCACGCAGAGAACGAGAACTGGCGCCGGACCGACCCCGAGATCCAGGCCCGTACGGACTCGGCACTCTCGCAGCTTGAAGCCTCGATCGCCAGTCTGCGGGACGAGCTCACGCGCGCCGAGTCTTCGGGCGACGCGCGGGAGGCGGCTAAGGCGCGCGAGGCTCTTGAGGCCCGTGAGTCTTGGCTCGAGACCCTCCGGCGTTCCGCGAGCGAACTCGGCTGACTTAGACCCCGAAGGCCCTGAGCCTCATCCGAAAGGGATGGGGCTCAGGGCCTTCGCAGTTATCCACATTCAGCCCCCAAGGGGCCTCCTCCGCGTGCGGTTGCAGGCATGATGGCTTCCATGCGCCATGCTCCCCTTCCCCTGCCGAAGTCGTCGCGGCCGCTTCCCGCGGGCCGCCTGCCCGAGGTCCTCGTACCGGGCCGTCCTTTTACGAGCTCAGAGCTTCAAGCCATGGCGAACGACGGGGTGCTTCAGCAACTCGTGGACGACTCCTACGCTCCGGCCGCGACCGCGCCGACCCCGGAACTGCGAGCAGCGGGCCTAGCTGCTGTCCTCACCGCCCAGCTCAAACGACGAACGGTCGTGGGCAGGATGTCCGCAGCCTGGATCTACGGGTGCGCTCACCCGCCGCCGGCGCCCGTGCTACTTGTACCTGCACCGCGGCGGCTCTCTTCCACCGGTCGAGGCCACGGGGCCCTCCTCCACGAGGTGGTCCTGGGTGACTACGACGTCCTCGAGTTCGGGGCGATTCTGGTCACGAGTCCGCTCCGCACCGCCGTCGACATCGCGGTCCACTCCGAGGGCAGGCTCGCGGCGCAGACGCTGCGGCGGCTGTTGGGGCAGCCCGGGCTCGGACTTACTCCCTCACTCGTTGCGAGGGCGCTTGAAACACTCCCCCGTCAACCACACAAGCAGCGCGCCCGCAATCTCCTCACGCGCCTCGCTGCGACAGCTTCGAACACCCGATGAGGCCTTTAGGTCCGGCGTCGGTTCCCAGTGGTGCGGTAGACGTCGAAGACGCCGTCAATACGCCTTACAGCACTCAGCACATGGTTGAGGTACTTCGGATCGCCCATTTCGAACGCGAAGCGCGAGAGGGCGAGACGATCGCTCGATGTGTGGACGTGCGCCGAGAGGATGTTGACGTGGTTCTCCGCGAGCACCCGTGTGACGTCAGAGAGAAGACTCTTGCGATCGAGCGCCTCGACCTGGATCTCGACGAGGAAGACGCTCGACTGCGTGGGCGCCCAGGCCACCTCGACAATCCGGTCAGATTGCGCGCGCAGGCCGGCCGCGTTCGTGCAGTCCGTTCGGTGAACGGAGACGCCCGAGCCGCGTGTCACGAAGCCCAGGATCGGATCGGGCGGCACGGGCGTACAACACCGAGCGAGCTTCACCCATACGTCGTCTACGCCCTTGACGATGATGCCCGAGTCCGAGTACTTCGGCGGCGCGGAGGTAGCCGGCGCGATCGTCTCGGCGATATCCTCCGCGGTCCCAGCGGCGCCCCCAAGGCTGTCGACGAGCTTCTCGACGACGGACTGCGCGGATGCATGCCCATCGCCGATTCCGGCGTACAGACCCGCGATGTCCTGGTACCGGAACTCCTGAGCCACAGCCAGAAGCGTGTCGTGGCTCAGAAGCCGCTGAAGCGGGAGGTTCTGCTTGCGCATGGCACGCGTGAGCAGTTCCTTCCCCTTGTCGATGGCCTCCTCGCGGCGTTCCTTGCTGAACCACTGCCGGATCTTGTTGCGGGCCCGGGCGCTCTTGACGAAGTTCTGCCAGTCCTGGCTGGGACCCGCCCCTTCGGCTTTCGACGTGAAGATCTCGACGACGTCGCCATGATTGAGCTCGCTGTTGAGCGGGACCAGCTTGCCGTTGACGCGCGCGCCGATTGTCCTATGCCCCACCTCGGTGTGGATCGCATACGCGAAGTCCACCGGAGTCGAGCCCGCAGGCAAGGCCATGACCTCGCCCTTCGGGGTGAAGACGAAGACTTCCTTCGCGTTGATCTCGAACCGCAGCGAATCAAGGAATTCCCCAGGGTCCGACGTCTCCTGCTGCCAGTCCACAAGCGAGCGGAGCCAGCCCATCTCGGCAGCCTTGCCAGTGGGGGTATGGGAGTTCCTGTTCGACTGGTCCTTGTACTTCCAGTGAGCCGCGACGCCGTATTCTGCCCGCCGGTGCATCTCGTGCGTGCGGATCTGGATCTCGACCGGACGACCGTTCGGCCCAATGACCGTCGTGTGAAGCGACTGGTACATGTTGAACTTCGGCATCGCTATATAGTCCTTGAACCGGCCCGGGAGCGGGTTCCACCGCGCATGCATCGCGCCGAGCACGGCATAGCAGTCACGCACGGAGTCCACGAGGATTCGGACGCCCATGAGGTCGTTGATGTCGTCGAATTCCTTCTGGCGGACGATCATCTTCTGGTAGATCGAGTAGTAGTGCTTGGGCCGGCCAGTCACCTCGGCGCGGATCTTGGCCCCGCGCAGATCTTCGACGATCTGGTCGCGGATCACAGCCAACTGCTTCTCACGCTCAGGGGTCCGCGCGCCCACCATGCGCACGATCTCCTCGTACACCTTCGGGTAGAGCGCCGCGAACGAGAGGTCTTCGAGCTCCCACTTGATGGTGTTCATGCCGAGCCGGTGGGCCAGCGGCGCGAAGATCTCGAGGGTCTCCCGGGCCTTGCGGGCCGAAGACTCCGGAGAGACGAAACGCCAGGTCCGCGCGTTGTGGAGCCTGTCCGCGAGCTTGATCACGAGGACGCGGATGTCCTTGGCCATCGCCACGACCATCTTGCGGACGGTCTCGGCTTGAGCAGCGTCTCCGAACTGCACCTTGTCGAGCTTGGTGACGCCGTCCACGAGCATCGCAACCTCGGGACCGAAGTCCTTGCGGAGCTGGTCCAGCGTGTAGGTCGTGTCCTCCACAGTGTCGTGCAGGAGGGCTGCGGCGAGGGTCGTGCCCGTCATCCCGAGTTCCGCGAGGATGGTGGCGACGGCCACAGGATGGGTGATGTACGGGTCGCCGCTCTTCCGCTTCTGGCCTTGGTGGCTGCGCTCCGCTACCTCATAGGCCCGAGTGATGAGGTCGAAATCCTCCCTCGGGTTGTTGGCACGGACCGTGCGGAGCAAGGGCTCGAGGATCGGCGAGTGGGCCGCAATGCTGCGACCAGTGAGCCTGGCAAGCCTCGAGAACGTCCGATCCCTCCGGCCCAGCATCGGGCGCTCGAGGAGACTGTTACCACCGACCGGATCGTCGGCGGCGGGCCGGGGCGGTGCAACAGCGGTACGGGCCGCGGCACCACCCGGAGCTGGCATAGAGCCTGTCGGAGCCGGCGTGACGTCGGCCGGAGCTGGCGATGCGCTCGAGGGAACGGGGTTGGAGGGCGTTGAGTTTGAGGCAGCCGGCGCCGACGAGGAGGGTGCAGCTGGAGCGGACGACGACGATCCCTCCCGTGCGGACGGGTCGCTCTGGGCGCGACGCAGCTCCGGCTGACCGTTGCCAGCCGACCCCGCTGACTGCGGGGCGCCGGACCGGGCCGGAACGGGCGTCGAGCGCTCCTCCACGCGAGCCTCCTGAAGGGTAAGAGGATTAATTCAGTCTATGCCTCTCGCAACATCTCGAAGAATCGTGCACATTCCCCGCGAGGGCCCTAGTTCGCTGAAGGCTTCGCTGGCGGGGACGCCTTGTGCGTCACTGCGGCCGAGCATGCGGCGGCGCGTACGGCAACGGCCCGAGCCGCTCCCCTTCCAGCGGGGGCCGCTCGGGCCGTCGTCGTTATGTTTGTCGAGGCGCCTAGACTGTGCTGGCTGCGGCAGCGGATGCCCGCCTGGCGGCAACCTTCTCGGCCTGCTTCACCAGGTCCGGCTCCCGCTGGCGTAGAGCGGCGTACATCGGTGCCGCAATGAACAGCGTGGCGGCAGTTCCGACGAGGATGCCGACGAACAGCGCGAGCGAGAGGTCTCGGAGCGTCCCGGCCCCGAGCAGCCCGGCGCCGATGAAGAGAATCGCCGCGACAGGCAGGACCGCGACCATCATCGTATTGATGGAACGGACGAGGGTCTGGTTCACCGCTAGATTGACCTCTTCGGCGAAAGTCCTCCGGGAGGAGGTCTTGATGTCGGCCGTGTTCTCGCGGATCTTGTCGAACACCACCACGGTGTCGTACAGCGAGTAGCTAAGGATCGTGAGGAAGCCGATGATTGCGGACGGGCTGATCTCGAAGTTGCTGATCGCGTACACGCCCTCGGTGATGAAGATCGTCACGAGCATGCCGCTCAGCGCTGAGAGGGACATCTTCCAAGTTCGGAAGTAGAGGGCCATGAGGACTGCTGCGAGCAGGACGAAGACGATGAAGCCGATGATGGCCTGATTCGTCACGTCCGCACCCCAGGTCGGACCGATGAAGGTTGACGTCACGTTGTTCTGGTTGACGCCGTACGCGGTCGCCAGCTTGTCCCTGAGCTGCTGGGCCTGGGCCTCGGACAGCTGATCGGTCTGAACCTGGACCGTGTTCCCCGCTACTGTCGTGACCTGGGGAGCGCTGCCCGGCACCACCGCGTGGACAGCATTCTCGCCCGGCAGGGTGTCGTTCGTCTTCGCGGCCGAAATGGTGAACTGGGATCCGCCGCGGAAGTCGATGCTGAGGTTGAACCCTCCACGGAGGATCGGCACGACGATCGCGATGAGCACGGCAATGCCCGCGATCATGAACCACAGCTTCTTCTTGCCGACGAAGTCGTAGGAGCGCTTGCCCGAGTAGAGGTCGTTGCCGAAGCGGGCGAGGGTGGTCGTCGACATCAGTTCTCCTCCTGGGAGCGCTCGTTGCGCTGTGTGCTCTTGCCCGCTGCAGCGAGATCGGCCTGTCCCTCGCCCTTCGCCTGGGCCTCGGCCGCCCGGCGCTCGGCGATGGTCATGCGGCGACCTGCCTCACGCGCAGCGGCCGCGTTCTTCGGCTTGAGCGACGACTGGGCGGCCGCGGAGGCCTCCCTCAAACGACCCGCGCCCCGGTAGAGAGGAACCGCTCCGAGTTGGACCGGGTCGAGGCCGGAGAAGCGGTGCCCCTCGCCGAAAAACTTCGTCCGGGCGATGACCTGGAGGGTTGGGTGGGTGAACATGAACACCACGAGAAGGTCTGCGATCGCCGTGAGGCCGAGCGTGAAGGCGAAACCCTGCACGTTGCCGACCGCGACGAAGTACAGCACGACGGCGGCGAGCAGGTTGACGGCCTTGGATGCCAGCACCGTGCGCTTTGCGCGCCGCCAGCCGTTCTCAACGGCGGATACAAGGCCTCTGCCTTCGCGCAGTTCATCACGAATGCGTTCGAAGTAGACGATGAACGAGTCCGCCGTCTGGCCGATGGCGACGATGAGGCCCGCGACGCCGGCAAGCGAGAGCCGGTAGTTCTCGGTCCAGCCGAGGATCGTGATCGCGAGATACGTCAGGAGCCCGGCCACGACGAGCGACGCGATCGTCACGAAGCCGAGGGCACGGTACTGGAACAGCGAGTAGACCACCACGAGGAGCAGGCCGATGATGCCGGCCAGAAGACCCATTTCAAGCTGTTGAGTGCCGAGCGTCGCGGAAATCTGCTGCTCGCTCTGGATGTCGAAGCTGATCGGGAGGGCTCCGAAGCGCAGCTGATCGGAAAGCGTCTGAGCAGTCTGCTGAGTGAAGTTGCCCGTGATCTGCGGATTGCCGTCCGTGATGACCGCGAGGGCCTGCGGCGCCGAAAGCACCTTGTCGTCGAGCACAATGGCGAACTGCGCTCGCGGATCCGGAGTGCCCGAACTGCTGGCCGCCGTGTAGAAGCCGTTGAGTCGCTGGGTGACGTCCTTGAACTTCTTCGTGCCGTCTGCGTTGAACTGGATGTTCACCGCCCACTGGTTCGTCACTGCGCCCTGCTGGCCCTGTACAAGGCCGTAGGTCGAACCGGAGATGTCTGAACCAGGGATCTCAACGGGACCCAGAATGTACTTCACGGCCGGGTTGCCGTTCGCCGCGGGCTGGCACGTGACGAGCGGCTTCGACGGATCCGAACGCTGGGTCGACTCGGCCTGTGGCTTCGTGCAGTCGAGCGCCTCGTACTGCTTGTACAGCGCAGCCGTAATCCAGTTGGTGTCGCTTGCGTTCGCGGGCTTGGCCGTCGGGTTGGGCAGCTGGTTGTCCGGAACGAGCTGATTCTGGGGCACCGCGCCCGGATCGCCGGCCGTGAGCACGGGGCGGAAGTTCATGTCCGCCGAGGCCTGGATGAGCTGGCGGGTCTGAGCAGACGGGATGCCAGGGAGGTTGACGACGACGTTCCGCCCGGATTCGGTGCTGATCTGCGCCTCGGACACACCCGAACCGTCAACGCGCTGACGGATGATCTGGACAGCCTGATTGAGCTGATCCTGGTTCACCGCGCCGCCGCTGGTGGTCTTCGGGGAGAGGATCATCTGCGTCCCGCCCTCGAGGTCGAGCGCGAGCTTCGGCGCCCACGAGGCCTGACCTGCGATGGCACCGCCACCGAGCACCGAAACGAGCGCGACGAACAAGACGACGAGCCAGACGAGCGTCCTGACTCCCGGCCGCTTGCTGCGGGAACGTGCCATGAGTTCCTTACTCCTGGTCGGAACGAAACCCGCGCGCGGTCGGCCCGCGCGCGGGGGAGGCGAAATGCCTTACTTGCCTTCGCCTTCGAGACGCCGGAGCGTCTGCTCGGGCGTCTCGTGCAGCTGCGCTTCGGGCCGCCCGATCTCGGGGCGCTGGACCTCCGGACGCTGGGTCTCCGGCCGCTCCCCGAAGCGGGGCTCCAACGTCGAGCCCTCAGCGCCGGTTTCCGTCGGCATCGCCTCGCCCTCGGCGGGAACCGCCGGCTCGACGACCTTCGAGACGGCCTGGCGGTGGACAGTCGCAGTCGCGCCTGGAGAGAGTTCAAGCACAACCTTGTTCTCGGCGTCGTCGACGGAGAGAATCCTCCCGAAGAGACCGAAGTTCGTCATGACCTCGACGCCGGGGACGAACTTCGTGCGCATCTCGGCCTGCTGTGCCTGCGCCTTCTTGTTGCGTCGGAACATCGTGAAGATGAAGAACGCGAAGATGACAAGCAGGAGGATGGTCATCAAGTCCATGGCTGAGTCCAATCTGTTGCTGGGACGCGCTGCCTAGGAATGCGCGTCGGACCCGGCTGTTTCCGGGCACGGCATGACGTCCCGCCGTGCAGGATGTCTTATCTCAGTCTACGGGTAAGCGTCCCCAAGAGTTCCCGGAGGCACGCGAGCTCTCAGTTCCAGTCGGTCAGAAATTCGGCGTCGTTGGCGTCGTCGTCGGCTGCAGGAGCTGAGCCCGGCCCGAACAGCGTTGCGCTGTAGGCGAACGGGGCGTCAGGCGGAAGCGGAAGCCCCAAGTGCTCGTAGGCGGCGGGAGTCGCGATGCGGCCCCGGGGCGTGCGCCCCATAAGACCTTCCCGGACGAGGTATGGCTCCGCCACGGTCTCGACGGTTTCGGGCTCCTCGCCAACCGCGATTGCGAGCGTCGAAAGGCCCACCGGCCCTCCCCCGAACTTGGTCACGAGCGCTGACAAGACCCCGCGGTCGAGCCGGTCGAGGCCTTTCGCGTCCACTTCGTACATGTCGAGCGCTGCCGCCGCAGCCCGGGCATCGATCTGTTCGATGCGGTGGACGAGCGCCCAGTCCCGCACGCGCCGGAGGAGGCGGTTGGCGATGCGGGGCGTTCCGCGCGAGCGGCCCGCCACCTCAGTGAAGCCCGCGGACGTGACGCGCAGGTCGAGCAGTCCCGCGGACCGGCGCAACACGAGTTCGAGCTCCTCGACCGAGTAGAACTCGAGGTGGCCGGTGAAGCCAAACCGGTCGCGCAGCGGGCCGGGCAGGAGTCCGGCTCGCGTTGTGGCGCCCACCAGGGTGAACGGAGGAAGATCCAGCGGAATCGCCGTGGCCCCAGCACCCTTACCCACGACGATGTCGACCCGGAAGTCCTCCATCGCCATGTAGAGCATTTCCTCCGCAGGGCGGGACATACGGTGGATCTCATCGAGAAACAGGACTTCGCCTTCGGACAGCGAGGAAAGAATCGCCGCCAGATCTCCTGCGTGCTGGATGGCCGGCCCCGACGAAATCCGCAGAGGCGCGTTCATCTCCGCTGCAATGATCATGGCGAGAGTCGTCTTGCCGAGACCGGGCGGCCCAGAGAGCAGAACATGGTCTGCGCTGCGGCCCCTTAGCCGCGACGCCTCGAGCACCAGCGAGAGCTGCCGCCGCACACGCTGCTGCCCTACGAAGTCGTCGAGGTGCTTGGGCCGAAGGGCAGCCTCGATCGCTCGCTCTTCAGGCTCCTCGCCACCCGAGACGAGGGACGGCTCAGCCACGAGTGCCTGACTTCACGGGAGTCCTCGCGCCTTGGCCCAGCCAGCGAAGCGTAGTCCGCAGGATCTCAGGAACATTTCCCGCTTCCGCAAGGTCCGGGCGGTCCTCGAGAGCACGTTCGATACTCGTCGAGGCGTCCTTCTCAGACCAACCCAGCGACGTCATCGCGTCAACCACCTGCGGCTTCCACGCTGTCCCAGACGAGCCAGCGGACGACGGCGCGTGCTCGCCGCCCGTGCCGAGCGGGACGAGCTTGCCCTTGAGTTCCAGGACGAGGCGGGCGCCTACCTTGGGGCCGATGCCCGGCACCTTCGTGAACGCCTTCGCGTCTTCCGAGTGCGCCGCGACCCGCACAGCCTCGGGACTGTGCACCGCGAGGACTGCGAGGGCAAGCCGGGGCCCCACACCAGCGACGCCGAGCAGCACCTCGAACACCTCCCGCTCCTCGGGCGAGGCGAAGCCGAACAGAGTGAGCGAATCCTCTCGGACGACCATGAGCGTATGGACAGTACCTTCCTCGCCCACCCTCAGGCCAGCCAGAGTCTGGGGCGTGGCCGAGAAGGCCATGCCCACTCCCCCGACGTCGATGACGCCGGAACCGAGCCCCACATGGGAGACCGCGCCACGGAGGAAGCTGATCACGGTGAGGGCTCCTTCTGCCGTCCGAACATATCTACGAACAAGTTACCGGGGTTTGGGAACAGAAAGGGTCAGGGCCTGCGGCGCGCCTTCGACTCCGCTGCTGGCCATTTCTCCGCCCGCTCCCAGCAGTTAGGTCTTTCGGCGCGCCTTCGACTCCGCTGCTGGCCATTTCTCCGCCCGCTCCCAGCAGTTAGGTCTTTCGGCGCGCCTTCGACTCCGCTTCCGCCCACAACCTCTGCGCCGGCGTCAACGCACTCGCTGTCATCGCCGTCGTCCTTCCCACCGCCGACGGCGAGCCCGGAGCCGCGCCTCGCCACGCATGGGCGAGAGCCAGGGCGAGCGCATCCGCGGCGTCGGCCGGCCGAGGCGAAGCCTCAAGCCGCAGGATCTTCGTGACCATGCGCGTGACAGCCGCCTTGTCTGCGCGCCCACTGCCCGTGACCGCGGCCTTGACCTCGGACGGCGTGTGCAGGGCGACAGGGATGCCCCGGCGTGCAGCAGCCGCGATGACGATTCCCGAGGCTTGGGCAACGCCCATGACTGTGCTCACGTTCAGCTGCGAGAAGACGCGCTCGACGGCGACGACCTCGGGCTCGTAGCGATCAAGCCACTCGTCGATCGAGCGCGCGATGACAAGCAGGCGGGCGTCGAGCGGCTCGTCCGCGCTGGTCCCGACGACGCCGACGCCTACGAGCGTCGCCCTGCGGTCGCGCGCTACATCGACGACGCCGAGGCCGCACCGGGTGAGGCCCGGGTCGACGCCGAGGACGCGCAGCTGAGGGGTCTCGCCCCCGGGAGTCGATGCCACGGCGGGGTCACTCGGCCTCGAGGGCCGCCATGACCTCCTCGCTCATATCCGCGTTCGTGTAGACGTTCTGGACGTCGTCGAGATCCTCGAGGGCGTCGACAAGCCTCACGAACTTGCGGGCCGCGTCGGCCTCGAGCTCCACCTCCATGGATGGCACGAACTCCGCCTCGTCGGTGTCGTACTCGATTCCGGCGCTGTTGAGCGCGTCGCGCAGAGCCTGGAGATCGTTGGGCTCGGAGTAGACGACCCAGTTCTCGCCCGCGTCCTTGACCTCCTCAGCACCGGCGTCCAGGACTGCCATGAGCACGTCGTCCTCCGAGAGGCCGTTCTTCGGGAGGCTCACGACACCCTTGCGGTTGAAGAGATAGCTCACCGATCCCTGATCGGCCATGCTGCCGCCGTTGCGTGTGACCGCGAGGCGGACATCCGCGGCAGCGCGGTTCCGGTTCTCGGTGAGGCACTCGATGAGCAGCGCCGAGCCCTGAGGGCCACGCGCCTCATACATGATCTCCGTGTACTCGATCGCCTCGCCGGTCAGGCCCGCGCCCCGCTTGATGGCCCGATCGATGTTGTCATTCGGGACCGAGTTCTTCTTTGCCTTCGAGACCGCCAGATCGAGGGCAGGGTTGCCGGACAGGTCAGGGCCTCCGAGGCGCGCCGCGACCTCGATCGTCTTGATGTACTTGGCGAATGCCTTGGCACGCTTGGCGTCGATGACAGCCTTCTTGTGCTTCGTGGTCGCCCATTTGGAGTGGCCGGACATGCCTACGCTTCTCCCTTGATCATGCGGATGAAAAGTTCATGGACCCGCCGCTCGCCCGTCACCTCGGGATGGAACGATGTCGCGAGCAAGTTTCCTGAACGGACTGCGACAATTCTAGACCGGCCCCCGAGCGTAGCCGTGTGGGACGCGTGCTCGGGGTCGACCTCGGCGAGCACCTCAACGGAGGAACCCACCCGCTCAACCCAGGGTCCGCGGATGAAAACCGCATGCACAGGCCCCCCGGACTGATCGATGTCCTTGAAGTCGAGATCCGTTTCGAACGACTCCCGCTGGCGCCCGAAGGCATTGCGCCGCACCGTGATGTCCAGGCCGCCGAACGTCTCCTGTGGCGCGCCGTTGAGATCCTCGGCCGGATCTGCAATCTCGTCTGCGAGCAGGATCATGCCGGCGCACGAACCGAACACGGGGAAGCCGTCCCGGATTTTCTCGCGAAGCGGTTCGGCGAGGCCGAACGACCGCGCGAGCTTGTCGATCGTGGTCGATTCCCCTCCAGGGACCACCAGGCCGTCCACCTCTTCGAGTTCCTCTGGGCGGCGCACCTTGACCGCTTGGGCCCCGAGAGACTCGAGGGCGGCGACATGCTCGCGCACGTCACCCTGCAGCGCGAGAACGCCGACGCGCAGCGCTGGCTGGGCGGTTGGGTCCGAAGCGGGAGTAGGCAGCGAATTCACCCATCCAGTCTAGTCGCGAACGAAACCGGGCCGCGTTGGGAACGCCCTGGCCCCGGCCGGGGAGGGCTGCGCCGGTAGCATGGACGGCGGACCGTGTGACGACAACAGATTGAGGATTGCACGATGTGCGGTATCGCCGGCTACTACGGGTTCGGTCAGGATCAGGCTCTGCTCGACGCTATGAACAGCTGCATCCAGCACCGCGGCCCAGACGGCGAGGGCTACTTCATCGATGATCCCCTCGCTGATTCCGCGGGACAGGGCGGGGTGGGCCTCGCACACCGCCGCCTCGCGATCGTCGACCGCGCTCACGGCCAGGAGCCGATGATCAGCGCCGACGGCGAGACCGTCCTCGTCTACAACGGCGAGGTCTACAACTACCGCGAGCTGCGCGCCGAACTCGAGGATCTCGGCCGGACTTTCCTGACCGTGTCCGATACAGAGGTAGTCCTCCAGGCGTACGAGGAGTGGGGCAGCGAGGCCTTCGACCGCTTCAACGGCATGTTCGGCCTCGCGATCCTCGATCGGCGCCTGGGCCGCCTCGTCCTCGCGCGCGACCACTTCGGCATCAAGCCGCTCTACTGGGCCAACGCCGGGACCGAGCGTGAGCCGCAGATCCTCTTCGCCTCCGAGATCAAGCCGCTTCTCGCGTCGGGAAAGATCGAGGCGAAGCCCAACGAGCGCATCCTGTACCGGTACCTCCGCTTCCGGATCCACGACGACACCGCGGAGACCTTCTTCGACGGTGTTCAGAAGCTGCTCCCGGGCGAGATGATGACGATCGAGCTCGCGACCGGGCGCTTCCGCATCTCGAGCTACACGCGCCTTCGTGAAGAGCTCGAAGAGCTCGCACAGGTCAAGACGCCGTACACCCCCGACGTCGTCGAGGAGTACCGCCGTCGCTTTACCGAAGCGATCCGGATCCGGCTCAACTCCGAGGTGCCTGTGGGAAGCGCACTCTCGGGCGGCCTCGACTCCTCGGCCGTAGTCGTCACCATCAACCGCCTCATGCAGGAGAACGCCGACGGCCTTGAGGCCGTCGGTGCGAAGCAGAACACCTTCAGCGCCGTGTTCCCGAATGCCATCAACGACGAAGAGGCCTATGCCGACGCAGCGATCGCGGTCTGCCGGGGCGGCATCGAGGCACACAAGATCAAGCCGACGCCCGAGAGCTTCGATGCGGACCTCGTCGACTTCGTCCGGACCATGGAGGAGCCCATCATCTCCTCCGGTCCCTACGCGCAGTACTGCGTCATGAAGGAGGCGAGCAAGCACGTAACCGTTCTCCTCGACGGCCAGGGCGCAGACGAGATGATGGCGGGCTACATCCCCTACTACTTCGCTTATCTGCGCCAGCTGAAGGACGACGGCGACTTCGCGACGCTCGCGAGAGAATCGTCGTCGAGCCTCGACATCTTCTACCGCCTCGGCCGCTTCCGCCTGAAGGGCATGGCGAGCGGGAAGAAGACTGTCTCGATGGGCACCCTCCTCAAGCGGGATTGGGCGCAGAAGTTCAGCGGCGAGGCGTTCGGCAACATCCCCGCGAACCTCAAGCTGCGCCTCATCGACGACCTCTTCGAGAAGTCGCTCCCCTCGCTTCTGCGCTACGAGGACAAGAACACGATGCGCTTCTCGCTCGAAGGACGCGTGCCGTTCCTCGACAAGGAGGTCGTGAAGTACCTCTTCAGCCTCTCCGACGAGGCGATCATCAAGGAGGGCTGGAACAAGCGCATCCTGCGGGACGCGACCCGGGGCCTCCTGCCTGAGAAGATCAGCAACCGCCGCAACAAGATCGGGTTCACCACGCCCGAGGCGGAGTGGTTCAAGCTCATGAAGGAGCGGATCTACAAGGTCTTCATGTCGAACTCCTTCTACAACCGCCCCTACTGGGACCGCGAACAGGTCCTCACCGCGTTCGAGGAGTACCTCAACGGCAAGAACGACGCCGACACGATGATCTTCTGGCGGCTCCTCAACGTGGAGCTCTGGTTCCGCGAGTTCATTGACAAGGACGAGGCGCCGGCCGACGTCAAGGCAGGCAAGAGCGACTACGAAGCCAACCCCGGCAAGGAACTCGACATCGTCTCGGCAGAGCGCACGTTCCGCCGCTACCCCCTCCAGACTGAGGTCTTCGCGCGCTCCACCGAGCTTGCACCCGCCGTGACCGGGTACGTCGAGCGGTTCTTCTCCGGCCTTCCCGACGCTCCTGAGGACGCTCGGAAGGCAGTGGAAGGCCGCCCCTGGTACCTGCTCGTGAGCGAGAAGATCGTTGCGATCACGCAGGGCCGCTCCTTCCCTGTCTGGGAGATCGAGGTCTCGCCCGCGGCCCGCGTGCTCAGCCGCTTTGTCACGCGCACGCCAGCCGGGATCGGGCTCGGAAGCCCTTGGTCCATGCAGATCGCGATCAACGAGGTCGGCCTGCCGCTCATCGCCAAGGCCGCAGCTGCCTCCGTCGTCGGGAAGTTCCAGGGCAGGAGCGGCGTGTTCTACGACGTCGTGGGCCACAACATCAACGCGATCGACGGCGCGACGCCCTACAGCTTGGGTGCCGCAAGCAACTCCGTGAAGCTCGCCCCCAAGGATCCAGACGGCGTCGCCCGCTCGCTGAGCGCCGCGATCCGCGCGGCGCTTCCCGCCGACGCCGTTGCCTCGTTCGGCGGGACCGCGGTCATGGACGCGAACGACCTCGGCGTCGTCGTCATGGGGCATGACACCGGGCTCCCCAAGGAGACGATCGCAGGAATGTTCAAGGACAATCCGCAGGGCCAGGGTTCGCAGGCCACGCCGATGTCCCTCGTGTTCGCCCAGGACTGAGGCGCGACACAGAGCGGCGGGCCTCGCCCTAGAAGGCGATGGGGCTCCGGGCGCTTGCCCGGGGCCCCACTGCGTGAAAGGCTCCTTTCATGACCAACCCGCTCCTGGCACCCAGCCCGCTCCCCTACGGCCTGCCGCCTTTCGCTGAGATCAGCGACTCGCATTACGCGGAAGCCGTGGCGGCTGGCATCGCGGAACAGCTCGCCGAGATCGCGGCGATCACCGAGAACGCCGAGTCACCGACGTTCGAGAACACCGCCGTGGCACTCGAGCGCTCGGGCAAGACGCTCCTGCGTGCCGTCGAATCATTCACCACGCTGGTCTCGTCGCACGGGACGGAGTCCATCCGCGCGCTCGAGACCGACATTATGCCCAAGCTGAGCGCTCATGACGACGCGATCCTTCTCAATCGCGCTCTCCGGGACCGGTTTGCGGCCATCGACACTTCCGGACTCGACCCGGAATCGTGCCGGCTCGTTGCCGAATGGCTCAACGACTTCCGCAGAGCCGGAGCGGACCTTGATGACGCCGGCCAAAGCCGGCTCCATGAACTCAATTCAGAGCTCTCGCGGCTCGGGACGGAATACGGCCAGCGCGTTTCGAAGGGCATCAATAGGGCCGCGGTTCTCATCACTGACGAGGACGAGCTCGCGGGCATGTCCCCCGATGGCCGCGCGAGCGCCGAGCAGGCAGCGCGCGCCGCAGGGCACGACGCCGGCTGGCTCATCACGTTCATCCAGCCGACGGGACAGCCCGTGCTCGCCGTCCTCGAGAACCGCGAGGTCCGCCGACGGATCTTCGAGGCGTCGGTGGCCCGTGGAAGCTCGGGCGGCGATACCGACGTCCTTGGCCTAGTCCGGGACATGGTGCGCCTTCGGGCGGAGAAGGCCGAGCTCCTCGGTTACGCGAGTTTTGCTGACCTAGCGGTGGATGATCAGACGGCGCCCTCAGCCGATGCCGTGCGCACCATGCTGGGCCAGCTCACGCCGCCGGCGGTGCGTAACGCCGCGGCCGAGGCCCGGGTGCTCGCAGAGACGGCGGGCCATGACCTTGAGCCGTGGGACTGGGCCTTCTACTCCGCCAAGGTGCGTCGCGAGCGGTACGCCGTGGACGAGCAGGCACTCCGGCCGTACTTCGAGCTCGACCGGCTCCTGCGGGACGGGGTCTTCTTTGCGGCGGGCCAGCTCTACGGGCTCCGCTTCGAGGAACGCCCCGACCTGGTCGGCTACCACGAGGACGTGCGGGTCTGGGAGGTCTTCGACGCAGATGGTGCTGGTCTCGGGCTGTTCCTGGGCGACTACTTCGCCCGGCCCACTAAGCGCGGCGGCGCGTGGATGAACGCTCTCGTTGAGCAGGCAAGGCTCACGGGCGACCGGCCGGTTGTCATCAACAACCTCAACATCAAGAAGCCCGCTCCCGGCGAGCCCACCCTCCTGACCCTCGATGAGGCCCGTACCGCCTTCCACGAGTTCGGGCACGCCCTTCATGGGCTTCTCTCCGACGTCGAGTACCCGAAGTTCTCCGGCACGAACGTCCCACGCGATTTCGTCGAGTACCCATCACAGGTCAACGAGATGTGGCTCCTCTGGCCCGAAGTGATCGCCAACTACGCGCGGCACTACGAGACCGGCGAGCCGCTTCCGAGCTCCCAGATCGAGGCGCTCGACGCGGCACAGCTGTGGGGCGAGGGCTACGCGACGACAGAGTATCTGGGAGCTGCCCTCTTGGACCTCGCGTGGCACCGGCTCGCTGCCGGCGAGGACCCCGGCGACGTCCTCGAGTTTGAGGCGCGTGCGCTCGAAGGTGCTGGAGTCGCCGTTCCCCTTGTTCCTCCCCGCTACCGCACGGGCTACTTCCAGCACATCTTTGCCGGTGGCTGGTACGCCGCTGGCTACTGGTCCTATATCTGGAGCGAGGTCCTCGACGCGGACACGGTGGAGTGGTTCAAGGAGAACGGCGGACTGACTCGCTCTAACGGCGAAACGTTCCGTACCGAACTCCTGTCCCGTGGTTTCTCACGGGACCCGCTTGACTCGTTCCGCGCTTTCCGCGGGCGCGATGCCGACGTCGCGCCGCTGCTCACGAGGCGTGGCCTCGTCTGAGACGCGAGCACTCTGCCAGCTTCCGAGGTGAAGTCTTCAGAGTACGACGACGGCCCACACCTGAGCGATCAGGTGCGGGCCGTCGTCGTTGCCTCTAGAAGCGGCTATCCGGTTCTAAGTCCGGTCACCAGCCGCGCTCGGCGAGGCGGTGGGGCTCGGGGATCTCGTCGACGTTGATGCCGACCATGGCCTCGCCCAGGCCGCGGGAGACCTTCGCGATCATGTCCGGGTCGTCGAAGAACGTCGTGGCCTTGACGACGGCGGCGGCCCGCTGGGCGGGGTTGCCGGACTTGAAGATGCCCGAGCCGACGAAGACGCCGTCGGCGCCGAGCTGCATCATCATCGCCGCGTCCGCCGGGGTCGCGATGCCGCCGGCGGTGAAGAGCACGACGGGGAGCTTGCCCGTCTCGGCGATCTCGCGCACGAGCTGATACGGGGCCTGGAGCTCCTTGGCCGCGACGTAGAGCTCGTCCTCGGCCATGGTGGTCAGGCGCTTGATCTCGGCGCGGATCTTGCGCATGTGAGTGGTGGCGTTGGAGACGTCGCCCGTGCCGGCCTCGCCCTTGGAGCGGATCATGGCCGCGCCCTCGTTGATCCGGCGCAGCGCCTCGCCGAGGTTGGTCGCACCGCACACGAACGGGACCGTGAACTGCCACTTGTCGATGTGGTTCTCGTAGTCGGCCGGGGTCAGGACCTCGGACTCGTCGATGTAGTCCACGCCGAGGGACTGCAGGACCTGGGCCTCGACGAAATGGCCGATGCGGGCCTTGGCCATGACCGGGATCGAGACAGCCTCGATGATCGAGTCGATCATGTCCGGGTCCGACATGCGGGACACGCCGCCCTGGGCGCGGATGTCGGCAGGGACTCGCTCGAGGGCCATCACGGCCACGGCGCCGGCGTCCTCGGCGATCTTCGCCTGCTCGACGTTGACGACGTCCATGATGACGCCGCCCTTGAGCATCTCCGCCATACCGCGCTTGACGCGGTCGCTGCCGGTGGTCGGAGCCGAGGAATTTGCTTCAGTAGACACGTGCTCGTCTTTCTATTGGCTTGCTGGCGGACGGTCGGAGGGATCCGGCCGTCATGACAGGGAAATCCTTGGGGTTGCTCCCAGTCTATCGCCGCACGAGCCCGGTTGTGATCCGTGCGACGTGACAGCCGCCCCTAGGCCGGAGTGGGCGACTGTACAACGCCGCAATCAGGCAGAGCCGGACTCCGCCTTCGTTTGGGAGCGGACAGCGACCACGCGCTGCACCACAGTGACAGCACTCGCGGCGGCGAGGACGGCGAGGGTCCAGAAAAGGAACGGAGTCGGGAGGCCGAGACCGCACAGGCCCGCGACAACGAGCACCGAGACGAGCCGCTCAGCCCGCTCGGCAACGCCGACGTTCGCCTCGTATCCGAGGGACTCCGCTTTCGCGCGGGCATACGAGACGAGGTTGCCGAGAAGGATGCAGACGACGGCGAGGGCACCCGTTCCGTCGTCGTGCCCCCCGCCGTAGAACCACAGCGCGAGCCCGAGGAAGATTGCATCGTCCTGGACCCTGTCGAGGGTCGAGTCGAGGAAGCCTCCCCAGCGGCCCTTCCGGTTCACGAGGCGCGCCATGATCCCGTCGAGGACGTCTGAGAAGACGAACAGCGTGATCGCTACGACACCCCAGAACAGGTGGCCGAGCGGAAACAGGATGAGGGCCGAGGCGGTGACGCCCGCGGTTCCGATGAAGGTCACGACATCCGGTGAGATCCCGGCACGGATCAGAGCGTTGGCGAGCGGGGCGAAGAGCCGCGTGAACAGCGCCCGGGCGTGTCTATTGAGCACCCGCGCCCTTTCCGTCCACAAGCACTCCGTCCTCGGGCCACGCATCGGCGAGGAGGCCCCTCGTCTCATCGAGGGTCTGCGTGATCTGCTTCGTCTGGGCGATGATCGGCAGGAAGTTGCCGTCCCCTCCCCACCGGGGCACCACGTGCTGGTGCAGATGAGCGGCTATCCCTGCACCGCCGGCATCGCCCTGGTTGATCCCGAGGTTGAAGCCGTGGGGGTGGGCAACCTTGCGGATCACGCGCATCGCTGCCTGGGTCATCGCGGCCATCTCATCCGTCTCTTCCCGGGAGATGTCGGTGTAGTCGGCCACATGACGGTACGGACAGACGAGAATGTGCCCGGGGTTGTATGGATACAGGTTGAGGATGGCGTAACACGTCTTGCCCCGGTGCACGATCAGCGACTCCTCGTCGCTCCGGCCCGGAGCAGCACAGAACGGGCATTCCTTGTCCTTGTACTGGCCCTGCCCACCCTTGATGTACGCCATGCGGTGCGGAGTCCACAGGCGCCCGAAGGCATCCGGCGTTCCGGGCAGCTCGAACGAATCCGTCACTTCGCTGTCTGATCCTTCGACATCGGTGACTGACTGCGCTCGCTGACCCTCAGCGCCCGTGGGCTCGGCCATATCAGAGAGCCCTCGTCCGAACGGCCTCTACGATGCGCTTGATCGCCTCTTCGACCGGCACACCGTTGTCCTGGCTTCCGTCCCGGAAGCGGAACGAGACCGCCCCGGCCTCCGCGTCCTCGCCCCCGGCGATGAGCACGAACGGCACCTTTTCCTTGCTGGCCGTCCGGATCTTCTTCGGGAACCGGTCGCTCGAGGCGTCCACCTCCGCACGGATGCCTTCCTTCTTGAGGCGGGCGACGACGTCGTACAGGTAGTCGTTGAAAGCCTCGGCGACCGGGATCGCCACAACCTGAACGGGCGCAAGCCACGCGGGGAAGGCACCCGCGTAGTGCTCGGTGAGCACCCCGAGGAAGCGTTCGATCGACCCGAACTTCGCCGCGTGGATCATGACCGGCTCCTGACGAGTGCCGTCTGCAGCCTGATACTCGAGGCCGAACCGCGCGGGCTGGTTGAAGTCGTACTGCACCGTGGACATCTGCCACGTGCGGCCAATCGCGTCTCTGGCCTGAACCGAGATCTTCGGACCGTAGTACGCCGCCCCGCCCGGATCCGGCACGAGCTCGAGGCCGGTCTCCCTGGCCACACGCTCGAGGACTGCGGTGGCTTCCTCCCACTGCTCATCGGTGCCGATGAACTTGTCTGACTCAGGATCGCGGGTCGAGAGCTCGAGGTAGAAGTCGTTCAGGCCGAAGTCGCGCAGGAGCGAGAGGATGAAGTCCAGCAGGTGCTTGACCTCGCCGGGCGCCTGCTCCTTCGTCACGTAGGAGTGGGAATCGTCCTGCGCAAAGCCGCGAACGCGGGTCAGGCCGTGAACGACGCCGGACTTCTCGTAGCGGTAGACGTGCCCGAACTCGAAGAGCCGCATCGGCAGCTCCCGATAGGACCGGCCCCGCGAGCGGTAGATGAGGTTGTGCATGGGGCAGTTCATCGCCTTGAGGCGGTAGTCCTGCCCGGGCTTGACGATGTTGCCTTCCTCATCGCGTTCCTCGTCGACGTGGAGCGGCGGGAACATCGTGTCTGCGTAGTACGGCAGGTGCCCTGAGGTGTGGAACAGGCCGTCCTTCGAGATGTGCGGGGTCCCGACGTACTGGAAGCCCTCCTCGATGTGCCGACGGCGCACGTAGTCTTCCATCTCGCGCTTGATGATGCCGCCCTTGGGGTGGAAGACCGGCAGGCCCGAGCCGAGTTCGTCCGGGAACGAGAAGAGGTCGAGTTCGGCACCGAGCTTGCGGTGATCGCGCCGTTCAGCCTCCGCGATGCGGTCCTGATACTCCTTGAGCGCTTCCTTCGTGGGCCACGCGGTGCCGTAGATGCGCTGGAGCTGCTTGTTCTTCTCGCTGCCGAGCCAGTACGCGGCGGCGGAGCGCGTCAGAGCGAACGCATTGGAGATGAGCTTCGTGTTCGGCAGGTGCGGTCCGCGGCACAGGTCGCACCACACGACGTCGCCCGTCTTGCGGTCCACGTTGTCGTAGATCGTGATCTCGCCGACGCCAACCTCGACGTTCGCGCCCTCCTTCTCAGCGCCCTCGGACTGGTTGTCCTTGGCGCCCAGGATGATGAGTTTGTACGGCTCGTTGGCCATCGCCGCACCGGCCTCGACCTCCGTGACGACGCGCCGGCGGAAGAGCTGGTTCTGGTTGACGATCTTGAGCATCATCTTCTCGAGGGTCCGCAGGTCCTCGGGCGTGAACGGCTCCTCGACGTCGAAGTCGAAGTAGAAGCCGTCCTTGATGTACGGGCCGATGCCGAGCTTCGCATCGGGGCGGAGCTGCTGGACGGCCTGCGCCATGACGTGGGCCGTCGAGTGGCGCAGGACATTGAGGCCGTCCTGAGACGCGATGTCAACGCCCTCAACGACAGCCATCGCCGGGATCGGCTGGTCGAGGTCCTTCAGGACGCCATCGACGCGAACGACGACGATCTCGCGGCGACCCTCGAAGAGGTCCGCTCCCGTGGTGCCCGGCGTGACGGTGCGTTCTTCGCCGTCCACGAAAACGGTGATCTGCTGGGCATCTGACACGGGCGTCTCCTCTTGATCTCTCGGCTTCATAGCTTGTGGCATACGGGGACCACAGCCAGCCATCGTCAAGCCTATCGGAAACGGCGGGGCCCCCTGCTGCACCATCACGCCGCGGACGCCGACGCCGGTCCGGGCAGGACAGGATGCCCCGCGGGGCCGGCGTCAGGCGATGTCGAGGGCGAGCTGGCCCTCGATCGGCTCGTCCCGCCGCGATGCCGGCCGTGAGGCGAGCTGTGCGAGGTGCGCCAGGAGATCGGCCCGGCTGCCGCGGGCCGCGACGTCACGGTGCAGCGAGTCGAGCGCGCCGAGCTCGGCGAGCCGGCGGAGCGACGACCTCGAGAGGCGCGCTCGATCCCGGAGGTCGGCGATGGTCGCGTAGGGCTGCCCGTCGACGATCCGGCGCAGCTCGGCCTCGGACACACCGGTGATCCCCTTGAGCGCGAACCGGATCCCGAGCCTCCCCGCATCGGGTCCCTCCTCGACGCGCTCTACGCGGTATTCGTCCCGGCTCGCGTTGATGTCCAGCGGCAGGATCGGAACGTCCATGCGGCGCGCTTCCGCAACGAGCACCCGCTTGGGGCACATTCCGGGCTCGTGCTCGAAGACCCCCGCGAGGAAGGCCTCGGGATGATGCGCCTTGAGCCACGCCGTCTGGTAAGTCGGCATTGCCTGGGCAAGTCCGCCGTCCGTGATGAGGTCGCTGAACGCGCGGGGACCCACCCGCCCGGCAGGCTCGCGTCGGGCCGGTGATTCGATCTCGAAGCAGCCGAGCGTGCGCGTCGAGCGGATGAGCTCGTAGGTTGGCTCGTCGTCGAGGGGCACCGCGTCGAGGTCGATCGCGATCCCCTCGATCCGCTCGACTTCTCTCGCGGCGAACGCCATCGAGCTCTGCAGCCGCACGCCGACCAGGCCCAGCTTGATGACGCCGATCCGACCGATGTCGTCCTTCTCGAACTGGCTCATGGGAAGGCCGACCCCGCTCGGCTGGACGGGAGTGCGGTCGAGCAACCCGGCGTCGCCGAGGATCACGCCCCATGGTGGAGTGGAGACATCAAGCGGGAGGCCGTCGAGCCGCTTCGCGATGTCTCCGGCTTCCCCCTCGTCGAGGCCGAGCGGGAGTCCGCTGCGCTGGGCGCCGCCGGGTGCACGGTACCCGTTCTGCATGCTCACGAGCGCCGCTCGCTGCGACCCGAATCGCTTGAAGATGCGCCGGTAGATGTTGCGCTGTTCGGCGCTCTCGACGTCGATCTCGAGATCAGGAAAGCTCGAGCCGTCGCGAGCCAGGAAATGTTCGAAGACGAGTCCGTGCCGCACGGGGTCGATGTGGCTGATGCCGAGCAGGTAATTCACGAGACTGGAGGCTCCCGGGCCCGGGACCGCCGAGCGCACGCCCATACCCCGGATCGTCTCGACGACATCGCCAACGGCAAGGAAGTACGAGGCGAAACCGAGGTTGCCTACAATCTGCAGTTCCTGGTCCAGCCGCTGGTGCACGCGCTCCTCGGCGTCCCCAGAGAATCCGGGGAAACGCCTCGCAATACCTGCCCGGCACCGTTCGGCGAGTTCCTGCCGCGGCTCACCGGCGAATCCGACAACCGAGGCTTCCGGGACCATCGGCTGGCCCCATCCCGCGTCAAGGGCCGGGTCGAGACGGCAGCGGTCTGCGATGCGTTCCGTGTTTCCGAGGAGGTTCGCGAGGTCGTGCCCTCCGAGTCCCGCCGACCCGATGATCTCGCGGCCGAGCTGATGCATGAGAGCGGCGGGCTTGAGCCAGCTCTGCCCGGACGGCTCGCCCGAGGCGCCGTTCTCCTCGGCATACCGCACCCCATTCGTCAGTACCGCCGGGACCGAGTGCTCATTCGCGAGGCGCAGCATTCGGACTGCGTGGCTCGTGCTGAGGGGCTGGCCGGGGGCAGTGAGATGCGTGACGAGTTCCACCGTGACGACCCCAACGGGCATGGCGTCGAGCCAGTCCCTGAAAAGGGTCCGCGGGCGCAGGAAGCGAGGGCCGGACATCGCGCGGCCGACGTCGGAGTCCGGCCCTATGAGCACTGTGAGGACTGGACGCCCGGTGTCCGCGTCGATGCATCGTGCCGCCAGTTCCGAGCGGAGGACGCCGACCGGGACGGCGCTGCCTGCCTTGCCGCCTGTGTGGGCGTGTGCATCCGAGACGAGGCGGCACAGGGCCTTCCAGCCCGCCCCTGCGTTGTGGCCGTGAGCGAGGACGACGACGCGCCCCGCGACGCCTGAGGAGCCTCGGCGCGGCTTCTTGGCACCCGGGTGCGCTCGGCCGTCGTCGTCCGGCTCGGCGAGGATGGCGAGGTCCACCCCCACGATGGGGTCAAGACCCGCCTGCTTGCACGCGGAGACGTGCTTGACGGCGCCGTAGAGGCCGTCACGATCGGTGCATGCGAGGGCGCTCGCGCCATTCGCCTCCGCAGCGGCAGCCAAGTCCTCCGGCGACGAGACGCCATAGGGTGCGCTGAAGGAGGTCGCGACGTGCAGATGGGTGAACTCTTCCGTCACTGGCTCCTAATCGAACATGTTTTCGAACACGCCCAGTGTAGACGGGAGCGCGGGGGGTGTGAACGGGGATAATGGCGGCATGTGCGGCAGATACGTCATGGCCCGGGCGGTCGGCGACCTCGTGGCGGAGTTCGACGTCGACGAAACCTTGGTCGAGTCCCTCGAGCCCTCCTATAACGTTGCCCCGACCGACCCCGTGCCGATTGTCCTGGATAGGCGAGATCGTGAGACGAAGGACCTCTCTCGCAAGCTTGTCACGGCGCGCTGGGGACTCGTGCCTTCGTGGGCCAAGGATACGAAGGGAGCAGCGCGTCTCATCAACGCAAGGCGCGAGACCGTGACCGAGAAGCCCTCGTTCCGCAAGGCGGCATCGCACCGGCGTGCCCTCGTTCCAGCCGACGGGTACTACGAATGGCAGAAGGAGGAGAACGGCGCGAAGCCGACCAAGATTCCCACCTACCTCCACGCCCCGGATGAAGGTGCCCTTGCCTTCGCGGCCCTGTTTGAAAACTGGCCGGACCCGACGATGGCCCCCGATGACCCACACCGCTGGCTGAGGACCTGCACCATCATTACGGCACCGGCCTCGGACGCCCTCGGGCACATCCACGACCGTACCCCGCTCATCATTCCCAAGGACCTCTGGGCAGATTGGCTCAACCCTGAGATCACGTCGGAAGGCGACGTGCGCAGCCTCATCGATGCGATGCCCGAGCCCCACCTCGTGCCGCGCGTGGTGAGCAACCTTGTCAACAGCGTCCAGAACAACGGGCCCGAACTCATCGAACCGGTTGGGTGAGGCTGCGCTCCAGACGCGTGCGGATCGCGGGCGTGACAGCTGTGCCGTCGAGTCGTTGCTGTAAGTGTGCGGCTGCGGCGTCGAGCGCCTGGGCCGCCTCGTGTCCGCGGTCAGCGAGCAGGACGGTGCGAACCTCTCCGGCGGAGGCAACGGCCCAGGAGCCGATGATTTCGCCGTCCCACCACGCCGTCGGGCCGATGTTGCCGGCTGCGTCGAAGACGTCGTGCGGGCTGATTCCGAGGAACCATTCTCGGTGCTTCCAGCCCATAGGGGTGGGATCGAGGGAGGGCAGCAGCGTTGCGACGGGTGCCTGATCCAGGGAATCCGTGCCCGGCTCGGCGCTGAGCGCGATCCCCGGCTGACCGTGAAGGTCGACGTCGACCACCGGGAGCGTTGTGAGCGCCCGGCGGACGGTCGTCTTGCTCCAGCCGGTCCACCACTGGAGATCGTCCATGGTGGCCGGGCCGAAGCGTTCGAGCCAGCGTCGTGCCAAGGCGGATTGTGCCGCGGCGGCATCTAGCTCGGGCATTCCTTCAGGCCACCAGCGCTCGACGGGCTCCCAGCGATGGTGCCGACTCGTCCAAGCACCCGTTGGGCTGCCGCGCACGATGCCACCGGCTGCGCTCATAGCCGTCAGTAATGGCGAGGTGAGATTCTGTGCTCTTTCCGACCGCGAACCGGGGCGTATCGTCGTTCGCAGCTCCGGGACCTCGGCGCCGAGTTGCGCACCGGTCGCCGAGCCCAAGCGGCCCAGCGACTCTCGCACGCGTGATCCGACCCCATCCAGCCACTCCTCGATGTCGGCGCCGAGCGGCGGGTCAGTGCCGTTGCGGCGGATTCGGCTCTCGAGTTGCCGGTGCAGCGTCAACGCGAGCGCCGAGCTGACGGCGGCTTGGATGATCGGCACATCTTGCGTCGGGAACAGGAACAGCGTGCGGCGCATCGCCATCCACCGCACCAGCGTCCTGCGGTCGTACATCGCCGCCGCGACTTCGGCGATCGTCGCCTCTGCGCTTCGGGCCAGCACCGACAGGTACACGCTCGCCGGGTCCGTTGCGTGCAGCCCGATGAGGTCCGCCGCCACCTGATCTGGTCCTGCGGAGTCGCCGGCCAAGTGATGTCGCTGCACCATCAAGAGCCGCCGCTCCCGCGCCGAGAACGTCCGCATTCTCACTCCCGCTTCCTCGCACGATCACGATAGCCCCAGCAGAGCGCAAGTCGTCCCGATGGTGTGCGTCTGCCGCGTGTCCGTTCAACAGCAACCCATCACCCGCGAATTTTCGATGGCATTGATCGACAACGTCATCCTCCCCGCGATGCGCGGCCCGGTCGTTGGGTGACACGACGCCGCGCTCGCCGATGGCGCCCGCATCCTCACCCCGCTCGGGCCAGCGGCCTTTGCGCCTCTCTACGGGGATGCTCACTGACCGGTTCGGCGTCGCTTGGATCATCGACAGCGGCGCACCCTCCGCCTAACCGCGCGTCAACGTCGCGCTCACTCACGTCCTGACGGATCAGGGGCTCGAGCTTGGGCACCTGTCAGAAAGACGCGTGCTCGCGCTTGGCTTCGAGATTCAAGGGGAACACGCTACCCGTTCTAAATGGCAAGTCAGGTGCAGCCGATGCACCGCCGGCATGGGCCGAAGATAGTCGACACAGAAAGCTGGAGACAGCTTCACGAGGCGAACGGCTTGTTCCAGGAAAGGATCGGCCTGCAGGCGGCTAGCGGGAGATGTTCGCTACCATCCGTACCGTGCTGTCCCACAACGATCCGCTCCCGTTACGCCCACGCCGCGTGGCCGTTGCTGGCGTTGCAGGAACGGGGAAGACAACCCTTGCGGGACGCATAGCGGCGGTCATCGGTGCACCCCACACCGAGATCGACGCGCTCTACCACGGACAGGACTGGGTACCGCGCGAGTCATTCCTCGACGATGTCCGTTCGCTGGCCGCACAGGAGACGTGGACGACCGAGTGGCAGTACAACGTCGCCCGCCCGCTGGTAGCTGAGCGTGCCGACCTCGTTGTATGGCTCGACCTTCCTTTTTGGACGACGACGCTGCCGCGCGTCGTGCGTCGAACGCTACGGCGCCGGCTCAGGCAGGAGGTCCTATGGAACGGCAACATGGAGCCGCCTCTGCACACGTTCTTCACCGACCCTGAGCATATTGTGCGCTGGGCGATCTCCACGCGCTTCCAGTACCGCGCTCAGGTTCCGGCGCTGGAGAGGGCATCGCCACCAGTGACGGTGGTCAGGCTGCGCTCCAAGAAGGAGGTGGAGCGGTGGCTTGAAGGACCACTTCAGCGCGCGACTCGGGACAACACGGGTTAGCCGCCGCCCGATGACGCCGGCCGGGGGGCTCGCCGCCTGCAGCGCCAGCGTCGGCCACGAATCCGACGGTCTAGGCGAAGAAAGATCGTGCTTCTTGAAGCGGCATCTCGAGGCTCGGGAAATCTGCCTGTCCTGGAGGAGCATTGCCGGGCTGGGCGAGAGGTCGCATGACTATATGCCGCTAAGGCGCGGGCCGGCATGGCCTGCCAGGCACTTCCACCCGTGTCCGGTCAGCACCCAGACCTGGGTCATCGGCATGCGGTACGCCTCCGGGTGTTCCGGCTCCCCGACTTCGTCGACCACTATTGCGCGTAGGACCGCCGTCCTGTCGCTAAGAAGGACCTCCGGGTCGCCCAGGTCCTGCCCGCGCCAACTCGTCCCGCCACCCGTGTTGGCCTTCACGTAGGAGGCCCTGTCGAACTGCTCGCCAGTGTGAGAAGTCCATCTGAAGCGCGGGTGGAGCAGTCCGCTGAGGGCCTGCGGGTCCCCGGCCTTCATCGCCTCAGCCCTAGCCCGGGCAGCCTCTAACACCTGATCGCGTTCTCCGCCCATCCAGCCATTATTCCGCCCGCTGAAGGATCGACTTTCGTACATCATCCTGCCGGAGACTCCGGAGTGAGTCTACGGTCCTCCCATCAGCCGGCATGTGAATGTCCCGCCGTGGGCCTTGACCAGGATCGAAGCAACGACATCCCTGCCTGCGGGTCGCGCCGCCGCGTAGATGTCTGCACCCCCAGCGGTCTTGCCTTGCATGGTCAATCCATCCAAGGACTGGGTGCTCGGCGACGGGGTCGACCGGCAGTCAAAGTCCCGGCCGGAGAACTGGACCTTCGACGGAACCTCCTTGGGCCAGAGCACCCAATCGGAAGTGCTCTGATGAACCGCCCAGAACCTGGCTGTAACGACGACGACGGCGACGACGACGACGATGCCAGCCGCCACGAGTGCGGTCCATCTCCCCCGGTTCATTTCGCGACCATACCGCGTGTACGGTGAGGGATCCCGCTACAGCCACGCCGCTGCGGCGATGAGCTCGGCGAGGCAGCGCGGCGGCCGGCCGATCCGGATGCAAGGCGTTCCGGATGCCCCTGCCCGGCCACGTTCTACGGTATCGGCGGCGTCTTCTGTGCGGTGGGCTGTGCTACTTCGTCTGGTTGGGATGGCTCGTGTGCACCTGCTCCAGGTAGACCACATGCCCCTCCACGTAGAACCAGATGCGGGCATCGCCTTTGAGCGTCGGCTTGTGCTGCCGCCGGTCGTGGGTGGCGCCGTCGCGGGTCACCCGCCCCAGCTCGCCCCTCAGCCTGTAGTTGGTGGGCGTCTCGAGCCCGGGCGTCCGAGTGAGGAAGTCCCAGGCGTCCACGAGCGGGTTCCTGATCGTCGCCACAAGGTCGGTCCAACCCTTCCGGCCTGCGCCGAGGCGAACTTGATCTCGTATTCGCTCTTCTTCGTGGGCCGTTCGACCTTCGAGTCCTTCGCCACGGGCTAAGGGCGCTCGACTGCTTCGGGCTCGTCGAGCCATTCGACCGGCTCCTGGCCCAGGCCGGCGCGCACCGCCCCACTCGTGCCCGGCGGTTTTTCGGATGTCGGCGAGCTCGTAGAGCCTGTTGCTGGGTGAGCACAGTAGCTACCGCGCTCCCAGACTCCCGTGGGACTCGCCAGACTGATCGGCAACTACGAGGGGCCCAGTTACTTCCACGACTTCCCTTGAAATCATCCCGCCGAAGCTAATCCGTCCGGTGGGAATCCTTGAGCGGGCGATCTTGCATGAGGCGGCCTCCCCCACCGACCTGACAGTGAAGGCAATTCTTGTGATAACTCACTACCGACAAAGCTTGTCGTCCCCGTTGCCAACCCGCTAGCGTGAGCCCCGTCGATGTCCTTACATCGATTCGGCTTCGATGCCTGGGGGACCTTTTGAAGAATTCAGCGCGCATTCGCGCATTGTTGTCCGCGCTCCTGGGAGTAATGCTCCTAGGCGTCGGCCTCGTCACCGCCGCGGTGCCCGCCACCGCCGCGGTGCCCGCCACCGCCGCGACCCCGACCGGATGGCCGGGTGTGGGGGGCATCGTCTACGCCGCTGGCGCGGATGGGTCCGGGTCCATCGACTACCAGGCGCTGCTACGCGTCGTCGTCACCTACACCGACCCGCAGTGCGTCAACCAGACTACCGACTTCCACCCCAATGGCGTGGTGAACACTGACATCGGGGGCTCGACGTACACGTCCCCGCCGCTGTCACAGTGGACCGCCACGACCACGCAGAGCACGTTCACGACGTGCCACGACTCCACCGGCAACCTGCTCACCGGAGTGGGCGGAACCGTCACCCGCACCATGGTCGCGTGGACGCAGTATTTCTCGTGCCAGCCCGCCGGGCTCGGGATCACGGGCACGCTGACCGACCCTGAGGCGGGCCTGACCAACGCAGCCGGTCTCGTCACGTTGCAGGGCCGCGCAACCTGGTTCGTCCCGGACTTCTCCGGCCCGCTCCCCGCATCCTGCCCGCCGCCACCCGCAGCACCCGTCATAGCCCCCTCGGCCGCCGAGGGTCCGCCCGGCTCGGCGCTGACCGTGACCGGGACCGGCTACGTTCCCGGCTCACCCGCGACGTTGACCTTCGACACTGACATGACCACCACCCCGACCGGCTCTGCGACCGTCGGTGCCGACGGCACCTTCACGGCGAAGATCACGGTGCCCGCCAATGCTCCCGTCACGCAGGGCTGGATCGTGGTCAGCTCGCCCGGCAGCTACACCCGGCGGGTGCCGTTCAAGGTGGTCCCCGGGCTGACCGTCTCGCCCACCTCGGGCGTGGCAGGATCCAAGGTGACCATGACGGGCTGGGGCTTCTCCGCCAACACACTGCTCGCCGTGAGCTTGTGGGGCGCCGACCCCTTGACCCTCGGAACGGTCACCACTGGCGCGGACGGGACCTTCACCTACGCGGCCACCATTCCAAGGTGGCCGGGCGGCACGGGAACGGAGGGCTTCACGTCAAGTCTGTCCGTCCGCGGGCCCCAGGACTGGGCCGCGGTTCCCTTCACGGTCCCGCCGCTTGCGCAGTGGATGGATGCGAAGGCGGGCGGCTGGGGACTAGGGAACGCCACGAGTCCGCTCACCTTCATCCTTAACTTCGGCCACTACCGCAACTACCAGTACGGTGCCGTCGTGGAAGCGCCCTCCGGGTACCTGTTCGTTTCCCACGGCGCGATCCGCAGCGAGTGGGCGGCGTTGGGCTTCGAGAATGGCGCCCTGGGCTACCCCACCAGCGATGAGGTCGGCGGGCTGGTCAACGGCGGCGTCTACCAGAACTACGACGGCGGGGCCATCCTGTGGTCCCCGGCCACCGGCCCCCACGAATCCGTCGGCCCCATCCGCGCCGAGTGGCAGGCCACCGGCTTCGAAAGCGGCGTCCTGGGCTACCCGACCACAGAGGTGGCCACCGGCCTCGCCAACGGCGGCTCCTACCAGAACTACCAGCGCGGAGCGATCGTCTCCTCCCCGGCCTCGGGCACCCACGAATCCATCGGAGCCATCCGGGGCGAGTGGCAGGCCACCGGCTTCGAGGGCGGCATCCTGGGCTACCCGACGACCGACGAGGTCGGCGGCCTGCGCAACGGAGGCGTCTACCAGAACTATCAGGGCGGCGCCGTCATCTGGTCCCCGGGGTCAGGAGCCCACGAATCGTACGGCCCGATCCGCGCCGCGTGGCAGTCCACTGGGTTCGAGGGCGGGCGCCTCGGCTACCCGACCAGCGAGGTCTACTCCCTGACCGGCGGCACCGCCCAGAACTTCCAAGGCGGCAGGATCACCGACATCAACGGCACCATCACGATCTCGTAACTGCCAGGTCCTCGCGCTCCCAACGGCGCAACCCGCCCGACTCAAAAAAAGGCCAGCGGGTCCTCGTCGCTTGGCCACGACTAGTCTGCCAAAGCTTGTCCTCCTCCCCGTTGACCCATCCGCACCTGCCCGTAAGTCGGCGGCTGGCTGCACCTCTGGCATCCTCGTGCCTTCTCCCTTCGAGAAGCCGCTAATGCAGGCGCTCCCCCGTTTCCCCGGTCCGAAAGGTGCCTAAGAAAGTGACTCTCAGCTCGTAGGGCGCCTCAAGACACCCGCGCCAGCAGGAGGCGTCTGTTGACACTCTGGAAACACTGGATCCATGACCGACTCGCAGTGGCTTTCAAAACTTGGGCGTCGCATCCAGGTAGCGGCCATGGAGAGGCCGTTTCCCGATCCGAACATCGTCGGCGACGAAATCGCCTACCAGTACCACGACCCTCGCCTCAATCTCTGGAGGGGTCAATGCGCATGTGGTGAACCGTGGCCCTGCCAAAAAATCCGTGGGACTCGCACTGAAAGGGTTCCTTTGGCGGCACGCCGGTGCCTCTCCCCGAGACGTGAGCGGCTCTCTCGAGATTCGGGGAAGTCACAGTTGACCGCTGGGACCAAAACCGGATATCCGAGCGCCGCACTCCCGTTCGTCGGCGACGGGGACCACTTCAGCGCGGGTATGCTGCGTTTCGGCGGGCTGGGCCGCCGAACTGTCGATGGGGGTGGCGGGTGCGGTTCTCGCAGGTTCTGGGGCTGGTCCTCACAGGGGCGTTGCTGCTGCTGGGCGCGGGCCCGTCCTCGGCATCCCCGGGTGACACCATCACGCGCGCGGGGTGGTGGACTCCGCTGGGCGTCGTCGTCGGCGCTGACGGCACCGCCTACATCGGCGACCTGTCGGGCAAGGGAGTCAGCGTCGTGCCAGCGGGGGCGAGCGAACCGTCCCGGATCCTCTCGACCAACCTGCTCACCAACGGGCTCGGCCTCTCCGGCGACGGCACCCTCTATCTCGAAGGGACCGATCCGGACACGCGGCAGGAGCAGATCGGCGTGATTCCCAAGGGCGGCGACGGGGTCACGCGCACGATTCCCGTCTCGCAGGGCGCCCATCTGATCGCCGTGGCCTCGGACGGGACGGTCTATGTGCCCAACTACGGCTCGGGCACGGTCTCGGTCATCCCGCCCGGCGCGGACACGATCGCGCGAGAGATCGCGGTAGGGGCGGGGCCGAGGGAGGTCGCGATCGCGCGGGACGGCACCGCATACGTCACGAACCAGGTGGCCGGGACAGTGTCCGTCATCCCAGCGAGCGCCGGCAGGGTCTCCCGGACCATCCAGGTCAGCTCCGCCCCCGGGCGCACGGACAACCCTCACGGGATCGCCGTCGGCCCCGACGGCACGGTCTACGTCACGGACATCACCGCCAACGAAGTCGCCGTGATCAGGCCCGGCGGGACGGCTGTGGCCTATCGGGTGCCTGTCAGGTACCCGAAGGAGGTCGCGGTGGCCTCCGACGGCACCGCCTACGTTCTCTCTACGGCGCAGAACCTGTCCGTGATCAGGCCCGGCGGAAGGGCAATCGCCCGCAGCGCCGCCGTCTCGGCCAGCCCCGGCCATCTCGCAGTCACCCCCAAGGGGTCCGTCCTGGTCACCAACCCCGAGGACCAAACCGTCTCCGTCCTGGGCCCAGAGCTGCTCCAGCCGATCGCCCCCACAGCCTCAGGCAACCCGTCTGCGACGCCGCAGGCGCAAGCCGTGGGATCGTCCCCCCAGACCCAGAGCAACGGGGGAAACAGCAGACCCGGGGACGGCATGCCGGTCATCCTCGGCACGTCCGCCCTGGTACTGCTCGCCGCTGCGGGCACGGTGATCGCAGTCGCCCGACGGAGAAGACGCCCGGCCGCGCACGGCACCTTGGCGACGGCGCCAGACCGAACCGCTTGAAGCTGAGCGGCTCGCACCAAGCGGGGCCATGGGCTCCGGCACCGATAGCGGCGCATGGTCGTGAGCGAGCCTCGCGAAGAATCCACCGATCCAGGGGGAACGGGCCTCATGGCGGACTCTCTCGAGGGACAAAATCCGACCGCCAAGGCACGTGGGGACAAAAGTGCAGTCCGGCAAGCCGATGCCGCGGGTTCATCTTCTGAGAGTGAACTATTGGGAGATCTTGCCGCGGCCTTTTCCATGGCCTAATGTCAGCCACGCCGGTGTTTTCACATCGATTCGCTTTCGGTGCTTGGGGGATCTTTTGAAGCAGAAGTCAGCGCGCGTTCGCGCATGCTTAGCCACGCTCGCAGGGCTCGCTCTTTTGGCCTCCGGCCTCGTCACCGGCATTGAGCAGGCGAGCGCCGCGGGCACATCATGGGTCATCGACCTCAAGGTCGCTCCCGGCACGGTCGGCGGATCGGGAACGATCACCTTCACTACCCAGACGCTGTCGCAGGAGACGTTCTCAGACCCTCAGTGCGCCAGCCTGAACCAGACTGCCCCAGAGGGGAAGGTTGCGCTTTACGTCGGTGACGTGGTCTACACCTCGCCGACCCTCTCGCAATGGTCGAGCACTACGAGCACCGCCACGGATTCGGCGGTCACGACCTGCCAGACCACCGCCGGAACGTCCGTGCCAGCTACGGCAACGGTGATACGTACCACCGCCACGTGGTCCGTGAACTATTCGTGCCAGCAGCCGTGGAACACGATCAGGGCGACGTACAGCAACAACCCTTACGCGAGCCTGGGCATCGCCGACGCGATCTGGGGTGGCGTACCCATGCCGTCCTTCATCCCCTCAAACGGCGCGCTCCCGACCTCCTGCCCCGCGATGACGCTCTCCCCCTCGTCGGGCCTTCCCGGGTCGCCCCTGACAGTTACGGGTACCGGGTTCAAGCCCACGGACACCACGACGGTGCACTTCAACAACGTCTCACCTCTTGGGTCTGCGACCGTCGGCGGCGACGGCACGTTCACCGCGAAGGTGACGGTTCCCGCCAGTGCCTCGGACGGGACCTATTGGGTCTCGGTCTCGTCGCCAAGCTTTAACACCGTCTCGTCGCAATTCACGGTGGCGACACCCCCCACTCTCGCCGGGCGGATGGACGTCAAGGCCGCCCAATGGGTCCTCGGGGCTGCCACAAGTCCGGTGACGGCCATCCGTAACGGGGGCTTCTACCGCAACTACCAGTACGGGGCGATCATCTCGGCCCCCTCTCAGACTCTGTATGTGTCACATGGAGCGATCCGCAACGAATGGGCCGCTCTCGCCTTCGAGAACGGCGTCATGGGCTACCCCACCACTGACGAGGTCGGGGGCCTGCGTAACGGCGGCGTGTACCAGAACTACGAAGGCGGGGCCCTCCTGTGGTCGCCGGCGACCGGTGCCCACGAATCGCTGGGCTTCATGCGCGCTCTCTGGCAGTCCACCGGCTTCGAGAACGGCATCCTCGGCTACCCGACGAGCGACGTGGTCACCGGCCTACGAAACGGCGGCTCGTACCAGAACTACCAGGGCGGCGCGATCGTCTCTTCGCCGGCATCCGGCACACATCTGTCGACGGGACTCATCCGCCATGACTGGCAGGTCAACGGCTTCGAAAACGGAGTGCTCGGGTACCCGACGACCGAGATCGTCACCGGCCTCAATAACGGCTGGTCATACCAGAACTATCAGGGCGGGGCGATCCTGATGGACGCTGCCGGCACTTATGCAAGCGCGACGTACGGACCGATCCGCGCGGCATGGCTGTCCACAGGTTTCGAGAAAGGTCCCCTCGGCTACCCTGTCGGCGATCCCTATCCCGTGCCCGGCGGGACCTCCCAGAACTTCTACTACGGCCGAATCACCGACATCAATGGGGCCATCACCATCTGCACCGCAGGGAACGCCTGCTGGAGGTAATTCGCCTCGCCAGACCTCAACTTAAGCATTCGCAGATTCCCAATTCACACATCAGTTGGTGAGTCGGTCTGCGGCGATGTGTGCTGCGATGTCTGTGGCTGCAAGACTGGTGCTGTTGAAAATCAACTCTTCCGCAAACTCGACGCGTTCGAGGATCGCGGCGAGTTCCGGTGCCGTCTTTCACGCCATTCAAGTTCGTTCTCCTTGTCACCGTGCCGCAACCTCAGTCCGGCTTATGCCACATCGGCGTGCCAACCAGTCGCACCAATAGCGGTGCTTGGATTCAAGTGCCTTCACGCAGAGGTCGAACTGGTCGGTGATTTCCACGACGCCAGCAGCCACGATCACTTGAGGGCCGCGAGCGTGAAAGTTCGTGGGGGCGGCTCTCAGGTCTGCCAAGGCCAACTCAGAGGCGGAACCGGTCATCTGGTGGAGACGGCCAAGCGCAACGAAGCCAGTCGACGTCGATGATCCAACTGAAGCACGTATCCCTGCATCCACGTCCAGATGTGCCGGGCCGCGAAATCGTAGAATCGGCGAACCGGGGCAGACGGGGGGCCATGGACAGTCCCGACGACGACGCTGGGCCCCCGGGCTCCGGGTCCGGGCAGCGAGGGAAACGGCCATCATGTGACGGCCCCCGGACCTGTACCGAAAGGCTGGCGGTGCCTGCTGGGCCTCCCGGGAAGGTCAGGTCGCGGTGGGCTGTCCGAGGATGAGGTCGAGTTTGCGGCTGAGGGTCTCTTTGAGGTCGAAGGCGGGGGGGTCTTCGAGCAGCCAGCGGTTTTGGGTGTCGAAGTAGACCGCGGCGAGGATCTCGGCGACGTCCTGGGGTGCTGCTTGGGGGAAGAGTTCGCCGGAGGCTGCGCCGTCTTCGAGTGTGGCCATCACCGCTGGAGGGACCGGCTGGGGGACGACCATCTGCCCGCGCAGCATGCGGGTCAGCGGGCGTTCACGTTCGTTGATCTGGGCGAGCACGTCGTAGATGCGGTGCAGGCGCTCGCGCATCCGGCCAGAACCGGGGACGTAGGCCTCTGCCGCCTCCTGCCTGCGCCTCTCGCCCCACGCGAGCACGAAGTCACGCTTGGTCGGGTAGTGGTTCAGCACGGTCTGGCGGGCGACGTCCGCCCGCTCGGCGATCTGGTCGATCGTGGTTGCCTCGAAGCCCTGCGCTTCGAAGAGCGACAGGGCTGCCTCCAGCAACCGCCGCCGCATCTGGAGTCGCTGCCGCTCGCGCCGGCCGGGGACCGCTTCTGACATGCGACCAGTCTCGCACGGGATGCAGGCTGGAGTATATTTTTAGTCTCCAGCCTAGAAATCTTGATCTGAAGGAGTCTTCCATGCCTGCATGCTCCGACCATCGTGTCGCCCTCGTGACGGGCGCCTCGCGGGGAATCGGCCGCGCGGTGGCCGAGCACCTCGCCGCCGACGGCTATTCCCTCGCCCTGGGCTACGGAACGGACGCGGACGCCGCCGCGAGGTCCTCGCAGCGGTCGAGCGATCGGGCTCCCACGCCGTCACGGTGAAGGCGGACGTCGCCGACCCGGAAGCAGTCCTGGCCGCGTTCGATGGCGCCGAACAGGCCTTCGGCGGGGTTGACGTCGTCGTCCACGCGGCCGCCCGCATGACGCTCTCACCGCTGGCCGGCTTCGACCTCGCGGACCTCGAGGGGATGCTGCGGACCAATGTGCTCGGAACCTTCACGGTGGACCAGCAGGCCGTCCGCCGGGTCCGCCGAGGCGGGGCTATCGTGAACTTCTCCTCCTCAGTCATCGGCCGGGTCCTGCCCGGCTACACCGGCTACGCGGCCAGCAAGGCCGCCGTCGAGGCAATGACGTTCGTCCTGGCCCACGAGCTCCGCGGCCGGGACATCACCGTGAACGCCATCGCTCCCGGCCCGACAGCCACCGACATGTTCCTCGAGGGCAAGAGCCCCGAGCAGGCTGACTTCTTCGCGAAGGCCTCGCCGCTGGAGCGCCTCGGCACCCCAGAGGACATCGCGGCCGCGGTCGCCTTCCTCGCGGGCCCGACCGGGCACTGGATAAACGGTCAGACCCTCCGCGCGAACGGCGGCATCAACTGACCACAACCCACGGCCATGCAGCCTTAGCCAGAGATGAGGGTTCTCTTTGACGCGCTGATGGGTTCGGACGATCATTGCGGAGGCAAGCGCATTGCGGAGGCAAGCGGTCCGAGCGATGATCGACCCGTGGGCATCATCGAGGAACGGCTTGCTCAGCGCGGCCTTGTCCTGCCGCAACCGGCGCGAGCACCGCAGGGCTTCGCTTTTTCCTTCGAGTGGGTGAGAGTCGTCGGCAACCGGGTCCTCGTGTCCGGTCACTCGCCTCAAGCGAGTGACGGTCAACTCGCCGGTCCCTTCGGAAAAGTGCCGTCGGAGGTCTCGCTCGAAGCGGCAACGGAGGCCGCCAGAGCCACCGTTCTCTCGGTTCTCGGTAGCGTGCGGAATGCGATCGGCGACCTCGACCGCATAACTGCGTGGGTGACCGTCACCGGCATGGTGAACGCCGATAGCGGCTATGGCGAGACGACGAACGCGATCAACGGATTCTCCGACCTGGTTCTCGAGCTGTTTGGTCCGACCGTCGGTGCCCACGCTCGGACCGCGGTCGGCTTCGCGGCGCTGCCGCTGAACAACGCCGTAGTCGTGGGCGCCGAGCTGCAGATCTGAGCATCAGATGGCAAGGCCGGTCGGCGCACGTCACTCGAGCGGTGCCACCAGCCGATCTTCTCTTGGCGGCAGGTCGGCGCGCACCGCTGTCGTGATCGACGTTTTGGGAGTCCAGGCCTTCACGTCCAGAACGGGGAGGACGGGGCTTCGGGGATCCAAAGTGATGAGCATATTGCTGGCCCGCTCCCGGAAACTCCAGCGTGTGTCCTGCCACAACGCGGTCGCCGCCTCGCGCTGTCCGGGGAGAAACCAGAAGTGCTCTACACTCAGGTTCCGCAGCATCCGGTCTTTGGGTACGACGCGTAGCACTGAATTGGCGAGCCGGATCGCGGCAGGCATCCGCACGACCTCCATCGTTCGAAGCAGCCCTTCCTCGCGCACAGCCAGCCCCGCGAGGATGGCACCAGAGGGGCTTGTCGCGACACGGTAGTGGTTCACCGGCTCCCCGGCCGGCACCCACTGAAGCCACTGCTCAAGCGTTTTGGGCGACCAAATCCGGGCAAAGTTGTATTCCTGCGTCGCCTCCGTCACACCAGCGGCCACTTCGGGCAGATCCTCGCCCGACACGGCGCGCAGCTCGACACCTTTCGGCGCCCGGGGCGGATGCGAAAGCATCGGCACGGGCACGCTGATGGCGGGCATGCTGAACGCCGTGGCCCACCGACGCGCCGCTGCCATCGAGCCGACGTTGCCGCGTTGGATGTCCGCGACTACGACGACGTTCGGCCCCGCCAACTGCTCGGCTCGCTCGATCCGCCAACGGGCTAGCGCCCGCGCGACGCCTTGCCTCCTGTGCGACGGGTGCACGACGAGAGCGCCCAGAAGCGCGTATGGTCGCTCCGCGCCCTCATATCGGAACCGACCGAGCGTCAGGCGCGCCGATCCGACCAACTCGCCGTTGCGGATATCTTCAGCAACGACGCTACTGAAGTGCGTGAGAGCGGTACCACTTGTTCGAACGTGCGTGTGGATGCGGAAACCGATCGCGCCGCCGTCGGCGGCCGCCGCACCGAGGCGCTCGATCGCCTCGTCATCTTCGGCTCCGGCTGGCCGGAGCTGTAACCCGTCGTGAATGGCCGCAGTCCTCTCGACGTAGGTGCAGATGGCGACGCGAAACCCACGTCGCGGGAAGCGTTCTCTTGCGCGAGTGTAATACGCCAGTCGGCCGACGGGCCCTCGGAGTCCGGCGCGAGTTCGGGGAACTGCCTCAACTTGGCCTTCCGCGCGGCCCTCACAGGCCCGCGGTTTATCCACCTGCCGCGCTACACCCACTCTCGGAGTGGGCACTAAGGTCTATTGAAGTCGCCCCCTGAACGTGCCAACGTGCTGGAATGCGACTCCCACAGCTAGAAATACCGGACGAGGGCCCGTTCTCCTGACTTCCTGTCGCCGGAGTGCCCCGGCTCAGGCTCGCGGGTTCACTGCCCCGGACCCCGAACATCCCGGAAGGAGGAGACAGGCTTGGAGGACGTTGTTCCGTTCGGGCTCGTGGTACTAGTCGTCGCCCTCGCCGCTCTCGCCGCGGTGCTCTCCAACCGCATCAGCGCGCGCCTCCTCATCCCGGCCCCCGTGATACTCCTCGCGTGCGCGGCCGTGGCCTCGGATGTGTTCCCCGCACTGGGACAGCTCTCGACCACGGCGGTCCAGCGCGTCGTGACGATCGCCCTTGCCGTCGTCCTCTTCGACGGCGGGATGCACATCGGCTGGTCGCGCTTTCGATCCGCGGCGGTGCCGATCCTCTGGCTCGGGCTGGCTGGAACCTTCGTCACCGCGGGCGGCCTTGCACTGGGAGCGCACGAACTGTTCGGCCTCGACTGGACTACGGCCCTGGTGATCGGCACAGCGCTCTCCCCCACCGACCCCGCCGTCGTGTTCTCGGTCTTGGGCCGCAGAGAGGTCGGTGGCCGTGCCGGCGTCATACTCGAAGGAGAGTCGGGCGCCAACGATCCGGTCGGCATCGCCCTGATGGTCAGCCTGCTGGCTGGCAGCAGCGGTGCGGGCGGGATCGACGCGGGCGCGACAATCGTCAACTTCGCCCTCCAAATGGCCGTGGGCGGCGTCGTGGGAATTGTGGGAGGACGGCTCCTGCTGGCCTTCATGCGCCGCGTCCAGCTGCCGAGCGAGGGACTCTATGCGCTTCGCACCCTCGCTGGTGCCCTCGCGCTGTACGGCATTGCAACCGTCGCCCACGGCTCGGGGTTCCTCGCCGTCTTCATCGCCGGCATCGTCCTCGGTGATGAAGCCGCCCCCTACAAGGGCGACATCAGGCGCTTCCACGCGTCCCTCTCGAGCATCGCCGAGATCGTGGTCTTCGTCGTCCTCGGACTTACCGTCAGCCTGCGCACTCTCCCCGACGGCAACGCCTGGGCTATCGGCCTGGGGCTGGCCGTCCTGCTCACCATCGTCATCCGCCCCGTGTTCGCGGGCTTGGTGCTGATGCCGGTCAAGCTCAAACGAGGTGAACGGATCTTCGTACTCTGGTCCGGCCTCAAGGGCGCCGTGCCGATCCTCCTCGGGACCTTCGTCTTCAGCTCCGGAATGACGGGGACCACGCGCATCTACGACATCATCCTGGTCGTCGTGGTCTTCTCCGTCCTGGTCCAAGGAAGCCTCGTGCCGTGGGTGGCCGCCCGCTGCCGCGTCCCAATGCGCATGGTCGAACCCACGCCTTGGGGCCTTGGCCTACGGTTCAGAGAACCTCCCAAAGGGCTCCACCGCTATCGGGTTGCCGTCGGATCGGCGGCCGACGGCAAGGCGATCGGGGACCTCGGGCTCGGCGAAGACGTCTGGATCAGTTTCATCCTACGTCGGGGCAGCCCGCTCCAGGTGCGCGCATCAACGGTCTTGGCCGCGGGCGACGACGTGCTGGTCCAGATTGACCCGGCAGAACCGGCGTCGGTTCCCGCAAGGCTTTTCACCGAATCCCGCCGGGGGCAGCTGTAACCTCAACTGACTGCGGCTCAGGGGCATGGGCTGCGGCTAGGAGAGGGCGTCGAGCACCGCGCTTCCCTCCGCCAGCAGCGGCTCGCGGTCCTCAGCTTGGGGAACCACCCGCCGAACATCGTCGAGGAGCGTCTCGACGTACTTCCGGACAACCGCGCGATGCGCTTCGTCGCTGAACCATGCGACATCGCGGCACACCCGCAGAAGCGCACGGACCACCCGGGGCTCGCTCGCCCCGTACCGCCGGACCTGCCCCAGAGCCAACTCCATGAGGTAGTTGAAGTCCCGCGCCGGGACGTACAGCCGGACAACGCCCTGAGAGTCCGTCACCGACTGGGGCCCGTGCCGCCGCACGGCAAGGGCGGCGAGGATGGTGGCCAGGTGATCGACCGCCTGATTCGCAGTGTACGGATCGTTCACGGCCGGGGAGAGAGCCTTGGACGCTATATCGGCCAGTTGCCGAATGCCGAACGCGACGTCCTGCTCGAGCGTGCGTTCATAACCTACTCGCACGCTCCGCGTGACCGCACTGCGCAACTCCTCGACGACGTCGGGCGCAAGAGGGGGCCCGCTGCCATCCTTGCCGCCCCACACCCAAGCGAGGGGAGCTCCTTCAACGACGTGACGGCCGACCATCGGGACGATCCGGCCGGTCAGGCCCAGCTCCTCCAACATCTCGACCAGCGCGCTGCCATGGACGGCTTGGACGTACCCCGACCTCGGCGCAGGCAAAGCCAAGGCCCCCCGCGGGGGTTCCGGCACCCGCACCTCTGGATCTCCCTCGAGGAAAGAGCTCTCGAGCACCTTGACGGTTGCCTTCTCCACGCTCTTCATGACCTGGTCTATCTGGATGGAGTGCGTGAGATGGTGCACGAAGAATACGAGCATGACCATGCTCACGAACAAGAGGAGCAAGGCCCCGCTGACGGCGAGGCGGGGGTAGGTCTCGGTGCGCTGACCGCTCGCAACGCCGACCGTGTAGAGACCTGCCGTGCTGTAGGCGAAGGTCGCGACGAAGACGCTCAGGGTCAGCTGGTTCGGGATGTCGCGAAGGAAGTTCCTCAGCAGCCGTGGGCTGAACTGGGTCGAAGCGAGTTGGAGCGCCACCACGGTCAACCCGAGGACTAGGGCGATGACCGTCACCATCGTGCTGGCAATGCTGATGAGGAGATTGCGGGCGTCGTCGGAAGTTCCTTGGAAGACGAGGAAGGCAAAGGGCGACGTCGGGTTGATCAGGATCGAGGACAGGCCCGCGCCCGCGATCAGCGCAAGGATGACAGCCGCCGTCGGCATCGCCCAGAGGGCACTCGCCAAATACTCTCGGACCGCCTCACGCCTCACAGGGGACACTCTCGGCTGCTCGCTGCCGTCGGTCAAGACATGCCTCGCGCAAAGACCGCGCAAAGAAACCCGGTGGCGGCGTTAGGAACGGGTCAAGAGGCTCTGGCTGGCCGTTGCGGGAAGATTCACTGTTTCCGTGAGGACCTGCAGGGCGCGGTCCTGGCGGAAGGGGTTGTGTCATGGCCGATGTGGCCGTCGTGGCGATCTTTCTCGTGCTGGCCGGTCTCGTGATGTGGTGCGTCTCGGCCATCTCGAAGTTGGTGGACCGGGCATGAGCTACGGAATCATCGCCTGGATTCTGCTGGGGCTTGTTGCCCTCGCGGTGTGCATCTATCTCGTGGACCAGCTGTTCCGCCCGGGCGGGCGGTGACCGATGCAGTTCAGCTTCCTCTCCTTCATCACCCAGATCGGCATCCTCGTAGTGGCACTCGGCGCGGTCCACCGGCCCTTGGGCGCGTACCTCGCCAAGGTAGCGGACGACGGCGCCCATCTCCGCTTCGAGCGCTGGATCTACAAGGCGGCGGGGGTGGGTCCGGACAGCGAGCAGACCTGGAAGGGCTATGCGCGCAGCATGGTCGCATTCTCGGTGGCCGGCGTGATCCTGCTCTACGCCGCCGAGCGCCTTCAGCCGCTCCTTTCGGGTGGCCGGATGGCGAGCGTGGACCCATGGGTAGCCATGAACACTGCCATCTCTTTCATCACGAACACCAACTGGCAGGCCTACGTCCCGGAATCGACCCTTGGCTTCGTGGTGCAGATGGCCTTCCTCGCAGTGCAGAACTTCGTCTCCGCAGCCGTTGGCATCGCCATTGCCTTCGCCCTTGTGCGTGGGTTCGTCCGGAAGGGGTCGGATTCCCTCGGAAACTTCTGGGTGGACGTGACTCGCATCACGTTCCGCGTTCTTCTTCCGCTCGCGGCGGTCGTGGCCGCACTGCTCATCGTGACCGGCGTCGTCCAGGACTTCTCGCCGAGCACCGTGCACAATGCGATCACGGGTGTCTCGCAGACGATCCCGGGCGGCCCGGTCGCGAGCCAAGAGGCCATCAAGGAACTCGGCACGAACGGCGGCGGATACTTCAACGCCAATTCGTCGCACCCCTTCGAGAACCCGAACGCGTTCAGCAACATCTTCGAGGTCTTCCTGCTCCTCGCGATCCCCTTCTCGCTCCCCTACACGTTCGGCCAGATGGTCGGCAGCCGGAAGCAGGGCTACACGATCCTGACCGTGATGGCGGCACTGTGGCTCATCGCAGAGGGGATCATGGCGTCGACCATCGCGGCGTGGCCCAACCTCGGCGAGGGCCTTGAGCAGCGATTCGGCCCCGCCGCGAGCGGCATCTTCGCGACCGCCACGACGCTCACTTCCACCGGCGCCGTGGACTCGATGCACGACTCGCTCCCACCGTTGGCCGGCGGCATGGCCATGTTCGACATGATGCTCGGCGAGATCGCCCCAGGCGGGGTCGGCTCGGGCCTCTACGGGATGCTCGTGCTCGCCGTCCTCGCGGTGTTCCTCGGCGGTCTCATGGTGGGCCGGACCCCTGAATATCTGGGAAAGAAGATCCAGGCCCGCCACATGACGCTCGCGGCCCTGTACCTGCTCGTGACGCCGGTCCTCGTCCTCGTGCTCACGGGCGCAGCGGTCCTGATCCCATCTGTCGTCGCGGATGCGCCCTCCCAAGGGCCCCACCAGTTCAGCGAACTGCTCTACGCGTTCACGTCGGGCGCGAACAACAACGGTTCGGCCTTCGCGGGCATCAGCGCCTCGGACCCCCTGATCTCCTCGCTCATGAATGTCGCGATGTGGCTCGGCCGTGTGCTGCCGATGGTCCTCGTGCTGGCCCTCGCAGGGAGCTTCGCCGCGCAGAAGCCCATCCCACCATCGCCGGGCACTCTCGCGACGTACGGGCCCCTGTTCGCCGGCCTGCTCGGCACCGTGACGGTCCTCTTCACCGCCCTGAACTACTTCCCAGCCCTCGCGCTGGGACCCATCGCGGAGGGAACCTTCAGATGACCACGTCTCACGACGCTCGCCCCCTAGCGACCAATCCCTCACCTGACGTGCCCAGCCATGCGCCGGCGCCGCGCGTCACCGAGCTCTCCGGGCATGCGTACAAGCGGCGCAAGGCGTTCAACCGGGAGCTCGTCCTCGCGGCCATCCCGCAGTCATTCATCAAGCTCGACCCCCGGCAGATGCGGCACTCCCCCGTCATGTTCACCGTGCTGGTCGGCACGGTCGTGTCCGTCGTCGCGTGTGCCGCCCAGATCATCCAGGCGAGCCCCGACGTCGTCTTCAGCCTCGTCATCACCCTCTGGCTGCTCCTGACCGTCCTCTTCGCGAACTTCTCGGAGGCCCTCGCCGAGGGCCGGGGAAAGGCGCAAGCGGACAGCCTCCGAGCAGGCCGACAAGGGCTGCTCGCACGCAGGCTCAAAGGCGCGGCCCGTGGGGAAGGAAACGCGGCTGAGGAAAGCGTTCCCGCTCCAGAGCTCCGCAAGGGAGACCTCGTTGTCTGCGAAGCGGGAGACGTCGTCCCATCCGACGGCGAGATCGTCGAGGGCCTCGCCATGATCGACGAATCCGCGATCACCGGCGAGTCGGCGCCGGTGGTGCGCGAATCCGGAGGGGACCGTTCCGCTGTGACAGGCGGCACGAAGGTCATCTCCGACCGCGTCGTGGTTCGGATCACGGCCGACCCCGGCCAGACTTTCATCGACCGCATGATCGCGCTCGTCGAGGGCGCCGAGCGCCAGATGACGCCTAACGAAGCTGCCCTCCATGTGCTGCTCGTCGCGCTCACGATTGTGTTCCTCGCCGTCACGGTCGTGCTTGTGCCGTTCGCCAACCTCGCGGGCGCCGTCCCCTCCCCCGTGGTGCTCGTGGCGCTCCTCGTGTGCCTCATCCCCACGACGATCGGCGCGCTCGTACCGGCGATCGGCATTGCGGGAATGGATCGCCTCGTCCAGCACAACGTCCTGGCGACGAGCGGCCGTGCAGTCGAGACAGCGGGAGATATCACGACCCTTCTGCTCGACAAGACCGGCACGATCACGTTCGGCAACCGCCGCGCCGTGGACTTCCTCCCCGCGCCAGGGGTCCCAGAGGCCGAGTTCATCGCGGCCGCGCGGCTCGCGTCCCTCGCGGATGAAACCCCTGAAGGCCGCTCGATCGTCGACCTTGCGGGCGAGCGCGGCGCGACGGGCCCGAGTCTGGACGAGCTCGCACGCAGTGCGGGGCAACAGGGAGCCTTCGCCGTTGTCGAATTCTCGGCGATGACGCGAATGAGCGGACTCGACGAGGGCAAGCGCCGCTACCGCAAGGGCGCCGCTTCCGCCGTCGCGCGCTGGGTCCGCGAGCTGGGAGGGGACATCCCGCCGGGAGTGCGCGACGACGTCGACTCGATTGCGAGCGACGGCGGCACGCCCCTCGTGGTGGCGACGGACGACGGCGTGGACCAACCCGAGCGGCACAGGCCGCGCGTATTGGGCACTGTCCATCTCGCCGACGTCGTGAAGCCGGGGATCGCGGACCGTTTCGCTGCACTGCGCCGCATGGGCATCCGCACCGTCATGATCACAGGAGACAACAGGCTCACCGCGGCAGCGATAGCCAAGGAGGCCGGCGTCGACGACTATCTGGCCGAAGCCACGCCGGAGGACAAGCTCACCCGCATCCGGGCCGAGCAGAAGGCGGGGCAGCTCGTCGCGATGACCGGGGACGGCACAAACGACGCTCCCGCCCTCGCGGCCGCCGATGTTGGCGTCGCCATGAATTCGGGCACACAGGCCGCGAAGGAGGCAGCCAACATGGTGGACCTCGACTCCGACCCGACGAAGCTCATCGACGTCGTTGCGATCGGGAAGCAGCTGCTCATCACGCGCGGCTCGCTCACGACGTTCTCGGTCGCGAACGACGTCGCAAAGTACTTCGCCATCATCCCAGCCTTGTTCGTCGCGGTCTTCCCAGGCTTGAGCCTGTTGAATGTCATGGGTCTCACGAGCCCGAAGAGCGCGGTGCTGGCCGCCGTCATCTTCAACGCGATCATCATCGTGCTGCTCGTTCCGCTCGCCCTGCGCGGCGTGCGCTACCGGCCCGTCACCGCCCAACAGGCACTGCGGCGAAACCTGCTCGTCTATGGCGTTGGCGGGATCGTCGCACCTTTCATCGGCATCAAGATCATCGACCTGCTTCTGGCCCTCGTGCCGGGACTGCATTGAGGCGAAGACAAGGAAGGAGGGCCACGTGAACGTCTACCTGCGGCAGCTCGCAACGTCGTTCCGGTTCCTCGCGGTCGCGACGCTCGTGCTGGGCGTGCTGTACCCGCTCGTCATGTTCGGCGTGGGCCAGGTGATCGGCTCTCCGGAGGCGAACGGGTCGATCGCACAGCTCGACGGGGCGCCCGCGGCATCGACCCTGATCGTCCAGCCCGTTCCCGAGAAAGAGAACCGGCTCTTCTTCCCGCGGCCCTCCGCGGTGAAGTGGGACTCCACGACATCCGGGGCATCGAACCTCGGTCCCTCGGACCCTGCCCTCGCCAAGGCAGAGTCCTCTGCCCGTGCCGCGATCGCGGCCCGCGAAGACGTTCCGGCGTCAGCCGTCCCGCTCGACGCCGTGACCGCTTCGGCGTCCGGCCTGGATCCGGATATCTCCCCGGCCTACGCCCAGCTCCAGGTGCCGCGTGTCGCCAAGGCGACAGGTCTCAGCGTCGACGAGGTGCAGCATCTGGTCACCGACGCGACGACGAACCAAGTCCTGGGGTTGCTGGGCCAGCCCGCCGTTAACACCACGAAGCTAAACCTCGCGATCGCCGCGAGGCTGAAGTAACGACGTCAAAGAGAAAGTCTGGAAATAGGGGAAGAATCAGCAGCATGGACCGCGGGAGCCTGCGCATCTTCCTCGGCGCCGCGCCGGGCGTCGGGAAGACCTACGCGATGCTCGAGGAGGCCCACCACCTCGTCGCGGGCGGGACCGACGTCGTCGTCGGCGTGGTCATGGACCATGGGCGGGCCCAGACCGCCGCGCTGGTCCGAGGACTTGAGGCCGTGCCGCTGCGCGTCGTCGAGTACCGCGGCACGAAGCTCCCGGAGATGGACGTCGATGCCGTCCTGGCCCGCAAGCCCCACACCGCGCTGGTCGACGAGTACGCCCATACCAACGCTCCTGGCAGCCGCCATGCCAAGCGCTGGGAGGACGTCGACGAGCTCCTAGAAGCCGGCATCAACGTGCTGACGACGGTCAACGTCCAGCACCTTGCTTCCCTCAACGACGTCGTCGAGGCCATTACCGGCACCCGGCAGCAAGAGGTGATTCCAGACGCGATTGTGCGCAAGGCGGATCAGATCGAACTCGTCGACATCCCGCCTGAACTGTTGCGCCAGCGGCTCAGCTCCGGCCTCGTGTACGCACCGGACAAGATCGATGCCGCGCTCGCCAACTACTTCCGGCTCGGCAACCTCTCGGCCCTTCGGGAAATCGCGCTCATCTGGCTCGCCGACCGGGTCGAGGAGGGGCTTGCCGAGTACCGGAAGCGTCACCGCATCGACGAGACGTGGCCTGCTCGCGAACGTGTCGTCGTTGCCCTCACGGGAGGACCCGAGGGCGAGGCGCTCGTCCGCCGGGCCGCGCGCATCCTCTCGCGCGTGAGCGGCGGCGACCTCCTCGCGGTCCACGTCCGCACCCCCGACGGCCTAGCTGAGGGCTCGGAGCAGTCCCTTGCCGCGCAGCGTCGGCTCGTCGAGGACCTTGGTGGCAGCTACCACCAGCTCGCGGGCGACGACATCGCATCGACGCTGCTCGATTTTGCGCGCAGTGTCAACGCCACGCAGATCGTCGTGGGCGTCTCCCGGCACACTCGCCTCCAGCAGTTCCTCGGGCGCGGAGGGGTGGGGAGCGCCGTCGTGCGCGACTCGGGCGAGATCGACGTCCACATGGTGACCCACCCGCTCGCCGGCCGCGGGCCCCGCCTCAGGCTCACGCCATTGCTTGGGCGCACCCGGGCAATCACGGGGTACATCCTCGCGTTCGTCGTCCCGATCCTGATGACAGCGGCGCTCCTGCCGTTCCCCCAGCTCAACCTCACGACGCACGTGCTCGCCCACCTGTGCGCCGTCGTCCTCGTCGCCTTCGTCGGCGGGCTGTGGCCCGCAGTCGTCGCCGCGGTCTTCGACTCGCTCCTGCTCAACTACTTCGTCACCCCACCCGTCGGCACCCTCACGATCGACGATCCGCAGAACTTCTTCGCCCTGGTGGCGTTCATCGCCGTCGCGGTCGCGTTCTCCCTCGTCGTCGGGGTGTCTTCGCGCCGATCCAGGGACGCGGTGGCGGCCCGTGCAGAGGCGAGCACGCTGAGTGAACTGGCCAGTGGCTCGCTCGCCCGAGACCAGAACGCGGACGAGTTCCTCGAACAGCTCCGAGCGGAATTCCAACTGGACGCCGTCAGTCTGCTTGCCGACATCGACGGCACCTGGAAAGTGCGGGCCAGCGCCGGCACCGACGCGCCCGCGAGCCTGGAAGAAGCCGACGGTGCGGACCCCTTGGACGGCGAGCAGACCCTCGCCTGGACTGGACGGCCCCTCAGTGGGCGCGAACGCCGGCTCCTCTCCGCGTTCGAAGCCCACCTCACCGCGCTCCTCGAGCGCCAGCAGCTCTCGCTCAGCCTCCGAGAGACGGTCCGGCTCGGCGAAGCCAACCGCATTCGGACCTCCATCCTGAGGGCCGTCTCCCACGACCTGCGGACGCCGCTCGCGGGCATCCGCCTCGCGGTCACGGCACTCAAGCGGCAGCGGGGAAAGACGACTCCCGAGGAGCAGGAAGAGATGCTCGACACTATTGACGCCTACTCGAACCGCCTGGACAACCTCGTCGCCAATCTCCTCGACATGTCCCGCATAGACAGCGCGAGCGTGTCGGTCCTGCACGAGCCGGTCACGTGGCTCGACGTCGTCTCCGAGGTTCTCTCCGAACTGGCGCCGGACGCGGTCCGCGTCGATCTCGCCCCGAATCTGCCGGCGCTCGACGGCGACCGCGGCCTCCTCGTGCGGGCGCTCGCCAACATCGTCGAGAACGCGGTCAAGTATGCGCCGAACAGCGACATTGTCATCGTCGCGACGACCGGCGGCCTGCTCGCCCCCAGCGTTGCAGACCGGCCCGTGAGCGAGCTCCGCGTCATCGACCACGGCAGCGGAGTGCCGGCCGAACGCGTCATGGCCATGTTCCAACCGTTCCAGCGTCTGGGCGATGAGGAGACCGGCCCCGGTATCGGCCTCGGCCTCGCGGTTGCGAAGGGCTTCATCGAAGCGATGGGAGGCGAACTCGGGGCCGAACCAACGCCGGGCGGAGGCCTGAGCATGATCATCCGCATGCCTCTGTACGCTGGGCCGCGGGACTAGGAAAGGCGACGATGAAGCGCGTACTCGTGGTAGACGACGAGCCACAGCTCCTGCGTGCGCTTCAGATCAACCTCAGGGCAGAAGGCTACGCGGTCACTGTCGCCGGCAGCGGAAGAGAAGCGTTGCGGCTGGCCGCCTCGGCACCCCCCGATGTGCTCGTCCTCGACCTCGGTCTTCCCGACCTAGACGGCGCCGAGGTGATCCGTGGAATCCGGGGGTGGTCTGATCTGCCGATTGTCGTGCTCTCGGCCCGCCATGGCTCGACCGACAAAGTGGAGGCGCTCGACGCCGGCGCGGACGACTACGTGACCAAGCCCTTCGGTCTCGACGAACTGCTCGCCCGCCTGCGCGCCGTCGAACGCCGCTCCGCCCACGCCCCCGCTGACGGGTTCATCGACGCCGGTGATCTCGTCATCGATCTGGGGGCCGCCACTGTCACGCGACAGGGCGAGCGCGTCCACCTCACGCCGCGAGAATGGGGCGTCCTTCAGATGCTAGTTGCCAATCGCGGAAAGCTCGTCACACAACGGCAGCTTCTCCAGACTGTCTGGGGCCCAGCCTACGGAGAGGAGACCCAGTATCTCCGGGTCTACATGGCGCAGCTGCGGAGGAAGCTCGAAGCCGACCCCGCAAAGCCCCGTCATCTCATCACCGAAGCCGGCCGCGGGTACCGCTTCGATACCACCTGAGCTGCGGCAGAGCGGGACTGCCAGTTAATCGTTCGTAAGGGTTCCATAAAAGCCCCGTCATGCTCCCGAGCAGGCGGGTTATCGTCACAGCGATCGCAGCATTTGCAGGACGAGTTGCAGGACAACGACAAGGAAGAGCTCCGATGACAACCTTGAGTCGCCCTCCCGCCGAGCCGACATCGGGCAAGACCAGGCCGAGTCATTCGCTCCGCGCCTGGTTGCTGCACGACCTGCACGAGACTCAGGCTCTCCACCAGGGCCCTCACGCCATACCTCGGGGCCATGAGAAGAAGCACGCGTGGTGGCAGGTGATGTGCCTGACCGGCGTCGACTACTTCTCTTCACTCGGATACGCACCGGCAATCGCCGTCGTCGCGGCCGGCGTCGTCTCCCCTCTCGCGACCCTCGTGCTCGTGGTCGTGACCCTCTTCGGCGCACTCCCTGTCTACAGACGGGTCTCGGTCGAGAGCCATAGCGGCTCCGGATCGATCGCGATGCTCGAGCGCCTGCTGCCGCGCTGGGGCGGCAAGTTCTTCGTGCTGGCCCTCCTCGGCTTCGCCGCCACGGACTTCATGATCACGATGACGCTCTCGGGTGCCGACGCCGCGGCGCACCTGATCGCCAACCCGCTGATGCCGGGGTGGCTTCAGGGGCAGAACATCGGCGTCACCCTCTTCCTGCTTGCGCTCCTCGCCGCCGTCTTCCTGCGGGGTTTCAAGGAAGCCATCGGTGTCGCCGTCGTCCTCGTCGGCTTCTACCTCTTCCTCAACGCGATCCTCGTGGTCGTCACCCTCGGTGACGCCCTCTCCCATCCGATCAAGGTGAACGACTGGTGGCAGGCCCTGACCACCTCCCACGGAAACCCTGCCGCGGTGATCGGCATCGCGCTCCTCGTCTTTCCAAAACTCGCGCTCGGCATGTCCGGCTTCGAAACGGGGGTCGCGGTGATGCCCCAGATCCGCGGCGACGCGAGCGATACCGAGGAGCATCCTGCCGGGCGGATCAGGGGCACGAAGCGACTGCTCACGGTCGCCGCCCTCATCATGAGCACCTTCCTCGTCACAAGCAGCTTCACGTCGGTCGTCCTGATCCCCCAGAAGGAGTTCCAGCCGGGCGGAGCCGCCGACGGTCGCGCACTCGCGCTCCTCGCCCACCAGTACCTCGGCGTCGCCTTCGGAACCGCTTATGACCTCAGCACCATAGCGATCCTGTGGTTCGCGGGAGCCTCTGCAATGGCAGGTCTGCTGAACCTCGTTCCCCGCTACCTTCCCCGCTACGGAATGGCGCCCCAGTGGACCAAGGCCACCCGGCCGCTCGTGCTCGTCTTCACTGCGATCGGGTTCCTCATCACCCTGATCTTCGCGGCAAACGTCGACGCTCAAGGCGGCGCCTATGCCACCGGCGTCCTGGTCCTCATGACCTCCGCCGCCGTCGCCGTCACGCTTTCGGCTCGGCGCCGACAGCAGCGAAAGGCCACGATCGGCTTCGGGATCGTCGCCGCAGTCTTCGTCTACACGACTTTGACCAACATGGTCGAGCGCCCCGAGGGCATCCAGATCGCCGTCATCTTCATCGCAGCCATTATCGTGATCTCATTCATCTCCCGGGCACGGAGGTCCTTCGAGCTCCATGCGACGAGCATCCACTTCGACGAGAAGGCCATCGAGTTCGTCGCCGAGGCGGACTCGGGGCCGCTGCAGATCATCGCGCACGAACCGCTCAGGCTCACTGGCGATGCGTACCGCCACAAGCTGCAGACGGTCAGCGAAGTGAGCCACCTGCCGCTCGGGGATGACGTCCTCTTCCTCGAAGTGATCGTCGACGATTCCTCGGACTTCGAAACGGAATTGGAGGTGCACGGCATCATGCGCCATGGGTTCCGCATCCTTGAGGTCCACGGGCCTGTCGTCCCCAACACGATCGCCTCAGTCCTGCTGCACATCAGGGACGTCACCGGCCTCATGCCGCACATCTACTTCCGCTGGACCGAAGGCAACCCTGTCCGGAATCTGCTGCGCTTCATGTTCTTCGGGGAAGGCGAAATCGCACCCGTCACGCGGGAAGTGCTGCGTCAAGCAGTCCCCGACATCACCCAACGGCCTTGGGTCCACGTCGGTTAGGGAGCCGACGCTTCACTCCCGTTCCTCAAGCCCAGCCGCGAGTCGGGCAGCGTCCTCAAGGGAGCCCGGCGGGAACCGACGGAAGGCTTCGTCGGCCTTCTCTCTGCTGATACCGCTGGCGAGGATGCGCACTTCCTCTGCCTCGTCGTCGTCCACATTGGCGCAGGCGAGGATCTGGCCTTCCTTGGCGGAGAACATGACCCACCACTCCTCGCCGTCGGTGTCCTTGAAGAGATAACCGTCGCGGCCTCGAAGGAGGTCGCCTTCGACCGCGTCGTCGGCTCCCGGGGAGGAAGCAGGCAGGGCCTCGTAGTGCACGGGCGGCCGGCGCCGATCGTTCAATCCGTGGAACTTCATCGCCTTGTTCTCCAGCAGTCGGTGGCCGTGGCAGGGCCCTGCCTAGGTGAAGTGTCGTGCTGGCCGCACCTCGCGTACAGAGGCGACCGCGTAAAGGCTTCGTCAGGATCCGCAGCCACGTAGACGAGAGCGAGAAGAAGGAATACTTGATCCCCTGAAACCGTTCTGCGATACGGAAGACCCAACCGCTCGAGGAGTACACCCATGACCGACTTCACCCCTTCCGACGGCACGATCACGATGTTCTCGACCGCATGGTGCGGTTACTGCAACCGCCTCAAGAAGCAGCTCGACGCCCAGGGCATCGGCTATACGGAGGTCAACATCGAAGAGGTCGAGGGCACGGCTGAGCTCGTCGAGCAGCTCAACGGCGGAAACCGCACCGTCCCGACCGTTATCTACCCGGACGGCACCGCTGCGACGAACCCCTCGGCCGCGCAGGTGAAGGAGAAGCTCGGGGTCTGACCGCCCTGAGTGATTTACGTCACCTCTGGTGGCTCCCCGTAGGATGGCAAGGCCATCATGGCACCGTCATCTGTCGGGGAACCACCGGAGGTTTTTTCATGGCCCAGACCGTTCACGAAGTGAAGGCCGTCGTCGTCCGCGAGAAGGGCGGGCCGGCAACTATAGAGACGATTCTGGTCCCCGATCCGGGGCCGGGCGAGGCACTGGTGGACGTTCTCACGTGCGGCGTCTGCCACACGGACCTGCATTACAAGCTCGGCGGCATCGGCGACGATTACCCCTACCTCCTTGGCCACGAGTCGACGGCCATAGTGAGCGCCGTCGGTGAGGACGTCACTGATCTCAAGCCCGGCGATCGCGTCATCCTGAACTGGCGCGCGGTGTGCGGCGAATGCCGCGCCTGCAGGAAGGGCCAGCCGCAGTATTGCTTCGCGACCCACAACGCCACCCAGAAGATGACCCTCCAGGATGGGACGCCGCTCTCCCCCGCCCTCGGCATCGGCTCCTTCGCCGAGAAGACGCTCGTAGCGGCGGGCCAGTGCACCAAGATCGACGACGACGTCGACCCCGCCGCGGTTGGGCTGCTCGGCTGCGGCATCATGGCCGGCATCGGCGCGGCCATCAACACGGGGGCAGTCCAGCGCGGTGAGTCTGTCGCCGTCATCGGCTGCGGCGGCGTGGGCTGCGCGGCGATCGCGGGGGCCAAGCTCGCGGGGGCGACGACGATCATCGCCGTCGACCTCGATCCCGCCAAGGTCGAAACCGCCAAGAAGCTCGGGGCGACCCACGGCGTCGTCTCGCGCGACCATGACCCTGTCGAGGCGATCCGGGCGCTCACGAACGGCTTCGGTGCCGATGTCGTCATTGATGCTGTCGGCCGGCCGGAGACCTACAAGCAGGCGTTCTACGCCCGCGACCTCGCTGGGCGAGTGGTGCTCGTCGGCGTCCCGACCCCCGACATGAAGCTCGAGCTGCCCCTGCTCGACGTCTTCGGGCGGGGCGGCTCGCTCAAGTCCTCGTGGTACGGCGACTGCCTGCCGAGCCGGGACTTCCCCATGCTCGTGGACCAGTACAAGCTCGGCCGCCTTCCGCTCGATGCGTTCGTCACCGAGCGCATCGGTCTGGGCGACGTCGAGGCCGCGTTCGAGAAGATGCACCGCGGCGAGGTGCTCCGCTCGGTGGTGGAGGTCTGATGAGCGTCCGCATCGAGCGCCTCGTCACCTCGGGGACGTTCTCCCTCGACGGCGGCACGTGGGAGGTCGAGAACAACGTGTGGATCGTCGGCGACGATGAGCGCGTCGTCGTCATCGACCCCGCGCACGACGCCGCCCAGGTCGCCGAAGCGGTGGGCGGGCGAACCGTCGCCGCGGTTCTCCTCACCCACGGCCATGACGACCACATCCGGCATGCGCGGGATTTCGCCTCGCGGGTCGGCGCGCCCGTTCACCTCCACCCCGCAGACCAAATGCTATGGGAGGCCGTCTACCCGGACAGCCGCCCCGACTCCGACATCTCAGACGGTCAACGCTTCGAGATCGGGGGCGCCGAGCTCGTGGCCCTGCACACGCCGGGCCACTCGCCCGGCTCGGTGAGCTTCCATGCCCCGGCCCTCGGCACGGTCTTCACCGGCGACACGCTCTTCCAGGGCGGGCCCGGCGCCACCGGACGCTCGTTCAGCGACTTCCCGACCATCGTCAACTCGATCCGGGAGCGCCTCCTCACCCTCCCGCCGGAGACCGCAGTGAACACGGGTCACGGTGACTCCACCTCAATCGGCGCAGAGGCTCCTCACCTGCAGGAGTGGATCAACCGAGGCCACTGACGGGCTGGCATCGACGGGTGGGACGCGGCTCAGACCGCGTTCCACCCGTTGTCGGAGGCGAGCACGACGCCGTTGATATTGCTGGCGTCCCGGCTGAGCAGGAACGTGATGCCTGCCGCGAGCTCTTCGGCCTCGGCAATCGGCGGAACGTTCGCCTGCATGAGCGGACCGAGCACCTCCGTTGCGAGCTCCGAGGCAAACTCAGCATGGATATTCGTCCGAGTTCCTCCGGGCGCCACGGCATTGACCCGGATCCCCTTCCGCGCGTACATGACAGCTGAACTCCGGGTGAGCCCGATGACAGCGTGCTTCGAGGCCGTGTAGGCGGCTCCCGCCGCAGAACCCCGAAGGCCCGCCTCGGAGGAGACGTTCACGATCGAGCCCATCCCGGCCTCGAGCATGAGTGGTACGACGGCCCGCATGAGCCGCATCATCGACGTGAGGTTTACCCCAAGCACACGGTCCCAGGTCGCGTCGTCGACCTCGTGCACCGGTTGGGAGAGCCGTTGCGCGGCCGATCCCTGACGCCGCGCCCGTGACGACAACCGTCTGGCAGCCCCCGCCTCGCCCTTCCCGTGCGGGGACCAAAGCCCCTTCACCCGGCTCCGGCGCGCTTCGAGAATCGACGGCAAGGGACGACGCCGCCGCCCCGCTATGTCCCAAAGGAGCCTTTCATGTCCCCCTCCCGCCAGGCCCTCGTCGTCCACCCCGCTGCACCCGATATGGATGAGGAACAGCGAGCTGCGCTCGGGGCCTGCATTGATGCAGCGTTGGCGTGCACGCAGGCATGCATTTCGGGCGCCGACAGCTGTCTTGAGGAACCCGCCGTGGCGGAGCTCCGTTCGGTGATCAGATGGCAGCAGAACTGCGCGTCGGTCTGCACGGCTGCTGTCCAGATGCTCTCGCGGCTCGGATCCGACTTCGGCAGCATGCCGGACTCGGTTGTGCGGATGATGTCAGAGGCCTGCGAACGGTGCGAAGAAGCTTGTCGCCCTGTCGCAGACTCGTATCTGCACTGCAGGATCACCGCCGACGCCTGCCAGGCTGTGCTCGAATCAGTCGCGGCTCTCATGGCCCGGAGCGAACGATGAGCGCGCTCGCAGGCGAGGGGCAGCTTCCCGCTGCCCTCGGACGGTCCGATCATTCCGCCGTCGTGCTCCGCTTCGAGGACATCGGCATGAAGGATCTTCCGGATGTCGGAGGAAAGAATGCCTCGCTCGGGGAGCTGACCCAAGCGCTCACCGCGTCAGGGGTTGCCGTCCCTGAGGGCTTCGCGACAACAGCCTTCGCATACCGCCAGTACCTCGAGGCAAACGGCATCCGCGAGGCGATGGGCTTGCGTCTCTCGGAGTACCGTTCCGGGAGTGCCAGCCTCCGCGACACCGGGGCGGCGATCCGGGAACTCATCCTCGCGGGAGAGTTCCCGCTCCCCTCAGCCGGTGCCATTCGATCCGCCTACCGCGACCTGAACAACCGGGCGGGGCTCTCTCGAGGCGGCGCGCCGATTGCTGTTGCCGTGCGGAGCAGCGCAACCGCGGAGGATCTTCCCGAGGCGAGCTTTGCCGGCGCCCAGGAGACCTTCCTCAACGTTGTCGGCGAGCGCGAACTCCTGGAGGCCTGCCGTCGCTGCTACGCCTCACTCTTCACAGACCGCGCCATCACGTATCGAGAACTCCACGGCATCGACCACTTGGACGTTGCTCTCTCGATCGGGGTGCAGCGGATGGTCCGCGCTGACCGCGCGGGATCAGGCGTCATGTTCTCCCTCGACACCGAGTCGGGCTTCCCCCGGGCGATCGTCATCAGCGCTGCGTGGGGCCTCGGGGAGACGGTCGTACAAGGCAGCGTCGAGCCAGACAAGTACGAGGTGTTCTCGCCTCTTCTGGCAGATCCGACCGCTCGTCCGATCATTGGAAAGGCCCTCGGTGCGAAGGAATCAAAGCTTGTCTTCGCGCGAAGCGGATCCGGCACGCTTCTGCTGGAGACCTCGGCGGCCGAGCGGGAGGCCTTCGTGCTCGACGACGAGGAGATCCTCCGCCTTGCGCTATGGGCCGTCGCGGTCCAGGAGCACTATGGCCGGCCTATGGACATGGAATGGGCAAAGGACGGCCTCACGGGCGAGCTGTTCCTGGTCCAGGCTCGTCCCGAGACGGTCCAGTCTGCGCAGAGTGCCTCGACGCTGCGTGTGCACCGTCTCACCGGCTCCGGGCCGGTCCTCGCCCGTGGGGCTGCGGTGGGTGACGGGATCGCCTCAGGCAACGCCTGCGTCATCAGGGACGTCCGGGACATTGGCGGCTTCCGTGACGGCTGCATCCTGGTGACCACAATGACGGACCCCGACTGGGTGCCGGTCATGAAGCGGGCAGCCGGAATCGTGACGGATCACGGCGGGCCAACGAGCCATGCGGCCATCGTGAGCCGCGAACTCGGCGTGCCCGCCGTCGTTGGCACAGTGCATGGAACCAGCGCCATCGCGGACGGGAGTCCCGTCACCGTCAACTGCGCCCAGGGTTCCGAGGGACTCGTTCTCGGGGGCCTGGTGTCGTTCGTCACCGAGGAGGCCGACGTCGGGGCCCTCCCGGCGCTTCGGACGCGGCTCATGGTGAACCTTGCCGATCCCTCGGGCGCCTTCCGCTGGTGGAAGCTTCCCGCTGCCGGAGTGGGTCTGGCGAGGATGGAGTTCATCGTCTCCAACCTCATCCGGGTTCACCCCATGGCACTCGTCCACCCAGAGCGGGTTGGGAGCGCCGCAGAGCTGGGGGCGATTCGCGAGCTCACCCGCGGCTACGCTGACCCGACTGAATACTTCGTGGACCGGCTCTCCAGGGGTATTGCGAAGATCGCAAGCCCCTTCCACCCCCAGCCCGCAATCGTCCGGCTCAGCGATTTCAAGACCAATGAGTACGCGAACCTTCTGGGTGGGTCGGCGTTCGAGGAACCGGAAGAGAACCCGATGCTGGGGTTCCGGGGGGCCTCCCGCTACCACGATCCTCGCTACCGCGAAGGCTTTGCCCTCGAGTGCCGGGCCATCAGGAAGGCCCGTGAGGAACTCGGCTTCCGCAACATCGTGGTGATGGTCCCGTTCTGCCGGACCCCCCGCGAAGCCGATGCCGTCCTCGCCGTGATGGCAGAGGAAGGGCTTGCAAGAGGCTCCGAGGGTCTCGAGGTCTACGTCATGTGCGAGATCCCCTCGAATGTCATCCTCGCCGAGCAGTTCGCTGCCCGTTTCGATGGCTTCTCAATCGGCTCGAATGACCTCACACAACTCGTCCTCGGCGTCGACCGGGATTCGGAACAGCTCGCCAACCTGTTCGACGAGCGGGACGACGCCGTGAAGGCGATGATTGCCCAGGCGATCCGGGGAGCTCACACGGCGGGAATCCACATCGGCATCTGTGGCCAAGGCCCCAGCAACCACCCCGACTTCGCGCAGTTCCTCGTGACCCAGGGCATCGACTCGATCTCACTCAACCCGGACAGCTTCCTGCGGACTGTGCCGGTCATCGCTGCAGCGGAAGCCATGGACTAGGGCCTTCAGCCCAACCTCAGTCGCGACCGCTCTCGTAGTCGCTGCACCGGCGCGCAGCTCCCACAGAGCCGAAGGTCCCTTCGGTCACGGCCAGAACGAGGGTCTGAGGTGGGCACGGACTTTCGACCCAAGTTCCGCCGGCATCGCAAACCTACACTGACGGTACGAGCCCGCTTTCCTGGACTCAGACGACCAGCAAAGTAGCGTGACTTCAGATGGCACGGGACTGGCGCACCGCCCGAGCAATGTTCAGCCTCACCCTCGTTCTCGCCTTGTCGGCGTGCTTCGGGAGCAGTTCGTCGGGCCCTTCGTCGTCGAGCGCCTCGACGGCTCCTGCACAGGCGGCCGCCCCGTCGTCGGGCGCCTCACCAGCGCCTGGCAATTCCGCGAGCAGCTCTGCTTCCTCCGGGGGCGCGCTGCCGGAGCAGGTGGCCCCCTTGGCCGTCTTCTACGTGGCCGTGGGCGACAACGGCGTGTCAGGGCCCCTAATCGGCTGCGGCGACAGCATCGTCGCGACCTCCACCCAGCCGGTCCGCTTCACCGACCAGGTCGGTCCGGCCATCCGCACCCTCCTCGCGAACCGCACTCGGTCCGTTGGCATGTCGGGGCTAGTCAACGTCCTCTACCGGTCCACCCTGACCTACCTGGGCGGCAGCTTCGACGGCACCACCATCACCATCTACCTCAGTGGCCAATTCAACCTTTCGGGAGAATGCGACATCCCGCGTGCAGAGGCGCAGCTTGAGTACACGGCCATGGCGGCAGCCGGCGCCTCGCGCGCTGCCGTCTTCGTCGACGGCACGCCCATCGACGCCGTACTGAGTCTCAAGTAGGCGAAGAGCCTCCGCCTGGGCACCCTGCCCAGGCGGATCCCGGGGCACGGATCCCGGGAAGGAAAAAGGAAGGAAGCAGTCCGATGAAGAAATGGATCCGCTGGGAGGACTACGCCGCAGGCGTCTGCGGCCTCTACGCGGCCCTGTCAGTCCTGTGGACCGCACAGACATCCATGTCCACCACCCTCATGCTGGTCTTCGGCATCATCCTCGTCGCCACCGCAGTGCTGAACCTCTCAATGCCCGGCACCCCATGGCTCGAATATGCCCAAGGCGCGGCAGGGATCCTGCTGTTCGCCTCCCCCTGGATCGGCACCTACACCGACCACACCGGCGCAGCATGGACATCCTGGATCGCCGGCATCGTCGCCGCCGGCGTCACCGTCGCCGCCATCAGGCCAGCCACCGAGGCGCACCACAGGGTCATGCCCTCCCACTGAGAAGCTGACCCCCCTCCCCGCGGCTGACGGCCCCGCGCCGCAGCCGCCCGGGAGGCGCGTCAGCCCGAGGTGGCCTAAGGCCCTATCTGTCGTCAGTGCCGTCCATCTACGCTCATGGCATGGATGAAACAGAGGCTGAAGAGGCCCTCACAGGCATCGTCGTCGGCGTCGACGGTTCGCCGCTCTCCATTGAAGCGCTGCGCTGGGCAGCTCGTCTGGAGCCGACCGTCGGCGGGCCGATCACGGCGGCGGGGCTCCTGCTCGGCTCGGTCAGCGCAGCGTGCGCCGAGCATGCGGACTGCCCCGTCCTCGTCGTGCACACGCCTGAGGACTCGAAGGCTGGCCCTTCCAATCTGAAGGCCGCGGCGGCGACCACAGCGTCCAGCTGAGATGACGAAGCGCAGGCCCGGGAACGGCTTCTTCGAGCCACCGGAGGAGCTCCTAGGCGTCGGCGAGCCCTTCTCTCTGGCCCAGATCGACTCGTCCCTGACACCTGGCTTCCGCGGGGCAAAGGCCGACGGCGAGGCCATCCTCACGCTTCGAGACCCGCACCTCGCCGATCTGCAGCAGCGGCTCTTCGCGGAGGGACGCGCTGGAGGCCAGCGCGCTCTCCTGCTCGTCCTCCAGGGCATGGACACCGCTGGCAAGGGCGGCATGGTCAGCCACGTGGTCGGCGCCGTCGACGTTCAAGGCGTCCAACTCGCCGCGTTCCGCGAGCCCTCTGAAGAAGAGAAGGCTCACGACTTCCTGTGGCGCATTCGCATGCAGCTCCCGCGGGCGGGCATGCTCGGGTGCTTCGACCGGTCACACTACGAGGACGTTCTCGTCCCGCGCGTCCACGGCTGGATCGACCTCAACGAGCTCGAACGCCGGTTCTCAGCGATCCGCGACTTCGAGTGGGAGCTCCACGCGGCCGGGACCATGGTGCTCAAGGTCATGCTCCACATCAGCCGCATCGAGCAGAAGCGCCGGCTCTCCGCCCGGCTCGACGACCCCGCCAAGCAATGGAAGTTCAACCCCGGCGATGTCACCGAACGCGCGTACTGGGACGAGTACATGGCCGCATACCAGGACGCTCTGGAACGGACGAGCACCGTCTACGCGCCGTGGTACGTCGTGCCGGCCGACAACAAGTGGTATTCGCGGCTCGTGGTCCAAGAGCTCCTCGTGGCAGCACTCGAGCGCATGGATCTCACGTGGCCAACTCCTGGCTACGACGTCGAGGAGCAGAAGCGAAGGCTCGCGCAGACGTGATGCCCGGCTACTCGTCTGAGGCGGGACGGATGCCCATGAGCTGAGAGGCCCAATGCCCCGGGTCGGCGACGACGAACTGACGACCGGACAGCTCGAGGGGGACGATCCGCACAAAGAACGCCTTGGCGCCGTGCTGCCAGGGGAACAGCGGAAGCGCCAACGCGTCGACGATCTCGGAGGTTTCGAGGACAGGCTCCAGGCCGCCCTTGATGACCACCGACCAGGCTTCGTTGGTTCCCGGCTCGAAGGCGTCGACCTCGAAGGCGACGCGGGCCCGCTCGAGCGATGCCGCGAGCTTGGTCCCGGGATCGGAGCGGAACACGACCGTCCCTCGATCCACCACATAGTTGATCGGAAAGAGTTCGGGATGCTCTTCGCCTGCGATCGCCAACCGCCCGAGGACCATCGTGCGGAGCTTCGCCCAGCACTCCTCGCTTGAGAGCTCCTGCACCTTCGGGTACCGCATGGGCTGGGTTGTCATGGCGACAGTGTAGGTCTGACAGGGCGGTGCAGGAACGGGCTCAAAGGCCTATTCTCCGGGTCCATCTTCAGCGCCTCCGGTAGTAGTCCCGCCAGATGAGGCGGTGGATGGGGATGAGCCGTGGGATCGATCGGAGGCCGGGGATGAACGGCAGGAACATGAGGGCGAGCGTAAGCAGCACCATGATCCCTACGATCACCAGATCGGCGTTCGCGAGGGAATTGAACGGCGGGATCTGGTACCAGAAGGAGAACAGCCAGAGCCACGACTGGCCTGGGTAGTTCCCTGTCTCGTTCATCATTCCCCACTGGTCGCCCGTCAGATGCTGGCTGTCCGCCAGGCCTGGGAAGTACGTTCCGTCTCCGAGGAACAGGACGGTCTTGGTGCGGTCGAGCCCTGCGGCCGTTCCGCCGTCGAGCGCTCCCTCGAGCGCTCCCTTCTGCGCCATCACGAGCAGCGCGGAATCCAGGCCGGGGACGGGCCCGTAGTTCCCGGCCGCGACCTTGGCGGGGTCGCCGTCGGGCGCCTTGGAGAGGGCGTCTGAGTAGGCGGCGGTCCAGTCCGTTCGCTGGGTGTCGCTTGCGGCGTTCCACACGGCGAGGCCGGCCGGGGGCTGCGGGAGCGTTTCGAGCGGCCCGACGACGAAGTCCTGCGCCGTGTCGATAGGCAGCCGGACCCCGGAGAGGCTCTGGAGGTCGATCGGGCCGAGGGTCTGGCTCGCGCCCTGAGTCGAGTTGTAGGGCGGCCCGTACTGGGCCGTGTCGCTCGTCCCGCCGAGTTCGGCGGTGGCGGTCGCCACGAAGTCCGACGGCGCCGTCGTCGCCCATTGCTGAAGGGTCACCGGGGCGTCGTCCGGGGAGCCGACGACGGCGGCGAGCCCTACCGTGAGGAGGCCGACGACGACGAGCGCGTAGACGAGCTCCTTGATCAGGTCGTACTCGCGCACCGTACCGCGCCATGGCCCGCGGTCGAGGTCCTTGCCGCGCCGGTCGGGCCGCTCGGGACCGGCAGTGCGCCGCCGGGAGATGGTAGTCATGAGAGGTCCCCCTCCCCTGTCTCGAGGGTCCCGGCAGCGTCGCGCAGCTGCAGGTTCCGCAGCTGGGAGTCCGTCTCGGCGGCCTCGAGCGGCGGGACGACGCCGTGGGCCCGCACGAGAAGCACGTGGAGGACGACGACCGCCCCCACCGCGAGCGGCAGCAGCACGATGTGCCACATGAGGATCTGGCCGAGGTTCGCGACGTTGAACCACGCCCCGACCCCCACCGCGTTGAGCGCGTCCTTGGCCTGGAACGCGATCCACTCCGAATCGAAGTTCGTCTGGAGCAGGTATCCCGTGAACGCCGTGACGATCGAGACGACGAATGCGAGAACCCCGGTGATCCAGGTCAGGGCCCGGCCGCCCCGCCAGGAGGCCATCCAGAACTTCCCCCACAGGTGGATGACCATGAACATGAAGAACAGCTCCACGCTCCACAGGTGCGTGCTGTTGATGAAGTGCCCGAAGGCGGAGACGTGGTACCACGCCGGCCCGTTGAGGGCCAGGACGCACCCGGAGACGATCACATAGCCGAGCGCGGCGATGGAGCCCATCCCGAAGACGTAGATCCAGGAGGCGACGTAGCTGGGCTGCGTCTCGGGCAGGAGCTTCTCGGGCGGGAGTGCCTTGAGGGACCGCTCACGGAACCGCCCGGTCCAGGAGACGATACGGCTGCCGCTGCCCTGTTCGGCGCTCATCTCCGACCCCGTCCGCCAGGGAAGGGAAGGAGCAGCGCGAGGACGAACAGGACGACCATCGCAATGATGACGATGAGGTTCCCCAATTGAATGGTGAACTGCCCCCATCCGAGGAAGATGCCCTGGGCCACCATCGCGGCCGCCTCAAATGCTGACGAATACACGAAACGATGGTGGTCTCTGTTCGAGGCAGGGGCTAGAGCCCTTGGGCCCGTCTCAGCGCCGCCCGCCCGCTACGCCGCCCGCCCGGCGCACGTGGGCGTGTCCGGTGTGCACGAGGAACGGCACGGCACGCCGGTGCACTCGGGCGTGCGAGGCATGGACTGCGTGAGCCGGAATCGCCAGAGCCGCGGGAGCCGCGAGCCGAGCCTCGCGGGCCGCTTGCTCTCTGGCGGCACGGGCGTCTGCCGCCTGATAGAAGAAGTGCTTTGCGACTTCGACCAGAACGAGGTACAGGATGACCATGCCCACGAGGGCGAGGAAGAACGGGGCGGGCAGCATCCTGAAGCCGATGAGCGTCCGGAACGGCGTGTAGGGGATGACGGCTCCGATGGCGACCACTGCGATCACGCTCGCGGTGAGCGCCCTCGATGCGGCGCTCCGGAAGAACGGGATGCGCCGCGTGCGGATCGCGAAGACGATGAGCGTCTGCGTCGCGAGCGATTCCACGAACCAGCCGGCCCGGAACTCCTCGGGCGCGGCGTGGAATATCCAGAGCATGAGCCCGAACGTCGCGAAGTCGAACAGCGACGAAACGGGCCCGAAGACGACCATGAACCGCCGGATCAGGCCGATGTCCCAGTGGGCTGGCTTGCGGAGCTGGTCCTGATCCACCTTGTCCGTGGGAATCGCCAGCTGGCTCGTGTCGTAGAGGAGGTTGTTGAGAAGGATCTGTCCCGGCAGCATCGGAAGGAAGGTCAGGAAGGCGCTCGCGGCGGCGGCGGAGAACATGTTGCCGAAGTTGCTGCTCGTGCCCATCAGCAGGTACTTGATCGTGTTCGCGAAGATGCGCCGGCCGCCGACCACTCCGTCGGCGAGCACCCCGAGGTCCTTCTCAAGGAGGACGACGTCGGCGGCGTCCTTCGCGACGTCGGCGGCACTGTCCACTGAGATGCCGACGTCGGCCCGGTTCAGCGCCAGGGCGTCGTTGACGCCGTCGCCGAGGAAGCCCACAGCATGCGTGCGCCGCAGCACCGTTACGATACGCGACTTCTGCTCCGGCGAGACCCGGGCGAAGGCCCGGGCGCCGATCGCCGCCGAGGCGAGTTCGTCGTCGTCCATTGCCGCGACCTGCGCCCCCGTGAGGACGCCGCCGCTCGTCATCCCCAGAACGGACATGACGTGCTCAGCGACCAGGGCATTGTCCCCGGTGGCGATTTTGACCTCGATGCCCAGCGCCGCGAGCCTGTCCAGCGACTCCCGCGCATCGGCCTTCGGGCGGTCGATGAAGCTCAGGAAGCCCTCGAGCCGGAAAGGGCCCCCATCGGGCCCGCTCGCCACAGCTACCACCCGTGCTCCCCTCCGGAACAAGTCCTCAAGCCGGCCTCGGGCCTCATCCGGGACGTTGGCGCAGCGTTCGAGGACAGCTTCCGGTGCACCCTTGAGAATGCGCACAGGGCTGCCTGTGCTACCCCCTTCGACAAGCGTCTCCATAGTCCGCGTCTCGTGGTCGAAGGGGCGAAGGCCAAGGCGGCGTCGGGCCGCGAAGCGTCCGGGCAGTTCCGGGAAGGCGTCCCACAGGGCCGCGTCGACGGGGTTCTGCCCTTCGCCTGTCGCCCCCGGCGCGGACGGGTCCGCCTCGCAGCACAGCACAGCGAGTTCTGCGAGCCGTTCGGGGGCTCCCGGATCGTGGGCGTCGGCTGGCTGCGCCTCCTCGAAGCCGATCCGACCCTCCGTCAGCGTCCCGGTCTTGTCCGTGACCAGGACGTCGAGGTTGCCCAGATCCTCGATCGCAAGGAGCCGCTTGACGAGCACACCAGCCTTGGCGAGGAGCCGAGAACCGGCGGCCAGGCTGGTGCTGACGACGGCGGGGAGCAGCTGAGGCGTAATCCCCACGGCAATTGCGAGGGAGAACAGGACTGAATCGAGGAACGGCCGTGCGAGGAGCAGGTTGACCGCCAAGATGCCCGCTGTGAGCGCCACTCCGACCCAGAGGAGCATGAGTGAGAACTCCTTGAGGCCACGCTGGAAGGCAGTCTCCGGCAGCCCTTGAGCCAGCCCCTCGGCGATGTGCCCGAAGGCGGTTGACTTGCCCGTAGCCGTAACGACGGCGCGTGCCGAACCCGCGTGGACCACGGTTCCCATGAGGAGGCAGTCTGTGAGGTCGCCAAGGCCTGAGCCTTCGGCGACCGGGGCGGGGTTCTTTTCGACAGGCGCCGACTCCCCGGTCAGGACCCCCTCGTCCGTCTCCAGATCCACCGCCTCGAGGAGCCGCGCATCGGCGGGGACGATATTGCCGAGGCTGAGCCGGATGATGTCTCCCGGAACGAGCTCGCGCACCGGAAGCGAGCGCTCCCTTCCGTCACGGACCACCACGACCGTATGGCTGATTCGCTCGTGCAGATCCGCTGCGGTGCGTTCGGCTCGGAACTCGTTCGCGAACCCGAGGAGACCGCTCCCCACGAGGATCGCCACGATGATGCTCGCGTTGAGCCGGTCCCCGGTCGCGAAGGACATTGCTGCGGCGGCTACGAGGAGCGCTTGGAGGGGGCTCGCGAACTGGCGGACCAGCACGTGCGGCCAGCTGACGCGGCGGGCTTCAAGCACGTTGGCCCCGAGCGCGAGCCTCCGGGAGGCCTCGCCTTCGCCTAGCCCAAGGGGCGTGGAGCCGAGCGCAGCCAGCACGTCGGCGACCGGCATCGAGGAAGCGCGCGCCGAGGGTATCTGTACCAGCGCCGAAACGGTCTGGACGCTCATGAGCCACACTCTACGGGCACTTGTCCCGGGTGGGGATCCGTGATTCGGCACTGGCAGCAGGGTTCAATCGCTGGTACAAGTTGGCCATGACCCGCTCGCCAACGTGGGACGCCGCCCGGCCGCCGTTCGACGCGGTTGTCTTCGACCTCGACGGCGTTGTCACCGACACGGCGGTCGTGCACGAGGCCGCGTGGCGGGAACTGTTCGACTCCGTCCTGAACGATCCGAGAGCCGCAGACGGCGACGGCGCCCAATCCTTCAGCCGGGGTGACTACCTCCGTTTTGTCGATGGGCGCCCTCGCGAGGAAGGTGTTCTGGCTTTCCTCGGGTCCCGGGGCATCTCGATAGCCCGCGGGAGCGCAGACGATGCGCCCGGGAGCTGGAGCGCCTTCGGCCTCGGCGCGCTCAAGGATCAGCTCTTCAAGAAGCGCCTCGAAGCCGGAGGCGTCGAAGTGTTCGAAGGGACGGCGCAACTGCTCAGCCGCCTTCACGCCGGCCATGTGCCCGTTGCGCTCGCGACAGCGAGCCGCAACGCGGAGGCGGTTCTGAAGGCGGCGCACCTTCAAGGCGCGTTCGACGTCGTGATCGATGGGGTCGAGGCCGCCCGCCTTCGCCTTCCCGGCAAGCCCCGCCCTGATACGTTCCTCGAAGCGGCCAGGCGCCTGGGGCTGGAGAGTGGACGCGCCGTCGTCATCGAAGACTCCGCCGCGGGCGTCGAGGCGGCGCACCGCGGCGGTTTTGGACTCGTCGTAGGGATCGACCGGGGCGGCCGCCGAACCGAGCTCGAGAAGGCCGGGGCCGACGTCGTCCTCGACGATGTCGGCGAGCTCGATCTCGGGCTCGTCATAGCCGACCCTTGGCTGCTCGTCTACGAGGGCACCGACCCGGGCCACGAGGGGCATAGGGAGGCACTCACCACTCTGTCCAACGGGTATGTGGGCGTTCGAGGAGCAGCGGCGGAGAGCGGCAGAGGCGGCATTGGCTACCCGGGCACGTATCTGAGCGGCGTGTACAACCGGGTGGTGAATCTGGTTGAAGGCCACGAGACTGAAGACGAGCACATGGTCAACGGGCCTAACTGGATCCACCTCGACCTCAGCATCCGCGGCGGGAACTGGTGGTCACAAGGCGGCCTGACGCTCATTTCGGAGCGCCGCGTTCTGGACTTACGCCGGGCACTGCTCACCAGAGAGGCCGTTCTGACAGACGACGACGGCCATCGGCTACGCGTGCTCCAGCGCCGTTTCGTGTCCATGGCAGACCCCCACCTCATGGCCCTTGAGACCACAGTCACGGCTGAGGGGTGGAGCGGGAAGGCGACAGTCCGAAGCGGCTTGGACTTGGACGTGAGCAACGAGAACGTCTTCGAGGACTCCCTGCTGGCCCGTCGCCACCTCGTTGACGTCACCGCACTGGACGAGGGCGAGAGCGCGCACGCGAACGTTCTTACAGCAGAGGCGGAGACCATCCAGAGCAAGGTCCGCATTGCCACCGCGATGCGGACGGTCCTTGAAGGAGCAGGCGGCCACCCAGGAGCCACGGGGCGCATCGGCGGCCTGCACTTCCATGAATTCACTCTCGAGCTGCTCGAGGGCAGGCCGGCGCGCATCGCCAAGACGGTCGCATTCGCAACCTCGCGGGACCGCGCCATCTCCTCGCCGAAGACGGCTGCGCTTGCCGCCCTCGAGCGCTCCGAGCGGGCCTTCGGGGAGCTTCTCACAGAGCACTCGGCGGTGTGGAAGAGGCTGCTTCCGCTGTTCACCGTGCGCGTCGACGCAGCAACCCACGTGCAGCTCGTGGTGAACCTGCACGTGTTCCATGTCCTGCAGGTCTTGGCCCCGTGCGTCGCCGACTTGGACGTCGGCGTACCCGCCCGGGGACTGCACGGCGAAGGCTACCGGGGGCACGTCTTCTGGGACGAGCTGTTCGTGCTGCCGCTCATCACGTCGCGGATTCCCGCCGTCGCCCGCTCGCTCATCGCCTACCGCTGGCGTCGCCTTCCCGCGGCCCGGGCAGCCGCAGCAGCGCAAGGCCTCAAGGGCGCGCTGTTCCCATGGCAGAGCGGGAGCGACGGCCGGGAGGAAACCCCGCAGTGGATCTTCAATCCGCGGTCGGGACATTGGCTGCCCGACCGCTCCCGGCTGCAACGCCACGTGGGCCTGGGAATCGCCTTCAATGCGTGGCAGTACTTCGAGGCCACCCGAGACAGGTACTGGCTGCTCCAGCAGGGGGCAGAACTGGTGATCGAGGTCGCTCGGCTGTTCGTGGCCCTGGCCGAGTACGACGTCGAGGAGGACCGCTTCCACCTGCGCGGGCTGATGGGGCCGGATGAGTATCACACCGGCTACCCCGACCGCCAGGCCGAGGGCATCGACGACAACGCGTACACCAATGCGATGAGCGCATGGGTCTGCCATACGGCGTGCCGCATCCCCGAACTCGTGCAGGGGCACGATCGGGAAAGCCTGATTGAGCGCCTGAGGATCCGTCCCGAAGAGCAGGGACAGTGGGAACACCTGAGCCGCCGAATGGCCATCCCCTTCCACGACGAAGGGATCATCAGCCAGTTCGCCGGCTATGGGGACCTCGAGGAACTCGACTGGGACGCCTACCGGGACAAGTACCACAACATCGAGCGTCTGGACCTGATCCTCGAGGCAGAAGGCGACAGCACCAATCGCTACAAGCTCTCCAAGCAAGCCGACGCCCTCATGCTTCTGTACCTCTTCGGCCGGGATGAGCTGATCACGCTCCTTGACCGGCTCGGATACTCGGCGACGCCCGAACAGCTTGCTCGCAGCGTTGACTACTACCTCAGCCGCACTGCGCACGGCTCGACCCTCAGCCGAGTCGCACACGCTTCGGTCCTTGCGAGCATGGATCCAGAGAGGGCCTGGGAGACCTTCAGAGAGGCGCTGGACGCCGACCTCGACGACACACAGGGCGGCACAACACGTGCGGGCGTCCACTTGGGCGCCATGGCGGGAACGATCGACGTGGTCCAACGCAGCTTCGCGGGCCTCCGCCTCACCGCTGATGCCCTCGTCTTTGCCCCGCAGCTGCCACGCGAGCTTCGTTCCGTGGCCTTCAGGGTGCGCTACCGCGACCAGTTGCTCGACATCCGCCTCGAACACGGCAGGCTCTCCCTGGTCTCGGCTCCGGGTGACGCCTCACCCATACGCCTCCGCGTGGGAAACGAGGAGGCTCTGCTGGCAGCCGGCGGCTCGCATCATTTCCGCCTTTCAAAGGCGTAGCGCTCCCCCGACAATGGAGTCGCGTCCTCGCCGTCGTCTCCGACGAGCCTCACGAACCGCCCCCGACGTCGAAGAGCGCCTCGAGGTGCTCAATTCCGCGAACGTTCTGCATCATCTCCCGATCGAGGTGGGTGCCGCGCCGGATGACACTGATCTCGCCGGTGGGTTCAAGGATGACGCAGGCCACTTCGGACGGACTCCCGATGCCCGCAAGGCGAAGGCGGGGCCACAGTTCGTCTTCGACCATGTGACAGCGTTTGAGGTTCCCATGGAGTATTTCTGCTCCGGCCATGAGGAGCAGCGGCGGGCTGTCGAGCAGCTTCCGCGAGCGGCTCACGCGTTGGAGCTGGCCCGCCATCGCCTGCATCGCGAAAAGGGTCAAGAGCGCCACAACGCCCCCGGCAAGGTTGGGAGTGCGTCCGAGGGCGGCGCGTCCAATCACGGCCCCCAAGGCGACGGCGCTGGCGAGATCGGAGCTGGACACGCGCGCGAGAGGGCCTTGGCCGAGGATGCGGACGAGCACGACGAAGACCCAGTAGATCGCCGCAGTCGCGACGGCGACTTGGAGCGCCTGGGCCGGGGTGATCAGTAGCTGGTCCAACATCCACATCCTCCTGAACGAGACCAATGTGCTGCTTCCCGCTCAGCTGTGCGGGGAAACCAATTGGTCCTTCAGGGCAGGACCAGGAGCCCGAAGCCCATCAGCATGACCGCCGCCATGCAAACAGATGCCGCAGTGCGCCGTCGTTCGCTAGCGCTCTGCCCCGATCCGCGGCGAGCCACGGACCTCAGAAGGAGCCCAGCGAACACGACGAGCGCCACGACGAACAGCAGGAGGCAAACCCACGAGGCCAGGGCCGGCCACCCCGAGAGCACTCGGGACATCCCAGTGCCAGGAGCAGGGTTCATGGGCATGGCAGGTTCGGCCCCTGCAGACATGTGCATGGGCATGGGCATGGCCATGGCACTGGGCCGAGGGGCCTTCATCGAGGCCATCGAGAGGCCCATCGCCACATACATCCACGCCATCGCGACCATCATCAGGAGGTGGTACCACAGCAGGACGCCGCGATGATGATGGCTCTCAAGTCCCGACGAGGAGCGGTGGGGCTCAGGGACGAGGATCTGGTATCCGTAGACCGCGGCCGCGCCGGCGAAGACGAGGGCACCCACGAGAGCCGGGATCGCCATCCCGAACGGCCAGACCATCGCAGTCATCCCCGCCGCCATCACGAGGTGGAGGACGGCGTTGAGGCGGGTACGCGGCCCATGCCTCTGGCTGAGGTCCGGAACGTAGAACGCCACGACGGCGGCTGCCAGGACGGTGACCAGCCACTGCAGAACGATGTTGCCCGTCAAGAGGATGTCCTTCCCGCCGGCGCCATTCGGGCAGTGGATGCCGGTCGGACGCGGGCATGCCCGACCGGTAGGATCGTTGGCCGGAGGTGGAGCTTGAGAGATCGTCGCCCGCGGGGGCAACTGGAGGGAATCGTAATGCGTGCCCTCTGGGAAGCCGACGGGGCCCTGAGCGCCCGTGACGTGCTGGGACGATTCGAACAGGGCGAGGTCCCGGCGCTCACGACCGTCCTGACGGTCCTCGAGCGGCTCCGTGCCAAGGGCCACGTGGTTCGGACTTCTGCGGACGACGGCACTGCCCGCTTCGCCCCAGCACAGCCCGAGCCGAGCTTCGTCGCGGCGAACATGCTGACCGTGCTGACCGACAGCCAGGACCGCGGCGCCGCGCTCCTGCATTTCGCCGGCCATCTCCGGGACGAGGACGCCGAGCTCCTCCGCCGCGCTCTGGGCTCATCGCAGCGAACCCGGTCTGTGCCCGATCCCCACGCGAGCCAAGCGCCGTGACGTTCGTGCTGTCGCTCCTCACGGCACAGCACTAGACGGCCTCACGAGCCATCGTCTCGCCCACTCCGTACTCGACCACTCTGCGCGAGTAGTCCCGAGAAGCGGGTTCGAAGTTGCGCAGCCGGAGGCTGTTGGAGACCACGAGCACCGAGGAGAGCGCCATGGCCGCCGCAGCGATGAGCGGGTTGAGGAGGCCGAGGGCAGCGATTGGGATCGCCGCGATGTTGTAGCCGAACGCCCATACGAGGTTGAGCCGGATGGTGCGCAGGGTGCGGCGCGAAAGCAGGATGGCGTCGACGACCGAGCCGAGGTCATCGCGCACCAGAATGATGTCGGCTGACTTCATGGCGATATCGGTGCCACGGACCATGGCGAGGCCGAGCTCTGCGGTGGCGAGGGCAGCTGCGTCGTTGATCCCGTCCCCGACCATCGCAACCCGGTGCCCTTGCGCCTGGAGCCTGGCGATCGCCTCAGCCTTCTCCGCAGGCAGCACTCCCGAGACCACGTCTTCGATGCCCGTCGCCGCAGCGGCGGCGCGGGCTGGTGCCTCGGCATCACCCGTGAGGAGGATGCTGTGGAGGCCAAGCGAGCCGAGCCGCTCGACCGCGGTCGCTGCAGAAGGCTTCACCTCGTCGGTGAGGGCGATGACGCCCCGCACCACGGCGTCAACGGCGACCAGGACAGCCGTGGCACCTTGGGTGTGGAAGCGTTCGACGGCGGCAACAGCCTCGCTCGGGACAGCGAGCCCCTCATGGGCGAACAGGCGCGGACCGCCGACGGTCACGGCCGCGCCGTCGACCTCGCCCCAGGCACCGAGTCCGGGAAGGGCTGCGAAACGGCTGGCGCGCGGAAGATCCCCGAGTGCGGCACGCGCCGCCTCGGCGATCGCCTTCGCGATCGTGTGCTCTGAGCCGGACTCGACGGCGCCAGCCCACCGCAGGAGCTCGGCGTCGGTCGACCCAAGCGGCTCGAGGCCGGCCACGCGCATCGCCCCGGTCGTGAGGGTCCCCGTCTTGTCGAAGACCACCGTGTCGATCGCCCCGCTCGCCTCGAGCGCGTCCTGGCCCTTGATCAGGATCCCGAGCTGGCCGCCGCGACCGACGCCGACCATGAGCGCCGTCGGAGTCGCGAGACCGAGCGCACAAGGGCACGCGATGATGAGGACGGCGACGCCGGTCCCGAACGCATCGCGCGGAGCGGCGCCGAGGAGCAGCCACGAGATCATGACAAGGATGGCCACGACGATGACGGCCGGGATGAAGTACTGCGAGACGCGGTCCGCGAGAGTCTGGATGCGGGCCTTGCGCCGCTGGGCCTCCTCCGCGAGGGCGGCCATCTGCGCGAGGCGTCCTTTTGGACCTACCGCCTCGGCACGGATCTCGAGGCGCCCGGTGAGGTTGACCGTCCCCCCGATGACCTCGGAACCAGCCCGCACCTCCACCGGAACCGATTCCCCCGTCATAGGGCTCGTATCGATGCCGGAGGCGCCGTCCAACACGGTGCCGTCGGCGGCGAGACGCTCGCCTGGACGCACGACGAATGTCTCCCCGACGCGCAGCTCACCCACCGGGACAATGTGTTCAAGGCCCTCACGCAGCACCCGAACCTCGCGCACCGCGAGGGACGCGAGAGCGTTCAGGACGTCCCCGGCGCGCCTTCGGGAGCGGGCCTCGAAGTAGCGTCCTCCGAGCTGGAAGGTGATCATCCCTGCAGCGACGTCGAGGTAGATCGCGTCGGCGCCTTGTGGCGTGACTCCGAAGCCGAGCCAATAGCCCGGGCCAGAGGAGCCGATGACGAGCGTCACGACAGCCCAGCCGAAGGAAGCAAGGCTCCCGAGGGAGACAAGGGTGTCCATGCTGAGGGATCCTCGGGCGAGGCCACGCAGCGTCGCTCGGTGGAACGGCCATGCAGCCCACGCCACGATCGGGATCGCCAAGAGGACGCAGACGAGCTCCCAGTCAGGGAAGCGCCAACCGGGGACGAGGGCGAGGAGGATCGTGAGGTCGCACAGGGGGATCGTGAGGATGGTCGCGACGGCCAGGCGGCGGCGGAGCGAGCTGATCCGGGTCTCGGCAGCGCGAGCCGACCACACGTCGTCGTCCGCTTCCCGCACAGCGGCGCCGTAACCGGCCTTCTCAACGACCCGGATTGCCTCGGCCGCGCCGGCAGGTTCGATGCCGTGGACGACGGCGCGCTCCGTGGCGAAGTTCACCACTGCATGGACGCCGTCGAGCTTGTTGAGCTTGCGCTCGATCCTGGCTGCGCAGGCCGCGCACGTCATCCCTGAGATGTTGAGCTCGAGCGGTTCCGTTGCCACCTCGATGGGAGTAGCTGCTTGCGTCACGGGCGCTCCTCCAAGGGACTCGAATAGCGGCGCTCGGACAGTTGCCCGAGCATTTCGTTGTACGCCTCGAAACTCTCGTCGAGCCCCGAGTCGAGGTGCCGGTCGAGGCGCTTCGTCTCGCGGCGGTCCTGCCGCGCCCACTGGGTGAGGAGCGCGAAGACGACGACGAGCAGCGGCAGTTCGCCCGCGGCCCAGGCGATGCCGCCGCCGGTGTACTGGTCGGAGTGCAGGTCGGGCCACCACGGGCGGGTGAGCCACTGGTAGAACTCCTGGGCGATCACGCTCGTGCTCGTCATGACGATCACGCCGAAGAACGCGTGGAACGGCATCGCCGCGAGCACGAGGCCGAGCTTGCCGAGATGGGGTATCGGACGCGGCGGCTTGTCGACGCCGATCACGAGGCTGTAGAAGAGGTAGCCCACGATCAGGAGGTGCACATTGAACAGCTGATGGGCCCAGTGGTAGCGCATCGCCTGCTCGAAGATCGGGGTGAAGTACAGCACGTAGTACGAGCCGATGAACTCCACGAAGACCCACAGCGGATTGTTCAGGTGCTGGAGCAGTGGCCAGTGCAGGATTGCCTTGACCCACTCGTGGGGACCCGGAGCGCGGCCCGGCGCGGCCGCCGTCGTGGCCCGAAGCGCAAGCGTGAACGGGCCGCCGAGGACCAGCAGCACCGGGCAGAGCATGTTCAGGCTCATATGCAGGATCATGTGGAGGCTGAACGAGGCGTCAGCATATTTGCCGAGGCCAGACGAAGTCGTCAGCACCACGGCGAGCCAACCCAGAAGCCACGCGATCGTGCGCCCCAGCGGCCAATGATCCCCGCGTCGACGCAGGCGCGCGACGGCGAAGAGGTACAGCCCCGACCCCAGGACGGACATGACGAAGAAGAACGTGTTGAGGCGCCAGTCGAAGGCCAGCACCGCTAGCGTGGGGGTCGCGTTCACGTCGTAGCCGAAGAACAGCTGCATGATCGACGTCGGCGCGAAGTAGTTGGGCGGCGGGACGCGGGACATCGCGATTTCGAGCCCGCCCATCGCGGCCATGAGGACGACGGCGACAACGCCCGTGTGGCGCATCCTCGCCCGCGCCTCGCGCACGTCTGCGCCCGGCAGCCCTCGCAGACGCAGCTGCAGTGCCCCGAGAGCCGCCAAGAGGACGAACCACGCGGTCAGGAGCCAACCCGTGGCGCTCGCAAAGGGCGCGGACCCGTCGAGGAAGAACCAGGCCTCAACGCCGCCGAAGAGCGCCATCATTCCCCAGCAGACCGCCGCGACGCGCCGGTAGCGCTGGATCGTCTGGCCCCAGATCGCCTTGCGCTTCAGGAGTCGGTGCGTCAGGACTGCCGTCACGCCGAAGAACACGGTTTCGGCCGGGACTGCGTAGATGGCGGCGTCGCTGCCGAAGTCATGGTTCGGGCCAACGAGCACCTGGGTGACGAGCACGGGACCGAGGACGCCCGCGAACGCGATCACCAGCAGCGCGAGGCCGGCGGCCCAGTGCCGCGCCAGGCGGAGCCCTACGAGGACTGCGAGAGCGCACAGGCTCGTGACGATCCAGGCACCCGGGAGGTAGGAGGCCTGGATGAGGTAGGTGAACGCACCGGGGTCGAAGACATGGGTGACGGCATAGCCGTTCGAGTCCGCGCCGTCGACGGCGATGAGGGCAAGGGAGGTTACGAGCCACACGGCTGACGACCACGTCACGAGCCGTGCGTCCGCGGGGTCGGCCCGGGGCGCGCGCAGCTCCCCCGGACGTCCCCGGAGGAACGCGGCCTGGAACAGGCCCCCGACGCACAGGGCCGAGGCCGCCCACGCGACCACGTGGAGGAGGGTACTGGCGACGGCCGTGCCGATCCCCGGGAAGTCGCGGCTCAGCTCACGGTAGGGCGCCGCACCGAGCATGAGCGCCGTTGCGAGTGCGATTGCCGAAGGGATGATTGCGCTCCACCAGAGGTGGCCCCCTGAAGGAGCCGGGCGCTGGACCGAAGCAGGTGCCTTGGAAGCCATCGCGGGCCACTCTACATGATGTAGAAGAGGCTTTTCTGGGAAAGGACGGGTCATAGGGAGCTCCTCACGAAGCGGCGACGAGCCGGTGCAGGACGTGCTCGGTGCTGAGCCATCCGCACAGGTGCCCGTCGGTATCGATCACTGGGAGACCATCCGTCTCCCCTGCGGCCAAGACCGCCTCGACGGCGGATTCGAGTCCTTCGTCACGCCCCAGGGCAGCCGCGGCCTGAGCAAGCGCCCCGACGGTAAGGCGGTCGGCGTCGTCCTCGTTCTCGAGGCCGGCGGCAAGCGTGGCGGGAGTGATGACGCCGGTGAGCCTGCCCATCGCGTCGACCACCGGGAGTGCACCGTTTGCCTCGAGGAGCCGCCTGCCGGCCTCCCGCGCCGAGAGGGTTTCGACCACCGGCTGCGGAGCCTCCCCCATGGCCTGGGCGACGGTGTGCCCCTCGAGCACCGCCCTGCCCCTTGCGGGTGCGGAGATGTCGACGCCCCGACGGAGCAGCTTGCGGGTGTAGATGGTGTCGCCGCTGATCAGGGCGGACAGGGCTGTGGCGACCAGGACGGCAAGGAGGAGCGGGAGGATGAGCGAGTACTCACCACTGAGCTCGAAGATGATCAGGCCTGCGGTGATCGCCGCCCTGGTCGAGCCGGCGAACACCGCGCCCATGCCGACCAAGGCGAACGCCCCCGCGTCTCCGGCCAACGACGGGAACAGGAGTGCGACGGCCTGGCCGAACGCCGCTCCCGCGGTCGCCCCGACGAAGAGGGAGGGCGCGAAGACTCCCCCGGAGCCGCCGACCCCGATGGTCAGGCTTGTGGCGAGGATCTTCGCCGCCCCCAGGACCAGGAGGAAGCCGAGCGCGTAGTGGCCCAGGACGCTGTTCTCGAGCACCGGGTAACCGACGCCGTACATCTGCGGCAGGGCCAGGAGCAGGCACCCCAGGAGCAGTCCGCCCAGTGCGGGGCGAAGCCACTCGGGTCCGCGCCAGAGCCAGTCGCATACGTCCTCGACCGCGTAGAGGATCTTCGAGAAGAGGACTCCGATCCCCCCAGCCACGAGGCCGAGCAGGGCGAACAGGAGCATCTCGGCGGGGTTCGAGACCGTGAACGCCGGCAGTTGCAGGAAGGGGTAGTTGCCCAACAGCGCGCGTCCGACCACGGAAGCGGCGATCGAGGAGAGCATGACGGCGGCGAACGAGCGCGCGGCGAAGTCCCGCAGGATCAACTCGAGCGCGAAGAACACGCCAGCGATCGGGGCGTTGAAGGTCGCGGCGATGCCACCGGCGGCCCCGCAGGCCACAAGGGTGCGCAGCTGAGCTTCCGAGGAGCCAGCCAGCGTGCCGAGGCGTGAGCCCAGCGCCGAGCCGATCTGTACGATCGGCCCCTCGCGGCCCACCGACCCGCCCGATCCGATGGTGAGCGCCGAGGCGAGCGCCTTGACGACGGCGACGCGTCCCTTGATCCGCCCTCCCTTGCGGGCGACGGCGTACATCACCTCCGGGACGCCGTGGCCCCTCGCCTCGCGGGCAAAGAAGTGGACGAGCGGTCCATAGATCAGGCCGCCTACTGCGGGGGCGAAGATCACGAACGCCGGACCGAGCCAGGGGACCCAGTGGTTCGCGGGATGGCCTTGGGTCCCGGCATAGTCAGCGGCACCCGAGAACAGTTGGGTGGCTCCGACGATGAGCCAGCGGAATGCGACAGCGGCAAGGCCGGCGCCGAGGCCCACGATCACGGAAAGGAGTACAAGCGGCAGCGACCCTACCCCGAGCCGCTCACCCACGCCCCGGCCGAGAGCTCTGATTCTGGAACCGCGGACGGCGGCAGACGGCACAGGAAAAGCTCCTAAGCTGTAAAGTGACAATATTTGCACGATGCACACGTTTGTAGAAGACCATAGCAGGGAAGGGGGCCTTTATGTCACCTACGGGCCGTCAGGCACAGGGCAGCGGGGCCTACGACGAGGTCGAATCAGTCCTGCGAGCCTCACGCGCGCTGCTCGGCGTCGTCGCGCGGTCTGTCGCCGAGGCCCTCGAATCCGTCACACTCCCGCAGTTCCGGGTCTTGGTGGTCTTGGCGAGCTCGGGCCCGGTCCCCATCGGCATCCTCGCTGCCAAGCTCGGCAGTGTCCCCTCCACCTTCAGCCGCTTCCTCGATCGCATGGAGGACGCCGGTCTCGTGGCCCGGCAGCCAAGCCCGGACAGCCGGCGGGAAGTCCTCATCGCGCTTCAGCCAAAGGGCGCTGCAATAGTCGAAGAGGCTACTGAAAGACGCCGTCAGGCGATTGGCGAAATCCTTGAGCGCCTGGACAGGAACGAACGGGCAGCGATCCTCGCGGCTATGGACGACTTCTCCGCCGCAGCCGGCGAGCCCGCACCTGAGACGCTCCTGATCCTCGGCCTCTGAGTCCCTTCTGGGCCTAGGGCGTGTCTGATAAATGTCGCAGCCATGCGATCGTCGCGTTGAGGACAACGGCGGCGCGGTAGACGATTGCGAGCTTGTCGTAGCGGGTGGCCAGCCCTCGCCATTGCTTGAGGTGGCAGAAGCGGCGTTCGACGACGTTGCGGTTGCGGTAGTCGGCGGCGTCGAAGGCCGGTGGCCTGCCGCCTCGTGAGCCGCGGCGTTTGCGGTTGCCCTTCTGGTCATCGGGCTCGGGGATGACGGCCTTGATGTCCCTGGTGCGCAGGTGGGTGCGGATCGCTCGGGATGAGTAGGCCTTGTCCCCGCGCAGCGCATCCGGAACGGTCCGGGGTCGGCCGCCGCCGATGCGCACCACCTTCAAGGCCTCCAGGAGCGGCAGGAGCATCGGGGAATCGGCGGCCTGCCCGGGGGTGCAGGCGGTCACCAGGGGCAGGCCGTGCCCGTCGACGAGCTGGTGGATCTTGGTGGTGAGGCCCCCGCGTGAGCGCCCGACCGAATGGTCAGGCGGCTCCGCGGCCGGATTCGTGTAGTTCGACGAAGCCCCCTGTGGTGCGGGCGATGTTGGTCGCGTGCTGGTGGGCGCGGGCGATCGTAGAGTCCACGGACAGGCTCCAGTCGATCTTCCCGGCCGCGTCCGCGGCCGCCGTCAGACGGGACAGGACCCGGTCCCAGGTCCCGTCCCCGGCCAGGCGCCGGTGCCACGTCCACACCGTCTGCCACGGGCCGAACACCTCCGGCAGGTCACGCCAGGCGATCCCGCACCGGTACCGGTACACGATCCCCTCGACCATCGACCGGGCATCGGCGAACGGGCGCCCCTTCCGCCCCGTCGGACGAGGCAGCAGATCTTCGATCAGCGACCACTGGGCATCGGAGAGCAACTGGAACCGAGACACGCCCTCAACGATTTCAGAGCAAACACCCGAATTTGTCAGACACGCCCTAGCCCCTCCAGACGCTCGCCGCTCACATGGCCTCCTTGACGCCCCTGCGGATCAGCCAGACGTTGGCGGGCCAGGCCGTGGCGAAACCGATCACCATGCCGATCTGCATGAGGAACCAGTAGACCGGCGAGTCGGGGTGGAGATGGGGCCCCGGGAAGAACACGAAGGACATGAGGGCCATCCACCCGAATAGGCCGACCTCGAACGCCGTCAGGGACAGGACGTCTGCCTTGGCCGCGGCGATGATCCCCTCCCTCATGCCGAGGCCCCGCATCGGGGCAATCGCGAAGTACTGGAAGGCAAGGCCAAGGGCGACAGCGAGGATGTAGTCCCCGATGTATTCGCTCCACAGCGACGCCCCGGCGATGCTGAACCCGAGGACGAAGACCAGGGTTTCGGCGACGATGTCCCCCAGCGTGCACCCCGCACCGCAGTGGCTGACCCCGACGGCGACAGTAGCCCACTCGGGCTTCTCGGGCGGGTGCTTGCGGCCCCTGCGCTCGAGCCAGCGCCTGCTGGTCGGGCGCCCGAACCTCCAATACCCCCATAGGCCCACCGGGCCAAAGTAGAGCGCCGTCACCGGCCAGACCGCCTCCATGACGGGCATCTTGAGCCGGTGGCCCCTCACGTAGATGTCGGCCGCGATCACGGCAGCGCTGACGAATGCGACGGCCAAGCTGAGCCAGGCCAGGACGGTGAGCCACTGCGGCACGCCGGGACTCACGGCGTCGCCCTCGAAGACGGCTCCTTCTCTTTGCTGCCAATCTGCAAATAATGCATGTTACATGGTTCCCCGGCTCGGCGATCGGGAAACCAGAAGCGACGGCTCGAGAGGCCGCGCGGCCTCCCTCAGCCCTTGCCCTTTGCCTTGCCTCTGCCGCTCCGGGCGGGCGGCGCGGGGCTGGCTGGAGGCTGAACACTCAAGCCGCTTCCGGATTGGTGGGCTGGCTGCTGTTTCGGCGCGGCCGCGCCCGTGATGAGGTTCTGGGGCGGCGGATCGAAGTTCCCGTGGTCGTAGTACGCGTACGCATGCTGCATGTACTGGGCCCATTGCGGGCCAGCGATGTAGGCGCCGTCGACGACGGGATAGAAGTGTCCGTTGACCGTCAGGTTGCGTCCGAGCCTGGCTGTGGAGTTGAAGGGATCGCCGAAGAACGAGGCCGTGGCCAGGCCCTTGGTGTATCCGACGACCCAGGTCTGGTTGTTGTACTGGTTGGTGCCGGTCTTCATCGCGTCCGGGACGCCGAGCTTCTCGGGAATGAGCAGGCCTGAGCCCTTGGTCACGACATCCTGGAGGACGTTCGTCGCCGCCTGAGCGACCCCGGGCTTGAGGGCGTTCGCCTGACAGCTCTGGTTCTGGCCGCCGATCTTCTTGCCGTGGGCGTCGTCAACCTCCGTGATGGAGATCGGCGTGCAGTACGTCCCGTCGGCGTCGAAGGTGGCGAAGGCGTTGGCCATCGTCAGCGGGGCGACATTCTCGCCGCCGAGGAGGTTGCCGAGGGTGGAGAGGTTGAGTTTGTCCCCGGCCTTGTCGCCCTTGTGCAGCCCGAGGGCATCTGCCGCGCGCTGGATGTCGCAGAAGTCGTTCAGGCCGGCCGCGGAGGCGAAGGTTGCGGTGTTGATCGACTGGGCGATGCCCTCCCTCACGGTCATCGGCCGGTACCAGCCGGGCTCGTCGTTCTGGAGGTCATTGGTCGCTCCCTGGCCGACCTCGGCGTCGTCGTACGCGCCGGTGACCTTGGTGCAGGTGTCCCGCCAGGGATAGTTCAGGGGGTACACGCGCCGGGACGCGTCCACGACCTGGTTGGTGGGCTTGCCCTCGTCCAGCCAGGCGGCCAGGGTCACGGGCTTGAGGGTCGAGCCGGGCTGCATGCCCCCCACCCCGCCGAGCGGGTTGCCGTTGGCGTCGGCGCTGTCGACGTTGAAGTTGTAGCTCGTGACGAAGTCGGTGCCCTGGCCGGCGAGCTCGCGGGAATTCTGCGCCATGGCTAGGATCTTCCCCGTTCCGGGCTGGACCGTCACGAGAGAGGTTCCCCACTTGTCCGGGTGCGGCCCGGTCGTGGCGTCGACCTGCTGCTGGGCCGGCCCCTGCAGACGGGGGTCGAGCGTCGTCTTGATCGTCAGCCCTCCGCTCGTGACCCGCTGGACCCTGTCCTTGGCGGTGGCCCCGTACGCGGGGTCGTTCTCGACCTGGTGCAGGACGAAGTCGCAGAAGTACGGGGCTTGCGCCGCATACTGGCAGCCCTGCCTGGGCGGGTTCAGCTTGAGCGCGAGAGGGGCCTTGACGGCCGCGTCGTGCTGGGCCTTGTCGATGTACCCGTGCTCGAGCATCGCGTCCAGCACGAGATTCCGTCGGGCGACCGCCCTGTCGGGGTAGGCGGTCGGGTCGTAGTAGCCCGGCCCGTTCACCAGGCCCGCGAGCAGGGCCGCTTGGGGCAGGTTCAGGTCCTTCGCGTCCTCCGAGAAGAAGTACTGGGCCGCGGCCTGGACCCCGTAGGCATTGCCGCTGAAAGGGGCGATGTTCAGGTAGCCCTGGAGGATCTGGTCCTTGGACTCCTGCTGCTCCAGACCGATCGCGAGCTTCATCTCTCGAAGCTTGTCCCCGATCGTCTTGTCGCCGTTGAGGACCACGTCCGAGCCCTTGCCCTGGGCGACGAGGTCCTCATTGAGCACGTTCGTCACATACTGCTGGGTCAGCGTCGAGGCGCCCTGACGGCCCCCGCCCGCATCAACCGTGAGGGCGCGCAGGATTCCCATGGGGTCGATGCCGCCATGCTGGTAGAAGCGGTAGTCCTCGATCGCGACGATCGCGTTGCGCATGTTCATCGACATCTGGCTCAAAGGCACATCGGTGCGGTTCTCGGTGAACAGGGTCGCGATCAGCGAACCATCTGAGGCCAGGACCCGGGTCACCTGCGCTGGCGGTGTGACCTTCAGATCGCTCGGCAGGCTGTCGAAGAACTGCACGGAGCCGTTGGCCGCTGCTGCCGAAGCGGCGACTGCGGGTGACATGAGGCCCGCCACCAGAACGCCGCACACCGAGCTGACCGCCACGAGCGCGAGCAGCTTCCCGAGAGCTAAGGCGACGCTCACGGGCCACTTCCTGCCGGGGGCTTCCTTGCTCATGGTCGGGCTCCGATCTGGTGTCGAGAGTTGTGAGCGTCGGTCGTCGGGATCGACTACTGTGCATCCTGCAAATGTTGTTACCCTACACCGGTTCCCGTTCCCTCAGCTGACCGCGGCGAGTTTCCCGCTCAGGCGGTCATGCATCGCCTGAGATCCCGCATTCAGCCCCACGATCGTGACTTCGACATCGTGGTGCCGGTACTTCTCGGTCACCGCGTCGAGTGCAGCGACCGTGGATGCATCCCAGACGTGTGAGTCGTGCATGTCGATCGTTACGCGCTGAGGGTCGTGGGCGTAACGGAACTGGCTGTACAGGTCATTCGAGGAGGCGAAGAACAACTCGCCGTCCACCGTGTACACGGCGGTCTCGACGCCGTCGCGCTCGACAATCTCGCGCTTCACGGTGACGAAGTGCGCCACCCGCCGTGCGAAGAGGATCATCGCCACGAGCACACCGGCGCCGACGCCGATGGCGAGGTTATTGGTCGCGACGACCACGACGACGGTCACCACCATGACGGCGGTCTCGCTCTTCGGCATCCTGTGCAGGGTGGAGGGGTGGATGCTGTGCCAGTCGAAGGTGGACACCGAGACGAAGACCATGACGGCGACGAGGGCCGCCATCGGGATGAGTGCAACGATGTTCCCGAGGGGTACGACGAGGAGCAGCAGGATCGCTCCGGCAAGGAATGTCGAGATGCGGGTGCGGCCGCCAGCGGCCTTGACGTTGATCATGGTCTGGCCGATCATTGCGCACCCGCCCATTCCGCCGAAGAAGCCGGTGACGATGTTCGCTATGCCCTGCCCCCACGCCTCGCGGGTCTTCGACGAGCCGGTATCGGTGATGTCGTCGACGAACTTGGCCGTCATGAGAGTCTCAAGGAGCCCCACGGTCGCCATGCCCAACGCGTAGGGGCCGATGATCTGCAGGGTGTGGAGGTCCAGCGGCACGTGCGGGAAGAAGAGGGTCGGCAGGCTATGGGGCAGCTGGCCTTTGTCGCCGACAGTGGGCACGTGCAGGCCGACGACGACGGCTGCGAGCGTGAGCACGATGATGGCGACGAGCGGAGCCGGCACTGCGCGGGTGAGCCTGGGCAGCACGAACACGATCAGCAGGCCGACACCGACGAGGGGGTAGACGGCCCATGGCACACCGATGAGGTTTGGAAGCTGGGCAGAGAAGATGAGGATCGCGAGGGCATTCACGAAGCCGACCATGACCGAACGGGGAACGAAGCGCATGAGCTTCGCGACGCCGAGGAGACCGAGCAGCACCTGCAGGGCTCCGGCGACAATGACGGTGGCGACGAAGTAGTCCGTGCCGTGCGACTTCACGAGCGGAGCGATGACGAGGGCGGTCGACCCCGCGGCCCCGGAGATCATTGCCGGCCGGCCCCCGACGATCGAGATGGTCACGGCCATGGTGAAGGACGCGAAGAGCCCGACGCGCGGATCGACACCCGCGACGATGGCGAACCCGAGAGCTTCCGGGATGAGGGCGAGGGCGACGACGAGGCCGCCTAGCACCTCCGTCTTCAGCCTTCGCGGGGTCCGCAGCGCTCGACGGACGGACTGGGCCTCCTCCGGGGTCTCGGTCACGTGGGCGAGGGCAGGCACAGGTCTCCTCAAAGTGGTGCGTCGGGAATGCCTTCAACTCTACCCTCACGTAAGGGTAGATGTGGAATCCCGCTACAGTGTGGGGGTGCATATCGGTGAGCTCGCGGAGCGCACGGGCCTGTCCCTGCGCACGATCCGCCACTACGACGAAGTCGGTCTCCTCCCCGCGCGCATGCGGACCCAGGGCGGGTTCCGGGTCTACGAGGAAGACGATGTCGAGCGGCTCCAGCTCATCAAGCGCATGAAGCCCATGGGCTACAGCCTTGAGGAGATGGCCGAGATCCTCGGCCTGCTGCTGGACGCTTCGCCGATTCCGCACGGAGCAGATCTGGGCGAGTTCATCGCTGAGGCGGAACGACGCCGCGACAAGCTGGCCAGGAATTTGGCGCAAGCAGAAGAGCTCGTCGCGCTCCTGAGAGGGTGGGAGCCTCCGCGGGACGAGTCAGCCGGCTGACCGACTGTGGCCCCTTCGCCCTTCCCGCAAGAGCGGAATCATGAGGGCGAGGGCGAGCGCTTGGGTCGCAAGGGTGAAGACGACGACGGCCGGGATCGAGACCTCGTAGAGCGCACCGATGATGGTCGAGCCCGCGAGCCAGGCGAGACCGTAGATCGCCGTGAAGGTGCCGTAGGCCGTGCCCCGGTGGGCGCTCGGGACCAGGTCTGCGACGGCTGCGCGAAGGGTTGATTCATGCATGCCCATTGCTGCTCCCCACACCGCGGCGCCGACCCAGACGAGGGCGACTTCAGTGCTGAACGAAAGGAACGGGACCGCGGCCGCAAGCGGGAGCGCGATAAGGAGGCCGCCCAGTCCGAGCCTGTCGTACAGGGCACCCGAACCAAGGGCGGCGAGGGCAGCCGCGCCCATCGCGACTGCGTAGGCCACGGGGATCAGCGGCCCCGGAAGCACGCTGCGCACCTCGAGGTGGTACGAGATCACGGCGAAGGTCGCGAAGCCGAGCATCGAGGCCGCCGTGAAGGTGCTGTACCACCAGAAGGTGCGCGGCAGCCGCACGGCACCCTCGGTTGGCTTGGGCCCTCCGGCAGCGCCCTGCGGGTGGTCGCGGTCGTAGCGCTCGGGCGAGGGCACAGCGCGTCGAACCCAGAGGACCGCTATCACGGCCAAGACCCCGGGAATGGCCAGGATCGCGAAGCCAGCCTGGAAGCCGGAGACGGCCACCATGAGCGCTACGAGCAGGGGCCCGACGAAGGCCCCTGACTGGTCGAGGGCCTCGTGAACCGCGAAGGCCTTCCCCTGCCCCACGACCGTCCCTGCGTGGGAGAGCATGGTATCGCGGGCTGGAGTGCGCACTGCTTTGCCGAACCTCTCCGCGACCACCAGCAGGGAGGCCTGCCAGAGGGTCTGGGCGAGCGCCATCAGCGGCACGGCCACGATGGTGACCAGGTACCCTGCTATCGTCAGCGGCCAGTAGCGACGGGTCCTGTCGGCCAATGGCCCGGTGCCGAGGCGCAGGACGAGCGAGACGGCCTCGCCGAAGCCCGTCACGAAGCCGACCAAGGCACCGGAGGCACCCAAAGTGGCGAGGAACGGGCCGGTGATCGAGCGCGCCCCCTCGTAGACGACGTCGGCGAGCATGCTCACGAGCCCGAACGCGAGCACGAACCCAAGCGGTCCGACGCGGTTCGATCGCTCAGTCAGGGGCCGTTCTCTTGGTGCCAATGGACGCCTTTCTCGCAGGTGAAGACGAGAGTGGCCGAAGCCTTCAACCGAAGAAGAGCTTAGTCACGCGTCGCCCAACGCATCCTCAGCAGCTCTTCGAGTTCCTGCTGCTCCAACTGGCGGCGGCCTTCGAGCAGCTCTTGTTCGAGCCTAGGAATACGCCGCTTCTCGAGTACTCGCAGCCTGCGGCGAGTTCCCGAAAGCTCGGAAGCCAGAAGAAGCACCGCGCGGTCGGCAACCGCGCTCGCAGCCGCCGCGAACACGGCGTCACGGTGCGCGGCCACACATCGATGGAGCGACCAGCCGCCGCCGCTCGGTTCCAGTGGGGGAAGAACGCACTCGTTCCCAACCGGGTGAGCGGCGCCAAGCGTCGTGCCCCAGACGACGCCGACCGTTGCCTCCTGCTGGGAGCCTGCCTCGGCGAGGTGGTCCGCGCCGTCGAGCGCTTCCGCGCGGCGAAGCCATCGCCGGGCGTCCTCCGCGCGCTTCCGCCATTCTTCGGCGGCACGTGCAGCTTCGGCTTCCCGCCGGCCCAGCTCCTCCGCGAGGATGCGCTGCTTCCGGTCGAGCATGCGGGCCCCAGCTTGGGCAGCAGAGAGCCGCCGTTCAGCGGCAACGATCGCAGCACGTCCAGCAGCCCTCACGGAAGCTCGCCTTCCTCCGGAAGGTACTGCTCGACGAGTGCTTGCGGAATCATGTTCAGCTCCCGCCGAGGGAGGCTGCCGAGCGCTCTCCACACCCTGTTCAGGGTGTCATTGATCTTTCGGGCCTCGGACCTGCCCTGGTTCAGGAGCTCTTTCTCGAGCATTTCCCGGTAGGCGAGGTAGCTCTGATCGGTCTCGCTCATCGCCGCCGTGCCGACGAGCTCGGCGAGCTCCGCCGTCTGCCGTGCGCGTGCGAGGGCGGAGAGTGCCTGTGCCGAGACGTGGAGGTGATCCTTCCGCGTTCGCCCCTCCCCTACGCCGCTTCGCATGAGCCGGGAGAGAGAGGACAGCACGTCGACAGGTGGATAGATGCCCCGCGCCGCGACATCTGCCGAGAGCACGATCTGACCCTCGGTGATGTATCCGGTGAGGTCCGGCACGGGATGCGTGATGTCCCCGGCAGGCATGGTGAGCACGGGCATGATCGTGACCGAGCCCTCCCGGCCGCGCACCCGTCCGCACCGTTCGTAGATGCTGGCCAGATCACTGTAGAGGTAACCTGGGTAACCGCGGCGAGCCGGGATTTCCCCACGTGCGGCAGCCACCTCCCGAACCGCCTCTGCATAGCTCGTCATGTCCGACATGATGACCAGTACGTCGACGCCTTCCTCGTACGCAAGGTGCTCGGCAACCGTCAAAGCGATTCGCGGAGTGAGGATTCGCTCGATCACCGGATCGTCCGCCGCGTTGAGGAACAGCACAAGCTCGGATGCCGAGGAGCGCTCCTCAAGCCTGTCCCGCACGAAGGCGATATCGGCATGGGTCATCCCCATCGCTGCGAACACTACGAGGAAGGAACTGCCGGAAGCCGTGGCCTGAGCTGCGATCTGGGTTGCCAGGTCCAGGTGCGCAAGGCCCGGAACGGAGAAGATCGGCAGCTTCTGCCCTTTGACTACCGTCATCAGTGCATCCACCGCGGAGATCCCCGTGACCACAGGCTCTTGGGGAGGTTCGCGATGGATGGGATTGAGGGGCCATCCGTTGATCGGCCTCACGAGGCTTCCCCCGACGGGAGGCCCGGAGTCCAGAGGCGCTCCGCGTCCGTTGCAGGCTCGTCCCAGCCATCCGCGGCCCACGGGGATGTGCAGCGGTTGGCCCCCGAACCGTACCTCGAGGCCCCCCAAGGCGAGCCCATCTGTTGGTTCGAGGACCTGGAGTGTCGCCAGATCCCCTCTGACCTCGAGGACCAGCCCGTGCCGCACCGCGCCGTCGGGCGAATCGATCTCGGCGAACTCGTCCCAGCCGACGCCTTCGGCTCCGCCGACCACGAGAAGGGGGCCCCGGAGTTCACGGACGTCGGCGTGGGCGACAGACGGGGCCCGATCCTGGCCCTCTGCGATCGTCCGCGATCGGCTGCTCACGCGAGCTCCGCGAGACGACGCAGCAACGTCTCCTGCCGTCCGACGACGCCGGCTGCGTCGTCGGAGGCCGTCTCCTCTGCGGCCCGAAGAACGAGCCCGTAGTCAGCCTGCTCGATGGTGGCCGCGGATACGCCGCGGTCGATCAGCTCGTGGCACGTGTCGACCGCGGCGAGCGCCAGTCCGAGAAGGGCTATGCCCTTCTCGGTGGAACAGTAGCCGTCGTTCCTGCTCAGCGCATTCTGCCGCAGCACGCCTTCGCGCAGGAGCCGTCCGCCGAGTATCGTCACGCGTTCATGGCCGGGCAGCGAGGTGGTTCCGATGACCTCGGCGAGCGCCGCGAGGCGATCCGCTTCGCTCAAGATGACCGAGGCCCGCGTCCTCTGGCTTGCCCACGCCTCGTTGCCGTTCGTGCCGTGCCAGACTGCGATGGCGTCGAGGTCCCGGGTGAAGGACCCCGACCAGCTCACGGCGGGATAGTGGCGGGCATATGCGAGGTCGGGGTCGAGAAGCCAAAGCGAGCGCACGAAGCGCTCGGTGTCCGTCGTCACCGGCTCGGTCATGTCCCCGCCAGGGGGCGAGACGGCGCCCACGACAGTGACGGAGCCGACCCTGCCTCCGAGAGTCACCACTCGGCCGGCGCGCTCGTAGAAGGCGGCCAGATTCGAAGCGAGGCTCGCGGGATAGCCTTCCTCGGCTGGAAGTTCGCCGTTGCGATTTGCGAACTCGCGGAGCGCCTCCGCCCAGCGAGAGGTCGAATCGGCGATGACAAGCGCGTCGTAGCCCATGTCCCTGAAGTACTCGGCGACCGTCAGCCCGGTGTACACGCTTGCTTCGCGCGCCATCATCGGCATGTTCGAGGTGTTCGCAATGATGACGGTCCGATCGATCAGTCGGCCTCCGGTTCGGATGTCCTCGAGTTCCGAGAGCCCGGCGAGGACGTCCGCCATTTCGTTCCCGCGCTCGCCGCAGCCCACATAGACGATCACATCGGCCGAACTCCATTTGGCGATCTGCTGGAGCAGCAGGGTCTTGCCCGTGCCGAAGCCTCCCGGGACGGCCGCAGCAGCGCCGAGGGGCAGAGGGAACATCAGGTCGAGCACCCGCTGCCCGGTGTGGAGGGGCGCGACGTCGGCCGTCCTCTCACGGAACGGACGCGCACGGCGGATCGGCCATCTCTCGCCGAGGGCCACCTCCCGCTCGCCCACGCGCGCCACGGGGTCTGACAGTCTGAGGGGAGCCGGTCCTGAGACCCAGGTGATCTCGCCGGCTGTCGTCGAGGGCACAAGCACTCGGTGTTCGAGGGAGCCCGAACCTGTGATCACCCCAAGGAGGTCTCCGGGCGAGACCTCGTTTCCCAGGGCGGCAGTGGGAGAGAAGTTCCATGTCTTCGCAACGCCCCCCGAGAGCACGCCTTCGTCCCGCTCGGCAGTGAGCCACAGCGACTCGGAGGAGAGAGGGCGAAGGAGACCGTCGAAGACACCGCCTAGGAGTCCGGGTCCCAAGAGACCCGCCAGTGGGCTGCCTGTGCCGTCAACCCGGTCCCCGCAGGCGAGCCCGCCGGTGTACTCGTAGGCCTGGACAATCGCCCGCGTCCCGGTCACCGAGATCGTCTCACCGCTGATGCCGTGGGGGCCGAGCCGCACGAGTTCGAGGATGGCCAGACCCTCAAGTCCCTCGACCTCGACGAGAGGGCCGTTCACACGCACGATCCGACCGGCCCTCCTACCGCCGGCCGCATCGGTCACTCCAGCCACAGCTGCGAGACCTCCTCAGGTGTGCGCTCGGCCTCCCGGAGGGCCAGAGCGGGCAGAGAGAGGTCGAGCCGGCGTGTTCCCGCGACGGCAGCGATGCCTCCCTCCGGACTCTCCGTGAGCACCGCATCGGCGCCGAGCGATTCGCGGGCCTTCGCCGCCAGCTTGGCCAGAAGGAGGCCGTAGCGAGGATCGTGGCGAGCCGCGGCAGCACCGTCGCGCAACTGACGCAGCAGTTCGAGCCTCAGCGCCTCCTGTGCCGCGAGCACGCGCTCCCGTGCTGCCCGGCGCGTTCGGGAAGAGCGGGAGCGCGCATCCGCTCTCGCGTCTGCCTCGCCCTGGGCCGCCGCGCCATCCGTGATGCGGCGCGCTTCGGCCTCCGCTTCGGCCCTCAAGGAAGCCGCCCGCCGTCGTGCGTCAGCAACCATCTGGTCTGCCATGCCCTCAGCGGACCGCCGAAGCGCTTCCCTCAGCGGACCGAGTGCGGCCTCCGCAGCGCTGTTCAGGGTGCTCACGGCGGCAGCACCGCCACGAGAGGGGCATTGGCGGGATCGGACAGGTCGGCTACCGCCTCGGCCGCGCGGTTCGTCAGGATTACGAGGCCGGTCTCCGGGGGCAGGTCCGCCCAGCGGCGCCGAACCTCCGCCGAATCCTCTGCGGCCAGGACCCGCACTCCCGCCATGGCGAAGCCGGCGAGTGCGGAGGACTCGCCGAGGGCGACGACGGCCGGCGGCATGCGTCTACGCCTTTCCGATGAGGATGATCGCCACGACCAGCCCATAGATCGCGATGCCCTCCGCGAGGCCGACGACGACCATGGCCCGGCCGAACATCTCAGGACGTTCGCTCATGGCCGCGAGGGCCGCCGAGCCGGTGTAGGCGACGGCGATGGCCGCGCCAAGGGACGAGCCTGCTACGGCGATCGCCGCAGCGATGAGCGCCGATCCGCCCGCTCCCGCCGTCGTCGCTGCGTTGCCTGCAGCGTGGGCCGACGGCGCGAAGGCAGTGACCAGGACCGCGGTCAGCGCGACTCCCGCACTGCCTGCAAGCAGGAAGCCGAGGGCCTTCTTCCGCCAGCGTCTTATGGCCACGGCGGCGGGTGCGGCTACCATCAGCGCGAGAGGTGCCACGATGATCCACACCATCAGTTGACCTGCCTTCCCGACCGGATACCCGCATTCAATCTGACTGCCGAATCCTCTTCTCTGGAAGAGAGGACGGGTGCCCATTCCAGGAAGGGCCGTCCCTCGGATTGGAAGATGCGGGAGAAGAGTTCGTAGTACTCGAGGCGCAGGGCTTGCACGCCTGCGACGAGCGCTTCGAGGGCGAAGCTGACCGCGTTGCCGAGAACGAAGAGGAGCACGGCGCCTGCTGCTCGAAGATCCGGCCCCCACAGCGCCGTCGTCCCGTCCCAGACCACCGCGCCCAGAGCCGCGTGGGTGAGGCCGAACGCAGCAAGGCGTGCGAAGGAGACGAGATTCGAGCCCAGTCGCACAACCGCGTCTACCACCTCAATGCTCGCCTCAACCGCCCCTTCCGGGCCTCCCCCGGCCGCAGCGAACAGCCCCAGGAAAATGAGTACGAGCGCCGCGCCGCCCGTGAAGGCGCCGCTCACCGTGAGCGGAGCGGAGCCTGCGATGATCCCCCACGCGAGCAGCCCCAGCGCAGCGAAGAGCAGCGACCCAGCGAGACCGGCCCGCGAATACAGCGCTTGAGCCCAGCCGCCTTCACGGACGCGGTTCACCGTCCCGATCGCGTAGGCGATCGCGAGTAGGGCACCGCCGACCGCGATGGCCGTCAGCAGTAACGGCACGGGGTTGGACAGGGGCTCGAGCCACAGCACCGGAACGACGCCGGTCGGGCCAAAGGCCTCCCCGTAGAGGAAGCCGAACGCGACTGCCGCGGCCCCCGCCCCCGCCACAAAGGACCACATCTTCCTGACTCCGGCCAGGATCCGGATCTTCCCGGAGCGCATCAGGAGGCCGGCCAGGACGAGGATGAGGCCGTGGCCGACGTCGCCGAACATCATGCCGAACATGACTACGTAGGCAATCGCGGTCAGGCGTGAGGGATCGACATCCTCGTACGGGACGGTTCCGTACGTGTCCACAAGACTCCTTGCGGCCGAGGCGGAGTCCCGCGGGGTGAAGAGGGTCGGTGGCGCCTTCCCGCGGGGCCTCTGCAACGGGACAACCGCGGCGCCCTGCGCGGCCATGGCTTCCTGCAGGACGGGTAGGTGCTGCGCTGGGGTCCATCCCGCGAAGCCGGCGAGCGGCCCCGAGCGCACGGCAGAAGCGAGGGCCCGTTCAAGCTCCGCCTCGTCGCGGCCCTTTCCGAACGGACCGGGCGTGTATGGAAGGTCCAGTTCGACAAGCCCTGCCCGAGCGAGGGTGCGAAGCACGTCCGAGAGCCGTTCCTCGAGTGCCACCAGACCGATGCGCTGCATGCGCAGGGGGGTCAGCCGGTCACGCCACGACATCGAGCACCTCGTCCGGCCGGCCGCCATGGGCCGCAGAAGCGAGCGCCGCGCGCAGGCGCCACGCATCCGAAGCCAGGACGGCGATGCCGCCGAGAACGTTGAGCGGGCCGAGCCGAGGCGCGCGGACCCAGGAAAGCGCGTCGTCCTCGATCCGTCGGCGTAGCTGCGCCTCGACGCGCCATCCGAGTTCGACGCTGTCGATCCGGCCGAGGATGGTGCGGGCCGACGGTGGGAGGGCCGCGCGGAGTTCTTCGAGCGTCCCGGCTGTCTCCCATGAGCTCCCGATCGTGCGGGCCGCCGCTTCCCGCAGCGCGGCAGGTGGGGTGGCGCGGCGGAGGAGAAGTCGGTCCTGCAGGACCAGGAGGACGACCGCATTGACCTGCCACTCGCGGGTCGCGGGAGCGACTGACACAAGTCGACGCAGCCATGCCAAAGTAAGCCGGTCCCGAAGTGGGAGGCCCTCTGCAGGCGACGCCCAAGGAGTGCGAGTGAGAGCGGACCCGAGCGCGGCGAGCGAGGCGGCGTTGTCAAGCCTGGGCCATGCCGTGGCGAGAGTCCCGAGGTCAAAGGGCGGCGGCGCAGGCTGCCCCGCCAGACGCCGCGCGAGGCCAACGATGTTCTCACGCTCGAATCCGGCGGCAAGGGCCCTCGCGAGCCGGGCTCCCGAAGGCGGAAGCCACCCAGCGAGCACCCGCAACTCCCAGAGGACGGCGGCCCGCGTCCCGTGGGCGGCTTCCTCAAGCGAGTGCGCCTCGCGGACGAACCGGCCGTAGGCCGAGGGGGCGAGAAGCGCGAGTGCATCCTCCAGCCCGGTCTGAACCGCGATGGCCTGGCACCCCCCAGCCCCGAGCCGCTGGCGGGCGAGGGCGCCGGCCCGCACCGCTGCCGCCGTCCACCCCGCGCTCACGTTGTGGCCGCCGAGCGGAAGATCCGTTCAATCAGGCGCTGGACAGTGGCGGGAATGCGGTCCTGCCCCGAACGCTCCAGCTCGGCGGCTTCGGCGCTCGCCTGTTCCTCGAGCCGGGAATCTTCCTGAGCAGCCGCCGCAAGCACGGCTTCGTAGCTCCGGCGGCGGGCAGCGGGGCTCTCAAGCCGGGCGTGGGACAGCACGTCATCCGCAGCGGTCCGCGCCACGGCGAGCACCTGTTCGGACTCCCTCTGCGCATCGTTGACGAGTGCCTCGGCTTGCTCGAGTTCCGGGGCCAGTGCCCCGAACACGACTCCGAGTTCCGCGTCCGGGCCGACCGCGTCCATGGCCGGCACCCCGCTGCGGGCAGCGGGTCCAGGCGACCCGACAGGGCGGAATCGGTCCAGGAAGTTCGATCGGGCCACCGCCCCTCCAACGACGAGCTCAAGAGCGGCCTACTCCGCCCCTGCTCCTCAGTGTCGAGCGCGGCCGTCATGCCTCCTAGGGCCGAAGGTCCTCTGGGCCGCTGCCCAAGCCGAACGCGAGCGCGCTGACGCCTCAGTGAGCCGCAGCCAAGGCCCCTTGCTCGGCGTACATCGCCAAGAGGGACTGTTCGACGGCGTCAACCGTGAGGCCGGGGACGAGGTCGTCCGCCGCCCCCGCGGTGCTCGGGTCGAACGGGAGCTCGAGTGCGCGATATACATCAGTGAGCACCGCGCGGACCGGCAGCGCATCGCTCACCACGAACACCGACGAGAAGAGCCAGGCACCGGAGACTACGCGTTGCGCCGTACCGACAAGCTTGATCGGACGTTCAAGCCCGCCCCCCGCCGTCGTCCCCTCCCGCGGCACCCCGTGCACGCTGTATTCGCCCGGGCAGTATTCGCCGGGGATTTCCCCGACCCGCGCATCGACCCCGACGCTTCGGAGAACCTCCGCGTAAAGCTCCCCGAAGACCTCGAAGCGATGCCGGTGGCCCACCATCGCCTCGGCCGCCGGCTCGATGTGGTCCACGATGAGCGTGCCCTCGTGATAGGCGGCGGCGCGGCCGCCGGCCTTCCGCACTACCGGCTCGAAGCCCCGGGAAAGGGAAGCGGCGCGCGCAGCCTCGAAGCCCGGCAGGCGGGTGTCGCGCTGGCCGAACGCCATCGTCGGAAGCGGCCGGTAGAGCCGCAGCGTCGCCCCCCGCAGACCGCGCTTGACCTCGTCCAAGAGCTCGGCCGCTCGGGCGAGCTGCGCGGCAGCGTCGCTCGTGTCTCGGTCCTCGATGACTGCGAGCGGTGCCATAGCACCGTCATTCCAGGCACCCATGCTCAGGTCCGGCGAATCGTCAGGATCTGCTCCGCTCGGCCGAATGGGCCGTCGTCGTCGTGCAGAACCGAGGACGTGAGGCCGATGCCGTCGGTACCGAAAGAAACGGCGTTGTCGATCCCAAGCCACTCTCCCGACGGTTGCCGGTAGAGGTGGACCTGCAGGTCGACGTTCGGGAACGCCCAGCTGCCCGGGCCGGGCGGGACGCGGGTCGCAATCCCGTTCGCGGTGTCCACGAGGCCCATGAGCCGCACCCAATCCGGGCTCGGGACACCGTCGATCAAGGGGTACGGTGTGCGGATCCACACCGTCCCGTTGCCCGAGCGGTGATGCGGAGCCTGATACATCTCGAGCGAGCGGATGTACCCGCCGGGCCATGCTGTCGTTCCATCCCAGCGCTGGCATTCCTCGCGCGAGGGAATCCTCGGATCTTCAACTGCCGCGACAGATGACGTGTCGCTCTGGGCGAGCCGCCAAGCCGTGGCACGGATGACGACGCGCCCCTTCGTCGCGAGTTCGGCCTGGATGAGCTCGATCGTGCGGCCCGGCCGCAGAGTCTTCGTGGTGACCGTGCACTCCCCTGCATGGATCAGCCCGAGGATCTCGTAGCTGATCCGGGCGATCCTCAGGCCCTCGCGGGGCTCGTGGAGTTCGAGTGCGTGAGCGAGCAGTCCTGATGGGGGCGCCATGTGCTGCTCATGCGCGTTCCACGCACCTTGGGCATGAATGGTCGAGCGGTAACGTCCGCTGCCGAGGTCCTCATAGTAGAAGTCGCCCGTCGCGAGCTCGATCTGCTCGCTCGCCTGCTGCGTCTCCGTCACGCGGTGTTCCCTTCCTCCGGGGCGGCGCCGTCGCGCGCCTCGTCCACCCTAACGGCATTCGCGTGGGCGGGCTTCCCGCGGCGGCGCACCCCAAGCGTGAAGCGGACGACGACGATACTCACCCCAGTGCCCGCCACCGCCCACGCCCACGGCGATGCCGCGGCGTGCTCCAGGACAAGCTCGACGGCGGCCAAGCCGACCGTGGCGTAGATCAAAGCCCATGCCGCAGACCCGACGACGGTCGCGGGAACGTAGTAGCGGAGGGGCATACGTGCCATCCCGGCAGCCAGGTTGACGGTTGTCTGGAGACCGACCGTCAGGAACGTCAGTACGACGGCGAGGGGGCCCCAACGGTCGATGAGCCGGCGAGCTCGCGCGAGCCTTCCGGGCCGCGACCGCTTCGCCCATCTGGTCCTTCCGTACCCAGCGGCGAGGCCCCGACCGAGCCAGTAGGTGCCATTGGTCCGGAACAGGACGACGACGAAGAGGGCGGCGACAGCAGCTTCGAAGGGCAGCTCGAGCAGTTGATCGAGCGACAACCCTCTCCCCCTCCTCACGACAGCACTGAATGGCCAGTCTATTCGAGGGCCAGCCCGGACTTCGGTTGCTTGCCCCCTCTGGCACTGGGCAGGAGAAGGGGAGGATCACGGATTCCGAAGGAGCACGCACATGCGCATCGCCATCGTGGGAGCCACAGGAAACGTCGGGACTGCTCTGCTGCGCCGCCTCGGTGCGGAAGGGGGCCATGACGTCATCGGCATCGAGCGCCGCACCCCGGACGCCGGCGCGGAGCCCTATCGCCATGCGAAGTGGCGGCCCGTGGACATCAGCACGGCCGCCGCCCCAGCCCAGCTCGCAGAGGCGTTCGCAGGCTGCGACGCCGTCGTCCACCTCGCTTGGCTCATCCAGCCGAATCACCGAGAGTCCGAGCTTTACGCAACCAACGTCACGGGCAGCTCGAACGTCTTCAATGCCGCCATAGCTGCGGGGGTCCGCCAGATCGTCTACGCGTCCTCGGTCGGCGCCTATAGCCCAGCCCCGAAGGACCGCCGGGTTGACGAGAGGTGGCCAACCGGCGGCATCCACACGTCCCACTACAGCCGGCACAAGGCCGCCGTCGAACGGTTGCTCGACGACATCGAGGAAGCGCACCCCGAGGTGGCTATCGCGCGGCTGAGGCCCGGCCTCATCTTCCAGTCAGGTCAAGCCTCGGAGGTCGGGCGGTTCTTCCTCGGGCCGTTCATCCCCGTGCAGGTCGCCAGGCTGCGCCCGCCGATCCTGCCGATGCCCTCGGGCATGGTCTTCCAGGCCGTCCATGCGGACGACGTCGCGGAGGCGTACCGCCTCGCGCTCGTCTCGGGCGCGCGCGGGGCATTCAACATCGCCGCGGAGCCGGTCCTCGACCGCACGACCCTGCCGCCCGTCGTCGGCGCGCGAAGCTCGGTCCCGATTCCCAAGGGAGCGCTCCGAAGCCTGGTCTGGGCTTCCTGGGAGCTTCGGCTCCAGCGTTCGGACCCTGGCTGGATCGACATGGCGCTCCAAGTGCCCGTGATGGACACGCGCCGTGCGCGCGAGGAGCTCGGGTGGGAAGCGCAGCGTAGTTCTCAGGAAGCAATCACCGCAGTCCTTGGGGGGATGCAGGAAGCTTCCGGGATCGAGGCTTCGCCATCGCTGCGGCCCGGCCAGCAGTCGGCTACCAAGTGAGCGCGGCAACTGGAGCCTGAACCGAACCCAAGCAGCCGAAAGCCGGGGCGGCAGAATGCCGCCCCGGCTTTCGCTTGGTTCAGCTCCGGGTTCAGTCTTCCGAGAGATGGACGGTGAAGGTGTCCGGCCCGCTCCGGACGACCTTGACCCGGTCGCGCGGAGCGCTGGCCTTGGTCGAGACGTGGGTGATGGCTGCATCCAACGTGTGGTCGAGGGTCGAGGGGTCCCAGATCTTGAGGGTTACCGAGTGGCTATCAAAGCTCATGCGCCTTTGCCTTCTTTGATGGTCGTTGCCGGTGCGCGGCCGCCCGTCTTAGAGCGATTCCGCACCTGGCACCGGCTCCTCTTTGAGCGCGGCACTATCGACTTTGCCATGCACCTGCCTCGCGACGGGCCCTTTGTGATGGATGGCACAGGTCTTGTGACGTTCTGCTACCGCACCGGGCGCGGCGGTTCAGGAGAGGCGGTCTAGCCGCTCGCGCGCCCGGTCCACTGCGCGGCGCTCCTGTTCCGCAAGCCGTGCGGCAAGCCTCCTCGCGCGCTCCGCGAAGCCCGCTTCGCGTTCGACGGCCTCGAGCTGATCCTCGAGCTCGGCAATCCGCTCGCGCAGCTCGCCGAGCTCCTTCGAGATCCCCTCGCGCCGCGCGGCCGTCTCGGACACACTCCGCTCAGCCTCCGTCAGTTCCTCCGAAGCCTGCTTTGCTCCGCGCTCGGCCTCGTCGAGCTCGGCCTGCGCCTCCTCGCGCTCGCGTTCCCTGGCTTCCTCGGCACGCCGCCTCTCGGCTTCCTCGGCACGCCGTTGAGCCTCTCGGTCGCTCTCGCGCGTCTCCTTGGCCGGCGCTTTGACTGGCGCCCTGGCCGATTCCTTGGCTTCACCCTCGGGCGCGCTCGCAGACCGCTTCCCCGTTCGCTTCCCGGAAGTCTCGGAGCGCGTGGTGTCCCGTTCGGGGAGCGCTCCCGGGACGGCGACGGCCCCGGCGAGGTCCACGGGCTCGATGCCGTTGCTCGAGAGAGTGCGGACAAGCTGGCCACTCCGGACGGCGGCGGCCGCATCGGGATCCGCCACGGCGGCCCGGAGCGTCTGTTCCATCTCAGAAGCGGCGGCATCGCTTATGCCCACTCCCAGTTCCTCGGCCACCGAGCGTCCCTCACGGACGACGGCGCTCAGGAGGCGGTGCCGCTGCTGGCCAAGCTCGCGCATGCTCGCGGGATCCAGCTCCTCCTGGGCGCGCCGCAGCTCCTCGCCGAGGTCGAGCACGTTGGCGATCTCATCGGCGCGACGCCGCGCCAGCATGTTGACCGCCCAGGCCGCGGTGGAGGGTTTGGGAAGGCGCCCGATCTGCTTGGCGAGCAGAGGGTTCCCATCGGCCCGTGCCGCCTTGGCCCGCTCGTTCCGGGTGGCTGTGAACTCGCCCGGCAGCAAGGCATAGAGCTCCGAGGCTGCGGCGGACAGATCCATGGGGTCAGCATAGGCCGGGGCGGTACGCCGGCCCGGTACAACGGCGGTTTGGCCGCGCAAGCGTGCTGGCGACTATCGCTGCCCGACGGGAGTGATCACGAGTTCGTCGACGCGCACGTGCCGCGGGCTCTCGAGCACGAACTGGACCGAACGGGCGACGTCCTCGGGGCTCAGCATCGCAGCACGCTGCTCGCCATTGGGGACGTTCGGCCGAAGGGCCAGGAAGTCGCTGTCGACGTCGCCCGGGCACAGGTGGCACGCCTTGATGCCGCCGGCGCCCTCCTCGTCATTCAGGGACGCGACGAGCATGCCGAGTGCCGCCTTGCTCGACATGTAGGCCGCGCCCGCGCCGGGCGAGAAGCGCCACGCCGAGCGGGACGAGATGACGACGATGCTTCCTCCACCGGCCGCTCTCATACCTGGCAGCACAAGGTCGACGGCTCGCGCGACCCCTGTGAGGTTCGTCTCGACGATGTCGGAGAACTCGTCCATCGACTGGTCCGACCATGAACGTCGGGGAGCATTCAGACCGGCCGAGACCACGAGTCCTGTCACGGGGCCCCATGCCTGGGTGATCCGTTCGTGCGCTTCCCGCAGTGCGGCGCCATCCCGCACGTCGACGGGAACCTCGAGCGCCTCCGCGCCCTGCTGCCGAACGTCGTCGGCGGCGGCAGCGACGGCGTCGTCACGCCGACCGCTGATGGCGACCTTCCAACCCGAAGCCGCCGCGGCCACGGCGGCGGCGCGGCCCATTCCGCTGCCCCCGCCGGTGACCCACAGCACGCGCGCGTTCGCGGGAGCTCCTACCACTCGGCCACCGAGCCGTCCTTGTGCCGCCACACGGGGTTCCGCCAGCGATGCCCTTCGGCCGCGCGCTCGACGACGTACTCCTCGTTCACTTCGATGCCGAGGCCAGGTCCGTCGGGGATCTTCACCATGCCGTCCTGGTAGTCGAATACCGAGGGGTCGGTGACGTAGTCGAGAAGGTCATTGGAAGTGTTGTAGTGAATCCCGAGGCTCTGCTCCTGAATGAACGCGTTGTAGCAGCCCGCGTCGATCTGCAGGCAGGTCGCGAGAGCGATCGGCCCGAGCGGGCAGTGCAGCGCCAGCGCGACGTCGTACGCCTCCGCCATGTTCGCGATCTTCCGGGCTTCGGTGATGCCCCCGCAGTGGGACGGGTCAGGCTGGATGATGTCCACCGCGCCGGTGGCGAGGATCTCCTTGAAATCCCAGCGGGAGTAGAGCCGCTCCCCCAGCGCAATCGGGGTCGGCGTGTTCCGCATGACGTCGAGGAGCGAACTCGCGTGCTCTGACAGCACCGGCTCCTCGATGAACATGAGCTTGAACGGCTCGAGCTCCTTGATGAGCACCTTGGCCATGGGCTTGTGCACACGGCCATGGAAGTCGACGCCGATTCCGACGTTGGGACCCACAGCCTCCCGGATCGCCTGCACGTTCTCGAGGCAGCGTTCGACCTTGTCCCAGGTGTCGATGTACTGCAGCTCCTCCGTGCCGTTCATCTTCACGGCGGTGAAACCGCGGTCGACGGCGGCACGGGCGGCGGCCGCGGTATCGGCCGGACGGTCCCCGCCGATCCACGAGTAGGTCCGGATGGACTCCCGGACCCTGCCGCCGAGCAGTTCATGGACCGGAACGCCGAGCGCCTTGCCCTTGATGTCCCACAGGGCCTGGTCGATGCCGGCGATAGCGCTCATCATGATCGGGCCGCCGCGGTAGAAGCCAGCGCGGTACATGACGGTCCAGAGGTCCTCGATGTTGCGTGGATCCTGCCCCACGACGTAGTCCGCGAGCTCCTCGACGGCGGCAGCGACCGTCGCCGCGCGTCCTTCGACGACCGGCTCGCCCCACCCGGTCACCCCCTCGTCAGTCTCGATCTTGAGGAAGAGCCAACGCGGGGGGACGGTGTACGTCGTCAACGACGTGACTTTCATGATTCTCCTAGCGAGGTTGGTTGGCTCAGCGGGCGGCGTTGCGCCAGGCGGCCATGAGCTCGGCGGCCCGGTGGGCGACGTCGTCGGCGCTGCGGCCGGGCTTGTACAGGGTCGAGCCGATGCCAGCCCCGCCAGCACCCGCGGCGACCCATTCTCCGAGGTTTGACGCCGAGATCCCGCCTACGGGCAGCAGTTCCGTTCCCGGGGGCAGGACGGGGCGCCAAGCCTGCATTCCGCCGATCCCCACGGAGTCCGCGGGAAACAGCTTGAGCGCGGTCGCGCCCGCGGCGAGAGCCGCGAACGCCTCGCTCGGCGTTGCAACTCCGGGGTAGCTGCGCATCCCGGCCCCGACGGTCGCGCGGATCACGTCCTGATCCATGTTCGGCGAGACGATGATGTCGGAGCCTGCCTCCTTGGCCAGCTCCACCTGCCCCACCGTGAGAACCGTCCCGGCACCCACCGCACAGTCGTCGGGGAGCGCAGCCCGAATGAGCTTGATCGATTCGAGGGGATCCGGCGAATTGAGCGGAACCTCGACGTAGCGGAAACCGGCTGCGTACAGCGCGTGACCGATCGTTTCGGCCTCAGGCGGTGTAATGCCGCGCAGGATGGCGACGAGTCCGGTGGTCATGAATCCTCCTTGTCGATGAGCCCGAGGGCGAGGGCGGTCCGCCATAGTCCTGCGACCACAGCGTCCTCGGGGGCGAGGTCCGAGGCGATGCCAGCTCGCTCGAGGGCTCGTGCGTAGCGCCCGCCTAGCTGGGCGTTGGCACAGATGGTGATCCGACCGCCCGCTATGTCCTGTTCCCCGATCCAGAGATGTGCGAACCGCTCGACCTCTGCCCCGATCATGAGACCGGAGACGTAGTCCTTGACGGCGGTCGGCTCGAGTTCTCCCGCCATGACGAGCGTTCGTGCCGAGAAGAGCGAGGTCGCTACGTCGGTCGGGGCGGCGGGAACGGGCTCGGTCGCGGCGAACGCGACGTCCAGGCCTCGGTCGAAGGCGTCCAGGTCAGGGGCCTGCGGTTCCTCGGCGAGTCGCGCGACGATGCTGTGCTGCATGACCAGGCCGAAGAGCTCTCCGGTCATCGTGGTCACGAAGTCGGAGACGCGCGTTCCTTCGAGGCGAAGCCATTTCGTGTGGGTCCCGGGAAGGACGACGACGGCGGGCGAGCCTGCGCCGTCGTCGGCTGCATCCCCCGTGCCAGCGGCTGTATCCCCCGTGCCAGAAGGGAGTGTCCCAAGGACTTGGGTTTCCTCGCCGCGGATGACATCCGGATGATCGCTCGGGCTCCCAGCCGTGCCGTCCTTGAACAGGCCGGGAATGATGAAGAGCGGGCCGAGCGGTGTCGGCACCTCGGTGAGGGACTCGGGTCGTTCAGTGAGGTCCACGGGGAGGTGACGGTACTCAGCCTCTGCCCAGCCCTGATTGCTGCCCACCATGCCGCAGGCCACGAGAGGGAGCCCAGGCGCGGACCGCAGCCACTCGCCGCAGAGGTCGTCGAGCTCCTGCTCGAAAGCGGCCGTGCGATTCTCTCCTGAGCGGGAGAGCGCGAGAACCCCGCGCCCGTCGAGTCGTCGGTCCAGCACGGTCCCGTCCTCGCCGAGGAGATACGCCCTGCAGGAGGTGGTGCCCCAGTCCAAGCCGACCATGCGTGCAGGGATATCGATCATGACCTGCAGTCTTCCTCCATGCGTCCCAACATGTCGAACTTCATCCCAGATATAGGGATGTAGGCTGGGTCTTGTGCCCCATGAGACCGCATTGCCACCCCAGGAGAACCGCCTGAACGCGCGAGACGCCGAACCTTCGCTTCCATCCGGAACCCAGACGCTCGCGCGCGGCCTCGACATCATCCGCGCCGTGGCCGAGGGCGCACGCGATCTGAGGAGTGTCGCTGAGGCCACGGGGATCGGACGCAGTACCGCCCACCGGCTCGTACAGCTGCTCGATCGGTACGGCTACCTCCGAGTTGCAGGCGGGCGTGACTACGCTCTCGGCCCGGCGCTCATCGAATTCGGGTTCCAGGCACTCCACCAGAACCCATTGCCCGTCGTCGCCCGGCCCGTCCTCGAAGAGCTGGCCGAGAAGGTCCAGGACACCGTTCATCTGGCCATCGTCGACGGGGGCGAGGTTCTGTACCTCGACAAGATCGAGGGCACGCGTGGGGCTGAGATGCGCTCGCGGATCGGGCATCGCATGCCGCTCACGCGCACCGGCATCGGCAAGGCCCTCATCCTTGACCGGGACAGCGACTGGCAGCGGCTCTACGAGGCCGAACGCTCTGGGGACCCAGGCCGCGTCGAAGAGTTCCTCCGCCGAATGCACGAGTACTCCCGGCATGGCGCCGCGATGGATCTCGAAGAGAATGAGCCCGGAATCCGCTGCGTTGCCGCCCCTATCCGAGACGCAGGGGCCAGCATCGTGGCTGCAGTCAGCGTTTCCGCGACCAAGCCGTTCATGCCCGCCCAACGGATGCGCGGACTCGTCCCGGTCGTCCAGAAGGCCGCCCGGTCAATCTCGAGATCGCTCGGCTTCGCGGGCTGAAACCCCGTCTGATGGTCACCTCCCGCGGGTCCACGTTTCCATGACCGACGGTAGGTGACTACTGAACGGGCGATGACCCGCGGGACGTGACGGTTGGATGGCCGAATCGCAGCAGCACCTTGCCCGACGTCGAAGCATCCCTGGCGATGGCAAATGCCTCGAGCGCCTCGTCGACATCGAACACATGCGTGACCACGGCGGATGGATCGATCTCTCCCGCAGCGAGGGCCGCGATGACCTCGTCGATCTCATCGTTGAACCGGAAGGAGCCCACAAGCTCAAGCTCCCTTGCAATCGCGATCGAGACCGGCACTGGCTGGTCTCCTGGCGGCAGGAGGCCGAGCATGACGACCCGACCTCCTCGCGTGGCCGCCCTGATGGCCGTCCGCAGCCCAGGGGCACTCCCCGAGGATTCGATCACGACGTCGGCGTCGAGGCCTTCGAGTTCGCTCGCCTCCGATGCGAGCACTGTCCGGCTCGCGCCGAGTTCCTTGGCACGCGCCAGGGGTGCCTCAAAGAGATCCGTCACGAAGATCTCGCCCGCGCCGTGGTGTGAGAGGACGGCGACGACGAGTGCGCCGATCGGACCGGCACCGACTACGAGAACGCGTCTGCCAGCGACGTCGCCAGCCTGCTTGACGGCATGCCACGCGACGCTGAGGGGCTCGATGAGGGCCGCTGTGCGCGCATCCAAGTCCCCCGGGATGGGCCGCAGCATGCGGGAGGGAAGGGCAACGACGTCGGCGAACGCGCCATTGCGGTGCGGGTGGGTCGCTGCGCTGCCGAGATAGGTCCCACCTGGCGAGAGGTTCGGGCGACTGGACGGGAACCTGGGGCCGTCGCCCGGCCCGGGAGTCGCGGGATGAACGGCGACGCGCACACCCTCTGCGGGCCCGCTCCCATCTTCTGCAGAGCGCACAACGCGCCCGATGATTTCGTGGCCCAGCACGAGCGGATCCTTCAGGATCGACTCGCCGGCGGCCCCGTGCAGCCAGTAGTGGAGGTCAGAACCGCAAATTCCGCCGAGCTCGATGGCCACGAGGGATTCATCCGGTCCGGGGATCGGTGCCTCAAGAACGTCCACCCGGAGATCATCGCGTCCGTGCGCGACGACGGCGCGAACGCCCGCTTCTGTCTTCATTCTTCCTTTTCCTTTAGTCGAATTTCCCGCTATGGAAATTGCTCAACCCATCCGACCGGTCCGCTCGGGTGAACAATTTTGCGCGTTTCGACAATGGTACGGCCGAGAGGCCGATTCACCGTCATAAGTCGTGCTTATCCGTCCACTCAATCTACGTCTTATCCAAAAGAGCCGTGCGTATATAAGGTCGAAAGAAGTCCACGACTTCCCCGCCCACTCTCTTGGAGGAGACATGTCCGAGTACCAGCCGGCCTCGCGGGTCACCCGCATCCGGGAGTCCGCGAGCGTCCTTGCGGCGGCGCGGGTCCGCGAGCTCAAGGCAGAGGGCCGGTCAATCATCGACCTCACAGTCGGTGAGCCGGACTTCGACACCCCGGACCACGTGAAGCAAGCCGCGATCGCCGCAATCGAGGCCGGTGAGACGAAGTACACGGCCGTCACGGGAACGCCCCAGCTTCGCTCGGCGATTTTGAACCACGTCGAGCGCCGCACCGGCATCCTCTACAGCGCCGCCGAGATCACCATCGCGGGTGGAGCGAAGCAGGTCATCTTCACAGCCTTCATGGCTTCGCTCAACGAGGGCGACGAGGTAATCGTCCCCGCCCCCTACTGGGTCTCCTACCCCGACATGGTCCTGGCCAACGACGGCACCCCCGTGATCGTCCCCTGCGGGGACGAGGTGGGCTTCAAGCTGACCCCAGAGGCTCTCGCCGCCGCCATCACGCCGGCTACGAAGTGGGTCATCCTCAACGCGCCCTCGAACCCGACCGGCGTCGTGTACACCCGGGCCGAGCTCGAGGCCCTCGCCGCCGTTCTGGAAGAGAATCCGGACGTCTACGTCCTGACCGACGAGATCTATGACGAGATCTACTACGGCGAAGGGCAGATCACCAGCCTCGTCGGCGCCGCTCCGCAGCTCAGGGACCGCGTCCTCGTGGTCAACGGCGTCTCGAAGGCCTACGCGATGACCGGCTGGCGGCTGGGCTACGCCGTCGGGCCGGCTCCACTCGTCGCCTCGATCAACAAGCTCCAGTCCCAGATCTCCTCGTGCCCATCCTCCATCAGCCAGGCAGCCGCGACCGCCGCGCTCACAGGCGACCAGTCCTTCGTGGCCGAGTGCGTCGAGGCGTACCGCGAGCGGCGAGATGTCGCAGTAGCCGGCCTCAAGGCCGTCGAAGGCCTTGCCTGCGAAACACCACAGGGTGCGTTCTACGCCTACGTGAAGTGTGCGGGTGCCGTCGGTAAGACGACGCCCGATGGAGCCAGGATCGAAAATGACCAGGACTTCGTCCTCTACCTGCTCGACTCGGCATCGGTAGCGGTCATTCCGGGTTCGTCATATGGCCTCGGACCATATTTCCGAATTTCTTTTGCCACCTCACTGGAGACCATTAAGGCCGGCGTAGAGGCTATCGATAAGGCCGTCCGTGCCCTCAACTAATCCCTCCAACTGAAAAAGAGAACCATGGAACAGATGATCCACGTCAAGACCAAGTTCGAGCGCCCGGACGCCGATGTCGTCAAGCGCCTCTCTGCGTTTTCGTCGGCGACGATTCACGAGGCCCAGGGCCGCAAAGGCGCCCTCAGCTCGCGCATCAAGCCGATTGACCGCTCGATGTCCTTCTGTGGCCCTGCCGTCACCGTGCGCTGCGCCCCCCGAGACAACCTCATGCTCCAGGTGGCCATCCACTATGCGCAGGAGGGCGACGTCGTCCTCGTGGGCGCGGGCGAATTCACCGAGGCTGGGACGTTCGGCGACGTCCTCGGCAACGCCATGAAGGCCAAGGGAATCGCCGCGATGGTCACCGACTCGGGCGTCCGTGACACCGCAGACCTCATCGAGCTCGGCCTCCCAGTGTTCTCGGGGAGCATTTCCATCAAGGGCACCGTCAAGGAGACGCTCGGGCCGATCAACCACCCGATCGTCATCGGCGACGAGGTCATCTACCCGGGTGACATCCTCAAGGGCGACGCCGACGGCGTCGTCGTCGTGCGGCGCGAGGAGGCCGAAGAGGTCATCGCGCTGTCTCAGGCCCGGGTCGACAAGGAGAACGAGCTCATCAAGGCCTACCACGCCGGTGGGACGACGATCGAGCTCTGCAACCTCACAGACGTCCTGAAGGACAAGGGCCTCTTGGTCGAGGACTGATCCCCGCCTCATCAACAAGACTCGCTCAGCGCCCCCGTTCTCCGGAACGGGGGCGTTTCGCAGTTACCGAGAAACGTCAAGCAGTTACGGAGAAACAAGAAGAGGGCCCTCCCGGGGGCCCTCTTCTTTCCTGCTGAATTTTTATCGAATCGCGCTCTACCAGATCGCTCCTTCTGCAACCCGCCGCTTCGCCTCGACAAGCATCCACTCAGCGCTTCCGCCGTCATGGGTGGGCATGATGCTTCCTTCGAAGACGAACAATGGCTCGCTCGGCGAATCGACGGGCTGCCAAAGTCCGTTGGTGGGGCAGTGCGTTCCTGTCCGAACGATCATGCTCTGGGACTTCCTCAGGTTCCAACTGGTGTGGCTGATCTTTTTCATTTCAGGCTTCCTCGCGCTGCGTCAGCTGGTTTTCGCTGACTTAAGAATTGATCCGATAGCTCAATGGTAGGCAGCAGAATAGGGCGCTGAATAAGATCAAAGTCGAGTGCCTAGATAAGGCTCCGCTATGGATGGCCTCTGCGCCGGACAGGCACGGGGCGAGTTGGAGTCCTAGGCAGCGTCGCTCCCGTAGCGGGCGAGCAGCCGGTTCTTGATCATGTCCCGGAGCAGGATCAGCACGGCTGAGGCCGCCTCTGACATCGGCTCGTGGTCCGCCGTGCACAACCCGAACTTGACGTGCAGAGCCGGCTCGACGAGATGTCGCATTCTGAATCCGGCCTCGGGAAAGAGCGCGTCGGCCGCAGATCTGGGAAGAACCGTCGCCCCGAGATTGGCGTGGAGAAGCCGGCTCAGGGCGGGGACGGATTCCACTTCTCCAGCTATCCGGAGGGGAAGGCCCTGATCGGCGAACGCCTTGTCGAGGAGCCGCCGGACGGTGTGGTTGTCCTCAGGGAGGAAGAGAGGCAGCTGAGAGGCTTCCCGCAACGTGATCGACCGCTCGTCGGGCGAACCCTGGTCCACCTCCGGGCTTGCCACCACGTACAGGTCGTCCAGAATCATGCTCGTGAAGCGGACGCCCCGGGCTTCCCGTGGCTCGTAGATGAGAGCCATGTCCAGCCTGCCGTTCTTGATGGCATCGCTGAGGACTCCCCCGAAGATCTCCGTCAGGTGCAAGGTGATGTCGGGATAGCGGCGCCCGACTTCCTGCACGATGGCAGGCGCCAGGCTTGAGGCCATGCAGTAGGGCGCCATCGCGATGGCAACGCGTCCCGAGGGCGCTGCACCGGACCGCTCGACGTCCTGGCGGGCCTGTTCCACGAGCCGAAGGATCGATTGGGCATGCCGGTACAGGGCGTTGCCCGCGGCAGTCGGCTCGACACCCTGCTTGCTCCGGATCAGCAGCCGCTGCTTGAGTTCCTTCTCAAGGGCGGATACCTGTTGGCTGAGGGCCGGCTGCGCGACATGCAGCGCCGCCGCGGCCTTCGTGATGCTGCCCGAGTCTACGATCCTGACAAAGTATTCGAGCTTCCGGGTGTCCACTGTCTTTCACCTTTCGAGGTCCCGTCATAACAGATCAGTATGTCGGGACACAGAAGCTGTCTTTGTGTGACCCAGACCTCAAACGCTAGTTTGAAGCTAATGGCCAGACCGCAATGCCGCTGTCTTGGTCAGCCCGATTTCTAGTCTTTCCGGAAAATCACTCATCGAGCCATCCAACTCGATCATTCCGCAACGTATCAATTCAAGCTGCTTGCCCCGAGAAAGAGCGTATTATGGGATTTTACACGAAGTACCGCACGGCGGCCACGGCTCTCGCCGCCGCCTCAGTTCTCGCCCTTTCTGCTTGTGGAGGCGGCAGTACTCCCCAAGCTGGCTCATCGACTTCGGGCGAAGTTAACATCATCGCCTACGCCTCCGTCTGGCAGGACCAGTACACCGCAGCCGTTATCAAGCCGTTCGAGGCGAAGTTCCCGAATATCAAGGTCAACTACGTTGCGAAGCGATCGTCCGCGGACATGCTCAGCGCATTGCAGGGGCAGAAGAGCAAGCCGAATACCGACGTCGCGATCATGGACCAGTCGGTCTCCCAGAGCGGCAACCAGCAGGGCCTCTTCGCCAAGATCGACCAGAGCACCGTCCCTAACCTCGCTAACGTGCCGGACAAGTTCAAGGACAAGAATGGCTACGGACCAGTCGACATGCTGGACGCCATCGGGCTCGTGTACGACACGAAGACGTTCCCCACTCCCCCGAGCAGCTGGAACGCCCTGTGGGACAAATCGAACTGCGGCAAGGTCAACGTGGTCGCTCCGCCGTCCCTCCTTGGCCTCTCCCTGACCGCGATCACCTCCAATATGCAGGGCGAGGACTACACGAAGAGCATCGACAAGGGAGTGGCGAAGCTCAAGCAACTCGCCCCCTGCATCCAGACGTTCTCGCCCCAGCCTGACGAGTACCAGAACGTCATCACCGGCCAAACCGTCCTCGGACTTGGGCAGAACGCCCGCGGGCAGTTCTATGCCGACCAGACTGGCAAGAAGATCGGTGTGGCCTTCCCGAAGGAGGGCACGGCCTACCAGATCAACACGATCAACCTGATCAAGAATGCCCCGCACTCAGCAGCAGCGAACACGTTCATCAACTACGCCCTCTCGGCAGAGGCTCAGGAAGCATTCGCGAAGGATCTCTTCTACGCTCCGTCCGTGAGCAACGCGGTCCTTCCGGCCGATGTGAAGTCCCGAGTGGTACCGACCGACGGATCGCTCAAGATCCTTCCGCTTGACGTCGACTTCATGGCTTCGATCCGCGACAAGTGGACGCAGACCTGGAAGCAAGAAATCATCCCGGCCAAGTGATGACCGTGCTTCCTCAGCTCGCCCCTCTCAGGAAAGTCAATCCCGTGAATTCAGCCAACACCGTGGGTTCGTCGAAGCTGTCCATTGTCGACCTCACGAAGCGATACGCCCCTGGGCTGGAGCCAGCCGTGGACCGTCTGTGCATGGATGTCGAGGAGGGCCACCTCGTGGCCCTCCTCGGCCCCTCAGGCTGCGGCAAGACGACCACGCTGCGCATGGTCGCAGGGCTCATGGACCCCACCGCCGGCTCTATTGTGGTCGACGGCAAGGACATCACCCAGACACCTGTGAACAAGCGCGGAATGGGGATGGTCTTCCAGTCCTATGCCCTCTTCCCACATATGGATGTGGCGCAGAACGTCGCTTTCGGCCTTCAGATGCGCAAGGTGCCTTCCGGGGAACAGGCCAAGCGCGTGAATGCTGCTCTCGAAATGGTCAAGCTCGCGCACCTCTCGAAGAGGAAGGTACGTGAGCTCTCAGGTGGGCAGCAGCAGCGTATTGCGCTCGCCCGTGCCCTGGTGGTGGAACCGACCCTCCTGCTCCTGGACGAGCCGCTGTCGAATCTGGACGCCAAGCTGCGCGAGACCATGCGCAGTGAGATCCGGTCGATTCAACAGCGCACGAAGGCGACCACGTTGTTCGTCACCCATGACCAGGACGAGGCGCTTGACATGGCCGACCGGATCGCTGTCATGAACGGCGGGCTGATCGAGCAGTACGACACGCCGGCGATGGTCTATGAACGTCCCACGACCCGATTCGTGGCCGACTTCATCGGCCAAGCCAACTTCCTCACCGCGCAGGTCCTCTCTGAGAACGGACAAGCCGCGGACGGCGAGCGGTACTACAAGGTCGAGGTCGGCGGACTTGGCCGCTACAGTGCCGTTGGCGCTCCCGGACTCGCGGGAAGCAGCCGGGAGATCGTGATCCGTCCGCACAGGCTCCGTGCCTCGCTCCACCCCCGCCCCGGAGACGATGCGATCGCTGGAACGATCGAACGTGTGAGCTATACCGGCGACACGATCGCCTTCGCCGTCCGCGTCGGGGACCGGAGACTGCTGGCACAGTCAATGACCTCGAGCGCGGATATGCCTCGCACAGGCGATGCAGCATACCTTTCTTGGGAAGCCGCTGACGCATTCCTCCTCCCCGGGCACATCAGAGGGTCAGGCACATGACCGCCCCAACCGAGACCCAGCAACTCATGTCGGTGCGCGCCGGCGTTCTGCCGGGCGCACTCGAGAAGGCCAAAGCAGCACGGGACCGCCGAACGTACCTCCTGCTCCTGCTCCCCGCGATCTTGGGGCTCTTCGCAACCTTCCTTCTGCCGCTCGGCTATATGGTCAAGATGTCCTTCGACAGGGGCGCACCGGACGGCGTCATCGAAAGCGCCTTCACCCTTGATTCCTACGTTCGAGCGCTCTCCGACCCCTACTACTGGCAGGTCATCTGGAATACCTTCCAGATGGGCATCATCGTCGGGGTCCTCTGTGTCCTGGTGTCCTATCCGATCGCACTGTTCCTCGTTCGGACTAGGAGCAGATTCAGGGGACTCCTCATGGCCGTGGCCGTCGCCCCCCTGCTTACCTCGGCCATCGTCCGCACCTACGGCTGGATGGTGATCCTCGGCTCGAACGGGCTCGTCAACTCCTCGCTCCACAGCATGGGCCTGATAGACGCACCGCTCAAGCTCACCAACAACATGACGGGCGTCGAGATCGGTCTGGTCGAGATCTTCATGCCCTACGCCATCCTCACCATGGTCTCGGGCTTCGGCCGCCTCAGCTCCCAACTCGAGGAGGCCGCCGGTTCCCTCGGAGCGAACGGCTTCCAGGTCTTCGCGCGCATCACGCTCCCGCTTAGCCTTCCGGGCGTGCTCGCATCGTTCCTGATGGTGTTCGTCCTCACCATCAGTACCTTCGTAACCCCGACGCTCCTTGGCGGCGGAACCGTGCAGGTGCTCGCAACAGAGATCTACGACCAGACCACCGGAGTCCTGAACTGGCCGTTCGCAGCAGCACTCTCGGTCATCCTTCTGGCACTCTTCGGCGCCATCATCGCCGTCTACCAGCGGCTCACCAGGAAGATCGGAGGCTAGCGGTGCAGCAAACATTGGCCGTTGACGAAGCTCCACCCTTCAAGCCGCGGCGCAGAATCGGCAGACCAGCCTTCGGGACCCTCCTGTTCCTCCTCTATATTTTCCTGCTTGCACCGCTGCTGATCGTTTTCGTCATCGCATTCGAATCGAATCAATATCTCTCGTTTCCGCCGCAGGGGTTCACGCTCAAATGGTTCGAGATGCTGCCGAGTGAGAGCATCTTCGTCGACGGGATGAAGGTCACGCTCGTCGTCGCGGCGAGCGTCACCGTGATCGTGCTCGCAATCGGGGTGCCTGCCGCCCTCGCGCTCGACAGGTACGAATTCAAAGGGAAGGGCGCGCTCCATGCGTTCTTCCTCTCGCCCCTCCTCGTGCCGAGCATCGTCCTGGCCCTCGGGCTCGTGCTCATCCTCACCCCGCTCGGGCTCACCAACACTTACGAGGGAATCATCATCGGGCACGTTGCCATCACGTTTCCCTTCGTGGTGAGAACCACCCTCATGAGCCTGACCACCGCCGACACATCCTGCGAGGCGGCCGCACGCATCCTCGGCGCAGGGGCTTGGACCGTGTTCCGGCGCATCACGCTCCCGCTCATCCGCTCAGGTGTCATTGCAGGCGGAATCATCGCCTTCATCGTCTCGTTCGATGAAGCCGTGATCTCCCTCTTCGTTGCCGGATCCGGGCTCCCGACGCTTCCCGTCCAAATATTCCAGTACGTTTCGAACTCGGCGGACGCAGCCGTCGCAGCCCTCTCAGTCGTCCTGATCCTCATCTCGCTCGGCGTGGTAGTCGTGGTCGAGCGGGTGATGGGCCTGAGGAAGGCGCTCTAGAACTCTTCTCCACCGGGCAACTCCCTCCAGACCCGCCGTCGGCCATCCGGCCGGCGGCGGGTCTACCTGTCCGTCCACGTGTCCTAGGTCATAACGCTGGCCTATCCCGGGATAGACGATCAGTCTTTGTTCAGGGGGCTCCGGCGATGAGACGATCAAGTAGGACAAAATGCGGGACGCCGCAGGCGAAATATCCCGACATTCGAAAGACCATTCTCAAGACCGCGAAAAGAGCAACTCGTGAACCCCATGATCGACCTCGTGGCAGATCTCGGCGAAGGATTTGGCGCATATCGGATCGGGAATGACCCCGAGCTTCTCGAAATCGTCTCAAGCGCCAATATCGCGTGCGGGTTCCATGCGGGAGATCCGGACATCATGAACTTCACGGTGGCAGAATGCGTCCGCCGCGGCGTGGGCATTGGAGCCCATCCGAGCTTCCCGGACCTCCGTGGATTTGGCCGCCGCACGATGGACCTGAGTGAAGACGAGGTCCGCAACGACGTCCTCTACCAGCTCGGAGCCCTTTCGGCGTTCGCCGCCATGCACAGCGGTCGCGTTGCTCACGTTGCGCCTCACGGGCGCCTTGGGAACCTCGTCGCCGTGCGCCCCGATTACGCTGCCGCCGTCGTCGACGCGGCTGCCGGTGTCGACGAGGATCTCATCGTCGTCGCCCAGGAGGGAGAACTCGCCAAAGCGGCCCGCGCCCGCGGGCTGCGCGTCGGCGTCGTCGGGATCGTTGACCGTGCGTATCAGGAGGACGGCACCCTCGTCCCGCGCAGCCTTCCCGGCGCGGTGCTCCACGACCCTCACGCGATCGTTGATCGGACCGTCCGCATGGTGTGCGAGCGGAAGCTGCAAACCACCTCGGGCGTCGACATCGACATCGAGGCCGACACGGTCCTGCTGCACGGCGACAACGAAGGAGCGGTGAAGTTGGCCCGGCTCATCCGCTCCGAGCTCACTTCCGCGGGTGTCCACATCGCACCTCTGGCCGAGGTGCTGGCTGCGAAGCATCCGGTGGCCTGAGATGCCTACGTTCGCACCTTCCCCCGTAGATGTCTTCGAGTCCGGAGATGCCGCATTGCGCGTCGTCGCGAAGTCCGGCGATTCCGAGCGGGACTGGAACACCGTCCACCGGCTCGCCGAATGGCTCGAGATGTGCGGCGCGGAGGGCCTGCGCGGGGCGGTCGCCACGTATGACTCGGTGCTGGTGGAGTTCGATGTCCTCGCCGTCTCGGCACGCCAGATGCGTGCCTTCGTCGGCTTGGGTATGCGGCAGCTTGCGCTTTCCGCGGACGACGACGGCTCCCCCCGAGCCTTCGACGTCCCCGTTGTGTACGGGGGCGACTTCGGGCCGGATCTTTCCGACGTGGCCGAGCAGCAAGGTCTTTCAGTCGACGACGTCGTCCGCCTCCATTCGTCCAAGACCTACATCATCCGCTGCCTTGGAGCACCCGCCGGATCGCCCATGATGGACGGCCCTGACTTTCCGCTTCCGGTGCCGCGTCTCAAGGACCCGCGCCTGAGCGTTCCGGCCGGAGCTGTTTCGGTAGCGGGGCGCCAGGCGGTCATCGCTCCTGCGGTCGCACCTGGTGGTTGGCGCGTGATCGGCCAGACCCCTCTTGCCCTCCTCGACATTTCTCGCGAGCCCCTCGTGCCCTACCGGCCGGGTGATGTGCTCCGCTTCCGGCCGATCCCGGAAGAGGAGTTCGCGGCGTACGCAGGCAGGATGATGGAGGCCCACGCATGAAGGGCCAGCTCATCGTTCGTCAGGCCGGCAACTCGGTCGTGACGGATCTAGGGAGGTTCCGCGGCCCGCGCTATGGGCTCCCGGTGAACGGCGCACTGGACCAGTATTCGGCTAGGGCCGCCAATATCCTCGTCGGGAACGACGAAAATGCACCGCTCGTGGAACTTACTGCTCTCGACTTCAGGATGACTGTCACCACTGACGTTCTGATCTCTGTCACGGGTGCGCCGCTTACACTGACGGTCTCAAACCGGGAATGTCCCCTCTGGCAGCCGGTTTCCGTGGCGGCAGGAGAGACAGTCGCGATTCGAGGGATCCACGGTGGCCTGCGCGCCTACTTGGCTGTCCATGGGTCCGTCGACGCGCCCACCCTGCTCGGCAGCTGCACACCCGACACCGTTGTCGGGTTTGGGCTCCAGCTTCGGGAGGGAATGGTGCTCGAGACCCGTTGCAGCCTCGGCCCTCTCCGTCAGCCCTATTTCGACATGCCGCTCTTCCGCTTCGGAGCGGAGCGACCCCCCGTGGGACATGAGCTGGTTGTCTCGGTCACCGACGGGCCGGACTTCGCCGAGTTCGGCGATTCGGCCAACCTTCTCTTCACGTCGGAATACCGAGTCAGCCCCCGGAGCAACCACATTGGACTGCGCCTTGGCGGCAGGCTCCCGGAGAGGACGACCACGGGAGAGGTGCTTTCGCGCGGAGTCCCTGTCGGCGCCATCGAAGTCCCATCACGTGAGGAACTCCTCGTCCTGCATCGGGGTCGCGGTGTCACTGCGGGCTACCCAGTCCTCGCCGTGGCCACGAGCCTCGGGCTCGATGTCCTGGCCCAAGCGCGGCCCGGTGACACCGTTCACTTTGTGAGGACGACAGTCTCCGAGGCAACCATCGCCTACCGGCGTTCGATGCTCGAACTCGAAACCCTTCGGAAATCCGTTGGCACCGCCTTCGGCCTCCTCGGCATCCCGAGCCCAGGGGGCGGCCAGGATCTTCCGGCCGCCTGAGCCGTACCGTTCCAAAATCCAACCTACCTGCCACCAACAAGCCACCTCGGTCGTGCTATCAACGGCACCGCCCAGTCCTTTGGAGAATCGATGACATTCGCCGACTACAAGACCGCACTCGTCACAGGCGCTTCGACCGGCATGGGAGCGGCCATCGCGGCGCTCCTGGCCAAGCGGGGCCTGACGGTCCATGCCGCTGCCCGCGGCGAGGAACGCCTCAGGGAACTCGCCGAGCGAACGGGCTCCATTTCCCACGCTCTCGATCTCACCGATACGGCGGCAGTGGCCGCCGAGCTCGGCGGACTCGAGATCGACATTCTCGTCAACTGCGCCGGCGTCTCCCGGCCGGGCAACATCCTCAGCTCCTCTGAGGAGGATCTCGACGAGATCATCGACGTCAACCTCCGGGGTCTGCTCCAGCTGACCCGTCTGATCCTGCCGGGGATGGTGGAGCGGGATCTTGGCCACATCGTCAACATCAGCTCGATCGCCGGCGTCTACAACTTCTACGGGCACACGGCCTACCACGCCACCAAGGCAGCCGTGCACCAGATCTCCCGCCAGCTGCGCAATGACACCGTGGGCAAGCGCATCCGTGTCACCGAGGTCTGCCCCGGCCGAGTTGAGACGGAGATCTTCGGACGCAATCTGGGCGGTTCGCCCGAGGCGATGGAAGAAGCCTGGAATACGTACTACGAGGGCTACGAGTCGTTGACCACCGACGACATTGTCAACGCCGTCGACTACGCCATAGAGGCTCCCCGGCACGTCAACATCGGCATGCTCGAGATCATGCCGACCTTCCAGGTCCCGGGCGGCCTCACCTTCGACCGGCGCTGACGTCCATGGACGGCCGAGGCTGATGTTCGTCTACGTCGGTTTCGGCCATCGCGTCTCGGCAAGCTCAGCAACGGGAGGCATGGCATGACCGGCAGGATCGAATTGCGAAGGCCGCTTAGTCAGGAACGCGGCGGGAAGTACCGGTATCGGCAAGGAGCCGCCCAGCCAAGCTCCCCAGGCGACCGTGGGGCAGAGGAACGAATTGCGCAGGCCCTCTCAGGGCACAGGCAGCTCCTGAACCAATTCCGCTCTCGGATCCGAACGCTCACTGCCAAGAGAAACGAAGCACTCGTTCGGGCCCTTGAGGACGAACTGGCCATTTCGGCCGTAGCGAACGTCATCGGTGAGACGGTGCCGACCGTCCGGCGCATCGCCCTCGCCTTCGAAGAGAAGCCCGCAAGCGGCCTGTCACGAGACGAACATATAGATTCCCTCCGGAAGATCCGGACCGAACTTGAGGCAGCTGCTGCGGCGAAGGAGGCTCTCGAAGGGGAAGTCGGAATCTTGATTGCCCGCGCCTACCAGGCCGGATTCACGGATGAAACGCATCTGGCAGGGATGGCAGGCATTTCGACCGAGAGCGTTCACAACAGGCTGCGCCAGCACCTCGGCAGGCCGCGCTGAAAATTTTTCATCAACGTCTTCAACTCAGGAGCAGTATGGACAACTCGACGCTGCACATCGTCGTGATGGGCGTCTCGGGATGCGGAAAGAGCACGGTCGGCACGCTCCTCGCCCGGGAGGTGGGCGGCGTCTTCCTCGACGGCGATGAGCTTCACCCTCAGGCCAACGTCACCAAGATGGCGGCCGGCATCCCCTTGGACGACGCCGACAGGGAACCCTGGCTCCGTGAGGTCGGGCGGCGCCTGAAGGACTCCGAGGCGCCGCTCGTCATCGCCTGCAGCGCGCTGAAGCGGTCCTACCGGGACCTTGTCCGCGCGAGCGCCCCGCAGGCCCTCTTCGTCCACCTTCACGGCACGCGAGAGCTGCTTACCACCCGCATGGCCGCGCGCCCCGGGCATTTCATGCCCCTCTCCCTCCTTGATTCTCAGCTCTCGACCCTTGAACCGCTCGGCTCAGACGAGTCAGGAATCCAGCTCGACATCGCCCAGACGCCGGAGTCCATCGTGGAACGGGCGGCAGCGTGGGCTCGGAAGCCTCTCCTGCACGCCTAGCCCGGAGGCCGCCTCGGCTCTCAGCTAGCCGGCTCGGGGCGCGAACATGATGACCGCGACCCCGGCGAGGCAGATGGCAGCTCCGGCGAGGTCCCACCTGTCGGGTGTGAATCGGTCGATCAGAACACCCCAGGCAAGTGATCCTGCGACGAAGACGCCGCCGTAAGCGGCGAGGATTCGGCCGAAGTGGGCGTCCGGCTGGAGAGTCGCGACAAAGCCGTATGCTCCGAGAGCGGCAATCCCGAGCCCGGCCCACCACCACGGCTTCCCTTCGCGCACGGCTTGCCAGACCAGCCACGCGCCACCGATCTCCGCGACAGCCGCGAGCACGAAGAGCACCGACGATCTGAGGATGTTCACCGCCCGATCATCCCAGCTCCCGTCGAGAAAACGTGGGCCCGTCAGTGGTGGATGTGTTCACGGTCTCGGTATGCCGCCGTCTCGAGCTGGAAGGTGGAGTGTTCGATGGCAAGGTCGAAGTGCTCCGCCACGCACTTCTGGAGGTCAGCGAGGATGGCTTGAGCATGGCCGTCAGTCAGGCATCTGTCCTCAAGCGTCACATGCCCTGTGATGACCGGGGTGCCGGAGCCGACGAGGCTTGCGTGGAGGTCATGGACGTCCAGCACGTGCGGGAGCGCGAGGATGTGCTCGCGGACGGCTCTCAGATCCAGGCCCTTGGGGGTGGACTCGAGGAGCACGTCCGCCGTGTCCTTCAGCAGGCGCAGCGTCCGCGGGATGATGAGCACGCCGATGAGGAGCGACACCACCGCGTCGGCCCGTGTCCAACCGGTGAGACCGATGACGGAGGCCGCAACGATCACGGCAACGGATCCGAGCGCGTCGTTGAGGACTTCGAGGAACGCCGCCCTGAGATTGAAGCTCCGATGCCGGCTTGAGGCGAGGACAGCCATCGAGAGGGCGTTGCCCGCGAGCCCGAGGACGCCGAACCACAGCATGGCGGAGGACCCCACCTCAGGCGGTTCGATGAGCCGACGGATCGACTCGACGAGCACGAAGGCGCCGACCACGAGGAGGAGGCCGGCCTGCAGCGCAGCGGCCAGGATCTCCGCGCGCCGGTAGCCCCACGTCCGCTCCGGGGTGCGGGGCTTGAGCGCGAGCGAGGCGGCGATGAGCGCAATCAACAGGCCGGAAGCGTCGGTGAACATGTGGCCTGCATCGGCCAGCAGGGCGAGCGACCCGGAGAGCACGGTACCGATGGCCTGGGCAACCATGATCACGACCGTTACAGCGAACACCGTCAGCAACCGTTTGCGGTCCCTCACCGGGTCGACGTCGTGCGCGTGCGAGTGGTCGTTCACGCCGCGTACACCTCGAGGACGTTCATGTCTTCGAAGGTACCCGAGGGGAAGTGTTCCTTGCGACGCCTGCTAGAAAGTAGAGCAACAGCCCGAAGACCTTAAGGAGCACCGGTGACAAGCCAACAGGGGGCACTCGCGCGGCGCCTAGGCACTTTCGACGCCGTCGCCATCGGCCTCGGTTCCATGATGGGAGCAGGGATCTTCGCGGCGTTCGCGCCGGCTGCGGTCTCGGCTGGCGCCGGGCTGCTCATCGGCCTGGCCATTGCTGGAGTGGTCGCCTACTGCAACGCGACCGCGTCCGCCCAGCTCGCCGCCCAGTACCCGACCTCAGGCGGTACGTACATCTACGGACGGGAGCGCCTTGGCGAGTGGCCGGGCTTCTTCGCCGGGTGGAGCTTCGTGATCGGCAAGACCGCAAGCGCAGCCGCGATGGCCATAACGTTCGCGGCCTACGCCGCACCGGTGGGCTGGGAGAAGCCTGTCGCTGTGCTCGCCGTCCTCGCGGTCGGCGCCGTCAACTATGTGGGTGTCACCCGGACGGCGAACGCGACGAAGGTGCTCGCCGCCGTCGTCCTCGCGGTGCTCGCGTTCGTCGTCGTGCTCGGGCTCTCACAGGGGCACCCGCAGCCCTCGTTCCTCACCACGGGTCTGCTCGACCACGGCTGGTACGGCATCCTGCAGGCGGCCGCGCTCCTGTTCTTCGCATTCGCCGGCTACGCCCGCATCGCGACGATGGGCGAAGAGGTCAAGGAACCGCAACACACGATTCCGCGGGCCATCATCGTGGCGCTCGCGATCGTTCTCGTGGTTTACGCTGCGGTGGCGCTCACGGCACTGCTCACGATCGGGCCGGGCAGGCTCGCGGCCTCCGCCGCCCCGCTCTCCGACGTCGTCACCGCGGGCGGCTCCGTGTGGGCCTCGCCCCTCGTGCGGATCGGCGCCGCGGCCGCCACGCTCGGTTCGCTCCTCTCGATCACCGCCGGGATCGGCCGCACCACGCTGGCAATGGCGCGCCACGAGGATCTGCCCGTCTGGCTCGCCGCCGTCCATGACCGATACCACGTGCCGCACCGCGCCGAGGTCGTCCTCGCCGTCGTCGTCTGCATCCTCGTGGTCGCCACGGATCTTCGGGGCGCGCTCGGCTTCTCCTCGTTCGGAGTTCTGCTCTACTACTTCGTCGCGAATGCCTCTGCCTTCACTCAGGATGACGGGCACCGGCGGTACCCCAAGGTCCTCCAGATCCTCGGGGCCGTCGGCTGCATTGTCCTGGCCGCCTGCCTCCCGCTGCCCTCGATTGTTGCGGGCCTCGTTGTCCTCGCCGTCGGCATCGGCTACCGGATGATCGGCCGACGCATGCGCCGCGAAACCTCGGGCAGCACCCGAAACCCCCGGTAGAAACCGGGGGTTTCGGCGGTCCGCACGGGTTTCGCGAAGGTGCTAGCTCTCGCGCACGTTCTGCTGCGCTTCCTGGGCTCGGTCCTGCACCGAGGCGCCCTGATCCTGCGCCTCCTGCTTGACGTTCTGCGCGCTCTCCGTGGCCGTCTCCTTGACCGACTGGACCGCATCTTGGGCCGGGGCCTTGAGGTTGGAGGCCGCCTCGGACGCGGCGTCCGAAAGCTGCTGGGTCACGGGCTGGGCCTTTTCCTTGACGGTCTGGGCGAGTTCCTGCTCCTTCTCGCTCGGCGGGATGAGCGACGAGACCAAAAGGCCCGCACCGAACGCGATGAGGCCCGCAGCGAGTGGATTGCCCTGGGCCTTGCGGACCACGCTGCGCTTCGCCTGATCGACCGAGTCGCCCGCGTCGGAGAGGGTTCCGCGCGTGCTCTGGGCCGCGTCCTCGGCGCTGCCCATGATGCGGTCCTTCACACCGGAAACAGCCCCCTTGACACGCTCGGTCTGACGGTGGGCGATGTGGGATGGGGTGACTTTGTCAGCTACCGCATCAACGTCGTAGCCCAACCTCTGTCGGGTCTGTTCGATATCTGCTCGGATTGCGTCGGGATTCTCACTCATCGTGGCTCCTCACTCGGCTTGAGGGATTCGGGAATCTTCTTCATGGAGTCGGCGGTGCGGGGCAGTCCCTTCACCGACTCGAGGTCCTTCTTCGCGCGGGCGGCCAGGATGCCCCCTATGATCGCCCAGATAATCGCGACGATGACGGCGGACCATCCCAGCCCTATCGCCGTAGACCCGAGGGCCCACATGAGCGCGATGGAAAGGAACAGGAGGGTGAAGTGGCCAGCAACCCCGGCTCCCCCATACAGTCCCGCCCCGCGCCCGGCCCGCTTCGCGGACTGGGTCGCCTCTGCCTTCGCGAGGGCAAGCTCTTGACGCATGAGCGTCGAGAGGTCCTGGGTCACGTCGCTCAGGAGGTCACCGATCGAGGTGTTCGCCGCCTTGGCTTCAGCGGGCGGAGTTGGCGGGGAACCCGAGGCAGCGGACGACGACGGCGGGTAGCCGGGCGTGCCGCCCATCGGAGCTTCGTATGGGTGGCTCATCGCAGGCCACCCCGGTCCTCGCGCGGAACCGGCGGGATCTCGTCGGTCACCGGCTCGGCATCCTCACCCAGATAGCGGCCTTCCTCGCTCTCCGCGAGGTCGGCACCGGGAGCGGTCGCATGCCGCGCGCCCGGAGGAGTTCCATACGCGGAGCTGCTCGTGATCGCGCCGTCCTGGACCGCGCCCTCGTCCCACGCCGAGTGCTCGACGGTGGAGGACTGCCCGTATCCATCAGGTCGGGGCTCGTAGCCGGGAACCCCTGGCTCGATGCCCCCTGGCACTGGAGCCACGGGAGGCTCGGCATCCGGCGCCACGGGAACCCCGCTGGCCGGAACACCCGCACCGCCCGGATAGGCCCCCGGTGCCCCGGCATAGCCGCCGGCGGTGCCGGGGTAGCCGCCCGTAGCGTAGCCGTGCCCCGCCGGGTAGGCCTCCGGCGAGGTCCCCCCTGCTGCCTGCTGGCTCCCGCCGTCGTTAGATGCACCGGCGGCGAGCGAGCGGGTCAGACGCCCTGCAAGGAGGCCCGCCCCTGCCGCGATGGCAAGGAACGTGCCTGGCTTCCGCCGTGCATACGACTTGACCTCGTTGAGGAGTGAACCCGGGTCACGCTGGCCGAGGTAGTCGGCAAACGCCCCGGCCCTCTGCGCCGCCTGGCGGACCAGATCGGTCCCCACGCCGGGGTTTTCGCTCTTGGACGCGAGCGAGCTGAGCTCCTCGTGCAGAGACTTGAGCCCTTGGGCGGCCCGCTCCTGCTGAGCTGTGGCCTGCTGCATGAGCTCCTGACGGCTCTGGTGGACGAGGTCCTTGGCCTGATACTGGGCCTCACGGGCGACATTCGTCGCCTCGTCCTTCGCGGTCTGCCCGACCGCGCTCGCCGAAGCACCCGCTTCTTGGGCTACTCCGCGGGCCTCGTTCTTCGCCGTCTCGGTGGTGGAGCTCTGCGAGTTGGGCGAGCTGCTTCCCGGGGCTCCCATTGGTGCTCCGGGACCATTCGATGGGAAATCGACCATCGTGGGTTCCTCTCGACTCGGTGTGCTTGTGGTGCCGGGCTGATACCCCGGGCGGAAAGGCACACACATTTCATTGGACTTTCGTTCGACGACGTCTTTTGGGGTTTGATCGACCCCTTTGTGGGCAGCAGAGCGTCAGCATCCTTTCGGGGTACTGCCCGATCTTGGGGTACAGCCCGATCGCATCCGGGGAAGGAAGTTCATTTTGAGTCGGCATGACACGCGGGAAAGCGCGAATCGCGAAAACACTTGGGAAAAGGCCGAAAAGGCGCCGCCGCCTGACGACGCACGCAAGCCACGGCGACCGCAGGACGTGACCAAGCCTTCATGGCGGTACATCGCACGGAAGACCCTGCGCGAGTTCACGAACGACCAGTGCATGGATCTAGCCGCCGGTCTCACCTACTACGGAATCCTCGCGCTGTTCCCGGCGCTTCTCGCGATCGTCTCGCTTCTGGGGCTCTTCGGACAGGCGGAGAACACGGTCAGCGGCATGATGAACATCGTCCAGAGCGTGGCGCCTGGAGCGACCACCGACACGATCCGCCAGCCCATCGAGGACCTCGTGCACAATCCCGCCGCCGGACTGACCCTCATCGGCGGCCTCTTGGGCGCCATCTGGTCGGCGTCCGGCTATGTCCGCGCCTTCGGCCGGGCCATGAACCGGGTCTACGAGATCGACGAGGGCCGCCCTTTCATCCGCCTCCGAGGCACTACGCTCGCGATCACCGTCGTGGCCGTCATCGTGGTGGCGATCATCTCCGCGGTGCTCGTTCTCAGCGGCCCCATCGCCGAATCCGTCGGGAACGCAGTCGGCCTCGGTGGAGCTGCGGTACTCGTCTGGAACATTGTCAAGTGGCCGATCGCCGTAGTGCTCGTCATCGGCCTCATCGCCGTCCTTTACTACTTCACGCCGAACGTCCGCCAGCCCAAGTTCCGGTGGATGAGCATGGGGTCACTCATCGCGCTCGTCATCTTTGCCCTGGCCACAGTTGGGTTCGGCTTCTACGTGGGCAACTTCGGCCACTACAACAAGACCTATGGAGCCCTGGGCGGCGTCATCATCCTGCTCCTGTGGGTGTGGCTCCTGAACATGTCGCTCCTGTTCGGAGCGGAATTCGATGCGGAAGTCGAGCGGGGCCGAGAGCTGCAGGCCGGAATTCACGCGGAGGAGTCGATCCAGCTCCCGCCCAAGTCGACTGACAAGATCGAAAAGCGTGAGGAACAGGCCGAAAAAGACATCCATTACGCGCGTGAACTGCGCCATCACCATGGAGAGCAAGCTCCATAGGCGACAGAACAAGCAGAACAGCCATACAATTAATTGCGCGTCCGGTGCGGAGCTGTCCCCCACAGCGACCCCCGGGCGCGTACTTTCGCTCTTGACTATCCCCGGCCTCCCCAGCCCCGGCCTGGCCAGCCCGGCCAGCCCCGGCTTGTCCCCCCAGGGATTCTTGACAGACTGACCGTCCTCCCCCACGATTGATCCATCGCTCTTTTGATCAATCAAATCCGCGAAGCCTGTGCGGGTCGAATGATCAGAGGAATCCAATGAGGGACGGGAGCAGACCGTGAACGGAGAAGACCCTTCGCCGGTCGTTTCCCGGCCCACCGTTTCGAGCGTTGCCCTCCTCGCCGGAGTCTCGCGCCAAACCGTCTCCAACGCGCTCAACAACCCCCAACGGCTCCAGCCGGACACCCTGAAGAAGGTCCTCGCCACCATCGAGGAGACGGGATACGTCCGCAGCGCGGCTGCCCGCCAAATGCGCACGGCTCGTTCCGGCGTCCTCGCCTACAGGCTCGATCCCGTCCGGGACGGGATCGGGGGCGCTGTCCTGGACACGTTCCTGCACGCCCTGTCTGCCGAAGCGGAACGCCGCGACTACCGAGTCATGCTCTACACAGCGGATTCAGACGACGCCGAGCTGAGGCAGTTCTCACGGCTCGCCCAGGCCCAAGCAGTCGATGCCTTCATCCTCATCGAAACGCACCGCGACGATGTGCGCTATGAGTGGCTTGTGGAGCACGGCATCCCCTTCTCGGTCTTCGGCCGCCCGTGGTCCAGCGACAGCTCCGGCCATGCACACGGGTCAAGCCCCCAGCCAGCGCACGCCTGGGTCGACGTCGACGGTGCTTCCGGGACGGCGCAGGCCACGAGCCACCTCCTCGAACTGGGCCATCGCGAGATCGCCTTCCTCGGATGGCCAAAAGGGTCCGAGACGGGCGACGAAAGACGGCGCGGATGGGCGGAGACCCTCGCCCAAGCCGGTGTGGGCGAGGACAGGCGCGATTCCCTCGATTCAGGGCAGCGCGATGGGATCCTGGAAGGAGCCGATGCGGCGCGGCGGCTCCTCGCCGCCGGGGCCACGGCCTTCGTCTGCGCATCCGACTCGCTCGGGATCGGCGCCTTCAGCGCGATCCAGGCGGAAGGCGGGAAGGCCGCTGTCGTCGGTTTCGATGACACGCCTACCGCCGCCGCTCTCGGCCTCAGCTCGATACGCCAGCCAATCGAGAAGGCGGTGAGCTGCGCGCTGGGCAGCGTCTTCGCCCAGCTCGACGGGGCTTCCGGCGCCTCGAGCGAGCCGAGCCTCCTCCTCCCCCAGCTCATCGTGCGGGCGAGTTCCAGGCCCGCCACGGGAAGCCCGGCGTAGAGCCGCCACTCCGCTGCGGCCAGCCACAATTCCCATGCCATCCCCCAGAAGGACCATCATGGCTTCCGCCCTCGCCCTTACCCCCACTCAAACACTCGGCCCGGTCCGCATCAGGCGGGCCGTCCCTCAGGACGCGGAACGGTATCCCGAGCTTCTCGGCCCGCTGCCGCCACAACTCGCATGGGCTCTCGGCAAGGGAGGCCTTTCCACATCCCTCGAGGCGGCGGCCAGGGGACGGCAGAGGTTCCACGAAACGCTCGCTGCCGCTCATACGAGGGGCTACAACGCGGCATTGTCTTCCGTCTCCACGGCGATCATAGCTCTGGCGCACGACGACGAGCCCCTCGGCAGCCTCGTTGCCACGCCGGCCGTAAGGGCTTTCCGGCAGCCGCACACATTCCGCGGCCACACGCAGCTCGAACGGCTCAGCCTGATCTTCGCAGCCGAGGTCCTCGCGATGACTGTGCCCGAATCCTCCCGAACCGGTGCGGCCCTCCTGCACTCAGCAGCCGACCTGTACAGCCGAGCCGGATACGGAGTCCTCTTCGGGGCCGTCAGCTCAGACGTCGAAGCACCGTTGCCAGCACCCTTCTCGACCATCGCGGCCGGCAAGGCGCTGTGCCTCGACCCGGCCTTCCTCGGCCACTCTGTCGGTCTCGCCCTCGTCCGCCCCGAGCCAGACACCCGCATCTACTACACGAGCCTTCAGGAAGAGCCCCAGACAGGCTGGGAATACGAAGTCCCAGCTCACCCCGCCGGCCCCTAGGACCTCGATCGCCCACCCGCCGCTCCGGCCACCTCAGGCCGCGCCGCTTACGGGGCCACGCCGCTTACGAGGCCACCCCGCTTGCTAGGCCTCACGCTCAAGCGGACGGCGGTCCGCGACGAGAAGCGCTGCCATGTGGCGTGCGCGCGCGGCGGCGTCCAGATCGCCTTCGGCGGCAGCGACAATGGCACCCTTGAGGAGAATGTGACACGACCATGCGAACCCGTCCGGGTCGCTGAGGTTGGCGTGGCGGGCAATGCTGGCGAGCTGGTCGCGAGTCCGCGCAAGGTATTCCAGGCTCGCTCTGCCCAAAGGGTGGCTCGGCCCCATCTCCATCAGGACGTGCAGAAACGAACTCACCTCCGACGAGCCCTGGCGGAACCACTCGTCGAAGACGTCGAAGACGGCCAGGAGAGCAGGCGTTTCACTGCCCTCGTGCCGCTTGACGGCTTCGTCGATCGCCCTGCTGCGTTCCTCATACCAGCGCTGGAGGTAGGCCAGAGCGAGATCGTCTTTTGTACGGAAATACTTGTAGAACGTGGCTTTAGCCACGCCAGAGCGCTCGATGAGTTCGTCAACGCCGACATCCCGAATGCCGCGGTCCGCAAAAAGTGAGAAGGAGACATCGAGGATCCGTTGCCGAGCACCCCGCTTCGGAGACGCCTGAGTGCGGTTCGTCCCTCCCATAGTCGGCACTTACCCAAGAAACCAAAGGTGAATCAATGAGCGGCCAATATCGCGGGAGGAAGCAGCGCCGCGGCTAGGCTGAAGCGCATGGCCCCTCAACGCGTGCCCGTGAAGTTGCTCCGTGAGAGCGTGGACGCTGACTACTCCCGCATGGTCGACGAGCTGAAGGCCCTGGTAGCCGTACCCGGCATCGCTTGGCCGGAATTCGATCCCGCGCACCTTGCTCGCAGCGCCGGCCTCGTCGCCGCGCTCGCCGAATCCTCCGGCTTCCCCCATGTCGAAATCCTCTCAGCGAAAGCGCCAGACGGCACGCCCGGTGCCCCCGCCGTCGTCGCCCGCCACCTCCCCAAGCCGGGGTGGCCCACGGTCCTGCTCTACGCTCACCACGACGTCCAGCCTCCCGGGGACCCGGCACTGTGGACTTCGGGGCCCTTCACCCCTGAGGAACGAGGCGGACGGCTGTGGGGCCGCGGGGCCGCGGACGACAAATCGGGCGTAGTCACACACCTCGCGGCCTTTCGCTGCCTCCGGGAGGTGCTCGGCGACGGTCTCGGGCTGGGAATCGCTCTCTTCATAGAAGGCGAAGAGGAATCAGGGTCCGCGACCCTCGAAGCGTTCTTGGCGGAGCATGCGGCGGTTCTGAAGAGCGACGTCATCGTCGTGGCGGATTCTGGGGTCTGGAAGATCGGCGTGCCCGCCCTCACGACCAGCCTGCGCGGCCTCGTCGACGGAACCATCGAGCTCCGGTCCCTGAGCCACGCGCTTCACTCGGGGACCTACGGAGGTCCTGTCTTGGACGCCGTCACGCTCCTGGCGAAGCTTCTGGCAACGTTCCATGACGCGACGGGTGCCGTTGCGGTCGAGGGCCTCGTGACCGGCGACGGCACCGACCGGGACATCGATGAGGAAACGTTCCGAGCCGATGCGGCTGTCCCGCCGGGGGTCCGGCTCGCGGGGAACGGCACCATCACGTCGAGGCTCTGGACGAAGCCGGCCCTCGCGATCATCGGCCTCGACGCGCCCGCGGTCGCCACCGCGTCCAACACCCTCGTGCCTAATGCCAGAGCGAAGTTCAGCCTCCGGATCGCCCCCGGAGACAGCCCGGAGAACGCCATGGACGCAATCCGCCGGCACGTGCGCAGCCACACGCCCGCCGGCGCCGAAGTGATCGTCACGTCGGGGAGAGCGAGCATGCCCTACGCCGCAGATCCCTCGTCGCCGGCAGTCAGCGATGCGCTGTGGGCCATGCAGGAGTCGTGGGGTGCTGCCCCCGTTCGAGCTGGGGTGGGCGGCTCAATCCCGCTCGTCTCAGCCTTGCGCCAGCACTTTCCGAAGGCTCAGATCCTGATCACGGGCGCGGAGGACCCCGATTCGAGGGCCCACGGCGAAGACGAATCAGTCCATCTGGACGAGCTGCGCCGCTCGATCCTCGCGGAGGCCCTTCTGCTGGCGAAGCTCAACGGCCGTTAGCGGCTCAACCCATGTCTCGCCGCTTCCTTGCGGAGGCAATGCGGCAGGATGGGCAGGAAGGTTCACCGCGGCCGACGACGGCCGGACCGGGAGCGGGGGGAGGGAGGCTGGCGATGGGATCCGTTGGGCGATTCGACGCGCTCCAGCAGAGGCATCCGTGGGTCGGATACCCGTTGGCCGTGCTGTACAAGTACATCGACGATCAGGGGCCGTTCCTCGCGGCCTTGATCACGTACTACGCGTTCGTCTCGCTGTTCCCGCTGCTCCTGCTTCTCTCGACGCTGCTCAGCTTCGTCCTCTCCGGCGACCCAGAACTCAGGACCGCGGTCATGACCTCAGCGCTGGCCGAATTCCCCGTCATCGGATCGCAGCTCTCCCAACCGAAGGGGCTCGGCGGCGGGACGGTCGGCGTCGTCATCGGCATCCTCGGCGCCCTGTACGGCGGAATCGGAGTGGCCCAGGCCATCCAGCACGCCATGAATACAGCCTGGTCGATCCCTCGCAACAGCCGGCCCGATCCGTTCAAGTCGCGCGGGCGCAGCCTCCTCCTGCTGGGCACCGTTGGCCTGGCACTTCTGGGCACGACCATCCTCTCTGCCCTCGGAGGCTTTGCGGATGCCCTTGGCGCCGCAGGCCGGGCAGTCTTCCTGGCCCTGTCTGTCGCCGTGAACGCGGGGGCATTCATCCTCGCCTTTCGCATCGGCACAGTCCGCCCCCTCACCGTGAGGCAGGTCCTCCCGGGGGCGGTCGGAGCCGCGATCGCGTGGCAACTCCTGCAGTCCGTCGGTCCCATCTATGTCGCGCAAGTCGTCAGGCGGGCCAGCGAAATGAACGGCGTGTTCGCCGTCGTCCTCGGCCTGCTCGCCTTCCTCTACCTCGCAGCGGTCGCAATCGTCCTGTGCGTCGAGGCGAACGTCGTCCGGGTCGACAGGCTCCACCCTCGCGCCCTCCTCACTCCGTTCACCGATCAGGTGGACCTCACGGCGGGAGACCGGAAGTCCTACACGCGGCAGGCCAAGGCACAGCGGTTCAAAGGCTTCGAGCGGATCGACGTCACCTTCGAGAAACCGTCCTCCAATGAGGATCCCGGTTCAGCCGATGTCAGCGAAGATGGGCCGCAGCCCCACAAGGAAAGCTGACTCCCCGGACTCGCTCCCGGCGCGACTCTGCCTAGTTCGGCAGCGTCACAACCTGGCCGGCGAAGGTGAAGCCGCCTCCGAAACCGAAGAGGAATGCGCGGCCGCCGCGCGGAAGTTCGCCGCGGTGCCATGCCTTCGAGAGACCGAGCGGAACGCTCGCTGCCGAAGTGTTGCCCGATTCTTCGATGTCCCGGATCAGAACTTGCTTGTCAGTGACACCGAGCGCGCGGGCGAGCGGTTCAAGGAGCCGGAGGTTCGCCTGATGGAACGCGAAGACGTCAATGTCCGCGGGAGTGAGCCCGGCTCGGTCCAAGACGCGCTTCGCCTGGTCCGCAGCCTCGGTGAGCACCCAGCGCATGACGCTGCGGCCGTCCTGCGAAAAGAGCTGGGTCTCCTTGTCGATCACCACGGCTTCGAGCATCTCGGGGACCGATCCCCACACCACCGGAGAGATGGTGGGCTCAGGCGAGGGGCCGAGGACGACGGCGCCGGCGCCATCGGCCGTGAGCACGCATGTACGTCGGTCGGTCCAATCGGTCACCCCCGAGAGCTTCTCGGCACCGATCACGAGCGCGTGCTCGGCCGTGCCCATACTGATGGCCTGATCGGCAAGCGCGAGCGCGTACTCGAATCCCGAGCATGCCGTGTTGATATCGAGCACCGCCGGACCGGAAAGGCCGAGCTCTGCGCTGACCCGAGCAGCCGAGTTCGGGCTCCGGTCCATCAAGGTCGTGCTGGCGACTACGACGAGCGAAACGTCATCGATCCGCGCGTCCTCCAGCGCCATCCGAGCGGCTGCCGACGCCATGTCGACCACGGTCTCGGACTCAGAGGCGATGCGTCGCTCCCGGATTCCGGTACGAGTGCGAATCCACTCGTCATTCGTTTCGACCCTCCGGGCCAGATCGTCGTTGGTGACTATGTTCGCGGGCTGGTAGTGCCCGAGTCCTTTGAGGGCCGAACCCCGCAGTGAACGCTGATCCATGTTGACCATCGTATTGACCTGCACCGACATAGGCCGACACGGCCCCCCGTGGCGCACCCTCCCCCACCGTTTCGGGTACAGCTACTCCCCTCCACCGCCCTTGCGGGTACAGCTACTCCCCTCCACTGCCCTGTGATGTCTCAGGTGATCGTGGACGGTTCATGTCTCGCGTGAGTGTGGACAGTTCATGTCTCACGTGAGTGTGGGCGCTTTGGGTGGGGCGGGGTGCTTGAGGCCGCTGCGGGAGACGAATCTGGTGCCCTCGGGCGGTCTGGGGTGGGCGAGGATCTCGGTGCCCTGCTCGTCGAAGAACGCCACGGTGCGTTCGTCGTAGACGACGCGCACGCGTTTGCCGGCCCAGGCGGCCCCGAGGAGGAAGTGCAGTTCAGGACGGTGATGACCCCTTTTGGGCCGGCTGCCGGTGCGGACGGCGATCCGGGGCTCGAGGAGGGCTGCGGCGGGCTCGGGCGGGGATGGGGGGCTCGGCCGCGGGGGTACGATTGCCGGCCAACGGCCAGCTTCAGACGGAACTTCGGATCGGGCTCATAGACGCTCATGAGCCGACCAGAACCGCCAACTGTCCACGGACCCGTGAGACACACTGTCCACACTCACCTGCGACAGAAGTGTCCATTCAGTCCCGAGACTTCACACCCCCCTCTCAACGTTTCGGGTACGCCAACGTTTGGGGGCCGATGTCCCTGAAGACCGTTCGCGCACCCGAGATGCGCCCGGATGAGAGTTGGCGTACCCGAGATGCGCCCAGAGGAAAGTTGGCGTACCCGAAACGGTAGGTGGTTGGGGGTTTGGGCCGGAACGCTTCGTGGGCGTTGGGGCTAGAGGGACGTGGTGGGCTAGAGGGACGAGGCCAGGTCTTCCAAGGCTTCGCCCACGTCCGAGCGCCAACGCCAATGCGCGCGCCTGTCCCCCCGAGTCGGCCCCGCGTTGACGATGCCGACCGGCTTGCCGTCCCGGACGGCATCCAGCACGAAGCGAAAGCCGCTCATGACCGCGAGGGATGAGCCGAGCACGAGGAGGCTTCGCGCTTGGGCGAGCATCGCCGTCGCCCGCTCCTTCCGTTCGATCGGCACGCTCTCGCCGAAGTAGACCACGTCCGGTTTGAGCTCCACTGAGCCGCACACAAGACACCCCACCATGCGGAACCTGTCGACCCAGGCCTGCGGCAGCTCAACGTCGCCATCGGGGTTCACCGTCCTGGGATCGAGGCGCACGGCCTCGGCGTATCCCGGGTTGGCCTGAGCCAGCCGCTCGTCAAGGTTTGCCCGTCCCTCGACGTTGCCGCAGTTGAGGCACACGACTTTGTCGAGGTCGCCGTGAAGCGACACAAGGTTCCGCGATCCGGCAGCGGCGTGCAGCCCGTCAACGTTCTGGGTCACGACACCAAGCAGAACACCCCGAGTCTCGAGCTGAGCGAGAATCCTATGAGCCGAATTGGCGCGGGCCCTGTCTATGTGCCGCCAGCCTACGAAGCTGCGGGCCCAGTACCGGTGGCGCGCCGCCGGATCGTGGCGGAACTCCTGATACGTCATAGGCCGATGCTTGCGCCATGATCCCTGCGGTCCGCGATAATCCGGAATCCCGGACGCGGTCGATACGCCCGCTCCGGTCAAGGCCATGACTCCGCCGCCGCCCAGCATTGACAAGAGGCCAGAACGGGCCTCGGAAGGATCCTGTGGTTCGACCGTCTCGACGACTTCTCGGGCGATGGATCGCAGAGCCGCCGCATGGGCTCGCGCTACCGCCGGATCACCCTCACGATCAGCGACCTCGCTCATGAGCAGGGGTCAGCCCGTCTGTCGAGATCCCTCGTCGTCGTCCTCAAATTGATCCGCATACTTGTCCTCGTAGTCGGAGTAGTCCGGCTCGAGGTCGTCTGCGTCATGATGCGAGTGGCTGCTCGAAGCGCCGAGTTCGCGCTGAAGTGCCGCATAGTCAGTGTTCGGGCTGTAGTACTTGATGTCCCGAGCCTGCTTGGTTGCCTTAGCCTTTTGACGGCCGCGCCCCATGGCGTGACCCCCTCTTTTGCCTCGTCCCGGAGGTAGTCGCGAAGGCAGGCTCGCGAGGCCCCGGAGTCATTGATCAATTTGTCGTAGGTCTAGACTACATGTAATTGCGGCCGCCTGCGTATTCGCGAAGTGCGCGGCCCACGGCATGTGAGGGCCAGCACTGCACTGGGCCCTCGGTCCTCGAGAGAACGTCGGAAGGGCATCATTCGGCATGGAGAGCGCGCAGGGTCAGTACGGCCACCCGTTGAGGGAACCGAGCGAGCCCCTGACGCGGCGCCAAATCCGGATTCCCGAGCGTCCGCGTCGGGCTCCCCGGAGCCCCCGCCTCCCCTCCACACCATGGGGCAAGGTCCTCGGTGCGGGCGGCGTCGTCGTCGTTCTCTTGATCATCTGGGCCCTTGCCTCTTCGCTAAGCGCGAAAAGTGAGACGTCTGTGGCCGCCCCCGCCGCCGAAGGGCTGACCCCTTCCGCCAGCTACAAGACTGGCGATTGCTTCGCCAATTTCGACGCCAACGCGGAGGCGAACCGACTCGTCCCGTGCACCGAGGCCCACTCGGCCCAGCTCGTCGCAACGGCCATGTACGGCCCCGGCGATTCCTACCCCGGCAAGGATGCGCTCGAACAGCGCGCTTCGGACCTCTGCCGCCAGACGCAGCTCACACTCCCCCAGGACACGAGCGCGCTCCGGCAACGCAACGCGTTTCCGAGCCAGGGCAGCTGGTCGGCTGGGGACCGCCGCGTCGACTGCTTCGTGGAGAGCACCAAGGGCAACACGCTCACGGCGACATTCCTGCCCTGAGGACGGCGGTCAGCGGACGACGACGGGCTCCCGCCGCCGTCGTTCGGTGGTCACCTCCGGCGGGAGGTGACCACTGAACGGGGCTCAACCCGCGGGAGTTGACCACTGAACCGAGGCAAACCCGCGGGAGGTGACCACTGAACGGAGACTATGCCTCCTGGGACGCCGGAGCCTTCCGAGTGACGCTCAGGCCGCTCGTCGCGCCGGTGAGGTCCTGGAGGTCGACCGAGACGTCCGCGACGTCGACAAGCACCGTGTCGCCGTCGGCGATCTCCCCAGAGAGGAGCTCCTTCGCGAGCCGATCGCCGATCTCGCGCTGAACGAGCCGACGAAGAGGACGGGCGCCGTAAGCGGCGTCGTACCCCGTCATCGCCAGCCACGCGCGAGCGCCATCGGTGACGTCGAGGGTGAGGCGGCGCTCGTGGAGTCGCTGCTGCAGCGAATCGACCTGGAGCTGCACGATCCGGGCGAGTTCGTCCACCGAGAGCGGATCGAACATGATGACGTCGTCGAGCCGGTTGAGGAACTCCGGCTTGAACGAGGAGTGCACCACACCCATGACCGCATCGCGCTTGGTGGCCTCGCTGAGGTCGGGGTCCACGAGGAACTGGCTGCCGAGGTTCGAGGTCAGGACAAGGATCGTATTGCGGAAGTCCACCGTCCGCCCCTGGCCGTCAGTGAGCCGGCCGTCGTCGAGCACCTGGAGCAGGATGTCGAAGACCTCAGGGTGGGCCTTCTCGACCTCGTCGAGCAAGATCACCGAGTACGGCCGGCGCCGCACGGCCTCGGTGAGCTGGCCGCCCTCCTCGTAGCCGACGTATCCCGGAGGTGCCCCGACGAGCCGCGCGACCGCGTGCTTCTCGGAGTATTCGCTCATATCGATCCGCACCATGGCGCGCTCGTCGTCGAACAGGAAGTCCGCGAGGGCCTTCGCGAGCTCGGTCTTGCCGACGCCAGTTGGGCCGAGGAACAGGAACGAGCCGGTCGGCCGGTTCGGGTCGCTGATGCCCGCACGGGCGCGGCGGACGGCGTCCGAGACGGCCTCGACCGCCTTCTTCTGCCCGATGAGCCGCTTGCCGAGCTCCTCCTCCATGTGGAGGAGCTTCTGGCTCTCGCCTTGGAGCATGCGCCCCGCCGGGATGCCGGTCCAGGCCGAGATGACCTCGGCAATGTCGTCGGCGGTGACCTCCTCGGCCACCATCTTCGCCTTGCCGCTCACCTGCTCTTCAACCGCGGAGGCCTCCTTGAGCTCGCGATCGAGCGTCGGGATCTCGCCGTACAGGATGCGCGAGGCCTCCGCGAGATCGCCCTCGCGCTGCGCCTTGTCCGCAAGCGAGCGGAGTTCGTCGAGCTTCGCTTTGAGCTCACCGACCCGGTTGAGGCCGGCCTTCTCAGCCTCCCAACGGGAGTTGAGGGCCGCGAGCTCCTCCTTCTTGTTCGCCATGTCCTCGCGGATGGCGGCGAGGCGCTCGATCGACCCCTCGTCAGTCTCGCCATCGAGGGCGAGCTCCTCCATCGTGAGGCGGTCGACGGCGCGGCGCAGCTGGTCGATCTCCTCCGGTGCGGAGTCGATCTCCATGCGGAGCCGCGAGGCCGCTTCGTCGACGAGGTCGATGGCCTTGTCAGGAAGCTGCCGGCCCGAGATGTACCGGTTCGACAGCGAGGCGGCAGCCACGAGCGCCGAGTCGGCGATGGCAACCTTGTGGTGCGCCTCGTACCGCTCCTTGAGGCCCCGGAGGATCGCGATCGTGTCCTCGACGCTGGGCTCGCCAACGAATACCTGCTGGAAGCGCCGCTCGAGGGCGGCGTCCTTCTCGATGTTCTCGCGGTACTCGTCAAGCGTGGTGGCACCGATGAGCCGCAGCTCGCCGCGGGCGAGCATGGGCTTGAGCATGTTGCCCGCGTCCATGGACGAATCCCCGGTTGCGCCCGCGCCGACGACCGTGTGGATCTCGTCGATGAACGTGACGATCTGCCCCTCGGAGCTGCGGATCTCCTCGAGGACCGCCTTGAGCCGCTCCTCGAACTCGCCGCGGTACTTGGCGCCAGCCACCATGGAGCCGAGGTCGAGCGCGATGAGTGTCTTGCCGCGCAGGCTCTCCGGGACGTCGCCCGCCACGATCCGCTGGGCGAGACCCTCGACGACGGCGGTCTTGCCGACGCCTGGCTCGCCGATCAGCACCGGGTTGTTCTTGGTGCGACGCGAGAGGACCTGGACGACGCGGCGGATCTCGGAGTCGCGGCCGATGACCGGGTCCAGCTTGCCGGAACGGGCAATAGCGGTCAGGTCAGTGCCGTACTTCTCGAGGGCTTGGAAGGTGTTCTCCGGATCCGGGCTGTCGACCTTGCGGTCGCCTCGCACCCCCGGAAGCGCCGCCTTGAGCGACTCTAGCGTCGCCCCGGCGTCCCGGAGCGCTTTGCCGGCCGCCCCGCCGTCGGCCGCCAGCCCGAGCAGAAGGTGCTCGGTGGAGACGAAGCTGTCCCCCATCTGCTCAGATTCCTGCTGGGCAACGTGGATGACCTGCAGGCCCTGCCGGCTCAGCTGGGCCTGGGCAACGGTGCTGCCCGAAGTCGAGGGCATCGCTTTGATGGCGGTGCTCGCCGCGACGCTCACGGCATCGGGGTCCGCCCCGGTTGCCCGGAGAAGGGCGACGGCGACGCCATCCCGCTGGTCCATGAGGGCCTTGAGCAGGTGGGCGGGCTCGACCTGCGGATTACCGGCCGTCGAGGCGTTCATCGCTGCGGCCGAGAGCGCCTCCTGGCTCTTGGTGGTGAATTTGACGTCCAATGCGAGCTCCTTCCCCCTGCTACCGGACTTGAAAGCGCACTTCCTACTGAAGGGCATAGTTCTTACTTAGGTCAACGCACCTAAGTTGAGTGTAGTCCGCTCAAGTCTCAACGGCAACTCGAAGGTTTCCTTCCCGGGGCCACAATGGACCCCATGGCCATCCTCATCGACACCCCGATGTGGCCCGCACACGGGACCGTCTTCGCACACCTCGTCTCGGACACATCCCTCGCCGAGCTGCACACCTTCGCCGCAGCTGCGGAGATTCCTGAGCGGGCCTTCGACGAGGACCACTACGACGTGCCGGAGCGGCGGCATGCCGACTTGGTCCGGAGGGGGGCACTCCCTGTCGACGGGAAGACCCTCACCCGCACACTCATTGCGTCCGGCCTCCGCGTGCCCGCACGCGAGCGGGCAAAGTCGCTCGCCACACCGCTTGCGCAGAGGTGGGAGAGGCTCCTTCCGGGCCGGAATGGGCTCGGCGACGAGCTGCTCGAGCGTTGGTCCGAGCCGCACCGCCGGTACCACACAGGGGCGCACCTCTTCGCCGTCCTAGCGGCCCTCGACGAGCTCACCGGCGAACGCCCAGCACCCCGCGCCGTCGAACTCGCCGCATGGTTCCACGACGCAGTGCATACCGGGAGCGCGGGGCGCGACGAGGAGGATTCCGCGCTGCTCGCGGAGTCGCGGTTGCGAGATGCGGGCCTCGCCCCCGCGGAGGTCGGTGAGGTGGCGCGGCTCGTCCGGCTCACCGCTGATCACCGTCCCCAGGCGTACGACGACGGCGGGCAGCTCCTGTGCGATGCGGACCTTTCGGTGCTGGGCAGGGAGCCCAAGGGCTACCTCCGGTACACGGAACAAGTGCGGGCCGAGTATGCGCAGGTGCCCGACGAGCTGTTCCGGGCGGGACGCGCGTCGGTCCTCGATCAGCTACTCGGCTTGGACCCGCTTTTCCACACTCAGCGTGGACGCACGCTCTGGCTGGCCCAAGCACTCCTGAACCTGCGCGGAGAGCTCGCACATCTCCGCGATCCGCAGCAGGGCAGCCGAGCCTGATCCGCTAGGTCCCGCGCACGCCTCGCTCGGCGCCCTCGCCCCACGCGGCGACCGAAACGCGAACCGAGGTGTCGCCGTCGGGCGCCATGTCCACGAGCGCAAAGTTGTCGAGGATCAGCCTGTCCCCAGAGTGAACGCGCCTCTCTCCTTGAACGCTGATGTGCGGCCGGAAACCCCGCCCTGTGTGCTGCGGGCTGTGAATCCTCCCAGCGCCCGCCTCGAGCACCGCCGAAACCTCCGCGACGATCCGGTCGTGCACCGCCTGGAGACGGGGCTCGGGTTCGACGAGTGACACTCGCACCCTCCCCCGATAGCCGAAGTCGGCGTCGGCTCCGACGACGACGGGAATCGGGCCGTCGTCGGCCGCGATGGCACGGCCCACGGCCTCGAGCGCGGGCACCCGAGGCGCGTCGAACCGCAGGAGCGTGACGTGGAGCGGCCAGTGCCGCTTGCTGAACGGGACGCCCACTCTGGTGGGTTCGACGAACGCAACCACGACGAAGGCGCCCGCCGGTTCGGCCTGAGCCGGACCCACGGGCGCCTCGTTCGCGTCCATCGACTAGTTCTGGGACGCCTCGGTCTTGACCGCTGAGATCTCGAACTCGAGGAGGATGCGGTCGGAGACGAGCACTCCGCCAGAGTCGAGGGCTGCGTTCCAGTTCACGCCGAAGTCCTTCCGGTCGATGCGGCGGGAACCCTCGAAGCCGGCGCGGAGATTGCCGAACGGATCCCGCTCGACCCCGATGAACTCGAGCGGGATGGCGATCTCCTTCGTAACGCCGCGGATCGTGAGATCGCCGCTCACGATGAAGCTGTTCTCCTCCACCTGATCGATCCGCTTGCTCACGAACGTGATCTCGGGATAATGCGGGGCATCGAAGAAGTCGTTGGTGCGAAGGTGCTCGTCGCGCTGGGCGTTGCGCGTGTCGATGCTGGCGACCTTGATGGTGATGCTGACCGTCGAGGCGGTCGGGTCCTCGGCATCGACATTGATGACGCCCTCGACATCGTTGAAGGATCCACGGACCTTCGTGACCATGGCGTGGCGGGTCGAGAATCCAAGGCGCGTGTGGGCTGGGTCAAAGTGCCATTCCCCCGCGTACGAAGGATCGATTTCCGGCATGGGGCCTCCTTAGTCGTACCCAACTTATAGCCGGAGAGGCTCGCTGTCACAAAGTGCTCTGGAACACAGTTGTGTTAGTACCCGGGGGTTCCGGGTATTGTCACGGGTTCAGTGGCTGTAGGTGGGCAGGAGGCTCTTCGACGGAACGATCCGCTTGCCGAGGGGGAACAGCGAGACGGGTATGAGCTTGATGTTCGCGACGGCCAGAGGGATCCCGACGATCGTGGCCGCCATGGCAATGGCGGTGGCAACGTGGCCGATCGCGATCCAGATTCCCGCTACGAGGAGCCAGATGATATTGCCCAGCTCTGTCGCTACGCCCGGCCGCTCGTGCCGGTCAACGACCGTCCGGCCGAACGGCCAGAGCGCGTAGGTCCCAATGCGGAATGCCGCGATGCCCCACGGGATCGTGACGACGAGGAGGCAGCACACGATGCCAGCCAGGAAGTAGCCGAGGGCGAGCACAAAGCCGCCGAAGACGAACCAGATCACATTTAGCAGGGTCTTCATGGGTCCAGTCTGCCCGCGCCCACTGACATTTGTCTCACCGCGTCTGATGATCATCCCCGGATCAGCTGGGCGGGGTTGGCTCGGGATGCGACGACGGCGGGATGGACGGCAGACGCCACCCCGCTGCCCAGGCCCAAAGCGATCCCCCAGACTGCGGCGTACCAGGGAATGACAGGAGCCCACCCTTCGCTCTGGGCGTAAGCGAGAACGGCGATCATCCCCACCGCTCCCCCTGCTGCGCCACCCACGAGGCCGACGACAGCGCCTTCCACGAGGAACATGCCCGCGATCGCCGCCCTCCGCATGCCCAAGGCACGCCGGAGCGCTATCTCTCCTGTTCGCCCCAGGACCCCCAAGTACATCGTGGTCCCGGCACTCAGGCAGGCGATCGCGAGCAAGACGATCGAGACGATGGCGACGAGCCGGCCGAGGTCATCGTTGACACCGTGTTTGAGCTCGCGCAGGTCCGCGACGGTCTGCACCTTCACGTCACTCGGTTGGGCCGGGCTGAGCGCCTTGGGCAACGCGTCCGCAAGCGCGGCTGGCATCCCCGGAGCCGTTCGCAGGACAAGAGTTGCGGCGATCCGGTCCATGACGGGATATGAACCAACACCGACGACGACAGAACCGCTGAGGACGGGGTCCCGGCCGGGATCCTCGATGACGCCCACCACCGGGACCGGCTCGCCGTAGAGCCATACGACGACGCCGGGACCGGGCTTCGCGACTCCGAGCCGCCGGGCCGCGTCGGCGCCGAGCAAGGCAATCGGGCTGCCAAAGGAGTGGTCGAGAAGGGCCACATCCCCGTGGGTGACCTTGGCCCCTTGGATGCGGAGATATTCAGAGTCCGCGATGCGCACAGCCCCGTTGAAGGCAGGCTGTCCAAGGAACGATTCCGGGCGAAACGTCGAGGGGTTGACCACCGAGGAAGAGAGGTCAGCGACGACGCCCGCTCCTCGAACGCCGACGAGGCTCTTAACACGGCTGACGTCGGCGGCAGCCTCGCCCCAGGAGCCGTACCCCGCTTCCCGGTTCGCGCGGACCTCATCACTGGCCGCGGCGTCGATCCTCGACGAGACCTTGACCGCTGCGCTCTCGCTGAGCCCGATCGCCGCGACAAGACCACCACTGCCCAAGAGGAAGGCGAGGACGAGAAGGAGCGCTTTTGCCGGCCGGACGGTGAGCGCGGAAAGAGAATCGGCAACGACGTCGACGAGTTCGTCCCGACGTCGGCGTACAAGTCGCTCTCCGCGCGCGTCCTTCCCCGCCGCATGCCCATTCTGCCGTTCCGCTAGCCGCGCAGTTCCGGTGTCGCTCACCACGGCCCCGTCTCGCATCGTCACCACGCGGTCGGCGGAGGCGGCTATTGCAGGATCGTGGGTCACCAAGATGACTGTCGTTCCGTTGCGATGAAGCTCGCGCAGATGGCGGAGGACGGTCTCGCCATTGGCGGTGTCCAGGCTCCCTGTCGGCTCGTCGGCGAGAACCACCTCGGGAGACCCGATAACAGCCCGCGCGATGGCGAGGCGCTGCCGTTCGCCTCCCGAGAGCAGGGATGCTGGGGTACCGGCGCGATGACCGAGTCCGAACCGTTCGAGAATAGGACGCACGAGACGCTTCTGGACGCCTAAGCTGACCCCTCGGGCGCGCAGGCCGAGCACGGCATTGCGGGCTGTCGAATCGCGCCCGACCACGTGGGAGTCCTGGAACACGAACCCAAAAGTCTGTGCGCGCTCCTCGGTGCGCTGCCGCTCACCGAACCGGGCAGCATCAGTGCCATGAACGCTGTAAGTGCCGTGGGTCGCCGTGTCCAGCAGTCCGAGGACGTTCAGGAGCGTCGACTTGCCTGAGCCCGAAGGTCCGACAATCGCAACGAACTCTCCCTCGTGGATCTCAAGATCTACTCCTGTGAGGGCCTTCGCACCAGGGAACTCGCGCGAGACGCCACGCAGGCTCAGCACTGCCTGCGACGGAGGCGCTGCCTCGCCCGGTCTCAGTTGTTCGCTGCTCATGGCAGTCTTACCCGATCGCCAAGGGAAAGCCCCTCCATGTCCGCCAAGGCTGCCCACCCGTCCGTCTGGGCTGTGACCTTAACTCCCACCCTTCGGGAACCTGTCCCAGACTCAACCTCGACATATGCCGTTCCTCCCTCCTGGCGGATGGCAATCAGCGGGACCGCTAGAGATTCAGAGGCACGAGGTCCCGCGGTGACGGTGACCGACTGATCCGGCGCGAAACCCGCGGTCCCGGGCGGCAAGGGCAGCATGAGGTCCTTCCCCGGCACCTCCTTCTGGTTCGGATCGCCGTCCTTGAAGCCACTCACTTGGGCCACCTTCGCCTCGAGGACGGCCGATCCTGCCCGTACCGTCGCCGGCGTGCCCACAGGGAAGGACTCGGCCTGGAGGAGATCAGCGCGGGCCACGATTGCATCGTCTGCGATCGTGATACGGGCCACGGTCCCGTCTTCGAGGACCGTTCCGGCGTGCGAGATGGACGAGAGCTTTCCCCTGTCTCCGGGAAGCTGGACGAATTCTCTCCAGCGAAATGCCGCCTTCGAGGCTGAATCAGCGGCTGGCGCCGTGCTCCCCGCTGCCGCGTAGAACTTGGAGAGGGCGCGTTGGGTCGCGGCGTCGAACGTTCCTGTGGCAGTGCATGGATGACCCAAGGCAGCAAGAGCTTCCTGCAGCTCGGTCACATCCGGACCCTTGTCACCGTCCGCGAGGTCTCGGTAGAGCGGGACGCGGCTTTGAAGGACCAAGACTGGGCGCCCGGAGACGACGGCGAGGAGGTCGCCGGGGGCAACATCGTCGCCGACCGCCTTCGCGACTGAAGTGACGACGAGGCGGTCGACGCCGGGCGGCGCACTCGCGGTGACCGCGACCTGAGCGCCTGCGACTACTTTCCCGGCTACAGCCACCTGCTTCGCCACGGCTCGCCGCTCCACAGCAGCGGAGACCGGCACGGCAGAAGTAGTGGTTTGCTCCGGAGCCACGCCTTCCGCGGCGACCGCTCCAGCGAAATAGGCCCCAACGAGCCCAGCTACGACCACCAACGCCACGATCGGGACGAGCCACCACCGCGGAACTCGTCTCATCGCCGTCCCCAGCCCCGCGTCAGAGTTTGGCATCCGAGAGTCCGTAGACTTTGGAGTTGGGAACCTCATTGAGCTTCGCGTCGGCGATTCCATGCTCGCGAAGGACCTTTCGTGCCCGCTCCACGGCTGCGGCCTTCTGCTCGGCAAGCGCGTTGAGCTCACCCTGATGGTCCTTCATCTGGGCAGCTTGGTACTGAGCAACGATGTCATACGGCGTCCTCGCACCCCCGCTCGACTCCTTGCATTCGATGTCGAGGAGGGCCAGCCGGATGTCGTCTTCCTTATTGGAGCCTGACGCTATGCCCCACGTATCGACCACCTTCAGCCCCTTGCCTGCAACACAGGTCTCCCAATCGGCGCGATATCGGAGATACTCAGGGTCGCGCTCCGTTAGAACCTGGGCAACCTGATGAATGCGTTGCTGGACGGAGAAGTCGCCGCCTAGTCCGGCAAGGAGCTCGGGAAAGCCTGCGCGGTCAACGCGCAGTGAGCACTCGGTCGTGGCCTGATCGTCGGCGGCGCTGACCTGGTACTCGCGACCTTCAGTCAGTCCCGGGACCACACGAATTACCGGTTCGGTCCCGTTCTTGGCTGCCAGTACACGTGACCACTGCCCGTAGGTGGCGTCTTGGAACACCTTCCGGTAGCCGCGCGACGGACGAATCGTGTGCCCCGAGGCCTTAACGCAGTCCTCGATGAGATATCCCACAGCTTCGTTCACGAGCGTGTTTTCCCGGTCGGAGTACCAGTATTTGTCCATCGGGAGGAAGACCTCCCCCGTCGCCTCGTTCAAAGAGGCCCGAACATCGGCTGCGACGGCGCGATCCACAGCGGGTAGCGGTGATTCCTGCGGAGGAGGAGGGGTTCTGGTCGCCGGCGAACACGACGTGGCGGCGAGGGCAGCCGCCGCCAGCACGAACGCCGCCCGAAAGACGCGTAGGCCTCCGGCTGTGAGCGTCATTCTTCAGCCCCAAACGCTGGAAATCTCGTCGTCCCAGTTCCAGCCCGGCACCATCTGGATTCCTCGCAGATCGTTGAAGGCGCGTCCGTCCCGGAATATGAGCGAGTGCCCGCGGAAATCGGCATCGCGTTCTCTCCCGTTCCCGACCACCGCAGTAGTGGTCGCTCAAGGAGAGATTTGCACGAGTTGCAGATAGCTAAGTGTCAGGAAGGGCCGTCTCCGTGGCCCCACGCGTCAGGCTCGGTGCCGGCGCTGAGACCACGGAGAACGCAGCAGATCCTCAGCCCCGGCGAGTGTTCGAGGCCGGAGCCCCGGCGCGGCGCGGGCCGCGGCGAGCCGGGGTCGACGTCGGCGCGGCACCCTGACCGGCGGAGCGAGTAGGGGCCTGATGCGCCGTCGAGGCCTTCGACGCAGGCGAGGCCTTCTTCGACGCCGACCCATGCCCGGCGGGCTTGCCCTGGGCAGCGCGCGTCGTCGTGCGCTGCGCCGAGCCCTGCTCAGCCGCCTTGCCCGGCGTCGTCGCTCGCCGCGCCGTCGTCCGCTGGGGCGACGCGCTGCGGCCTTCGGAAGTCCCCGCGCCCGAACCGCCGCGCCCACGCCGCGACCGCTTGCGCTGCGCATTCGCACCGGTCGACGTCCCACCGCCCTGGCGCGGCTGCTTCGCCGCGACGGCGGCCTCGCGCTCCGCTGGGTCGACGTACTCGGCGGGCTCTCCGACGAGTTCCGTCACGGCGGCAGACGACGACGTGACGGGCTGGAACTCAACCTTCACTCCCGCGTGACGCAGCAGTTGGCGAACCTCCTGCTGCTGCTCGGGCAGCGCAACGGTGACCACGGCACCCTCGGACCCCGCACGCGCCGTGCGACCCGAGCGGTGCAGGTACGACTTGTGCTCGGCCGGCGGATCGACGTGAACCACGAGTTCGACATCGTCGACGTGCACGCCGCGGGCAGCGACGTCGGTCGCCACGAGGACGCGCACAGCTCCGGACGAGAAGTCCGCGAGGTTCCGGTCGCGCGCGTTCTGCGAGAGGTTGCCGTGGAGATCGACGGCGGGGATGCCAGCCTGTGTCAACTGCTTCGCGAGGCGCTTCGCGTGGTGCTTGGTCCGCATGAAGAGGACGCGGCGGCCCCGGCCTGAGGCCAGCGCATGCACGAGGTTCTTCTTCGCACCGGCGTCGGCGGCGACGAAAACGTGGTGCTCCATGGTCGTGACGGCGGCACGCGCCTCGTCCAGCGAGTGGGTGAGCGGGTTGTGGAGGTAGCGCTTCACAAGGGCGTCGACGCCGTTGTCCAGGGTCGCCGAGAAGAGGAGCCGCTGGGCGTCCTTGGGAGTCTTGTCGAGAAGGCGCTTGACGACCGGAAGGAATCCGAGATCCGCCATGTGGTCTGCCTCGTCGAGCACGGTGATCTTGACATGGCCGAGGTCGACGAGACCCTGGCGCACAAGGTCCTCAAGGCGGCCGGGGCACGCGATGACGATGTCGACGCCCGCGTTGAGCGCGCGCTCCTGGCGCATCTGGGAGACGCCGCCGTAGATGACCGTCGTCGTGAGCCCCGCGGCTCGGGCGAGAGGCTCGACTGTGGCGTTGATCTGGGTCGCGAGTTCGCGGGTGGGGGCGAGCACGAGTCCGAGCGGGCGGCGCGCGACACGGACGACGGCGGCCCCGGCCGCGTCGAGGCGGGTCACAAGCGGGATCGCAAACGCAAGCGTCTTCCCGGAGCCAGTGCGGCCACGACCGAGCACGTCACGCCCTGCAAGGGTGTCCGGCAGCGTAGCCGTCTGGATGGGGAACGGGGACTCGATGCCCTGGGCAGCGAGCGTGTGATCGAGGACGGCGGGCACGCCGAGCTCGGCAAAGGTGGGGGCAGGCATGGGTAAGGCAGCTCCAGCATCGGATCGTCCCACGGGCCACGTCGGCGTCGCGGGGTTCGCCGAGGAAAGGAGCCGGACCTCTGTTCCGCAAGCGCATTAGCGAGCGGGAGGGCCTGTCAACGCGTTCATCGACGCTTGTTGGGCTTGAATAAGACCGTCGAGAAGAGCCCGGTCGAAGTGCGCAACGTTCCCTAGTCTATCAGGGCCGGCGCGGCAACCAGCTCGCCGGTCGTCGTCCCGTCCGGTCGGAGCATGACGCCGACCCGCTTCACGGCGCGGAGCATCACGATGCTCTCGACAAGCTCAATCCCGGGAATGCGCTCCTGAAGTGCCAGCTCCGCCGTCATGACGTCGGCGACGGTGCGGAGCCACATCATGATCGTGAAGTTCGTCTGGCCGGTGGTCGAGGCGACGAGGCGCAGGTTCCGCAGGCCGCCAATCGCCGCTGCCGCGGCGGCATGCTGGCCGGGCGGGACCTTCGCGAGCCACTTGCACGCCACGGGATACCCAGCACGGGCCTGCGCGACCTCGCACCGGAACGAGAGCATGCCGCTGCTGAGGACACGGGACAGCTGACGGTGCGCCGTAGCGGGGCTCCGGCCGAGCTCGCGCGAGATATCCGCCGCGCTGGCCCTGCCGTTCCTCGCGAGGATCGGGAGGAGGTCGTAGCACGCGGCCGGAACGCGGCCCGCGAACGGCTCGATCTGGGCGAGTTTCGAGAACGCGGCGATCTGAGCTCGGTCGAGGGCAGCGAGGCGCCACGAGTGCCCTCCCGAATGGAGGCGCGTGCAGAGATGGGTCTGCACGCGACGGACGCCGGGGGCTTCGGCGATGAGCGGGATGACCGTTTCGCTGCACTCGACGAGCGACTCTGCGAAGACCGTGAGGGCGAGGTCCGGATGGCTCGCGCCGACGTCGATCGTCTGGACCTCCGGGATCGCCGCAAGCGACGCCGTCGCCGCGTCCCGCCCGCCGGGCGCACACTCGACGTCGACGAACGCGAGGACCATTTCAGCCGGGTCCCCCTTGAGGTGCGCCGTGATCCAGGCGAGACCAGCCGAGCGGAGTCGCTCCCAGCGGCGCGCGAGGGTCGCCGGGTGGGCGCCCAAGATCTCGGCCGCCTCGAGCCACGGCGCACGGGGAGCGATCTGCAGGCCGTGCAGGAGCGCGAGGTCCTCCTCCGAGAACTCGACCACGGGAGATCCCCATGAGGGAAAACGCTGGGTGCCGGAGTTCATATGAGCGATTATTGCAGGCTGCCTTGAAATCACTAGACCCTCCCGCACACTTGCTGGCATTGGAGAGAAAGTGGCGCACGCCACATTCGTCCCGTCCGGAACGACGGGATCGACGGGAACGACGGGAAACCGAGGAGGCACAGTGGAGCTGACGGCCGAGGCACGAGGACTGCGCGGGGAGCTCAACCAGTGGAGGCATGCGCTCCACCAGGAACCCGAAATCGGCCTCGACCTGCCACGCACGCAGGAGAAGGTTCTTGCGGCGATCGACGCCCTCGGCTTCGAGGTGTCCACCGGCACCGACACGACGTCCGTCACCGCGGTGCTGCGCGGCACCGCCGGCGAGACGTCCGACGACGGGGGCGCGCCGTCGTCGTCATCCGCGCCTTCCATCGGGGAACCCGCATCCTCGAGCGAGCGGCCCGTGGTCCTGCTCCGCGCGGACATGGACGCGCTGCCGGTCCAGGAACGCACAGGAGTCGACTTCACGTCGCGGATCGACGGCGCGATGCACGCGTGCGGGCACGACCTCCACACCTCGATGCTTCTGGGCGCCGCGACCCTCCTTGCCGACAACCGGCACAGGCTCGCCGGCGACGTCGTCTTCATGTTCCAGCCGGGCGAGGAAGGGTACGACGGCGCGAGCGTCATGGTCCGCGAAGGCGTGCTCGACGCCGCGGGGCGACGCGTTGACGCGGCGTTCGGCATGCACGTGTTCTCGTCGATGGCCCCGCACGGGCAGTTCGTCACCCGCCCGGGTGTCATGATGAGCGCATCCGACGGGCTCTTCGTGACAGTTCGCGGCGCCGGTGGGCACGGGTCCGCGCCCCACACGGCCAAGGACCCGGTGACCGTCGCAGCCGAGATGGTCCTCGCGCTCCAGACCATGGTGACCCGCCAGTTCGACATGTTCGACCCGGTGGTGGTGACCGTCGGCCGCCTAGCGGCGGGCACGAAGCGCAACGTCATCCCGGAAACCGCCGAATTCGATGCGACCATCCGCACGTTCTCAGACGCGCACCGCGAGCGGATGCAGACCGTGATCCCGCGCCTCCTCGAGGGCATCGCCCACGCGCACGGGCTCGAAGTCGAGGTCCGCTACGCGGCGGAGTACCCGCTCACCGTGACGGACCAGGCGGAGACGGAGTTCGCCGAGTCAGCCATCTCCGAACTGTTCGATGGCCGGCACGCTCGGCTCGTCCAGCCGCTCAGCGGTTCTGAGGACTTCTCACGCGTGCTCGCCGAGGTGCCCGGGAGCTTCATCGGGCTCAGCGCGGTACCCGCCGGCGTCGATTTCGCCACGAGCGCGTTCAACCACTCGCCGTTCGCGACGTTCGACGACGCCGTCCTCGCCGACGGCGCCGCGCTCTACGCACAGCTCGCCCTCGCCAAGACAGCCCAGCTCGCGGCGCGCTGAGCCGCCAGAGACTACACCGCCAGGGATACACCTACGAAAGACACACCCATGACCCCCAACACCACACCAGCAACGGGAACTGCAGCTGCGAACGCACCCTCCATCGGGGCGAAACGCGGAAACAGCACGACCCATACCGTCCTGAGCACGGGAATCGGCAACGCCGCCGAATGGTACGACTGGGGCATCTACGCCACCTTCGCCCCGTTCTTCTCGAAGCAGCTCTTCAACCCTGCCGACCCGACCTCGGCGATCCTTTCCACCCTGGCGGTCTTCGCCGTCGGCTTCCTCGCGCGCCCCTTCGGCGGCTTCCTGTTCGGATGGATCGGCGACCGGATCGGGCGCAAGACCTCCATGACCCTCTCGATCGGGCTCGCTGCCGTCGGCAGCCTGCTCATCGCCGTCGCGCCCACCTTCGGGGCTGTGGGCCCTCTCGCCTCCCTCGTGCTGCTCATCGCCCGTCTCATCCAGGGCCTCGCCCACGGCGGCGAGCTCCCCTCGTCCCAGACGTTCCTCGCGGAGTCCGCGCCGAAGGAGAAGCGCGGTCTCTGGTCCACCCTCATCTACTTCTCAGGCACCATCGGAACGATTGCGGGTGTCCTCATGGGGGCGATCTTCACGATCGTGCTGACAAAGGAGCAGATGGGGGCCTTCGGCTGGCGCATCCCGTTCCTCGTCGGTGCCCTGCTCGGACTCTGGGGCCTCGTGATGCGCGCGCGGCTCAAGGAAACCGAAATCTTCGAGGAGGAGGAAGCCGAGGTCAAGGCCGCGCACGCGAAGCCGAAGCTCTGGCCCGAGATCGTCAAGCACCGCAAGCAGGCCCTGCAGGTCATCGGACTGACCGTCGGCCTGACAATCGTCTACTACGTCTGGGCCATCGTCGCTCCGACGTACGCTGCGACGACGCTCAAGATCGACGCCGGGCAGGCGCTGTGGGCGGGCGTCGCCGCGAACGTCGTCTTCCTCATCGCCCTTCCGCTCTGGGGCAAGCTGAGCGACCGGATCGGGCGCAAGCCCGTTCTCCTCATCAGCGCAGTCGGCGCTGCCGTGCTCAACTTCCCCATGCAGGCCCTCCTGCGGGACTCGGCGTGGCAGCTGTTCATCTCGATGTCCGTCATGCTCGTGTTCATCGCTGCGTCCGCCTCGATCGTCCCGGCGGTATATGCCGAGCTCTTCCCGACGTCGATCCGGACCGTCGGCGTGGGGGTGCCGTACTCGATCTGCGTCGCGCTGTTCGGCGGAACCGCTCCCTACCTGCAGACGCTCTTCACCGACGTCGTGAAGCAGTCGTGGATGTTCAACGGGTACGCCGTGCTCATGGCCGTGATCTCGGCAGCCGTCGTCCTGTCCATCCCCGAGACGAAGGGCAAGGACCTCACCGCCTGAGCACGCGCCGTCGTCCGCGCTCTCCCAGCCTTCCATCCAAGGGTCACGTCCCGACGGTCGCACCGTCGGGACGTGACCCTTGGACGTCTCGGCACCGTCGTTAGGTGACCCTTGGACGGGTGGGCGCCACTAGGCTTGAGGGCGATGAGCGAGCAGCATCCCGATTCCCCCGCAGACACCTCGGCCCCCTCCGGCAACCCGGTCACGCCTGGAAGCCAGGCCTCCTTCGGCACCTACCGTCGGCAGCCGGTGAGCTTCGTCCGCCGAGGCACCCGTCTACAGGGGCGCCGGCAGCAGGCGTGGGACGAGCACGCGCCGTCGTTCGTCGTCGACGTCCCCCGGCACGTCGCCGATACCTCCGTGCATCCGGACTACGTATTCGACGCAGCGGCCGAGTTCGGGCGCGAGGCGCCGCTCGTCGTCGAGATCGGGTCCGGCCTCGGCGAGGCGATTGTCGGCGCGGCGGAGGCCAGCCCCGAGCGGAACTTCCTCGCGGTCGAGGTCTACCGGCCGGGACTCGCGAACACGCTCCTGCGGATCGGCCAGCGCGGGCTCACGAACGTCCGGGTGGTGCAGGCCAACGCGCCCGAGGTGCTGGGCTGGATGCTGCCCGAGGGCTCAGTGAGCGAGCTCTGGGTTTTCTTCCCCGATCCTTGGCACAAGACGAAGCACCACAAGCGCAGGCTCGTGAAGGATTCGTTTGCGGAGCTGGCCGCCCGGGTGATTGCCCCGGGGGGCGTCTGGCGGCTCGCTACCGATTGGTCGGGCTACGCGCAGCAGATGCGCGAGGTCGTCGCTTCCTCCCCGGACTTCCGCAATGCGCACGACGGCGAGTCGGCCGGGGCGGCGAGCCCACTGACGGCGGCATGGGCCTCGGGAGTCGACTGCGAACCGACCGGGGAGACGGACGACGACGGCGGCTGGGCTCCGCGGTTCGAGGGCCGAGTGCTCACGAGCTTCGAGAACAAGGCGCTCAGAGCCGGACGCATCATCTTCGACCTGGAGGCGGTGCGGGTCTAGCGGCACACTCGAGACCGCAGCTAACGGACGAGACCGCCGGTTGTCCCCTGCGGTCTCGTCCGTTACCTCGGGTTTCGCGGCCTAGCCGGGGTTCCGGGCTTCGCCCTTCCGCAGCGCCTCGGCCAGGACCTGCACGAGATGCCGGCTGCCCAGCCCTGCGAGGTCCCCGACCTGTGTGCGGCACGAGAAGCCGTCGGCAAGGATCGCCCGCTCGGGCTCCGAGTCAGCCTTCGCGAGGATTCCGCCCCGCGCGATCTTCTCGGAGACCTCGTAATGCCCCTGCTCCATGCCGAAGTTCCCCGCGAGCCCACAGCACCCCGCCGAAACATCGACATCGCAGCCCATCCCGTCGAGGAGAGCACGGTCCGCGTCGTAGCCCATGACCGAATACTGGTGGCAGTGCGGCTGGACGAGCAGCTTCTCCGCTGACTTCGGCGGCTGCCACTCGATTCCCGTGAGGAACTCAGCGACAGTCTTCACGGCCCCCGCGAGCTCCTTGGCCCGCGGATCGTCGGGCAGGAGTTCGAGGAGGTCCGAGCGAAAGACGGCGGTGCAGCTCGGCTCGAGTCCCACGACCGTCCGTCCGGCCCTGACGTGCGGGATGAGAACGTCGAGGGTGTTTCGCAGCCGGGCCTTGGCGGCGGGGAGCTGCCCAGTTGAGATATAGGTGAGCCCGCAGCACGCCTCCCCCGCCGAGACTTCGATGTCGCAACCGGCCGCTTCGAGCACGGTGAGGGCGTCGCGCGGGATCTCGGGGTCGAGCCCGTCGGAGAAGGAGTCCACCCAGAGCAGCACCCGAGGCGCGCCCTCCGGCGCCGGATGACGACGGCGCGAGCGAACGTCCCAGCGGAACGGCGCCTTGGGGAGCTTGGGGAGCGAGCGACGGGAATCCGCGCCCATGAGCGTGAGGGCTGCCTTACGCAGCGGTGGGATGCGGCCCATGAGGTTGGCCAGCGGAGCGAAGGGTGCCGCGACACGAAGCCACTGCGGCAGCCGCCCCAGTGAGTAGTGGCTCCGCGGGCGGATCCGCCCCCGGAACGACTCGTACAGGGTCTGCGACTTGTACATCGCCATGTCGATCCCGGTGGGGCAGTCGGTCGAGCACGCCTTGCAGCTCAGGCACAGGTCCAGCGCCTCGTGCACCTCCGGCGAACGCCAGCCCAGCTGCACCACGCTTCCGTTGAGCATCTCCTGGAGCACGCGGGCGCGGCCGCGCGTCGAGTCCTTCTCCTCACGCGTCGCGATGTACGAGGGGCACATGAACCCGCGCTTGTCGCGCGGATCCGCCCGACACTTGCCCACGCCGACGCAACGATGTACGGCCTTGGTGACGCTCCCGCCGTCGTGCGTGAACGCGAAGCCGCGATCGACGTGGAGTTCGACGGCGCGGGGGCGCCGAAGGTCAGCGTCGACCGGCAGCGGGTGCACCACGATGCCAGGGTTCAGGTAGTCCTCTGGGTCGAAGATCGCCTTGAACTCGGCCATCGCGGCCAAGGCCTCAGCGCTGTACATCGCGGGGAGCAGCTCCGAACGTGCCCGACCGTCCCCGTGCTCGCCCGAAAGGGATCCGCCGTGCTGGGCGACGAGCACCGCGGCCCGCTCGAGGAAGCGCCGCATCAGGTTGCCGTCCTGCTCTAGCGGGAAGTCGATGCGCATGTGGACGCAGCCGTCGCCAAGGTGTCCATACGCCATGCCGGTGAGGCCTTCCTCGTCCAAGAGCGCGGCGAGGGCGCGAAGATAGTCGCCGAGCTGCTCGGGCGGAACGGCCGAATCCTCCCAGCCGGGCCATGCCTGATCGCCCTTCTCGGTCCGCCCCGCGAGGCCTGCGGCGTCCTCGCGGATGCGCCACAGCCGAGCGCTCTGCTCCCCCGAGGGCAGGACCTGCGACTGGTCCGTCGCAGCGGTGTCGACGAGCTTGCGGGCGGCCTGCTCCGCCTCGTCGGGGGTGTCACCCGGCACTTCGGCGAGCAGGAGGCACCCACCCTTCGGGAGGTCCGGCACGCTGTCCGGACCCTTCGCCCGCCGGAGGGCGTCAATCAGACGCGTGTCGAGGCCTTCGAGCGCGAGGGGATGGAAGGGCAGGAGGTTCGGGACGTCGTCGGCCGCTGTTGCGAGATCGCGGTAGCCGAGCACGGCGAGTGCCGGGCCCTTCGCGCGGGGGACGAGCCGGAGCGTGGCCTCGAGGAGGACGCCGCACGTGCCCTCTACCCCGACGAGGGCCGCCGCGAGATTGCGGCCCTTCTCGGGGAGGAGATGGTCGAGCGAGTATCCCGAAACCTGTCGGCTGAAGCGCCCGAATTCCTTCCTCAGGACCGATAGGTGCCGGTCGACGAGGTCGCCGAGTCCAGGGACGGCGTCGAACGTCTCCGGCCCCGAGGACACTGTCACGATCTCGCCGGTTCCGGTGAGCCACGTCAGCGAGAGCACGTTGTCCGCCGTGCGCCCATACGACATCGCGTGCGCCCCGCACGCGTTGTTGCCGATCATGCCGCCGACCGTGCAGCGGGTCCCGCTCGCGGGATCTGGTCCGAATCGCAGGCCGTGAGGCGCGCACGCGGACTCGAGGTCGGCGAGCACTACGCCGGGCTCGACGACGGCGGTCCGCGCCTCGGGATCGACCGACAGGATGCGGTTGAGGTAGCGGGAGAAGTCGATCACGAGGCCGGACCCGATCGAATTTCCCGCCATCGACGTGCCTGCGCCGCGCACGGTGACCGGGACGTGGCGCTCGCGCGCAGCGGCCACCGCGACGAGCACATCGTTCCGCGAGCGCGGGAGGACGACGACGCTCGGCACCACCCGATAGTTCGTCGCGTCGGAGGTGTAGAGGGCTTTGGCCAGGGAGGAGTCGTCGACGTCGCCGTCGAGCCGTGTGCGGAGCTCATCGACGAGGGACTGCACCGTCTTCTGCCCGGGGCGCATCTGTGCTGAGCCCTTCTCTGCGGGGCGCATTGCGATCGACGTCATATTCCAGTGCTACCCCAGATCCCGGGTCGAACTACAGAGTTCGCTGAATGGCCGAGGGTGCATTTCGCGATCAAGGCCCGATCTCGGGGAAAATCGAATCATGCCCCGCCGCTTGTCCCTTTCGCTGCCCCGCCGGTGGCCCCTCGACCCGTTCATCACCGCCCTCCTGCTGACGGTCGTGGCAGCCTCGCTGTTCCCGGCGCGGGACGCTTTCGCCCACGGGGTCACAGGTCTCCAGACGGCCGCGGTCGCGCTGCTGTTCTTCCTGTACGGCGCCCGTCTCTCGCCGCGGGAGGCTCTCGACGGACTGCGGCAGTGGCGGCTGCACGGACTCGTCTTCGCGGTGACCTTCGTCCTCTTCCCCCTGCTTGGACTCGCCGCGAGCCTGCTTGAACCGTCCATCCTCGGTCCGCAGCTCTACCAAGGCGTCCTTTTCCTCTGCCTGCTGCCCTCCACCGTGCAGTCCTCGATCGCGTTCACCTCGATCGCCCGGGGCAATGTGGCTGCCGCGGTGTGCAGCGCGACGTTCTCCAATCTGGCAGGCATCGTGGTCACACCCCTGCTCGCTGCTGTCCTGCTCAACGCGACGCACGGCGGAGGGGACTTCGCACGTCAGATCCTCGACGTCGTCCTCCAGCTGCTCGTACCCTTTGTGGGCGGTCAGCTCGCCCGCCGCTGGATTGTCGGCTGGATGGGCCGGCACCGGAAGGTGCTGACCCTCGTGGACCGCGGCTCCATCCTGATCGTCGTCTACGGTGCGTTCAGCGAGGGCGTCGTCGGGGGAATCTGGGGACAGCTCGCGCCGTCCCGGCTGGCCGGGCTGCTGTTGGTGAACATGTTGCTGCTGGCCGCAGTGCTCGCCGCTACGAGCTACGCGAGCCGTCGGCTCGGCTTTAGCCGCGAAGAGCGCATCACGATCGTCTTCTGCGGTTCGAAGAAGAGCTTGGCGACGGGAGTGCCAATGGCTTCGGTGCTGTTCGCCGGTCCCGCGGTGGGCGTGATGG
>NZ_JTDL01000083.1 GCF_000802235.1 Sinomonas humi
CAGCGTGGCGATGCCSGACCACTTCCAGCCGTCGATGAAGGCCACTGTCACGAGGGCGCTGACCGGGTGGCCGAGCCAGGCGTAGTTGAATCCGGGGATGACGAGCCCGATCACCTGGTTCATCGGGCCGGAGGGATCGACGATGGCCCGCCAGATGAAGCCCGCGGCGAGCGGCGAGATCAGCACCGGGAGGAAGAAGATCGACCTGAAGAGCGAGTTGACCGCAGTCGTCTTGCGCAGGGTGAGCGCGAGGGACATCGCGGCCACGTTCTGCACGGTCATCGCCACGACCGCATAGCCGAGGGTCACGATGATCGCGTTCTGCAGCGTGCCGTTCTGCCACAGGAACGCGAAGTTGTCGAGTCCGTTGAAGCGGATGACGGGGCTGTACGCGGTCCACTGGGTGAATGCGAAGGGCACGTTCAGCAGGAAGGGGACGACGAAGAAGACGACGACGAGGACAAGCGAGGGGAGCAGGAAGAGGAACCAGCCGACGCGACGGCGGCGCCGAGGGGCGCCGCCCGGGGCGCGCGTTGGGCGCGCCCCGGGCTGCTCGTTCTCCTGCTCAATGGCAGAGATCACCATCCGGGAAGATTCGCCGCCTTCGCCGCCTGCTGGACGCTGGCTTCCATATTGTCTGCGACCTGGATCGCCGACTCCTGGTTGTTCAGCAGCTTGCTGATCTCAGCGGGGAAGTTGTTCCACCCGGGGAGATTGTTGGCGTAGCCGGCGGTCGCGCCGTTGTCGTACGCCGCCTTGAAGTCCTTCTGCAGGCTCGTCAGACCCGACGGGTCGTCATACCCCTGGATCACCGGGAAGGTCTGGCCCTCTTGGATGAGCTTGGCGTAGCCGTCGCCGGTCGCGTACTGGATGAACTTGAGCGCCGCGGCCTCCCGCGAGCTGTCGCCGGTCTTGGGCACGTAGTAGCTGCCCAGCGGGCTCGGGCCGTACCAGGCGGTTGCGCTGTTGGCCGAGATGCCGGTGAACCCGAGCGCGTCGGATGCCTTCTGGACACTGCCGGCGCTCTGCGTGAACTGGGTGAGTGCGTCAGAGTGCAACGCCGTCATGGCCGCCGTGCCGGTGTAGACGGCGTCGGTCGCCTTCTCGTAGGTGCCGGTGGCGAAGTCCTTGTTGAAGCAGCCTGCGTCCTGCAGCTGCTTGTAGGCCTCCAGGCCCTTCACCGCGGCCCCGTTGGGGTCGTTGACCTTGGCCTTGTTGTCGAGGAGGTCGTTTCCGTAGGCGTTGTCCTTGTTGCTGTCCGCCGCGTAGGCAGCGGGCAGGATCTGGGTCGGCCACTGGCTGCTGCCGGACTCGTAGATCGGGGTGATGCCCTTGCTGTTGAGCGCCTTGCAGACGTCCAGCAGCTGGTTCCAGTTGGTCGGGGCGCTCACGCCCGCCTTCTGCAGGTCGGCCTTGTTGTAGTACAGCCCGAAGATGCTCGGGAATTCGGTGACGGCGGCGTACACCTTGCCCTGATACGAGCCGACGTTCTTGTACAGGTCCCCCGACTTCCCGACGAACGCCTGCGAGGACAGGTCGACGAAATTCGAAGGGTTGAACTGGAGGATCGCGGCAGCCGTCGGGTGGTACTCGAGCACGTCCGGCTTGTCCCCGGTGCTCCACTTCGTCTGCGTGGTGGTCTCGAACGAGCTCGAGGGGATGTCCACCAGGTTCACCTTGATCCCCGTGGCCTGGGTGAAGTTCTTGTACAGGTCCAGGAGCGCCGGCGAGTCGGCGGTGTTGTGCCAGATCGTGATGCTGCTGGCCGGCGTGGCGGAGGCATCCGGCTGACCGGAGCCGTTGGCGACGGGGTTCGAGCATGCAGCGACGCCGAGCATCAGCATGCCGGCGGCCGACACGCTGGCCACCTTGGTTCTGAGTTTCATGACACCCTCCCTTGGGTTCAATGGATAACGTTATCTGAATAACGTTCTCCATAAAGTTAGCCAGCGCTGGCGCGCGGGTCAAGACCTATCCGGAGCTGATTCTCAAGGGTCAGGAATTCCCCCTGCCCCAGTAGCGGAACTCCATCACATCGACTTGTCCCCGGGTCGCCACGAGGCCGAGGATCCTTCCCGTGAACGGCGCCGCCACCTCTACCGACCAGCTCCGCCCATCGACCACCGCGAGGGTCCGCAGGACGCCGTCGCCGTCGAACGTCGACAGGCGGAGGCGGTCCGCGCTTCCGGACCAAGCCGTCGTCCCCGGTTCGGGTCGTTCCACTGCGATCTGGAGTCGTGCTGAGGGTCCGGACGCCGGAAGGACCCATTGCTGCTCCGCGGAGGGCGAGACCGCCCGAGCCCGGACGAGCACCTCCAAGCCCCACCGCTCCGCGGTGAGCTCGATGAACGAGCGCTCGTCGAATCTCAGGGCCAGTCCGCCTGCCCCGTGGTCGACATTCAGTGTCGCCTCCACGGCGCACTCGAGGTGTCGCTGGCGTCGGCCGATGAAGTCCGGGCGGAATCCCCCGAGCCCACCCCCGAGGGCCGTGATGCGCGTAGCTGAGGCCTCGGCGTCGAATTCGGCGATCTCCGAGGGCAAGCGCCCCACCGCCAACCACCCAGGGTCAGCGAGGGCATCGGGCACCGTCAAGTCGATCACCTCGAGGAAGTCCGCCGGCGCAGGCGCGGCATGGACGGGTTCCGGAATCGGCCAGCCCTCCGACCAGGTGACGCGAGTTGCGAAGGTCTCCCTGCCGATGGGCGAGAAGGCGCCCATGTTGTCGACGGTCCGGTTCCCGAGCACGAGCATGATGTCGCCCTCTGGGCCCGAGACGAGATCGGCATGGCCCACCGCAACCACCTGGTTCGAGGTCCCCGAAGAGGTCAGCACCGGGTTGCCTTCGAATCCAGTGAACGGCCCTTCGATAGACCTGCCGCGCGCGATGCTCACGGAGTGTCCCCGTCCCGTCCCCCCTTCCGCGATGATCAGGTACCAGACACCATCTCGCTCGTAGAGGTGCGGGGCCTCGGGCGCCGTCTTGCCGGTTCCGGACCAGAGCCGGCGCGGCGCTTCCAATGCGCGCCCCGCAGCGAGGTCGACCTTCGCCTGAAGGATGCCGTGATGGAAGTGCGTCTCGGGGCCCTTAAGCATGTGGCCGCCGAACGTGACGTAGGCAGCGCCCTCTTCGTCCCATGCGAGATCCGGGTCGATCCCGTCGATGCCATCGATTGCCGTACCCCCGTCCCAGGGACCAGCCGGATCGCTCGCAGTGAAGACCACGCAACCGCGGGGACTGTCTGCGATTGCGACGATGACGTAGTAGACGCCGTCCCGATACCGGAGCGTTGGCGCCCATACCCCCGACCCCGATGGCACTCCCCCCAGCTCGACCTGGCCCTGCCGCGTCGCCACGTTGCCGATGTGCTCCCACGCCATGAGGTCCGTGCTGCGGTAGACAGGCAAGCCGGGCAGGTATTCGAACGACGACGTGACGGCGTAGTAGAAGCCTTCGACGAAGACGCAGGTGGGATCGGGATTGAATCCAGGGATGCTGGGATTGGTCAGCGGCGACGGGTTCAACGCACTCTCGTTTCTTGGATCTCGGCGACACTGCTCGGCTCGCCTTCGTGGAACTTCCCCTCAGGGCCAGTCATGAATCTGCCGGGGTCAGCTGCCAATCCTGAGGATGCCGATAACGTTATACAAGGAGTTCTTCGGGCGCTACCGACGTCGCGAGGCGCCCTGCACCTACGTCCCGGAGCTGCCCTCCATCCTGCCCGAAGAGGGTCTTGACCACACTAGTCAGGGTGGCTATCTTGGTGCAGAACGTTATCTAGATAACGTTATCTCACCAGCTCTTCCGGAACGATTCCATACCAGGAGGCCGCCGCTCGGAGGGAGGCGATGGCGCTGATGGGGCGGGACAGGAAGGATCGATGCCGATCCATACCGTGCTCTCCCACGGACGATCGCGTCACCTCAGGCTCGCGCCCTCCGCCATTAGGGAGAACGCTCTTGTTCCACACCAGAAGGACCAAGCGCGGCGCCATCGGCGCCGTTGCGCTTGTCGCACTCGCGGCCACCTTATTAACACCGTCAATCGCCTCGGCGTCACCGGCGCCTCACCCGGAAGCAAGTCGAGGCCTGTATCAGCCCATTCCCGCGGCGGCCACCAACGTACCCATCGGCGAGATCCCGGCCGGCCCCTGCGAGCCCACCATGTCGCAGGTGTGCCAGGGAGCCTCTCCCTTCGCTGACATCATCGGGAACATCAAAGCGGGCGGCTACCCCATGGATGTACCCGGGCTCGGCATTCCGGTGGGAGGCGTGGGCTCAGGCTCATTCATGATCAACCAGTCAGGCACCTTCGGACCATGGAACTTCGGCGGTTCCCAGGACGCCGGGTGGGAGAACCGCATCCTGCCCCAGGCCGCGTTCCATTTCCGCGAGCAGGTCGGCAACGCTCCGGCCTCGGTGACCACGCTCGCAACGAAGGGGCCGAACACAGTCGGGACGCAGGGACAGATCCCTCTGCGGTCGTGGGGTTCACCGCTGCCTGGCTGGAACCTTCTCAAGCCGGGCCAAGGCACGTACTCCGCGCTGTATCCGTTCGGGTGGCAGTCGTACACAGGCTTCACGACGAACGTCTCGACGATGTTCTACTCGCCGATCGTCGCCGGACAGGACAACCCGACCTCGCTCCCGGTCGTGTACTTCGACGTGAAACTCACGAACAGCAGCCAGGAGAACGACAAGGTGTCGATGATGTTCACGATGCCGAACGCGCCCGACCACACGATGGGGACCCCCGCGAGCGTGCGCCAAGGATACACGAGCACCTTCACTCGCGAT
>NZ_JTDL01000084.1 GCF_000802235.1 Sinomonas humi
TCGACGAGATCGGATGCGACGACCCAAGACTTGCTGATGAAGAAGAGCTCGGCGACTGGTCGGAAGGCTTCAGAATATGGCTCCGGGACAGGGTCGTCAGCTGGGGGCCGCAGAAGGGAAAGGCCCTGGGCGCCGCCCAACGGCGAGCCGCTATGACGGCGCTAGAACAGCTTTACCGATTCATGTACGACGAGCACTCGGCGGCTCGTCGGGCGCTCGGAGAGCACGCCTGGCCGAAGCTGACCCCGCATCACGCCGTGCTTTTCAGGTTCGGGGACAAACCGACGGGCCGACGGGCACCCTCTCCCGAGATGGTCCTCTCGGACAGCACGGTGAGCCGGATCGTTGAGGGATGCAAGATCCTAGAACTTGCGACCGGAGAAGGCGGGTTCGGCGACGAGCAGCTGTCCCGGATCCTCAAGCTGCTGATCAAGACCGGAAGACGACTCAACGAGATCTGCATGCTCGACTACAACCCTCTCATCGCGGTCCCGTTCCCAGACCCACAGGGCCACGTGGCGCGATTGCGGTACCAGCAGACGAAGATCGAAACCGACGATGCCACGATCCTCGTCGACCAAGAGGTAGTTGACCTCATCCGGGAACAGCAGTCGTTCGCGCTTGGGTTCATGGCGTCCGATAATCGCCGAGGAACCGAGCCGAAGTACCTGTTCCTCGGCGAACAGATGAACCGCAACGGAGACCGGCCGTACCCTGATCAGACCGCGCGGGCCCATCTTGTCGAGCTGAGTAAGAGGCTGGGGCTCAAGGATGAGGCCGGGAATGAAGTCGTGCTATCCCGAACTCACATGTTCCGGCATACCAAGGCCACCGACCTTCTCAACTCGGGCGTCCCCATCCACGTCGGGATGCGCTACATGGGCCACAAATCGGCCAACATGTTCATGCACTACGCGCAGACCCTGTCGAAGACCCACGAGGCAGAATTCCTGCGCTACCGCAAGATCACCACAGACGGCAGGGAATACCAGCAGGACCCGCACGAGATGTA
>NZ_JTDL01000085.1 GCF_000802235.1 Sinomonas humi
TTCTTCGAGATCGCTTCTGTCCAAGGTGTAGAGGCAAGCCGCTTGTCTCCTCGGTGCTGCGGGGACATCTCGGAATCAGTCCGACCGGCTGTGCTTTCCAAGAATAAGCATCGAATTTGAGTGGTCCATTACCAATATTGCACTAATTGGTTCCGGGATGGTACCGTTGACATGTGGATATTCGCCACCTCCGTTACTTCACAGTGGTCGCGGAAGAGCTTCACTTCGGGCGGGCTGCGCGCCGCCTGCACATGAGCCGACCTCCCCTGTCGAAACGCATCGCCGACCTCGAAGACGAACTCGGGGTTGAGCTGTTCACCCGTACTAGTAGGTCGGTCGAACTCACACCTCATGGGCAAAGACTGCTGCCTCATGCTAGAGAGGTCCTTCGAGCATTCGACGAAGCCCTCGAGGCAATGGCACTGCCGGCTGAGGTCGACCAAACTCTGCGAATTGGACTGACGAGTGAAACGACACCAGAGGTCCTGCACGCTCTTCAGGACCGATTCGCCGCGGGTCACGTCAACCTCGACTGGTCGGAGGCCTACACGGCCGATCAACACCAAGCTCTTCTTGCCGGCAGCCTCGACATTGGAGTCCTGAGCCTCCCCATCGACGGGAGAGGCCTCTGGATGTCGCCTCCATTGTGGAAAAGCCTCGGCGTCGCTGTCTCGCCAGACCACTCGCTCGCCGGCGATGGGCCGATCCCCCTATCAGCGCTGCAAGGCCAAACCCTTCTCATGTTTTCTCGCAGAATTGCACCGGAAATGTACGACCACATCATTGCGACCTGCATAGAAAACGGATTCCGGCCCGACACGATCAAGCAGGGCAACCAAAGGGCTCCCGCCCTCATGGTCGAGTCTGTGCTGTCATCAGGCCGCGCAATCACGTTTATACCGAAGACCGACGCCCGCCGACTCGGAAACGTATCGTGGCGTCCGATCGAGGGAGAGCCATTGACCTACGAAATGGCAGTGTGCTGCAGGCACGGCGAGGAACGGAGCCCAATGATGCAAGCAGCCATCCACGCTGTCCACAGTGCCTTCCAAGAACATGACCACTGGCATAGTGGAAAACGCCAAGCCTCGAATCCGGCCGCTGATGTGCAGCGAATAGGCCCAGTCGGATGAAATCCTGAAAGATGCCTTCTACCCCAAGCCGCCGCCCACTTGGACTCGGCATCCGATGACGCCGCCAGCTACTCCTCAATCCACCTCGGTGGGACCCAGAGACCAACTGCCGCGCCGGACAATCGGCCCCGTCCTCGGGCGATTGTCGCCGGCTCCCGGACTCCGCGTCGTCTCGTGACTTCGCCTAAAGCGGAACCCTCCTCGACGAGGGCTTCGTTGTCCTGCTCGTCAGCGGAGACCCTCGAAGCGATTCAGTGTTCGAGACCGCATCGATAGTGGAAGCGGCTAGAAACATGCCAACTCGGCCTTCTTCCGTGTCCTCTGGCTACTTCGACCTCCAGCACCGGATTCCTCCCTGCCCCTCTAACGCAGCAAGCAAGTCCGCGCCGCAATTGCACTGAGGTGCACCCCAACGCCCCCTTCTGCGTCGAACGGCAATACGCGGGGCGATAGGGTCTTTCGGGTCTTTTGCCCCATTTCCGTGCGAGGATCTAGACCCGTTGCACCAACGCGCCGCGATTCGCCCGGCCCGCCCTAGCGGTCATAGAAGCGGTCCAAGAGCACTCAAGCTCACCCAACGATGTTCACCGGAAGAAACGGTCCCAGGCCGACTTGGCTTGCCAGGACTCCTGGGCCGCCCTGTCCCCCGGCTCGATCACGAGCGCCAGCAGGCGGCCCTTGCGGGTCGGATGCACGACCTCGATCCATTCCTCGCAGTCGCCGCCGATGCACCCCAGGAGGCTGTCGAAGTATCGGAGCTTCAGGTCGACGAAAACTGAGCCCTCCGTCGATCTGTCCATCCGCCGCCCGTGCAGGTCAACCGGCCCCAGCGATCCGCGCTGTTCCTGGACATGGCGGAGGGCGGCGGCTGCCGCCCTGCGAAGCGGGCTCTCCGGGCCCCATCGCTGTTCAAGCTGGAGATACCGGGCGTCGGGGTCGAGCTCGAGGTCGGCCTCGTCCTCGTCGTGCAGTTCGATCTGCCGCATTCTGATGGCACCGGCCGCCTCGAGCTCCAGCAGTTCCTCCCGAATGAACAGCGCCAGATGCTTGTCCAGGCCCTCGAAGGCAGCTGTCATGGCGGTGCGCGGCGCTTTGCCGGCTGCCGGGTCAGGTTCGATGGACTCGAGCCGGGCTGTCGCCAATTCGAGCGGTTCGCCTCGCCGCCAGAGCACCATCATGGGGACCTCGTCGTAGCTGCCCTCTTCGAAGAGCGTCAGCGAAACGCTCCTGGACGACCCTCGGAGGGACTTCCTCACAATCGCCTGGGAGTCGCCGCCCCGGAAGATGGAGTCCAGGAAGTGCTGCTCCCACCGCTTGTCGCCTCGGCCCTCCATCACATACGCGAGATCGACATCTCCAGGCTCCAGAGCCCCTCGCATATACGAGCCGAAGATGCGGATCTCCGTGACGAGGCTGGCAGGCCATTCGCCATGGTTGGCGCGGGCGAGGACCTGGTGGATTAGCTCGGTCGCCCTCTGACGCTTCATCAGCCCTGACCCTCTCCGCGGTAATCGTCGCTCCCGCTCTCCCGGGTGGGGCGGATGGTCGAGGACAGCAGGCCTCGGACCAGTCGTGGGTGACGATCGTTCCACCTGCCTGCATGCCGGGTTGGCCGGTCTGGTCCCGTCATTGCTGTCCCCAGGGGTCCATTCCTGGGAACGGGCCGACCGAGCCCGCTATCGGGGCCGTCCGCTGTCCCATTTCTTCGCGAGAATCCGGCCGGAGGCCCACAGGCCGTCGCCTCCTCACCCCTCGACGACAGGCCTGCGATCGTGCCGAAGCCAGGTATTTCACGCGGGAATCGGCGCGGAATCCGGGTCCAGGACAATGAACCGGTGAAGCGTTCCCCGGCCGAGTTCGTCCTGGGCACGCTCGGCAAGGACGCGGGCGTTGGCGGAGCAGACGGATTCGGCGTCCGGGGCGGGGTAGCAGCGTCTGATGCCCTCTTCGGGGACGAAGCGACCGCCCAAGAGCCCGTGGAGACTGTCTGCCCGCGGGCCCGCTCACGGCCGACCCACCACCGATCGCGGACCCGGGCGGACGCGACCTCCAGAGGCAGCTCGATCGAGACGACATCCAGGTTTTCATAGCCCGCCCGGTAGAGCTCGCCAATGTAGACCTCGGGCAGGCGGTGCCAGGCGAGGGTTCCATCGATGACGATGTTCTCGCCAGCGTCGAGGCAGATCTGTCGTACAAGGTCGGTGAGCCGTGTGGACTGGGAGTGGATGTGCGGCGCGAGCTCGAGCGGGTGCACGCTATCCCCGTCCGGAAGCCCGAAGCCCAGCCGGTAGTCCAGCAGGCCAGCGTCCAGAGCATGCCGGATGAGGATGTCCTTCGCTGCGTCCGGGTCGATGACGCGGTACCCGCGCAGGTCGAGGGAACCGAGGGCACCCGACTTCCCAGCCCCCGGCGGGCCCGCACTGACGACCACCGCCTTGCCCTCGGCCACGACCTCCCCCTGGAGGTCGAGATACTCGCGGACGAGGTGGGCAATCATCGCGTCGTCGAAGTGCTCCGCCAGCTCTCTGGGAGCCACATAGAGGCCTCCCTCTGGCCGGTACAGGTCCTCGAGCGCGGCGAACACCGCCTCGCGGTCACCGCCCAACGGCCGACCGGATCTTCTCGAACTCCTCGCGGCTGATCATCTCGGTCGCGAGGGCCTTCACGACCTGGTCCCAGGTTCCTGGGACCCTGCCCTCGAATGGGTAGGGAGCCTCTTCGCCGAACGTGTACGTGAAGCGGCTGAGCTCCTCGACCATGTCGGCTCGCGCGGTGTCGTATGCGACCGCGCGGAGGATCACCTCTTCGGGGGTCACCGGGACCTCCCCCCCGCTGCGCTCGAGCGCCTTGAGCATCCGGTGCACCCGTGGCTGGCTCGTCGCAAGGAGCTCGGCGATCTCGCGCTGAGGCAGCCCCCGGTCCGCGGCCTGCTTCGCAGCGCGGAGCTCGTCGATCTCGTCGACGCGGGCACGGGCATGGCGCTGGACAGCCTGGTGGTGCAGCTGGCGCAGGTCGCGGTCCTCGGTGATCATCGCAGTCCCCTTCCTGGTCCCACTCTAGAGCTTGATTCATAGTGAATCAAGGAGGGAAGGGTGAGAAGGAGATGGCTGCGGTGCGCGGACGGGAGCGATGGTCTGGTGTTGGCCCCTCCGCCGGCGTTGGGCCTCAGCGGCTCATGCCCTTCTGCACGAGCTTTGTCTGGCTGCTTGCCCCGCGTGTCCTGCGGGCCTTTGGGCTGCGCGCGGGTGCTGTGGAGACGGCCGTGCTGGGGTGTGTGGCCTGGTCTTTGTCGGCTGTGAGGCGTGCCTGCACGGCTTCGCGGTCGGCGACGCCTTCCAGGCTGGCTGCGAGCTGGTGTCGGCGCTCGGCGGAGTCGTAGTCGAGGCTGGCCTCTTCCCGCAGGGCTTCGGGGTGCTGGTTCTCGCTGACGGCGTCCTGTTCGCGGTCGTGGTCTTCCCTGTCGGCTTCGGCGAGCAGCTGGAGGGCCTGGGTGGTGTCGTCGCGCCCGCTGGCGCGTTCCTGCTGTGCCTGTTCGCGGTCGCGTTCGGCCTTGGCCAGGGCTGCGGCGACGGAGGCTTCGTCTGCCGCTAGGTTGTCCAGGTCGAGGCCGTAGCGGCGCTGGACCTGGTCGCGGATCGTCTCGGCCGCGCTGCGGGCCGTGGGGTCGTGGTCCTTCCAGGCGGTGGCTGTCTCGTGGACGCGTTCGACGTCGCGGCCGCTGGCGGTGTCCCACCACCTGTTGTCCATCACGGGGGCGAGCTGGGCGCGGGCCGCGGCGCGCTCGGAGTCGAACCGCGCCTGCAGCTCGCGGGCCTGCTGCTCTTGGGCGGCTTGGGCGCGGCGCAGGGCCTGCTCCTGCGCGCGTGCGAGCTGCTCGCCGAGCCTTCCGGCAATGGTCAGCCCGACCCGGGACATGCTCTCGATGGCCTCGTCGATGCCGTCGGCTTCGCTCATGATCGTTCCCCCTCCTGGTTATCTTTCGATGTCCGGGCGGGCGCTCCCGCCCCGGCTGGTCGCGTGCGTCCGCGCGGGCTCGTACTTGGCCGGCAGCACCGGCCCGGTGGGGCGGGCCGGGGCCTGGCCGGCGCCACTGGCGCGGACGGCCTCGGCTGCCTCCCTGTCCACGGGCGGGCTAGTCTCCGGGACGTGTGGGAGGGCGGCGGCGACGTGGCTGAGCTGGTGTTTGACGAGGTCGTGGATCTGGCGTGCGCGGCGGAGATCGTCTGATGCCTTGTGCATGTCGTGGATGGCCTTGGCGACGTTGAGCAGCTGGCGCAGCATGATCGCCTCGGCGGCTGTTCCCCTCCCGCCCATGGCCGCGGCCATGAGCACCAGCGAGGCGCCGCGGGCGGAGGGTCCGACGGTCCTGATCGGGCGGACCGGGTGGCGGCGCAGCTGGGCGGTCTTGGACAGCTCGTCGGCCGCCGCGGCCAGGGGGCCGGGGGTGGGTTCGGTGGCGGTGGACCAGGCGGCGAAAGCGCCGGCGGTCTCGCGGGCGGCGTGCGCCCAGGTTGCGTGGTCCTCGAGCGGGACGGCGCGCAGGGTCTCGCGCAGTCTGGCGACCTCCTCGCTGTACTGCTCCCACAGCTGCGGGTCGGGTTCGTGGGCTTCGCGCCCGGCGTGGACGGGGCGGCGTCCGCGTGCGGCGGCGCCCCATTCGGCCACGGCCCCGGTCGCGGCCTGGGGTGTGTCGTGCCATGCGGTGCGCAGCCGGGGCAGGGTCAGGTCCTTGGCCAGGTGCCCGCCGCCGAACCAGACCGGGCGCACGCCCTTCGGCGGCCGTTCGGCCACGGAGTAGCCGGCGACGACGTCGTCGCGCCCGGCGGCGTAGCGGGGACGGATCAGGGCGCCGGTGCGGCGGACGCGGCGGACGAACTCGGCCTCGTCCTGCGCTGCCCCCGCGCAGGCGCGGACCTTGCGGGCCAGGGACCGGCGTTCGGGCTCCTCGGCTCCGCGGCGCTGTGCGGCCTCACGTTCGCCCGGGCGCAGGCCGCGGGCCGCGTACACGGGCGAGAGCTGTTCGAGTCCATGCTTCTTCTCCAGCGCCCGGGCGATGTCCTGGGCGCGCTTGAAGTCCAGGTGGCTGGACCATTTGGTGCCGTCCTCGCGCACCATCGAGGCCGCGATGTGGATGTGGTCGTTGCCGGCCTTGCTGTGCCCGTGGCGGATCGCGACCCACGACACCGGGGCCTTCCCGCTGGCCTCGGTGAACCCCATCGCGTCCATGAAGTCGCGGGCGATCTGGGCCCACTTCTCATCGTTGAGGTCGCCTTCCTCGGCCCGCAGGCTCAGCGAGCAGTGCCAGACGTGCCCGCCGGTCACCTCGGTGCCGAGGACGTTCTTCGCCGCATCCAGCTCCCGGGCGATCGACAGGGCGGCGTCGCGGTTGAGCTGGTCGTCGTTGTGCCAGGCCATGATCGGCGCGGACCCCGCCACCAGGTGCGGGTCGGTGTGCTCGTTGGACCGGCCCGGGCCGGCGAGGTAGACGATCAGCCCGGCCATCCGCTCGCCCTTGGTGACGTTCGGGATCATCAGCGCCCCAGCCCCTCGACAAGCCCATTGATCCGCTCGGCAATGACCCGCACCCGAGCCAGGGCGACGCGGGCCTCCTCGGGGAACTCGTCGGTGGCATTCGCGCGCCGGGCGAGCTGGTTGACGTTGTTCGACAGCGCGGCGAGGTAGCGGCGCGCCGCCATCAGCTCCGACGCCAGCGCGCGGCGCTCGGCCAGCGACTCGGCGTTCCGCGCGTACAGCGCCCCGGACACCAGGATCTCCGACGCACTGCGCCGGGTCCGCTCCTCCAGCGCGAACAGGCGCGCCCGCTCCGCCTCCGACATCGACACCCGCACATACAGCGTCGGACCCTCGATGTTCGCACGGCGGCGGCGCCCGGAACGACGGCCCGAACCCTGCTCCTCCCCCACTGCCCCACCGCCCTTCCATGCCCAGCGCAGCGACCCGCACCCGCGGGCCACAGACGCCAGTCTGTCAAAGCACCCGGCCCCTGCCGGGAGCGACACACCGGTTATGGCACATAACCGTCTAGCTTGCTCCGCCGGGCGGCACCTGAGTGCTTGAAGCCAGCGTGTCCTCCA
>NZ_JTDL01000086.1 GCF_000802235.1 Sinomonas humi
CCCGTACGCCGAGATCGCCTCCCGCGGAACCTCCATCAGCGCCACCACGGACCCACCCGTGGCCTGCTGCACCCGGATCATCTCCCCCAGCAGCTCATCACGCTCATCGATCAGGTCATCGCCCAGCAGCACCGCGAACGGCTCGGCCCCCACATGCCGCTGCGCGCACAGCACCGCATGCCCCAACCCCTTCGGATCCCCCTGACGCACATAATGAATGTCACCGAGCGAACTCGCCTCGCGGACAGAAGCCAGCTTTGTGTGGTCACCCTTTCGCTCGAGCGCCTCTTCAAGCGTCGGGACGCGGTCGAAATGATCCTCGAGGGCACGCTTGCTGCGGCCAGTGACCACGAGGACATTGTCGAGACCCGCGCGCGCTGCTTCGGCAACGACGTACTGGATGGCTGGCTGGTCTACGACGGGCAGCATTTCCTTCGGCATCGCCTTTGTCGCCGGCAGGAAGCGCGTGCCGAGCCCCGCTGCAGGGATCACGGCCTTGGAAATAGGTGCGGTGTGAGGCATGAGCGTAGCTTACGGGACCGCTGTCGCTGCCGAAACGCAAGAAGGACACAAGAACTTGACAAGAAACAGCAATTTACTCTCATCACACTGTTCACACTTTTAACATCGCTGCTATGGTGGTTCCGCTCCCTCACGCCTGAGGATCGGACCAGCTATGCGGGCAAGGCTATGAAATTCACATCTCTGACCCACTCGGTGGGGTTGTCTCTACTCACACTTGGACTCGTGGGTGGCCTCGCGGTGCCTGCAGCATCGGCGACGGTGACACCCTCTCCGACTCCGACACCGGTGGGAACTGCATCCCCCACGCATTCGGCTACACCTAGCCCTACCCCAACCCCTTCTGCAACGGCGACGCCGAGCCTGCAGACTTCCCAGCCGACGCCGCCTCCAGGGGCTGTCGCGGCTGCGACGTCCGACCCCGGTGCCAGCGTCCAACTCCGCGACGCGATGCAGAAGGCCGTAGGGCGCGGAGCCAAAATGGGTCAGGTCAACCCCCACAACCCGAAGCAGATGGGTTCTCCGGCGAAGGGCTCCGCCGTCGGCGTCATGGCTCCCACCTCGTGGCAGCCCGGGTGGGGTGTTTCCGGCGTCGATGTGAGCGCGTACCAAGCCGCATATGCCAATGGTCAGTGGAGCGATACGACTGACTGGGGAGGCCAATGGAATCAGGGCGTCCGCTTTGCCTATGTGAAGGCAACCGAGGGCAACTACTACACCAATCAGGCGTTCTCTCAGCAGTACAGTAACGCGCAGAGCGTGGGCATGATTCGCGGCGCCTACCATTTTGCAATTCCCAACTGGTCCTCGGGAGCGAACCAAGCGCAGTACTTCGTGCAGAACGGCGGAGGATGGTCCGCCGACGGCATCACCATGCCTCCCGTTCTGGATATCGAATACAACCCTTACGCCGGTCAGACCATCAACGGCGTATATATGGGTGACACTTGCTACAGCATGGCCGGTTCGGCCATGGTGAACTGGATCGCCGACTTCAGCAATACGATGCTTTCCCTCACGGGCCGTCGTCCCATGATCTACACGACTGCCGATTGGTGGAGCAGCTGCACAGGCAATTACGGCGGCTTTGGCAACAACCCGCTCTGGGTCGCGGCGTACAACCAGTCAGGACCGCCGATGCCCGCTGGCTGGCCCGCGTTCAGCGTCTGGCAGTACAGTTCCTCTGGTCCCTTCGTCGGTGACTCGAACGTATGGAACGGTGACTACCCAAGCCTTCAGCGGTTCGCCACCTACGGCGACACCAATCCGAGCGCCGCCATCGGATCCGTAGCCCCGGGGGCCAACATTGGTTCCCAGACGACAGGTGTCGTCGGAGGCCTCGTCAACAGCGGGGCGTATCAGAACTTCCAGGGCGGCGCCATCATCTGGTCACCCGCGAGCGGCGCCCGGGTCTCGCCCAACGGGCCCATCCGGAGCGCTTGGCAGGCAACAGGCTTCGAAGGCGGATTGCTCGGCTACCCGACCACTGGCGTCACCGGCGGCCTCGTCAACGGAGGTTCCTACCAGAACTTCCAGGGCGGGGCGATCATCTCCTCCCCCGCCTCGGGAACCAGGGTCTCCCCGAACGGGCCGATCCGCAGCGCCTGGCAGACAACAGGCTTCGAAGGCGGCCCTCTCGGCTACCCGACCTCGGGCGTCACCTCAGGTCTCGTCAATGGAGGTTCCTTCCAGAACTTCCAGGGCGGGGCGATCATCTCCTCCCCCGCCTCGGGCACCCAGGTCTCCCTCAACGGGCCCATCCGCACTGCGTGGCAGGCAACGGGCTTCGAAGGCGGCCCGCTGGGCTACCCGACCACCGGCGTCGTGACTCTCTCTGATGGTGGTCAGTACCAGAACTTCCAGAACGGTGCGATCATCTGGAACAAGGCCACCGGCGCACAGGTCTCCCTCAGCGGGCCCATCCGCACCGCCTGGCAGGCCAGCGGCTTCCAGACCGGCCCGCTCGGCTACCCCACCACCGGAGTGGTGACCCTCTCCGACGGAGGCCAGTACCAGAACTTCCAGAACGGCGCGATCATCTGGAACAAGGCCACCGGCGCCCAGGTCTCCCTCAACGGGCCCATCCGCACCGCGTGGCAGGCCAGCGGCTTCCAGACCGGACCGCTCGGCTACCCGACCTCGGGCGTCACCTCGGGCCTCGTCAATGGAGGTTCCTTCCAGAACTTCCAGGGCGGGGCGATCATCTCCTCCCCCGCCTCGGGCACCCAGGTCTCCCTCAACGGGCCCATCCGCACCGCCTGGCAGGCAACAGGCTTCGAAGGCGGCCCTCTCGGCTACCCGACCACCGGCGTCGTGACTCTCTCTGATGGTGGTCAGTACCAGAACTTCCAGAACGGCGCGATCATCTGGAACAAGGCCACCGGCGCACAGGTCTCCCTCAACGGGCCCATCCGCACCGCCTGGCAGGCCAGCGGCTTCCAGACCGGCCCGCTCGGCTACCCCACCACCGGAGTGGTGACCCTCTCCGACGGAGGCCAGTACCAGAACTTCCAGAACGGCGCGATCATCTGGAACAAGGCCACCGGCGCCCAGGTCTCCCTCAACG
>NZ_JTDL01000087.1 GCF_000802235.1 Sinomonas humi
TCCCGGCTGGCCGGGCTGCTGTTGGTGAACATGTTGCTGCTGGCCGCAGTGCTCGCCGCTACGAGCTACGCGAGCCGTCGGCTCGGCTTTAGCCGCGAAGAGCGCATCACGATCGTCTTCTGCGGTTCGAAGAAGAGCTTGGCGACGGGAGTGCCAATGGCTTCGGTGCTGTTCGCCGGTCCCGCGGTGGGCGTGATGGTGCTTCCGCTCATGCTCTTCCACCAGATCCAGCTCATGGTCTGCGCGGCGCTCGCCCGGCGGTGGGGAGCGCGGGCCGAGAGGGAGACAGAACCGCCGTCGGTGCGCGCATGACGCGCACCGACGGTCACCAGAGAGGATTGAACTAGACGGGATTGATCTCCGCGAGGCTCCTGCGGGTGGTCCGCGGCCCGAGGATCCCGACGGTCACGGCGATAATCGCGAGGGCAACGGCGACGACACCGAACATGGCCAGAGCACCGAAGCCGTCGAGGACCGGGAGCAGGATGAACGGCAGCGCCCCGCTGGAGAGCCGGGAGAGCGAGTAGGTCCAGCCGACGGCGGTCGCGCGCAGCGCTGTCGGGAAGATCTCGGCCTGGTAGATGTGGTAGACGTTCGAGAACACGTTGCTGATGAGGGTTGTCAGGAAACCGAACACCACGATGAGCGCGTCGTTTCCCGACACTGAGAATGCGACGCCGCTTGCGGCGAGGGCGATAATCGACGCAATCAGCAGGTGCTTCCGCTCGAACCGGGCAACGAGCGGCGTGGAGACCAGCGAGCCGATCGGGTAGCCGAGGAACGAGAGCGCTGTGAAGAGCAGCGAGTTCGTCACGCTGTGACCGCTCGCCACGAGGACGAGGGCTGCGAGAGTCCCGAAGCCGTAGTACCCGAACGTCTGGAACACGTGGAAGATCACGAGCATGACGAGACGCCCGCGGTAGGGGGCCTTCCCGAGGTGGGAAAGGCTTCTGCGCTCATCCTGATCGATGCTCGGCGCTGCTTGGCTCTGAGGCGCAGCCTGGCTGGGAACTGCTTCGCCAGGAGTGGCCTCCCGGACAGCCGCCTTCTCGAGTTCGCTGACGCTCGTTCCCGCGCCGTGCGCGAAGACTTCGAGGGCCTGGCGCGCTTCCTCGGTGCGCCCCACACTGTTGAGCCAGCGTGGCGACTCGGGGAGGGAACGGCGGAGGAAGAGGACGACGACGGCGCCAACGCCTCCGAGGGCGAGCAGCCACCGCCATCCCGAGATGCCGAGCATGGGCGTCGTGTTGAGCCACAGGGCGAGGAAGCCCACCACGGGGACCGCGACGAAGGAACTCGTGTAGGCCCACGTGGCGAGCCTTCCACGCTTGTCCTTGGGCAGGACGTCGGAGAGGTAGGCGTCGGCTACCGGGTACTCGGCGCCGACACCGATGCCCGCCATGAAGCGCGCGAAGACGAGGAATCCGGCGTTAGGCGAGAACGCTCCGACCAACGACCAGATGGAGTACCAGACGAGATTGAACAGGAAGGCCTTGCGCCGCCCCAGCCTGTCGGCGAGGCGCCCGAGGAGTGCCGCCCCGAGGAACATTCCGAGGAAGGCCGAGGCAAGCAGGAGCTTCAGCTCGAGACCCGAGAGCCGGAAGTCCTTGCCGAGGGCAACGCTCATCGACCCGGAGAGGAAGACCTCGTACATATCGAAGAAGAGCCCGAGGCCGACGGCGACGACCACTTTCCAGTGGACCCTGCCGATGGGCAGGCGGTCCAGGTGGTAGCTGATCCTGCTGCTCGTCATCGAGCCTGTAAATGGCAACGAAGCCATAGTTCTCTCCTCTTGAGACCTACTTAGTGGTTCACAACTCACCATGTGATTCAAATCATGCATGAATATAGTCCACGCCACAGCCCTTGGGTAGATCTGCGTTCGAGGCGTGGACGTCCGCTTCAGCCAAGGCGCTTAGACTCGCGCTTCAGGAGCCGCAATCGACGAAGAGGGGCCGGAAGTGACTGCATCCGATCACGAGAACTGGGACGAGGAGGAGCTGAGTCCAGTCCCGTTGCGACGCGAGAGCGCCGCCCGTGAACTCTCGAGCGGAGTCAAGCCGCTGCTCGTCCTCGGGAAGATCCGGGGAATCCTCGACGCCTTCACCCTCTCCCGGCCAGCGCTCACACTCTCGGAGATCCGCGCCGCCACGGGCTATCCCACCTCGACGGTCCAGCGGCTCGTGGCCAACCTCGTAGCCGAAGAATTCCTCGACCGGGAGGGCGATCGAGTCCGAATTGGAGTCAAATTCGCCTACTGGGCGGCACCTGCAACGAGAGGGCTCGACGAGCTCGAGGTCATCAAGCCCGTCCTCGAGGGACTTCGCGACCTGACCGGCGAGACAGTCTCCCTGTTCCGCCTCGAGGAGAACTTCCGCGTATGTGTGGCGATGGCCGAGACACGGCATGCCCTCCGCCGGGAGATGCACGTAGGAAAGCTCCTGCCCCTTCACGCAGGCTCGGCTGGCCGCGTCCTCATGGCTTGGAACCCTGAAGCTGAGAAGGCGGCGCTGTCCTCGACTCTCGAGCGGCTCACGGAACACACCATTACCGATCCGAAGCGGCTGCACGCGGATGTGGACCAGACGCGGCGCGATGGCTACGCGATCACTTCGGATGAACGCGACGAAGGGGCCACGGGACTCTCTGCGCCCATCTTCAACTCCATGGGCGACCTCACCGGCGCACTGAGCGTGAGCGGTCCGTCCCTGCGCGTGACGGCGGAGAAGTGCCAGGCCTGGATCGAACCCCTCGTCGAAGCGGCAGAACAGGCGACTCGCCTCATCGGCGGACGCCTTCCCCGCTGAAACCCCCTTGCCCACTAAGTGGTTTGCTGCTCATAATGTAGTTACTCCGATGATCTTTTCGGCTGTTTCGAGGACGAAGGCCTGCACCAAGGGAGCACCATGAACGGAGACCACACCATCGCCCCGCTCGCGGGAGTCCGAGTTCTCGAACTCGGCAACTACATTGCGGCGCCGACGGCGGGGCGCCTCCTCGGCGACTTCGGCGCCGAGGTCATCAAGGTCGAGCGCCCGCGGACCGGAGACGAGCTGCGGAGCTGGCGCCTTCATGCGGGAACCACGTCGATGCTCTACCGCACCATCAATCGCAACAAGAAGTCGATCGTGCTCGACTTGAAGACCGAGACGGGCAGGAAGCTCGTGCTCGACCTCGCGCGCCATTGCGACATCCTGCTCGAGAACTTCCGGCCCGGCACCCTTGAGAAGTGGGGCATCGGCCCGGATGTGCTCAACGAGGCAAACCCGGACCTGATCATCACGCGGGTCTCAGCCTTCGGCCAGACCGGCCCTATGTCCCCGCGCCCGGGGTTCGCTGCCGTCGCCGAAGCCCTCGGGGGCTTCCGCGAACTCGTCGGCGACCCGGACCGTCCTCCCGTTCGCGTCGGCGTCTCGATCGGCGATTCGATCGCAGGCCTCTACGCCGCCTTCGGATCCGTCATGGCGCTCTTCCAACGCGAGGCTCGAAAGCGCAACGCCGCACCCACCGTCCCGCTCGACGAGCGCATCATCGACGTCGCCCTCAACGAAGCAATGCTCTCGATGATGGAATCCCTCGTGCCGGACTACGAGGCCTACGGCCTCAAGCGCGAGCGCACGGGCGGGCGAATGGAGGGGATCGCGCCGTCGAACGCGTATGTCTGCAAGGACGGGTCGAGCATCGTCGTCGCCGGCAATGGCGACTCCATCTTCCAGCGCTACATGCAGGTGATCGAGCGCCCGGACCTCGCCGACGATCCCGAGCTGGCGAACAACGACGCGCGGTGGGCGCGCCGCGAGGAGCTCGACGCCGCAATCGGCGTCTGGACTGCACGGCACACGCAAGCCGAAGCGCTCCGTATCCTCGACGAGGCAGGCGTACCGAGCGGACCCATCTACACTGCCGCGGACATCTGCCGGGACGAGCAGTACGCAGCGCGCGAGATGATCCAGCGACTGCCCGTCTCGACGGGCGAGGAGGTGCTCGAGAACGTCGGCTTCCCGGGCATCGTCCCCGTGATCGGGGGCAAGTCGCTCCCGATTCGCACCCTGGGGCCAGACCTAGGGGAACATACCCGGGACGTCCTTGCCGGTGTCCTGGGCATGAGCGAGGAGCAGATCGACGCCGTCGTGCAGTCAGAAGGAGCCCTGCTGTGAAACCTGTCCTTCGAGACGTCACCCTCCGCGACGGCCTCCAGCTCACTGGCAAACTCCTCCCCACGGAATTCAAGATCCGCCTCGCGCGAAGACTTCTCCGCCTCGGCGTCCCCGAACTCGAGATCGGCTCGATGGCTCGCCCGGACCTCGTCCCGCCCATGGCCAACACCCTCGACGTCGTGGCCGGGCTCACGCCGGAGGAACTCGAGAAGTGCTGGATCTGGGTCGCGACGCCCCGGCACGTCGAGAAGGCCATTGCCGCTGGCGCCCGTAACTTCCAATACTGCTTCTCCGCCTCGGATGCCCACAATCAGGCGAACATCGGACGGACCACCGAGCAGAGCCTCGCCGTCATGCCGGACGCGATCGCCCTCGCCAAAGAGGCCGGCGGCAGGATCCAGCTGTGCATCGCGACGGCGTTCACGTGCCCGTTCGAGGGGCCTGTCGCCCCGGCGAGGGTCCTCGAGATCGCGAACGACGGCCGGGCGGCCGGCGCGGACGACGTCGTCATCTGCGACACCCTCGGCCAGGCGTATCCGGGGCAGGTCGCGGAGCTCGTCTCCCGTGTAGCGACCGAGACGCCGAAGCGCCGCATCGTCTTCCACGGGCACGACACATGGGGCCAGGGTGTCGCGAACTCTCTCGCAGCCGCCGCCGCGGGCGCCGCCGTCGTCGACGGTGCCTTGGGCGGCCTCGGCGGCTGCCCCTTCGCACCCGGGGCGAGCGGCAACACCTCGAGCGAGGACCTCCTCTTCGCGACACGCCCAGACTGGCTCGACCCCACCGCCTTCGCAGACCTGGTCGGGCTGTCCGAGGAGGTCCTCCGCGAAGTCGACGAGCCGAACCGTTCCAAGGCAGCCCAGGGCGCTCGGTCAAAGGCCAACGCCTTCGAATGGGTCATTTCGGAAACCCGCGAGCCCTCGGGCAGCGAAGTCCAGTGATGCGGCCTCGGATTCTGGTGACCATGCCGATACCGGGGCGCCCCGTCAACCGGACGGCGCGGCCGGCAGTGTAAGGCTCGCGAGGGTGCGCTGGGTATCGTCCCGGATCTGGATCGACCGGATCGAGGCGAGCTGGTACGACGTAGCGCCAGTGAGGACCGCTCGCCCCGCGTAGCCCGTCGAGCTCCAGCTCGCCGCCCGCTCCTGCGCGCCGTCGTCCGCCACGACCCACACACTGAACACCCCTGCGGAAGGCATTCCCCGGCAAACGAGGTCAAGCTCGGTGCCCCAGCCCTTGCGGACCAACGCGAGGTCAACCTGGGCGCCGTCGGACGAAGTGATCAAATAGGAAGCAGCGGGCGAGGGGCTCGGGCTCGCCGTCGGGGGTTCCGCCGTCGTCACCCCCGCGACTACAGGGCCGAGCGCAACCCCGAGCGCGAGCGAGGCGGCCGCTGCCCCGGCGAGCGCTGCGGCCCACCGCAAGCGGAGCGCACGACGGCGCGCCCGCACCCTTGCGAGAAGGGCCGGCGGAGCAGGGAGGTCATTGAGCTGCACAGGGGCTTCGACGAGCGCCTCGGCGCGGGCGGAGGGGACGCCGTCGAGAAGCGCTGGCAGCGTCTCGAGCTCTTCGATCTGCGCTTGGCAGGCGGGACACGTCGCCACATGGTCTTCGACGGCGCGGGCCTCCTCCGGGTCGAGGGCACCGAGGAGGTAGGCGCCGAGGGCGAGGCGGGCATCATGATGGTCGAGGGTCACCGTTCCACCCCCAGCTCATCGAGCGCGCTCCGTAGGGCTTTGAGTGCGTAGAAGCAGCGCGACTTCACCGTCCCCGCGGGCACGCCGAGCTCGCGGGCCGCCTCCTGGACGCTCAGCCGACGGTAATGGACAGCAACAAGCACCTCCCGGTGCTCGCGCGTGAGCCGCATGAGTGCCTCCTCCATCACCACTCTGTCCAGGAGCTCATCGATCCGCTCGGCGTCAACTGCAACGTCGAAGCCATCGGTTCCTTGCGCGGGCACCGTCCTCGGCCTCCGGGAGCGCTGCCGGTGCTGATCGACGATGAGGTTCCGCACAGTGCGGTAGAGATACGCCCGCAGCCCCGCCGTGGCCTCCGGCGCTTGCCGCCAGACCCGCACGATCGCTTCCTGCACAATGTCCTCGGCCTGCTCGTCGCTGCCCACGGCTCCTCGGGCGAAGCGCCGCAGCGCCGCGCCGTGGTCGCGGTAGATCGCCGCGACCGCATCCTCGTCCATGGGCATGCTGCCTCCCGGCTGCCGAATGGCCCTTTCGCCGGCTAAGACGACGTGGCCACCGGAAAGGTTCACTGCTCGCACAGCCTCCTACAGCAAATTGTCTCCCCCACCGACACGCGTTCGGCATGAACCGAACCGCGCATCGCGTCGTCTCATGGTCAGCGCGGCCGCAAGCCGCCCGGAACGAAAGGGCACATCATGAACAAGCGAGCAGCTCTCTTCTTCGCGACTGCCTCAGCCGTTTCCGCCCTCGCACTCGCCGGCTGCGGCGGTGGAAGCGGAAGCAGCACGGCGGCGTCGAGCTCCCCGGCCGCCACGGCGTCGAGCTCGTCGTCATCCTCCGCCGCGCTGACCCTTCAGACCTCGACGGTGGGCGGCCAGACGATCGTCGTCGACGGCAAGGGAATGACGGTCTACTACTACACCCTCGACAAGCCAGGGGAGACCAAGAGCGCCTGCACCGGGGGCTGCGTCTCGCTGTGGCCCGCCGTCACGAGCGACACGGCTCCCAGCCTCCAGGGCGTCACGGGCAAGATCGGCACCCTCACGACCACCGACGGCAAGCAGCAGGTGACGATCAACGGGATGCCTATCTACTACTACGCGAAGGACACCGCCCCGGGGCAGGTGAATGGGCAGGGTGTCGCGGGCGTGTGGTACGTCGTGGGCGCCGACGGTTCGATGATCCAGTCGCCGCTCATGGCCACCACGTCGAGCCCCTCTAGCTCATCGAACAACTCTGGTACCTCGGGCTACTGATCTGGTACCTCGGGCTATCGAGGCGGCTGCGGACGACCGGCAGAATCTGCTGAGCCTCCCGCTTCGGGGTATCACCCACCTGTACCCGGTTTTCGCGGTCCGGAGTAGATTGGGTTTCCCCGAAGCGAGGAGGAGTCATGTCAGGCTTCCGCAGCTACACGGAAGAGGAAAAGCACAGCTACGTCGCGCCAACGTGCGAACTGTGCGGGCAGCATCGGCACATCGTCTGGAATCAGGAGGGCGATCGCTGGGTTCCCCGCGACCGCGGGTGCTCCAACGAGGCGTGCCCGCAATTCAGCGCCGCCTGACCGATTCAGCGGGTTAGCGCTGCTGCACTTCTGCGGCTTCGCCGGACTCGTCGTCGAACTCTCGGTCGTCGGACTCGTCGTCGTCGAACTCGCCGTCCAGGTCCGCAGCAAGCGCTTCGGCCTGAGCCCGCCGCTCCTCGAGGTCTGGGACGAGGCCCACGCGGCGGGCGATCTCCTCCTCGATGCCTTCATCGTCGAGGGCGAGCAGGCCTTCCTGCCCGCGCAGCCACGCCCCGTTGAGCACCACGATGTCTTCGGATTCGAGGATTTCTTCGAATTCGTCGTCTAGTGCCTCGATTGCGGCGACCGCCGCGGAAGGTTCGCCATCGCCGACGAGGTACGCTTCGGCGTCGTCGTCGCTCAGCGCGTCGAAGGCCTTCGCCGCCGCGTCGAAGAGCTCGAGGTGGCGGGCGGCGCCCATTTCACGCAGGCCGTCCCGCACCAGGCTGTCGAGCCCTTCGCGGTCCCCCGCGCTCACGACGTACTGGGCGAACCCGCCCTCGAGCGACTCCGTGAGATAGAAGTCCACGTAGTAGCTGCGCAGGGCGTTGAGGGCGATCTCGTCTTCGCCGAGGAGTTCGGCGTACATCGCGTTGACGATGTCGATGTTGGCATCGACGAGCACGGCGTCCGGGCCCAGGAGGGCATCGGCGGGCAGGACGACGGGGTGCTGGTTTGCGGGCACGGGGGCCTCCTCGCTCGAGCGTTCAGGCACGCTTCGTTCGGAACGCTTCGACCGTACGACGGCGACCTGCCCCTCCCTTCAAGGCGAAGGTGAACGTTGGGCGAACTGTGCGCACCCGCACGAGTGGTCAGATCTCGCGCGACGAGTGGCCAGATCTCAGAACTGAATTGGCCCCGCGGTAGCTCCGCTTGTGGGCCGCGGGCGCCAGACGACGACGGCCTGCGAGCGCTGCTCGGGCCGTTGACCTCGCGTGAGGGTCACGACGTCGCCCGCGATGCCTGCCGCGAAGACGCGGCGCGAGTCCGGCCCCCACCGTCGTGCGTCGACGACCTCCTGCTCGAGCTCGGAGACGCGCGCCCGGAGCGCGGCGACCTGATTCTCGAGCTCGAGGATGCGCCGGATGCCTTCGAGAGAGACGCCGTCCTTGGAGAGGCGCTGGACCTCGCGGAGGAGTTCGACGTCGTGCTGCGAGTAGCGCCGCTGTCGCCCCGATTGGCGCGAGGGCGAGACGAGCCCCATCCGGTCGTACTGGCGGAGGGTCTGAGGATGCATCTCTGCCAGCTCCGCCGCCACGGAGATCACGAAGATCGGAGCGTACGGATCGATGGCCATGGTCTACAGCCTTGCCTTTGCTGCCAAGCCGGAGCGGGGGTTGGACTGGGAGTTCTTGGCTGTCGCCGCTGCGAAAGCCTTGACGGCCTCCTCCGCCTCCTTTGAGAGGTTCTGGGGCACGACGACGTCGACCGTGACGAGGAGATCGCCCGTGCCTTTCGAGGTCTTGACGCCTTGGCCCTTGACGCGGAGGGTCCGCCCGGAGTTCGTGCCCGCGGGGACCTTCATGCGCACGGTGTGGCCGTCGAGGGTCGGGACCTCGATCTGGGCCCCGAGCGCTGCCTCGTCGAAGCTGACCGGCACGTGGATCCGAACGTTGTCGCCGTCGCGGGTGAAGAACTCGTGGGGCGTGACGTGCACGGTGACCATGAGATCGCCCGGTCCGCCGGAGCCTGGGCCGCCCTTGCCTCGGACCCGGACCTTCTGGCCGTCGCGGATGCCAGCGGGGATCCGCACCTCGATCACCTCGCCGTTCTGCTCGCGCAGACCGACGGTGGTCCCCCGGATCGAGCCCGCGAATGAGATCGTGGTGCTCGCCTGCCGGTCCGCACCTCGCTGGGGCGGTGCTTGGAAGCCGCCGCCCCCCGTGCTGAAGCCGCCGAACAGGTCGGCGAACTCGGGCGGGAGGTTGCCGGTGTTGAATCCGCGCGAATGCCTGCCCGCGCCTCCGCCGAAGAGTCCACCGAAGAGGTCCTCGAAGCCCGCGGCCCCCTGGCCGCCGCCCCCGGGGCCGCCGGCTGTGAAGCGCGCGCCGCCCATCGCGCGGATCGCGTCGTACTGCTGGCGCTCCTCCGGGTCGCTCAGGACCGAATTGGCCTCGGTGATGTCCTTGAACTTCTTCTCGGCCTCGGCATCCCCCGGGTTCTGGTCAGGATGGTACTTGCGGGCGAGCTTCCGGTAGGCCTTCTTGATATCGGCATCGGAGGCGTCTTTGGGCACGCCCAGAATGGAGTAGAAATCCTTCTCCACCCAATCCTGACTAGCCACTGAGGCCTCCTTCTCGTCTCTGCATCAATTCTTATCGTTTCGGGTACAGATAATCCCCTCATTCCCCGTTTCGGGTACGCCAACTCGGCGCTATCTGTACCCGAAACGTCTCCGAAGGGGATTATCTGTACCCGAAACGGAGAGGGCGGACGACGGCGGGGCGCACCCGCCGTCGTCCGTGACCGCCGGCTTACGGGACGGCGACGATGACCTGCGCCGCGCGGATCACGCGCGACTGGGTCCGATAGCCGGCCCGGAGGACCTGCTGCACCGTATCGACCTCGATCCCCTCGCCCTGCTGCTGGATCAGGGCCTCGTGGATGTTCGGGTCGAACTCGACTCCGGTCGCGTCGATCCGCTCAAGGCCGTGGCTCGTGAGGATCCCCTCGAGCTTGGCCGCAATGGATGCGAACGGCCCCTCGGTCAGGTCGCCGTGGGCGCGCGCAGCGTCGATGTCGTCGAGGACGGGCAGGATCGAGGAGAGGACGCCCATGACGGCAACCTCCCCGGCGACAGCCCGGTCGCGATCGACGCGCCTGCGGTAGTTGACGTACTCGGCCTGGAGCCGCTGCAGATCCGCGCGAAGCTCGGCGGCCTCGTTCTGGACACCCTCCGCTTCGCTCAGGATCCGCTCGGCCTGGGCGAGGACGTCCTCCGAGTCGTGGGCATCGTCCACAGGTCGAATCTCCTCGTGCTCGGGCAGCCCCGCGTCTGCAGGTCCCGCCTCGCTGGCCTGGGGAGCGCCTTCGGGCGCCGCCTCGGTCTGGCCCTGATCAGGCTGCCGCACCCCGCCGGTGACCGGGTCAACCTTGCGGTTGTCCCGGATCACCGGCTTCTGCGGTTCGCCCCGGACCTCGTGCTCTTCCTCATTGCCGTGGTGGGGAGCCATGGCTTACTTCTTCTCGTCCTCGTCGACGATCTCCGCGTCGACGATGTCCTCGTCCTGGCCGGCAGAGCCCGTGCTGGCCGAGCCGGCGCCATCGGCAGTGTGCGAGCCGTCAGCCCCAGCCGCGCCCTGCGACGAAGCGTAGATCGCCTCGCCGAGCTTGGACTGCGACTGCTGGAGCTTCTCGAACGCAGCCTTCACAGCGTCGTCGTCGGTTCCTTCGAGAGCCTTCTTGAGGCCGTCGACGTCGCCCTGGACCTGGCTGCGGACGTCCTCCGGCAGCTTGTCCTTGTTGTCGGCAATGAGCTTGTCGACCGAGTAGGCGAGCTGCTCTGCCGTGTTGCGCGTGTCGGCGGCTTCGCGGCGCTTCTTGTCCTCGGCCGCGTGGGCCTCGGCGTCGGCGACCATGCGATCGATGTCCTCCTTGGACAGCGCGGTGCCGCCCGAGATGGTCATCGACTGCTCCTTGCCGGTCCCCTTGTCCTTCGCGGAGACGTGGACGATGCCGTTCGCGTCGATATCGAACGTGACCTCGATCTGCGGGATGCCGCGCGGGGCCGGGGCGATGCCGGTGAGCTCGAACGTACCCAGCGGCTTGTTGTCGCGGGTGAACTCGCGCTCGCCCTGGAACACCTGGATCGACACGGACGGCTGGTTGTCGTCGGCCGTCGTGAAGGTCTCGGAGCGCTTGGTCGGGATGGCCGTGTTGCGCTCGATCAGGTGCGTCATGATGCCGCCCTTGGTCTCGATGCCGAGCGAGAGCGGGGTGACGTCGATGAGCAGGACGTCCTTGCGCTCACCCTTGAGGACGCCGGCCTGGAGGGCAGCGCCGACCGCGACGACCTCATCCGGGTTCACGCCCTTGTTCGGCTCCTTGCCGCCCGTGAGCTCCTTCACGAGCTCGGAGACGGCAGGCATGCGGGTCGAACCGCCGACGAGCACGACGTGATTGATGTCCGAGACCTTGATGCCGGCTTCAGAGATGACGTCGTGGAACGGCTTCTTGGTGCGCTCGAGGAGGTCCTTGGTGAGGTCCTGGAACTTCGCGCGGGAGAGCGACTCGTCGAGGTGGACCGGGCCGTCAGGCGTGACGGAGAGGTACTGGAGCGAGATGTTCGTGCTCGTCGAGGACGAGAGCTCCTTCTTGGCCTGCTCGGCGGCCTCGCGGAGGCGCTGGAGCGCGATGCGGTCCTTCGAGAGGTCGATCCCCTTGAGCTTGAGCTGGCTCAGCAGGTACTCGACGACGCGCTGGTCCCAGTCGTCGCCGCCGAGGCGGTTGTCACCGGCGGTCGCGCGGACCTGAATGGTCGAGAAGCCGTCCTCGTCCTTGCCCACCTCGAGGAGGGAGACGTCGAACGTGCCGCCGCCGAGGTCGAACACGAGGATGAGCTCGTCTTCCTTGCCCTTGTCGAGGCCGTAGGCGAGCGCCGCTGCGGTCGGCTCGTTGATGATGCGGAGCACGTTGAGGCCCGCAATCTCGCCGGCCTCCTTCGTGGCCTGGCGCTCGGCGTCGTTGAAGTAGGCCGGGACGGTGATGACAGCGTCGGTGACCTTCTCGCCCAGGTACGACTCGGCGTCGTTCTTGAGCTTCATGAGAATGCGCGCCGAGATCTCCTGCGGCGTGTACTTCTTGTCGTCGATGTTGATGGTCCAGTCAGTGCCCATGTGGCGCTTGACCGAGGAGATCGTGCGCTCGATGTTGTTCACTGCCTGGCGCTTGGCGATCTCGCCGACGAGGACCTCGCCGGTCTTGGAGAACGCGACGACGGACGGCGTGGTGCGGCCGCCTTCAGCGTTCGCGATAACCGTCGGCTCGCCGCCCTCGAGGACGGACACGACGGAGTTGGTGGTTCCCAGGTCGATACCGACTGCGCGGGACATAGTTCCTCCTGCTGATTGCTGATGCTCGAAAGAGGCCAACTCGTCCGGGGCGCCGTCGCCGGCACCGAACGGTCAAGTTGAGCGATCTGCACTCAACTCTACGCGCAATGCAGCCAGTGTCAAATGGACTTGAGCCGAGAGGACTCAAGTTCAAGCACGGCGTCCGCTCACCTGCGTTCCCGCATGCCGAGGAAGGAAGAGGCTGTCGACCACGCTCACGAGCATGAACACGGCAATGGCCGCGAAGGCGACCCGATACGGCCCGGCGTGGTCGGTGCCGGGCGGCAGGAACGCGATGCCGGCGCGGATGAGCAGGGCGGCCACGGCGACGCCCAGCGCCGCGGCGAGCTGGACGAGGGTGTTCGCGATCGCGTTTGCGCTCGGGAGCTGCTCGGCAGAGACATCGGCGTACTGCACGTTCATATAGGCGGAGAAGCCGATTGAGCGGAACGCCCCCGAAACGAGCAGGAGAAGGGCGATGAGCAGATCGGGATCACCCGGGGTGATGAGCGCGCACCCTGCGAACGTCGCCGCAGAGGCCGCGGCGGCAACCACGAGCACGGGCTTGAATCCGAAGCGGCGGATCAGCGGCGTCGTCGCGGGCTTGATCCCGATGTTGCCCACGAAGACGGCCGCGACGAGCAGGCCCGCATGGACCGGGTCCCAGCCGAACCCGTCTTGGAAGAGCAGCGGAAGGAGGAAGGGGACCGACTGGATCGTGAGGCGGTAGACGAAGCCGCCCGTCTGCGTAGCGCGGAAGGTGCGAACGTGCAGGACCGAGAAATTGAAGAGCGGGCGGGGCGCGCGGCGCATCCAGACGACGGCGGCGGCCAGCGCCGCGAGGCCACCCACGAGGGCGGCGGGAGCCCACCCGGCGGGGCGCCCCTCGCTGAAAAGCTCGAGGCCGACGACGACGCCGGCGACACCGAGCGTTGTGAGCGCAAGGCCAGGCCAGTCGAGGCGGCGCCCACGGTCCGCTCCTCCAGAGGGAACAAGCCGCAGCGCGGCTACGAACGCAGCAACGCCGAGGGGCAGGTTGACAAAGAAGATCCAATGCCACGAAAGGTACTGGGTGATCGCGCCGCCTACGAGGGGAGCCAGCACGGGGGCGAGCAGGCCCGGCCAGACAAGATACGCAGTGGCCTTGAGGAGCTGATCCTTGGGGGTTCCCCGGAGCACCACGAGCGAGCCGACCGGCACCATCATCGCGCCCCCGAATCCCTGCAGCGCACGGAATCCAGTGAGGGCCAAGAGGTTGGGGCTCAAGGCGCACAGGAGCGAGGCGATGGTGAAGACCGCGATCGCGGAGCAGAACACACGCCGCGGTCCGAACCGCTCCGCGAGCCAGGAGCTGAAGGGGATACCCATGGCGACGGCAATGAGGTAAGCGGTCATCGCCACGTTCACGTCCGCGGGAACCACGTGGAAGTCCGAGCCGATCGCGGGAAGCGCCGTCGAGAGCGCCGTGCCGTCAAGGAACTCCATGAAGTACGTCGCCGCAACGAGCAGCGCGAGCCGGGGGCTCCACGAAGAGGCCGCAGCGGAAGCAGAGGGCGTCTCGGGTTGGGCTGGCTGCCCCGCGGGCTGGGTCACCGATCAAGCCTACGCTCGCGTCCGTGATGTGGGATCAGCTGTCCACGAAGCGAACAGGGAGCTCAACCGACGAGGCGCAGGCCATTGCCTGCGCCTCGATCAGTAGGAGGGGAAAGTGGTTGCTGCTTGGGCGAACGCGGCGCCACCGGAGGTCGAAGCGAGGGCGAAGATGCCCACGATGAACAGCGCCGAGATCACGGCCCATCCCGCAGTGAACCAGCCGAGCACGCGAAGGTCCGCCTTCCTGATCGGCGAGGCGTCGTCGCGGATGTCCTGGATCTGCTTCTGAAGGCGCGTGATCGGAGTCTGCCGCGGGGCGAGAAGGACATTCGATGCGTAGTCAACGGTCCCGTTGTCCAGAACTGCGACCATGCGCTGGTTGCGCCGATCGTGACTCATGCGGCTGATGTGCGAGCCATGGCGAGCGAGCAGAATGTCCTCGCCAAGGCGCATGGTCTTGCGGCCGAAGCTGCCCTTGCGGCGGTGCGGGGTATGGCTGTCCAAGAGGGACATGTTTGTGGTGCTCCTTTCGCTGCGCAGAATGGGCACCGTTGCCCGCCGCGTTTCTTTTTTGGCCTTTCAAGCGTAGGCAGGTAATCTGTGGAGTTTTCGCAGAGACGGCCTTTTCGTAGTCAAGATCACGGGCTACTGTCGCGCCTGTCACCGACTCAAGGGCGCCCTGCGTAACGTTGTGCCATGGAAGGCCAGCAGACCAGTCCGGAGGACGTCTACACGCACGGTCACCACGAGAGCGTTGTGCGAGCGCACGCAGCTCGAACTGCTCAGAACTCGGCCGCCTTCGTCCTCCCCCATCTCTCGGCAGGAGCCCGAGTGCTCGACGTCGGCTGCGGACCGGGGAGCATCACGTGCGACTTCGCGGTGATTACAGCGCCCGGCGAGGTCTTCGGCGTCGACCGCTCCGAGGATGTGGTCGCCCAGGCGCGAGCCCTTGCGGAGGACCGCGGGATCGAGAATGTGAGCTTCGGGGTTGGGAACGTGTACGACCTGGACCTCGAGGACGAGGCGTTCGACGTCGTGCACGCGCACCAGGTGCTGCAGCACCTCACGGATCCTGTCGCCGCAGTGCGTGAAATGCGGCGGGTGACCAAACCCGGTGGCATCGTCGCGGTCCGCGACGCCGACTTCCACGGCATGAGCTGGTACCCCGAGATTCCGGAGCTGGCCGAGTGGATGGAGCTGTATCAGCGGATCGCGCGGCGCAATGGTGCCGAGCCCGACGCCGGGCGGCGGCTGGTGAGCTGGATGCAGGAGGCGGGATTCACGGACGTCGCGCCCTCGAGCAGCAACTGGCTCTATGCCACTCCGCAGCTCCGCACGTGGCAGGCACGCGTGTGGAGCGAACGCGTGCTGCATTCCGCTTTTGCGGAGCAGGCGCTCGCGTACGGCTTCGCCGACCAGGCGGACCTCGACCGGATCGCGGCGGGCTGGCACCGCTGGGGTTCGTCGGCGGATGGGTGGTTCCTCATACCCAACGGCGAGGTCATAGGGCGGGCGTAGAGCGCGGGGCTTTCCCTCCACAGCCCCGCGGGCGGCACGTCGTCCACATACGACGACGGAGCACCACTCCCGGAATGCCGCGCGCCGTAGCGTCGGGGCATGAGAACTTCCGGCAACGTACTTGGCCAAGTAGGCTTGGTCAGCATGGGGCAATACAACATCTTGGACGCCAAGACGCGGCTCTCTGAGCTGCTCAACCGGGTTGAAGCGGGTGAAGACGTCGTGATCGCGAAGTCCGGACGTCCTGTAGCCCGGCTCGTCAAGATCGAGTCGCCCAAGAAGCGACCGCTCGGCTTCATCAAGGGACACCTCCCTGATGACTTCCTCGAGCCGATGAGTGAGGAGGAACTGGAAGGATGGCTGGGCCCGCTTATCTCCTCGACACCCACGTCCTCGTCTGGGCTCTGACGGAGCCGCAGCGGCTCTCACGGCGAGCCCGGGGGGCTCTGGAGTCGTGGGATTCAAGGCTGCGAGCATCTGCTGTATCGGCCTACGAGCTCTCCTTCAAGCACCAGATGGGCAGGCTCCCCGACCTTGAGGGGCTGTTCGTTGGATACCAGAAGCATGTCCTTGCGCTCGTTTCCGACGAGATTCAAGTCTCCGGTTCCCATGCTCTCGAGGCAGGCCAGCTCGCCTGGGAGAACCGAGACCCCTTCGACCGGCTCATCGCCGCCCAAGCATTCGTCGAGGAGTGCACGCTGATCACTGCGGACAGGAAGTTCTCCACGCTGTCCGGGCTCGACGTCCTGTGGTGAGAACGGTCGTACCCTTGACTGGTGCCTTTCTCGATCTGGGCCGCCCTCCTCGGTGCCTGCCTCCTCATCAGCTTCACCCCCGGAGCCGGCGCGATCAACACGATGAGCAACTCGCTCAACGCGGGCTTCCGCCGCTCGATCTGGGGCATCTTGGGCCAGCAGGCTGCGCTCGTCGTCCATCTGGCGATCGTGGCTGCGGGCATCGGCGTTCTCGTCGCAAGTTCGCCGGTCGCCTTCAACGTGATCCGGTACCTCGGGGCCGCGTACCTCATGTACCTCGGCGTGCGTCAGTTCCTCCGCAAGCCGGACGCCTCGGAGGCCGCCGCTGCCGCCTTGGTCAACGAGTCCCCTCTGTCGATGGCCCAACGCGGGCTTTGGGTCAATCTGCTGAACCCCAAGGCGATCGTCTTCTTCCTCGCATTCATCCCGGGCTTCGTTCGGCCGGAGCTCCCGCTCTGGAGCCAGTACCTCGTCATCGGCGCGACGATCGTCGGCGTGGACATCATGGTCATGTGGTTCTTCTTCGCCCTCGCGGCGAAGAGCTTCCAACGCTTTACCCACAACGAGCGGGGGCAGCGGGCGCTCAACCGAGCGTTCGGCTCGCTCTTCGTGGGCGTCGGCGTTCTGCTCGCAGCCATTTAGCCCGCGGATTCCGGCCGGACGGTCGCGTAACCCTATGCTTGATCCATGAACTCGACGGCGAGCCCCTACCGGATCATCACGGTCTGTACCGGGAATATCTGCCGCTCGCCCATGGCCGAGTTCATGCTCGCCGACGCTTTGCGCATGGCGGGACTCGCGGACCGGGCTGTCGTGGATTCTGCGGGCACCACCAACTACGAGGCCGGGCGACCGATCGATCCCCGCGCCGCGCGCGTCCTCGACGCCCACGGCCTCCGTCCCGGGAAGCACGTCGCCCGCCAGTTCCAGCCCGAGTGGTATGTGGAGCGCGACCTCATCCTCGCGCTGGATATCGACCATTACGGCCACCTCCGTGAATTTGCTCCCGACGGCACCGCGGAGAAGGTGCGGATGCTGCGCTCGTTCGACCCCGCCGTCGCCCATCTCGACGCGCTCGATCAAGGCATCGAGGACCCTTGGTTCGGCGACCAGAGCGATTTCGAGTCGACGTGGCAGCTCCTCAACGCTGCCGTCCCGGGCATCATCGAGCATGTGCGCCACGAGCTCACCCGCCGGCCCCCGCTGCTCGCAGGGGCGTGAGCCAGCACCGCATCGCGCACCCGAGCGTGATCGCCATCGACGGCCGCTCGGGCGCGGGAAAGACATCCCTCGCCGTCGAGCTTGCTACCGCGCTCCGGGAGCACCGGACAGTCGCACTCATCCACCTCGAAGACCTCTACCCCGGGTGGGACGGTCTCGAGCGCGGGATCGAGCGCTGCGCCGCGGAGGTCCTCGCCCCGCTCCGCCGCGGAGAGGCTGCCCGCTGGCGGGCCTGGGACTGGGTGGCCGGAGCCGAAGGCGAGGAGCGGGTTACCGAGCCCGCTGAGATCGTATTGCTCGAGGGGGTTGGCGCTGGCGCGGGGCAGTTGCGGGGCCTCGCCGACGCCGTGGTTTGGCTCGAATTGCCGGCCGACGAGCGCCGGCGTCGTGCGCTCGTCCGCGACGGCGAGACGTACGCACCGCACTGGGACCGCTGGGCTGCGCAGGAGGATGCCTGGCTCGCTTCGGACGATGTCGCCGCTGCCGCCACGGTCACCGTTGTTTCGCCGTCCTGGTCTGCGGTTGCTGGCTCCTCGCGCCCTGAGCACGCGGCGCGGCAGGTGCTCAATGCTCTCACCGAGGTCCCCGCGCTCCGCGACGCGCTCGCTCCGGAACGTGCCGAGCGCGAGTCAGCGGCCGTCGTCGCCCGCCGTCTTCCCGCGGCGCCAGAACCGGCGGCGCTTTTTGCCGCGCTGTTCAGCGGTGCCGAGCATGCCGTATGGCTGGACTCCTCCGACTGGCTGGATTCCTCCGACTGGCCCGGCCGCTCCGAGGCCGGGGCCCAGCGCGCCGGAGCCAGGAGCCGCTTCAGCATCATGGCCGACGACGGCGGCGTGCTCGGGCGTCGCATGGCGCACAGCGACGGTGTCACAAGTGTGACGTTCGGCCCGCAGACAGCCACGCCCGCGACGGCGCGCTTCGACCAGCCGTTCTTCCGCTGGCTCGACAGCGCATGGGGCCACGGCGGCGAATCGGCTCCCGAGGGCCTCGAATGCGGCTTCGCACTCGGGTGGCTCGGGTACCTCGGCTACGAGCTCAAGCGCGAGTGTGGCGGGAATGACGTCAGCGCCGCCTCTGCCGGGGCCAGCCCGACCCCGGACGCCCAGCTCGCGTACGCGGCCCGCGCCCTCATCCTGGACCACGAGCGCCGAGAGGTGTGGCTCCTGGCCTTGGCCGCGCCGGATTCCGAGGCTTGGCTCGACGGGGCGGAGCGCGTCGTCCGCGGGCCCGCGGCCCAGACACGCGAAGAGCCGCTTCCGACCCCCTCCGCGCCCCCGTTCTCGGCAAGGGACGACGGCGCCTCGTACCGGGACAAGGTCCGGGCTGCTAAGGCGGAGATCACCGAGGGCACCACGTACGAGGTCTGCCTCACGACCGCGCTCGAGGCGGACGCTGCGCCCGGCCAGCTCGACCCTTGGGCTACCTACCGGGCGTTGCGGCGCCGCAGCCCGGCGCCGTTCGCAGCCTTTGCGCGCTTCGGGCCCATGGCGATCGCGAGCACGTCGCCGGAGCGCTTCCTGAGCATCACGGACGACGGCGGCCTCCGCGCCGAACCCATCAAGGGCACCCGGCGCCGGACTCCGGGGGCAGCCCCGGAAGAGGACGCCCTCGTCCGCGCCGAGCTCGCCTCCAACACCAAGGACCGCGCCGAGAACCTCATGATCGTGGACCTGCTCCGGAACGACCTGAGTCACTTCGCTGTGCCGGGATCGGTCGCCGTGGCCCGGCTCTTCGCCGTCGAAACCTACGCCACGGTCCACCAGCTCGTGAGCACGGTCGAGGCGCATCTGCGCCCCGGAGCCTCGCGGGCGGAGGCTGTCGCGGCGGCCTTCCCGCCGGGCTCGATGACCGGCGCCCCGAAGATCAGCACCATGGACATCCTCGATCGCCTGGAGGGGGCACCGAGGGGCGTCTACTCGGGCGCAATCGGGTATTTCTCACGCACGGGCGCGGCGGACCTCTCCGTCGTCATCCGCACGCTCGTCGTCGTCGGACACCCCGACGGCACGGCGAGACTCTCGCTGGGGGTGGGCGGCGCCGTCGTCGCCGATTCCGACCCGGACGAAGAGCACGACGAGATCCAGGCGAAGTCGTACGCAGTGCTGAGCACGCTGGGGGCCGAGTTCCCGGAGTGAGTGCGGCCGGTCCGATTCGTGGAGATCCGGCTACTGCACTGTCGCTGTGAGCCTCGCGACGTTGTCCACGTAACGACTCAGGAGCGAGCGCTGCCGCCACGTGTGGAGATCGACCGGATGACTGATCTTCCGGTACATGTCCTCGACCCGGCGCATCTGGGCCACGATGCTCGCCCCGGGCAGCATGAGCGAGACCTCCATGTTGAGCGAGAACGAGCGCATGTCCATGTTGGAGGAACCGAGGACGGCGACGTCGTCGTCGACTGTGAAGTGCTTTGCGTGCAGGACGTACGGCTTGGGGTAGCGGTAGATCTTCACTCCGGCCGTGAGCAGCACCTCGTAGTAGGACTGCTGCGCGTGGTGGACAAGGAACTGGTCGCCCTGCTCGGACACGAACAGTTCGACGTCAACCCCTCGCTGCGCCGCGGTCGTCACGGCGTACAGCAAGGAATCGTCCGGCACGAAGTACGGGCTGCAGATCGAAAGCCGATGCTGCGCGGAATAGATGAGGGTGTTGAAGAGGCGGAGGTTGTTCTCGTTTGCGAAGGCCGGGCCGCTCGGTACGACCTGGGCCGGCATCTCCCCCACCGGCTCCGGCGGCTCCATCTGCTCGGCCAGGAGCTGGCCAGTCTCGCTCAGCCAGTCGGTTGCAAAGACGACATTGAGGGTCGTCACGGCCGGCCCCTCGAGCCGAGCCATGAGCTCTACCCACTTCCGGCCCACCCTGCGGTGCCGCGGCTTCCGATACGAGCGCTCGATGAGGTTGAGCGAACCTGTGAAAGCGACCTCGCCGTCGACGACGAGAATCTTGCGGTGGTTGCGCAGGTCGGGACGGCGCCAGTGCCCGAGGAGCGGCAGAAGGGGGAGCATCCGGCGCCACTGGATCTTCGATGCGCCGAGCCGACGCAGCAGCCCGCGATACCCGTGGATGCGCGCAGTGCCGATGTGATCGAAGAGGAGCCGGACCTCGACCCCCCGCTCAGCCGCATCCTCGAAAGCAGAGAACAGCTCCTCCGTGACCTCGTCAGAGCTCATGATGTAGAACTCGGCATTCACGAACCGCTTCGCCGACCGTACGGCCTTCGCCATCTCGGCGATTGCGTCCTCGTAGCCCGGGATCAGCCGGACGTTGTTGCCGTTGACCATCGGCAGCGAACCGAGGTGCCGGTTGAGCGCCGCCGCCGAGTGAAGCCATTCTGCGCCCGGGAAGCGGGTGTCGACGTCGTCGGAGCTCGCGAGGGTAGCGCGCACGCGATTGTCGACCTCCTGCTGCTGCTCTACCCGCTTCCGGGAAAGGCGGAAGTTGCCGAACATGAGGAACAGCAGGAGCCCGACCGTCGGGATGAAGAAGATGGCGAGCAGCCAGGCCATCGCGGTGGTCGGGCGACGGTTCCCGGGGATGATGCCGACGACGGCGACGCGGATCACGAGGTCGATGACCGCAACGAGGAACGTTGCCCAGTCCGGCAGGAGGCCGATGAGAGGCAGCTGGAACAGCATGGGCACAGCCTAAGCTGTCCCCATGACTCAGACCGTGCTTGTCTTCCTCGACCCCGCCCATCCCGACGGACGTGTCGAGGACGCGGGGAGGCCTACGCTCTACGCGACCGATCTCGGCGTGACCCGGGGCGACGGCGTCTTCGAGACCCTCCTCGTGCTGGACGGCCACGTCCGCAAGCTGCCCGCGCACCTGTCGCGGCTCCACTCGAGCGCGCGGATGCTCGAGCTCGAGGTTCCCGAGCACGAGGCCTGGGAGCGCGCAATCGTGACCGCTCTGGCCGAGTACCAGCGGACGGTGGGGGTGCTCGATGAAGTCGTCGTGCGGCTCGTCGCGACGCGGGGTGTGGAGGGTGAGCACGCCCCGACGTGCTGGGTTGGGGCCTTCGCTCCCGCGCACTCGGCGAAACGGCAGCGCGAGGAAGGGGTCGACGTCGTCCTCCTCGACCGCGGCTACGACTCCGACATCGCCGAGCGGGCGCCGTGGCTCCTCCTCGGCGCGAAGACGCTCAGCTACGCGGTCAACATGGCGGCTTTGCGGTACGCCCATTCGCAGGGCGCCGACGACGTCATCTTCACCTCCTCCGATGGCCAGGTGCTCGAGGGCCCCACTTCGACCGTTCTGGTCGCGCATGCCGAAACGGACGACGACGGCAAGGTCACCTTCAAGAGGCTCGTCACCCCCCAGCTCGATTCCGGAATCCTGCCCGGCACGTCTCAGGGTGCACTCTTCGCCGCCGCCAAGGAGGCGGGGTGGGAGCTCGGCTACGGCCCCCTCGAGCCCGAGGACCTCTTCGATGCCGACGCCGTCTGGCTCATCTCCTCGGTCCGGCTCCTCACGCCAGTGAACCACCTCGACGGCAAGCCGATCGGCGAGCGCTCGCTCGTCAAGACGCTGACGGAGGAGCTCGCCGGGCTCTTCGACCGGATCGCCTAGGGCTGGGCTTGCCGGGGGGCGTCGGCTGGTTCGCGTCTCGCGTGCGCCTCGCCGGCGTCGGCCGGCTGACCGCACAACCGGCCCCTCGACAAGAGCGTCCCTCGAAGGCATAACCGTTGATCGTGCCGGACGGTTATGCCCCCGAGGGACGATCATGACCGTGTGGGGCGCCCGTGATGGTGCGGGACGGTTGTAATGGCGCTCTGGCCATTAGTTGGAAGTCCGAGTATCTTCGGTCCTAGATCCCGAAGAGACGTGGGTCACACACCGGACTGGATGCGAAGGAGCGTTCGTCATGGTCAATCAGTCCTCCAACCCGTACGAGCTTTCCCACTATGTCGGCGGCCAACGCGTCGAAGGCACCTCGGGGCGGTTCGGCGACATCTTCGACCCCTGCGCGGGCCGAGTGCAGGGCCGCGTCCCGCTGGCCAGCGCGGACGAGGTCCGCGGCGTCATCGCAAGCGCGGAGAAGGGCCAGGCCGAGTGGGCGGCGCTCAACCCGCAGCGCCGAGGCCGCATCCTCCTCAGGTTCGTGGACCTCGTCAACGCCCACATTGACGAGCTCGCCGAACTCCTGTCCCGCGAGCACGGCAAGACCCTCGCGGATGCCCGCAGCGATGTGCAGCGGGGCATCGAGGTGGTCGAGTTCTCGGCCGGCGCGCCGCACCTCCTCAAGGGAGAGTTCTCCGACAGCGTGGCCCAAGGCCTCGATGTGCACTCACTCCGCCAGCCACTCGGCGTCGTCGCCGGTATTACCCCCTTCAACTTCCCGGCGATGATCCCGCTCTGGCAATCCGGCCCGGCGCTCGCCGCAGGCAACGCGTTCATCCTCAAGCCTTCGGAACGTGACCCCTCGGTGCCGCTGCGCCTTGCGGAGCTCTTCACTGAGGCGGGCCTGCCGGACGGCGTCTTCAACGTGGTCAACGGCGACAAGGAAGCCGTGGACACGCTTCTCGAGGACCCGCGCGTCAAGGCGATCGGCTTCGTCGGCTCGACGCCGATCGCGCAATACATCTACGCGACCGCCGCAGCGCATGGAAAGCGTGCGCAATGCTTTGGCGGCGCGAAGAACCACATGGTGATCATGCCGGACGCCGACCTCGACATGGCCGCGGATGCGCTCATCGGCGCCGCCTATGGATCCGCTGGCGAGCGTTGTATGGCGATTTCGGTCGCCGTGCCCGTCGGCGAAGAAACAGGCGATCGACTCATTGCGGCGCTCGAAAGCCGCATCCAAGGCCTCACCGTCGGGCCGAGCCTCGACAAGGGCTCCGACTTCGGGCCAGTCGTGACGCCGGCGGCGAAGGAACGGATCGAAGGCTACATCGATCTGGGAGTCCGCGAGGGCGCACAGCTCGTACGCGACGGGCGCAAGGCGAGCGTCGAGGGCTACGAGGACGGGTTCTGGATCGGCCCGACGCTCTTCGACCACGTCACCCCGGACATGCTCATTTACAAGGACGAGATCTTCGGGCCCGTGCTGAGCGTTGTCCGAGCCGAGGACTACGAGGACGCGCTGCGGCTCTGCAGCGAGAATCCCTACGGCAACGGTGTTGCGATCTTCACGCGCGACGGCGACTCCGCCCGGGACTTCGCAAGCCGGGTCGAGGTGGGGATGGTGGGAGTCAACGTGCCGATCCCGGTCCCCATCGCGTACTACACCTTTGGCGGCTGGAAGGCCTCGGGATTCGGCGACCTCAACCAGCACGGCCCAGACGCCTTCCGCTTCTATACGAAGACCAAGACCGTGACGAGCCGCTGGCCCTCGGGGATCCGCCAAGGTGCCCACTTCGCAATGCCGGAAGGGAGCTGAGATGAGCGAGAACGGAGCCGCGAGCGGGCGGATCGCCTTCTTGGGCCTCGGCCACATGGGTGCTCCCATGGCGGCCAACCTCGTCAATGCCGGGAAGAAGGTGGTCGGCTTCGACCCGTTCCCGGCGGCCGCCGAGGCCGCCCGCACCCTCGGTGTGGAGGTCGCGGAGTCCGCTGCCGAAGCGGCGGAGGGCGCCGCCGTCGTCCTCACCATGCTGCAGACCGGCCAGCAGGTCCTCGACGCCTACCGCGGCCGCGACGGGAAGCCCGGTCTCCTCGCGGGGGCCGCGCCCGGGACGCTGTTCCTGGACTGCTCGACGATCAACGTCGTAGAGGCCCGCGAGGCTGCGGAGGCAGCGGTAGGCGCGGGACACAGGTTCGTCGACGCGCCTGTCTCGGGCGGCGTCGTCGGGGCCGAAGCTGCGACCCTGACGTTCATGGTCGGGGCCGAGGACGCGGACTTCGCCGAGGTCGAGCCGCTTCTGGCGCTCATGGGCAAGCGGATTGTGCACTGCGGGGGCCACGGCCTCGGTCAGGTGGCCAAGGTGTGCAACAACATGATCCTCGGCGTCTCGATGATCGCAGTGTCCGAGGCGTTCGTGCTCGGCGAGAAGCTGGGCCTCAGCCACGAGGCGCTGTTCGACGTCGCCGCTCATGCCTCGGGCCAATGCTGGGCCCTCACGACCAACTGCCCCGTGCCCGGGCCGGTGCCGACCAGCCCGGCGAACCGTGACTATCAGCCGGGCTTCGCTGGCACCCTGATGGCGAAGGACCTCCGGCTCGCTCTCCAGGCGATCGAGCACGCCGGCGTTGCCGCACAGATGGGTCCGCTCGCCTCGAAGATCTACGACGAGTTCGCAGCGGGCGACGGCGCGCGGCGCGATTTCTCGGGCATCATCACGGACATCCGCGACCGTTCCTCAAGCACCTGACCCCTGTCCCCGCCCCTGACCTCGACCCCTGACCCCGACCCCTCCCCCACTTTTCGTTTCGGGTACAGATAATCCACCCCAAATCCGTTTCGGGTACAGATAATCCACCCCGAATCCCTTTCGGGTACAGATAATCCGTCCAAGGGTTCTCCCAAGCTGAGAACATCCGTACCCGAGATGTGCCAGAGCGTGATTATCCGTACCCGAAACGAAAAAAAAGGGGATTATCTGTACCCGAAACGAAGAAAGAGGGGGAGTATCCGTACCCGAAACGAAAAAGGGCACGGGGGTTAGGGGTCGTCGGTGAAATCTCCTGCCCTCCTGCGGAAGCCGTGCAGGACGCGGATGAGCTGCTCGACGTCGTCGTCCGTGAAGCCCGACTGCGCGAAGACTCCCGAATTGAGCGCCGCCGTCGCCCGCTCGACGAGAGCGCGCCCCTCGGCGGTGATCCCGACGAGCGTCGTGCGGCCGTCCGTGGGGTGCGGCGAGCGCTCGACGAGCCCGGCATCCTGAAGACGGTCGACGGCGTTGGTCACCGAGGTCGGGTGCACCTGCAGGAGGGCGCTCGCGCGGCTCATCGGCAGCTCCCCGCCCCGCGCGAAGCCAAGGAGCGCGAGCAGCTCGTAGCGCGCGAACGTGAGGCCGAACGGCCTGAGCACCTCCTCGATGCGCCCGAGCAGGATCTGCTGGGTCCGCATGACTGCTGTGATGGCAGCCATGGGCGCGGCGACCTCGCCCCAACCGCGCCGCTCCCAGTTGCGCTGCGCGTCGGCGATCGGATCGCGCGGAAGCGGGCCGCCCACCGTCAGTCCTTCAAGCTGGGAAAGTCGGCCTCGGAGTACTCGACGCCCCCATCAGAGGCCGCGCGATCCGCCGCATGCCGCGCTTCCTCGCCGTGCCGCAGCTCGACGCGACGGATCTTCCCCGAGATCGTCTTCGGCAGCTCGCTGAACTCGAGCCGGCGAATGCGCTTGAACGGCGCGAGGTGCTCGCGGCAGTACCGCAGGATCTCCTCCGCGAGCTCGGGACCCGCCTCATACCCGGCGGCGAGCACCACGAAGGCCTTGGGCACCGAGAGCCGCACCGGGTCCGGCGACGGCACGACGGCGGCCTCCGCCACGGCAGGATGTTCGATGAGCACGCTCTCGAGCTCGAACGGCGAGAGCCGGTAGTCCGAGGACTTGAAGACGTCGTCGCCCCGGCCCACGTACGTGATGACTCCGTCCGGGTCCCGCCGCGCCATGTCGCCCGTGTGGTAGTAGCCGCCGCGGAACGCGTCGGCCGTCCTCTCGGGGTCGCCATGGTAGCCCGCCATCAGGCCGACGGGCCGGGGGTCGAGGCGGAGGCAGAGCTCGCCGTCGGCGCCCTCCTCGCCCGTCGCGGGATCGACGAGCACGACGTCGTAGCCCGGGAGCGGCCGCCCCATCGCACCCGCGGCGACGGGTTGGCCGGGCGTGTTGGCGACCTGGACGGTGGTCTCCGTCTGGCCGAAGCCGTCGCGGATCGTGAGCCCCCACGCACGCTCGACCTGCTCGATGACCTCCGCGTTGAGCGGCTCGCCCGCGGAGACGGCTTTGCGGGGCGGCGTGGCGAGGCGCGTGAGGTCCGACTGGATGAGCATTCGCCACACAGTCGGCGGCGCGCAGAAGCTCGTCACGCCCTCGCGGCCCATCTGCTCGAGGAGAGCGAGCGCGTCGAAGCGCGCGTAGTTGTAGATGAACACGGTGGCCTCGGCGATCCAGGGTGCGAACACGTTCGACCACGCGTGCTTCGCCCAGCCCGGCGAGGCGACGTTGAGGTGCACGTCTCCCGGCTCGAGGCCGATCCAGTACATCGTCGAGAGGTGGCCCACCGGGTAGGAGGTGTGCGTGTGCTCGACGAGCTTGGGCTTCGACGTCGTGCCCGAAGTGAAGTAGAGCAGGAGCGTCTCGTCGCCGCGGGTCGGCGCGTCCGGCTCGAAGTCGGGGCTGGCGTGCGTCGCCTCGCTGTAATCGAGGACGGAGCGGACGACGCCGCCCTGCCGCCCGCCGTCGTCGTCCGCGCTATCGCTTGGATCGCCGGCGGTGGCCGTCGTCGCGCCGCCCACCGAGATGAGGGTGTAATCCCCCTCGACGCCGTCGAACTTGCCGACGTGCGATGCGCCGACGGCGGCCCAGCGCGCGGCTCCGCGCTCTACGCGGTCCTGCAGGTCGCGGGGACCCATGAGGGTGGTCGTCGGGATCATGACGGCTCCGAGCCGCATGCAGGCGAGGATGAGCTCCCACAGCTCGACCTGGTTGCCGAGCATGATGATCATGTGGTCGCCGCGCCGCACTCCCTGTTCGCGGAGCCAGGCGGCCACGCGGCGCGAGCTCTCGGCGAGCTCGGCGAAGGTGCGCCGGGTCGAGGTGCCGTCCTGCTCGACGATCACGAGCGCCGGCTGGGAGCCGCGCTGCGGGTCGGCGCCAATGTGGTCGAACCAGTCGGTCGCGAAGTTGAATTCCGCGAGCTGCGGCCATTCGAACTCTGCACGGGCCTGGCCGTAATCCTCTCGGAGGGCAAGGAGGCGGTCTCGGGCCGCTCGGAAGTCGTCGGTGACTGTCATGCTGCGCCTCTCGCCTCAACCGGGGCCGCACGGTCCCGGCTAGTGATCCACGTCACCTCTGAAATATACTAGGACGTCCAATGGTCCGCCAAGACCGCTTCCCGCCTCACGAGGGCTGGGAAGCCCCACCACGGAGAGTGCCACCCATGCTCGAGGCTCCATCACTGCCCCAGCCAAATACCGCGTCGACCGGGGCACACGCCGCCCCGCCGTTCCCCGACGCCGACCTGCTCCACGTCGTCGACCTCCTCCCAGCCCACGAACAGCGCCGGTATCACGCGCTGCGCGACTACCTCCAAAGCGCGATCCGCCCCGCGAGCATCGACTACTGGAACGACGAGGCGTTCCCCCGCGAGCTGCTCCCGGGCCTCGCGGACGCAGGGCTTGCCCGGCTGCACACGGACGGAACGTCGGCGCTCTTCAAGGGCCTCGTCTACACGGAGGTCGCGAGGGCGGACGTCTCGCTCTCGGCTCTCGTCGGCATCCACAACGAGCTCATCCTGGGCATGATCGGTTCCCTCGGCTCTCCCGAGCAGAAGCGGCGCTGGATCCCGCCACTCGAGAGCTTCGACGCGCTCGGCGCGTTCGCGCTCACCGAGCCCGAGCACGGCTCGGACATCGCGGGCGGTCTTGCGACGACGGCGCGGCGGGACGGCGACGGCTGGATCCTCAACGGAGCGAAGCGCTGGATCGGAAGCGGGACAATCGCCGACTTCGCCCTCGTCTGGGCGCGCGACGAGGAGGACCACGAGGTCAAGGGCTTCATCGTCGAAGCCGACCGCGTCGGGTTCAGCGCGCGCAAGATCCCGCACAAGATCGGCCTGCGGATCATGCAGAACGCCGACATCACGCTAGAGGAGGTGCGCGTTCCGGAGGGGAACCGGCTGCCGGGGGCCACGCGATTCGCCCACACGAACGAACTCCTCCGCGACTCGCGCGCGTGGGTGGGCTGGCAGGCCGCGGGGATCCAGCTCGCGGCGTTCGACGTCGCACGCGCGTACGCGCTCGAGCGGTTGCAGTTCGGGCGCGAGCTCGCCTCGTTCCAGCTCGTGCAGCAGCAGCTCGCTGAGATCCTCGGCAACGCCCACGCTTCGCTCGCGCTCATGCTCGAGATCGCGCGGCTGCAGCAGGAGGGGCGCCTCGAGATGGCGCAGGCCGCCATGGCGAAGGCGACGACGACGCGCCTTGCCCGGGCCTCGGTGGCTCTGGGCCGCTCGCTTCTGGGCGGGAACGGGATCTCGAGCGACTTCGAGATGGCCAAGCTCTTCGGGGACGCAGAAGTCCTCTACACGTACGAGGGCAGCTATGAGATCAACTCGCTCATCGTCGGCAGGGCCGTCACTGGCAAGTCGGCGTTCGTCTGACGGCACGCCGGGGTGGCCCGCTCAGCTGAGGGCGGACGCATCTGGCGCCCTCCGCCGTCGTATGCCTACGGTTCCTGCATGGACCCGAGCGAAGTGACCGAGACCCAAGACAGCCAGCCTGCGCGATCGAGCCAACCGGCCAACATGGATACCCCTGTCTATGGGGACGACCCGGGATTGGGCGAGGGCTACAACCAGGACGAGGGCTACGGCCACAACCAGGAGTCCATGCTCCTGCAGCACCCGCACCCAGACGGCGAGGCCAAGGAGCCGCCGCACCGCGAGCGGCGCCGGCCCGGCACCGGGATCGGACTGGGCACGGCCGGGGCCGCGGGCATACCTTCAGACAGCGGCGGCCACACGCAGACCGGCTTCGGCGACGAGGACCGCGACTGACGTCGGGCGCGTTGCAGAAATTGCCGGGTCCGGCGGGTGCGGCACGGCTTAACCCGCCGTAACCCGGCAATTCTGTCCGTCCGATGGGCCAGACTGGCCCCATGCACAACACCGACTCCATTCAGACGACGCATGCCGGCTCTTTGCCCCGCTCCCCCGAGCTTCTCGCCGCGAACGCGGCTATGACGGAGAACCCTGGGGACCCGGCTGCTTTCGAAGAGCTGCTCGCGGGCTCGGTGAAGGACGTTGTGGCGCGGCAGCGCGAGGTGGGCATCACGTTCCCGAACGACGGCGAGTACGGCCACACGATGTCGAACTCCGTCGACTACGGGGCTTGGTGGAACTACTCCTTCTCGCGTCTGGGGGGCCTGACGCCGGGCGGCGTGGACCGTTGGCAGAGCACCGAGAAGGTCCGTTCAGAGCCGGGCAAGATCCGCCTCACGAGCATGCGGGACCGGCGCGACCGGGTGCGCTTCGACGAGGCCTACAACGATCCGAACTCGTTCATCCTCACCGGCCGCAAGGCCGTTCCCCAGCCGACGGTCACCGGCCCCATCACGTACACCGGCCAGGAAGCCGTGCAGCGGGACATCGCACACCTCAAGGAGGCCCTCGCGGCCAACGGCTTCGAGACCGGCTTCCTCCCCGCCCTCTCCCCCGGCTCCGCGTCACGGATCGCGAACGAGTACTACAAGAGCGACGAGGAACTCGTCTACGCGTGTGCGGACGCGATGCGCGAGGAGTACAAGACGATCGTGGACGCCGGGCTCACCGTCCAGATCGATGACCCCTCGATCGCCGAGAACTGGGACATGATCAACCCCGAGCCCACGGTCGAGGACTACCTCGCCTTCACGCAGCTCCGGGTCGAGGCCCTCAACTACGCGATCCGCGACCTGCCCCAGGAGCAGATCCGCTTCCACCTGTGCTGGGGCTCGTGGCACGGCCCGCACACCACGGACCTCCCGTTCGCGGACCTCGCCCAGACAATGCTCTCGATCAACGCCGGCTCGTACTCGTTCGAGGCGGCGAACGCACGCCACGAGCACGAGTGGAAGGTGTGGCGCGACCTCACCCTTCCCGAGGAGAAGGCCGTGGTGCCCGGCGTCGTCTCGCACGCGACGAACGTCGTCGAGCACCCCGAGCTCGTCGCCGACCGCATCGAGCGCTTCGCCCAGATCCTCGGCCGCGAGCGCGTCATCGCCTCGACGGACTGCGGCCTCGGCGGGCGCGTGCACCCGCAGATCGCGTGGGCGAAGCTCGAGGCGCTCTCCGAGGGCGCGCGGCTCGCCAGCCAGCGGCTCTGGGGCTGAGGGCGGACGACGGCGTGACACCCCCTGCGAGCAACAGGGTCACCCTGCGCTTCTTGGCCGCTCCGACCGACGTCGGGCATTCCGGCTCGGTCGATGCCGGCACAGTCCTTGAATGGGTCGACAAGGCCGCGTACGCGGCCGCGGTCGGCTGGTCGAAGACGTACGCCGTGACGGCCTACGTCGGGAACATCCACTTCGCCGACCCCGTGAACGTCGGGGACATGGTCGAGGTAACGGCCACGATCGTCTACACCGGGCGTACGTCGATGCACATCAGCACGGTCGTCTCCTCTGGTGATCCGAGGGGCGGCACGCCGACGATGCGCAGCCAGTGCCTCGTGATCTTCGTGGCCGTCGGCACGGACGGAAAGCCCGTCGAGGTGCCGAGGTTCGTGCCGAGCACGGACGCGGAGAGGGAGGCCGAGGCGCACGCGATCGCGCGGATCGAGGTACGCGACGAAATCGTCCAGTCGATGGGCCGTCAGGTGTACACCGACGAGGGCACGGCGGAGCGCGTCGTCCTGCGCTTCCTCGCCGCTCCGACGGACGTCAACTGGGGCGGAAAGGTCCATGGCGGCACGGTCATGAAGTGGATCGATGAGGCCGCCTACGTGTGTTCCGCACGGTATTCGGGCCAGGACACCGTGGCGGTGTTCTCGGGAGGAGTCCGGTTCTACCGGCCGCTGCTCATCGGCGACGTGGTCGAGGTCGAAGCGCGGCTCGTGTACACCGGCAACAAGGGGATGCACATCGCGGTCCACGTCCGCTCGGGCAGCCCTAAGGGCGGCGAACTACACCTCACGACGTACTGCCTCACGGTCATGGTGGCGCGCGACGAGAATGGCACCGCCCGTTCCGTCAAGCCCTGGGAGCCGGTCTCCGACGAGGACCGCCGGCTGTGGGCGCACGCCCGCGAACTCCTCGAAATCCGTGGGCGCGCCCCTGGGAATCGCCTGCCGAACCACCTTCTGGAGGCCAGCTCCTGAGGGTGGCGAGCTGAGCCTGCTGGGATCCCCCAACTGGAGGTCCCTGCCGGGAGCTCCTACTCCTACTGCGGATCCCAGCGGAACCAGCGGATGCCGATGCCCGCGAAGATCACGATGTAGCCGATGCACGCGATGATGCCGTTCGTCTGGTCGGCGCCCCAGGCCGACGTGTTCAGGACCGCCGAGAACAGGTTGATGAGCGCCCCGACCGGGGTCCACGAGGCGAAGCTCTTGAAGTCGTCCCCGAGGATGCCGGTCGAGCCGAGGACGCCGGTGAGGATCAACAGGATGAACAGGACCCTCCCGACCGCGTTGACCGCGGTCGCGTTCTTGACGAGCCCCACGAGCGCCTGCCCGATGCTGAGGAAGACGACGGCGCCCAGAAGCGAGACGACGAACATGAGGAGGTAGACCCCGAACGAAAACGTCGTGTTGTGCATGATGCTGCCGACGATCATGACGATGACGGAGACGACGAGGTTTGCCACAAGCTGCACGGCGAGCCGGCTTGCCATGATGGCCCACGTCGGGGTGGGCGTGACGCGAAGGCGCTGGAAGACGCCTGCCTCCCTGTCGCGCGCAACGGTGATCGAGTAGCCGATGAGCGCCGAGGAGAGCAGCCCATAGGTGAGCGCCATGCCAATGAGGAAGCCGGGGTTTCCGAGTTTCCCTCCACGGTTGGTCACGATGAGGATGAGGATCGGCACGGCGAGGTTGAGGATCGCGGCCTGCCTGCTGCGCAGGAGGACCGTGGCATCCGCGCGAAGGAGCGATCTCAGCGTCAGCCCGATCGGCGGTACGGCGCGGGCAATGGTCTCAGTCACGGATGGCACTCCCTGTCAGCCCGATGAAGACATCTTCGAGGGTCACATCGCCGTGGGCGACGGCCTGGACGCGCGGATCGTCGCGGTGCATGGCCACGAGGTCCTTCGGCGCTCCGAACGCCTGGAGCCGGCCGTGGTCGATGATCGCGACGCTGTCGCACACGGCCTGGGCCTCCTCCATCGAGTGGGTCGTGAGCAGGATGCTCCCGCCCCTCTTCCGCGAACCCTCGATCCGGTCCCACAGCTGACGGCGGGACTGCGGATCGAGCCCGGCGGTGGGCTCGTCGAGGAGCAGGATCGAAGGGTTGTGGATCGTTGCCACCATGAGCGAGAAGCGCTGCTGCTGGCCGCCCGAGAGCTTCTTGAAGGGCTTCGTGATCTCCTGCTGGAGTCCGACGTCCGCCAGCCGTTCCCTGATCTGCCGCTGCGGGAGACTGAGCCCGTAGAGGCCCGCGTACAGGCGGGCGATCTGCTCGATCGTGAGCTCGGACTGGAAGCTCGATGCCTGGAGCTGAACGCCGAGCTTCGCCTTGACGGCGAGCGGCGCGTGGAGGGTCTCGACACCGTCGATCACGACCCGGCCGGAATCTGGCTTGCGGAGGCCCTCGATGACGCTGAGCGTCGTCGTCTTTCCCGCTCCGTTCGGGCCGAGGAGCCCAAAGATCTCGCCTCGACTGATGGAAAAGCTCAGCCCGTCGACCGCGGTCTGCTGACCGTAGCGGACAACGAGATCCTGTACCTCGAGAACTGTAGGCCTCTCTGCCTCATTCACCGGGGCTCCTCCGCGCCGTGTTATTCCTCTCCTCCCATGAGCATATGCCGCCGATCCCGAGGTAGATGCGCGGTTTTCGCGCCCTCGTCTTTCTCACAGGAGAAAGCTAGAAACCCACCGTGCCGCCGTGTTGCGCGGTGTTGCCAATCGTTACCGCCTCGCCGTGGCTGGCCCGGTCGTCGCGTGCTACGTTCGTGCCAGAGTAACGAGCGCCAGCGCGCGACGACGGGACGTCCCCCGTGCGGTCGCACTGCCCTGACTTGCTGGCCGGCAACCCTCCATCCGGCGGGGTGCCTCAGGTGACGACTCGGCAATTCGACCATCGATACGCAAGCCAGAAGGAGCCCGCCCATGTCCGATACCGCCACAGAGACGGGAGAGGCGGCCACCACACCCCTCAACGATCCCGCCGCACCGGCGAACGCCTCCGAAGAGCGCCTCGCCTACCGTCTCCTCACCGGGCCGGACACTCGCGAGTTCTGCGCCCGGATCTCCCAGGCTCTCGCGGAGGGCTACGTGCTCCACGGGAGCCCTGCAGCCACGTTCAACGGCACGGACGTGATCGTCGCCCAAGCCATCATCCTGCCTCACGCAGTGGCCCGGGCGGACGCGGCTGTTGCGTCCGCGGTCGACGATCTGGCCGAGGGCCTCACGGCCGACGGCGAGTACGACGGGGAGGGCCACGCGTGAGCCTCTACGCTGGCGACCTGACGCCGGATCAGGCCTGGGACAAGCTGAAGTCGGGCTCCGCCGTCCTCGTCGACGTGCGCACGGAGGAGGAATGGGCGCACATCGGGATCCCCGACACGCGCCAGACGGACAACGACCCCCTGTTCATCCCCTGGGTCTTCTCGGGTGGCATCCCGAACCCGGACTTCGTGGTGGAGCTTGAGCTCCAGGGCCCCGAGGACCGTGAGACCGAACTCCTGTTCATGTGCCGCTCCGGGCATCGCTCGGCCGCAGCGGCAGCGGCCGCGACGAATCTCGGCTTCAGGGCGTTCAACGTGCTCGAGGGTTTCGAGGGCGTGCCCGGCCCCGACGGGCAGCGGAACGTGAACGGATGGAAGAACCGGGGCCTCCCGACGAACGTAGGACAAGAGTAGTCAGTGACCTTCAACATCGACGCCGCCAGCTGGAGCGAAGACACCCAGGCAGTGCGCGGCGGGCTTGACCGCAGCAATTTTCAGGAAACCTCGGAGGCCCTGTTCCTCAACTCCGGCTTCGTGTACGAGACGGCGGAGGCCGCCGAGCGCGCGTTCACCGGCGAGGAAGAACGCTTCGTCTACTCGCGCTACGGCAACCCCACCGTGGCCACGTTCCAAGAGCGGCTGCGGCTGCTCGAGGGCACCGAGGCGTGCTTCGCGACCGCCTCTGGCATGTCGGCGGTGTTCACCGCGCTCGGCGCGCTTCTCGGGGCCGGCGACCGCGTCGTCGCCGCCCGCAGCCTCTTCGGCTCGTGCTTCGTGATCCTCAACGAGATCCTCCCCCGCTGGGGCGTCGAGACCGTCTTTGTCGACGGGCCCGACGCCGAGCAGTGGCGCGAGGCGCTCTCCGTGCCGACCAAGGCCGTCTTCTTCGAGTCGCCGTCCAACCCCATGCAGGAGCTCGTGGACATCCAGGCGGTCGCCGAGCTCGCCCACGCGGCCGGCGCGACCGTCGTCGTCGACAATGTCTTCGCGACGCCGCTCCTGCAGCGCAGCCTCGATTTCGGCGCCGACGTCGTCGTGTACTCGGGGACGAAGCACATCGACGGCCAGGGGCGCGTGCTCGGGGGCGCGATCCTGGGGCCGAAGGACTACATCGAAGGTCCCGTCAAGCAGCTCATGCGGCACACCGGCCCGGCCCTCAGCCCCTTCAACGCCTGGATCCTGACCAAGGGTCTCGAGACGATGGGACTGCGCGTGCGCCATTCGTCCGCGAACGCCCTCGCGATCGCGGAGTGGCTCGAGGCGCAGCCAGAGGTCGGCTGGGTCAAGTACCCGCACCTCAAGTCGCACCCGCAGTACGAGCTTGCCCGCAAGCAGATGAGCGCTGGCGGCACCGTCCTCACGTTCGAACTCAACGCCCCCGAGAGCGGGGGCAAGGACGCTGCCTTCCGCTTCCTCAACGGCCTCCGGATCATCGACATCTCGAACAACCTCGGCGATTCGAAGTCGCTCGTCACCCATCCGGCGACGACGACGCACCGGGCCATGGGTCCCGAGGGCCGCGCGGCGATCGGCCTGAGCGACGGCGTCCTGCGGCTCAGCGTGGGCCTCGAGGACGTCGGCGATCTCATCGGGGACCTCGAGCACGCCCTCAAGGCCTGACCGTGCCCGGGCGACTCCGGCACTTCGAGCTCCGACTCGAGACGCCACTGCCTGCCCCGATAGCGTGGGCCCGGATCCTGGACCTCCGGGCCCACGACAGGCTCATCCCGTTCACGCACATCATCGAGGGCCTCGCCTCTGCGGACGAGTTGCGGCCGGGCCACAGGTTCGTCGCGTGCACCCTGCTCACCCGCGTTGGCTTCCGGGGCCGGCTGCTCGGTTTCAATGACGTCATGACCTTTGAGGAGATTGAGCCGCCCGAGGAGGCCCACGCCGGGCACGCACGGATTGTGAAGTCCGGGAAGCTCGTTCGCGGCTCGATCGAGGTCACGGTGAGCCCGGGGCGCGGCGACGGCGCAGGTCGCAACGAGAATCGGCCGACGCCGGGATCCACCGTGCGCTGGTCCCAGGACTTCGGCTTGGCGCGCTTCCCGGGGATCGTGGGGCTCGCGGCGTTCGCCGTCGCGGGGCCAGCGTACTGGGTCACGCTCAAGCGCCTGCTCCGCGGGTGAAGACTCTGACCGCCGAGCAGCTGCTTGCTGGCCGACCCGCGCGGGTAATGAGGCCCAATGTTCACCAACGATCAAATCGACAGCCTCGTAGACAAGAACGGCAGCGTCGTCACCCCGGATGGGGAGAAAATCGGGGGGATCGGGCACTTCTACCTCGACGACGAGACCGGGGAGGCGAACTGGCTGACGGTCAAGACCGGCCTGTTCGGGACCCACGAATCCTTCGTTCCGCTCGATGAGGCAAGGCTCCAGGACGATGACCTGGTGGTCCCCTACACGAAGGAGCAGGTCAAGGACGCGCCCCACGTGGACCCCGACGCTCGTGTCGAGCAAGACGAGGAAGACCGCCTCTACGACTACTACCGAGGCCTCGGATGGACCGGCCGCGGGCCGGAGGCCGGAGAAGCGCCGCTCACAGATGCCGCGACCACGGCCACCGGCTACGCGGCAACGGGAGGGGGCGGCAGCGGTTACGAGGCCGCCGACGCCCAGCGGCGCGAGACGGAGGGCGGCCGCCTGCGGAGGTACGTCCGTCCCTGAGGCCCGGGCTCGCGCGTACCCAGGCAGGGCCTCCCCCAGCCTGGGCAGGCGCTAGGGGCTAGGCGCTCAGGAAATTCGACGCCCGCCGGACAACGCTCAGCGCGACCCTGCTGCCGTCGTCCCACGTCCCCTCCGGCGACGCCGTGCGCTCGAGCGCCATCCCCACGGCGGCGGCGAGGCCCCCTGCCTCGGCAGCGAGCCGCTGCGCCCGGGCGCCTGTTCCCCGCGCGAGGACCTCTGCGATAGCACGCTCCGTCCGGCGGAACTCGTCGGCCTCGCGGAGCACGGGGGCAACGTGGGCGAGCAGCGCGTCGACCGCATCCGCAGCGGGGACGGGGAGGAACGTCGCAGGGTGCACCAGATCGCCGTCCAGTCCTGAACGGCTCGCGCGCCATGCCGCGAGCCGCAGAAGGGCGACCGAAGTACCCAAGGGGGCAACGCCGTCGTTCGCCTCGCGGGCCGCCGTCTCAACCAGCGCGCGCACGAGGACTGCCACGAGGGCCGAATCGGCGGCGAGGAGCGGCACGTCGGCGACCCGGATCTCGACGGTCGGATGGAAGCGTGAAAGGCGCGCGTCGAAGTAGGCCATGCCCTCGTCGAGGATCGCGCCGGTCGCGATCATGGCGTCGACCCGCTCGCGGTAGGCACCCGCCTCCCCGTAGACCTCCTGAGGGCCGGAGGAGGGCCAGCGGTTCCAGGCCTGGGTCCGGAAGCTCGAGTAGCCGGTGTCGATGCCGAACCAGTACGGCGAATTGCCCGTGAGAGCGACGAGAACCGGCAGCCATTCGCGGATCCGGTCCAGGACCGCAACGCCCTCCTCGGGCGAGTCCACGCCGACGTGCACGTGGAGGCCGCATGTGAGCTGCTCGCGCGAGATGAGCCCGAATTCGTGGTTCATCCGGGCGAAGCGATCGTTGGGGGTCAGGGAGCTCTCGACGGGGAGCGGCGAGGTTGCAAGGGCCGCAATGCGGCCGCCGCATGCGCGGGCCGCCCTGTCCGCGAGCCGTCTGCCCGCGTACAGGGCGCTGAGGATCTCGTCGTGATCCCGGCATGGCACGGTCTGGATCTCGATCTGCTCGAGCTTGAACTCGTGGGACATGTCCTGGGGCCTGCCCGCGACGGCGAGCATCCGGTCGGCGAGCGGAAGGGCCTGGCCGGTCGTGGGATCCACGACGAGCAGCTCTTCCTCTACCCCAAAGGTGCGCATGACGACATTCTGCCCGCAAAAGGGATCTTGACACGACGTGGGCACTCCCGCGGGCCAGTGCCCGCGGGAGTGCCCGCGGAACGTCAGCCTTGGTCGATGCTGCTCATGTCGCCGTAGCGGGAGCCGACGACGGCGCCGCGCGGCACCGCTTCTTCCAGCGCCTCGCGATCCTCGTCGGAGAGACGGATGTCGCGTGCGGCCGCGTTCTCCTCGAGGTACTTGACCCGCTTGGTCCCGGGAATCGGCACCACGTCGTCGCCCTGCGCCAAGACCCACGCAAGAGCGATCTGGCCCGGCGTGACGCCCTTCTGCTCGGCGATCGCCTTGATCTGGTCAACGAGACGGAGGTTCTCCTCAAGAGCCTCGCCCTGGAATCGCGGGAAGTAGCGGCTGCTGCGGGAGTCGCCGTCCTTCGAGAGCGATTCGGCTGTGATGCGACCCGTGAGGATGCCGCGGCCCAGCGGCGAGTAGGGCACGAGGCCGATGCCGAGCTCACGGATCGTCGGGAGGATCTCGTCCTCGAGGTCACGCGTGAAGAGCGAGTACTCCGTCTGCAGGGCGGTGATGGGATGTACGGCGTGCGCGCGCCGGATGGTCTGCGGCGACGCCTCTGAGAGGCCCAGGTGCCGCACCTTGCCTGCCTGGACGAGCTCGGCCATCGCGCCCACAGTGTCCTCGATCGGGACCTTCGGATCGACGCGGTGCTGGTAGTAGAGGTCGATGTGATCCACTCCGAGCCGGGCAAGCGAGGCGTCGCAGGCCGAGCGCACGTACTCGGGGCTTCCATTGATGCCGAGCCGTTCGCCGTTCTCTCCCCGCACATTGCCGAACTTCGTCGCGAGCTGCACCTCGTCGCGGCGGCCCGAAATTGCCCGGCCCACCAGCTTTTCGTTCGTGAACGGCCCATACATGTCAGCGGTGTCGATGAATGTGATGCCGAGGTCGAGGGCACGATGGATGGTCTCGATGCCCGAGGCCTCGTCCGGTGCTCCATAGAACTCCGACATGCCCATGCAGCCGAGGCCCATGGAGGAAACGGTCAGAGGGGAAACGGTGCCTAGGGTTCGCGTCTGCTCAGTCATGCCTCCAGCCAACCCCTTGGGGTGCGCCCCGCGTCAAGTCCTCGGAGCGACTCCCGGTGTTTTCCCAGCGGGAGGTGACCAACAAACGAGCCCGCACCCGCAGGAGGTGACCAACGAACGAGTTCGCACCCGCCGGAGGTGACCAACAAACGACGACGGCGGGCCCGCACCCAGGGAGAGGTGCGAGCCCGCCGCTTCCCCCGGGCCCGATGGGGGCGCGGCCCCGGGGAGTTATGGAGCGCTTGCGTCAGCCGTTGTCACCGGCAGGGGTCGAGCTTGCGGTGTAGCCCTCAAGCTTGAGCGCGGCCTCGGCGTACTTGTTCGTGAAGGTGTCCGCGTAGGTGATCTTCGAGGTGTCGACGCCGATCGTCTTCTCCTCGTCAAAGATCGTCTTCGGACCGCCAGCAGGCATGATGCCGTCGGGCAGGAACTGGGCCTTGTCCTGGTTCAGGCCCGAGATGTACTGGTCCTTGGTGATCGTGCTGTTCTGGACGAAGGACTGCGGGAGCTTGTCAGCGATGTCGGCAGCGGAGTGAGTGCTGATCCAGTGCATCGTGTCGACGAGCGCGTCCACAACCTTCTGCGCCGTGTCCTCGTTGTTCTTGACCCAGTCTGCACGGGCCAGGAGCCCAGCCGAGGGCAACGTACCCCCCAGTGCAGCCTTCGCGCCGTCGGACGTCGCAAGGTCAATCGCGGGAACAGCGAGGTTCTTGCTCTCAAGCGCACCGACCGTGGGCTGCGTCGTCATGACGCAGTCAGCGGAGCCGCGCTGGATAGCTGCGATAGCGGTGGCTCCGGCGCCGACGGCGATGGTGTGGTAATCGTTCTTCGACAGGCCGGCCTTCGCGGCGATGAACTGGGTCAGCTCATCCGTGCCGGAGCCGAGGTCGGTAACGCCAACAGTCTTGCCCTTCAGATCGGCACCGGAGTGGACGTTGGCCTTGGGGCTGCACATGATGCGCTCGCCCGGCGCGCCCGAGAGCTGCACGAGGTTGATGACGTCCTTGCCCTTGGACTGGAAGTCGATGGTGTGGATGTACCAAGCACCGGCCAGATCAACCTGGCCCGAGGCCATGGCGTCCTCAGCCCCGACGCCGCCCTGCTGCTCGGTCGAGAGCTGCATGTCCACGCCGTACTTCTTGTAGTAGCCGAGGCTCTCTGCGAGCTGGTACGGGAGGTAGATCTGCTTGTCGATGCCGCCGACCATCATGGTGACCTTGGGCATCGAAGAGTTGGCACTGCTGCTGGAGCCCCCGCTGGCCGAAGAGCTGCTGCCTGCGGTGTTGCTTCCGCAAGCTGCGAGCGTCAGAGCAATCGCTCCGGCTGCGGCAACAGAGTAGATGGCGTGCTTCTTCATTGGCGCACTTTTCCTTTGTTCTGATTCGGGTGTTGTGATGGAAAATCTCATTGGCAAATCTGCGATTAGATTGCCTGGGCCTCAGAGCGGTTCGGCGGTCGCCACTTCAAGAGCGAATGCTCCAGAAGGCTGATGAGGAATTCTGCGACAAGCGTGACGATGGCGATGATCACCATGCAGGCGAAAACCGTATTCGGATCGAACGTCCCCTGCGCCTGGCTGATGATCAGGCCCACGCCCTTCTGGGCGCCGAGCACCTCCGCGACGAGGGCGCCGATGATCGCGAACCCGAACGCGGTGTGCAGGCTCGCGATGATCCACGTCATCGCCGAGGGAATCGTCACGTGCACCGCGACCTGGAACGGCGAGGCGCCGAGCACCCGCACGTTCGCTACGAGATTCTGATCGACTTCGCGGACGCCCTGGAAGGCGTTGAAGAACACGACGAAGAAGACGAGAACTGCCGCGAGCAGGATCTTCGGGAAGACCCCGAGGCCGAACGCGACGATGAAGATCGAGCCGAGCACGATTCGGGGAATCGAGTTCACGATCCGGATGTACGGGCCGATGACCGAGGAGAGGTACTTGTTCGAGCCTAGGAGGATGCCGAGCACGATGCCCACGAACGTGCCGAGCAGGAAGCCGAAGAACGCCTCCTGGACCGTGACCCAGAGGTTGTCCCAGATGCTGCCGAAGGCGGTGCCCTCGGTGAACAGCTTGACGAGGCTGTCCCAGATCATGGAGGGCTGGCCGAAGAAGAACTTGTCGACCCAGCCCGCCTCGGTGAACCACTGCCAACCGCCCACGACGATGATGGCAAGGGCCGCGCGGCCCGCCCACACCGCCGTCGTACGGCGCCGGGCCTTGCGGCGTCCCGCCGCCTGCAGGTCGGTCGGTTGCTCAACCACGGGAGTCCTTGCCTGCCTAATTGCTGTTGTCATGCTGCTGCACCTGCCGTTCGGGCGTAGGCCCGGGTCACTTCGTCCTTGAGGGAGTCCCAGATCTGGCCTTCGAGCTCGAGGAACCGCTTTTCGTGCCGGATCTCCTGGACGTTGCCACGGGGCCGCGGCAGGTCGATGTCGAAAATGTCCTTCACGGAGCCCGGGCTCGTGGTCATGATGACGACGCGGTCGGAGAGGGCGACCGCCTCGTCAAGGTCGTGGGTGATGAACAGGACCGAGGGCCGCAGCTCCTCCCAGAGCTTGAGCAGCTCGTTCTGCATGATCGCCTTCGTCTGCACATCGAGCGCGCCGAACGGCTCATCCATGAGCAGGATGCGGGGGTTGTTGATGAGGGCCGCGGCCATGGCCACGCGCTTGCGCATGCCGCCCGAGAGCTGGTGTGGGTAGCGGTCCTCGAAGCCGGCGAGGCCCACGCGGCGGAGCCAGTCCATCGCGAGCTCGGTGGCCTCGCGCTTCGGCGTGCCGAGCAGGATCGGGCCCATCATGACGTTGTTGAGCACGCTCTTCCACGGGAACAGCGCGTCCGCCTGGAACATGTAGCTGACGCCGCTCGTGATGCCGTCGACGATGTGGCTGCCGACCTTGACCGAGCCGGCGCTCGGCCGCTCGAGGCCGGAGACCTGCGCGAGAGTTGTGGACTTGCCGCAGCCGGTCGGCCCGACAATCGAGCAGAACTGGCCGGGCTCAACCGAGAGGGTCACGTCCTTGATGGCCGTGAACGTTTCCCCCTTCGGAGTCAGGTAGCGCTTGGTAAGACCGGTGATTTCGATGCCGGCGGGCTCGTCGGCTCGGCCGGGAGCCGCCGGCGCGCGGCGGGGATGATTTCCACCCATGGTCAAAGACCTCTCTGTCTTTCGGGAAAGAGCTCTGCGTCTTTCGGTGCAGGTTGGCTGCGAATCGACATCACCGCGTAATTTGCGCGGATGCCTTTGATTGCGGGATCCTTTCTATGTACCCGGTGAGCTGAATCACAGCGACTGGTACAACCGTAGAAAGGACCACGAGGGTGCGGCCAGAGTTGCGCGGATTGCGAGGATTATTAGCTTTCATTCACGTTTTGAGCCTTTTGATCATCCAAGGCCCATCACGATGAAAAACCCTCGAAAATGGTGGCGCGCCCGGCCCGTTGCGTCACAGATTCTCGTGTGGACGCTGTGCATCCTGTTGCTCACGGTCGCCCTCGGCGGCTTCGTCACGAGCCAGATCACCCGCCAAGTCCTCGACGATCAATACCGCCTCCGCGCCCTCGGAATTGCGACCACCGTTGCCCAGATGCCGGAGATCGTCTCTGACCTTGAAGCGAAGGACCCCAACCACCAGATCCAGGCCCTCGCCGAACAGGTGAGGCTCCACGCGCAGCCGGACTACGTCGTCGTCACTGACCGGAACGGCGTCCGCTATTCCCATCCGAACCCCTCGCTCATCGGCAAGCGCCTCGAAGAACCGGTCGCGGTCTTGGACGGCCAGACTCACCTCGGAACGGATCCCGGAAGCCTTGGCAATTCCGCGAATGCGAAGGCACCGATCTTCGATTCGCACGGCAACGTCATCGGCGAAGTCTCGGTGGGCATCCTCGAGGCCAACGTGAACACGGCGATCGGTCGCGAAGCCGGGCTCATCGTCGGGTATTCAGCTCTGGTGCTGCTCATCGGAGCCGTCAGTTCGCTCCTGCTCGGCAGGGCGATCAAGCGTGCGACGTTCGGGCTCGAACCGGCGGAGATCGCCTCGCTCCTTCAAGACCGCGAGGCGCTCCTCCACGGGATCAAGGAGGCCATGATCGGGCTCGACGACAACGATCGCGTCACCGTCATCAACAACGAGGCCCGGCGCCTCCTCCAGCTCGAAGGAAACGCGTTGGGGCAGAAGATCGACGAGCTTCTGCCCGGCGGACGGCTCCGCGACATCCTCACGGGCAGTGAGACTGGCCCCGACCAGGCGGTGCTGACCGATGACGCACTGCTCGTGGCGAACCGGATGCCTGTGAGCGTGGGCGGCCGGAGCATCGGGGCCGTCGTCACGCTACGCGACCGCACCGAGGTCGAAGGTCTCGTGCGCAACTTGCGCTCGACGGAGGGGCTCATGGAGGCACTGCGCGCTCAAGAGCACGAGTACGCGAACCGGCTGCACGTGGTGAGCGGCCTCCTCGAGCTCGGCGACGTGGATCAGGCGCGCAACTTCATCTCAGGCATCGCGGACACCTCGCGCTCTCTCGGCGAGGGCCTGCGTGGCCGCGTCGAACCGCCCGAGCTCGCGGCCCTCATCCTCGCGAAGGTCACGGTGGCGGGTGAGCAGGACGTCGAGCTGACAGTGACCGACGATTCGCAGCTCCGCCAACCGTTCCTCGCCACGCAGGACCTCGTCACGATCGTCGGCAACCTGCTCGACAACGCGGTCGACGCCGTCGTGGGCCAGCCCGCACCCCGCGAGGTTACCCTCCAGCTCGACGACTCGTCCGGGATCTTCATCTCGGTGACCGACAACGGCCCCGGCGTCCCCGCCGAGGCGATCGACGCCGTCGTACGCGACGGCTACACCACGAAAGTGCCGCGCCCCGGCATGCGTCGCGGCATTGGGCTCGCGCTCGTGGCGCGGATCGTGCACCGCGCGGGTGGCACGATTGACGTGTTCGCCGGACCCGGCGGACGCTTCGAGGTATGGGTGCCGGCACCGGCGCCGACCCATCAGGCGGAAGGAGCTGCGGCTCTATGATCCGGACCCTCGTGGTCGACGACGACTACCGGGTGGCGCGAATCCATGCCGCGCACATCGGGCGGGTTCAGGGGTACGAATGCGTCGGCGAGGCGCACACGGCCGCGGAGGCGCGCGACGCCGTCGCCCGCCTCGAGCCCGACCTCCTGCTACTCGACGTCTACCTGCCCGACGAGGACGGGATCGCCCTGCTGCGCTCCCTCCGCGAGACGCACGACGTCGACGCCATCATCATCACCGCCGCCCGCGACGTCGCGACCGTGCGGGCCGCGATGCGCGGCGGTGCCGTCTACTATCTCGTCAAACCGTTCGGCTTCGACCAGCTCACCGCGCAGCTCGCGGCCTACCGGCGGTGGCGCACCGAGGCGGAGTCGCGGCTCATTTCGGGCCAGAACGACGTCGATGCGCTCTTCGCGGCGCGGCACGCACCGACGCCGGCACCCACCTCGCGGGGCCTCCCGCCGACCATGCAGAAGGTGCTCGACGCCGTTCGCTCGGCTGAGCGGCCACTCGGCGCGCAAGACGTCTCGGAGCTCATCGGGATCTCGCGCCCGACCGCGCAGCGCTACCTCAGCGAGCTCGAGCGCAAGGGACGGCTCGAGCTCACGCTCGAGTACGGGACCACGGGGCGCCCGGTCAACACGTACGTGGTGCGCCCGGGAGCGTGACGGGGGCCGGGGGCCAGGGGCCAGGGGCGCGGGGCTGCTGGACTGTTTCGGGTACGCGAACTCACGCCCCACCCCCTTCCGGGTACACCAACCCACGCCCCACCCCCTTCCGGGCACACCAACCCACGCCCCACCCCCTTCCGGGCACACCAACTCACGCCCCGCCCCCTTCCGGGTACACCAACCCACGCCCCACCCCCTTCCGGGTACACCAAGATCGACGGAGCCAAGGGCATGCGACAGTCGGGCGCCCGATTGGCGTCCGGCACAGCCACAGCGGCACTGCATGACCGTCCCGGACCGCCACAACCGTCGCTGAGAGGCATTACCGTTGCTGCGCAGCACCGATCCTGCCTCTAACCGGCGGTCTTGCCGCGAAGCACCGATCATGCCGACAGACAGTGACCGTGCGGGCGGACGAACGGTATAGGAAGAAGCCGGTCACGTACCGCCGGAACTGGATGTTGCTGCCAGAACTGTGGCGGCGGCAGAGGGGTCAGGCGCAAAAGAGGGGGTCGTGAGCGGCGGAAGTGCAGCTTGCCGGCGGAACCAGGTCGCACGCCGTCCCCAACCGCCACAACCGTCGCTAGAAGGCATTACCGTTGCTGGCCAGCACCGATCGTGCCTCTAACCGGCGGTCTTGCCGCGAAGCACCGATCATGCCGACAGACAGTGACCATGTGGGCGGACGAACGGACAGGTAGAAGCCGGCCACGTACCGCCGGAACTGGATGTTGCCGGCGGAACTGAATCTTGCCGGCGGAAGTGCAGCTTGCCGGCTGAACTGCGGCGGCGGAGGGGGTCAGCCGCAAAAGAGGGGGTCCTGACCGGCAGAAGTGCAGCTTGCCGGCGGAACCAGGGCGCACGACCGTCCGGGACCGCCACAACCGTCGCTAGAAGGCATTACCGTTGCTGGGCAGCACCGATCCTGCCTCTAACCGGCGGTCTTGCCGAGAAGCACCGATCATGCCGACAGACAGTGACCGTGCGGGCGGACGAACGGTACAGGAAGAGGCCTGTCACGTACCGGCGGAACTGGATGTTGCCGGCTGAACTGAATCTTGCCGGCAGAACTGTGGCGGCGGAGGGGTCAGCCGCAAAAGAGGGGGTCCTGACCGGCAGAAGTGCAGCTTGCCGGCGGAACCAGGGCGCACGACCGTCCCCAACCGCCACAACCGTCGCTGAGAGGCATTACCGTTGCCGGGCAGCACCGATCGTGCCTCTAACCGGCGGTCTTGCCGCGAAGCACCGATCATGCCGACAGACAGTGACCGTGCGGGCCGACGAACGGTGCAGGTAGAAGCCGGTCAGGTACCGCCGGAACTGAGGCTTGCCGGCGGAACTGTGGCGGCGAAGGGGGGCAGCCGCAAAAGAGGGGATCCCGACCGGCGGAACTGAGGCTTGGCGGCGGAACTGTGGCGGCGAAGGGGGTCAGCCGCAAAAGAGGGGGTCCCGACCGGCGGAACTCAGGCTTGGCGGCGGAACTGCGGCGGCAGAGGGGGTCAGCCGCAAAGGAGGGGATCCCGACCGGCGGACGTGAGGCTTCGCGGCGGAGTTGAGGTGAAACGGCGGCGGCGAGCCAACCGGCGGGTCAGAAGCGAGGGTTCCCAAGGCCAAGCAGGGTCCCCCGCGCCCAGCAGACGCCCAAGCCCGGCCCTCACCGAGCCCCGTCTCACCAGGTGCGGCGGCTCGCCGAGCGAAGTATCTGCCTCCGGTTCCTCACAGCCGCGTGCGTCCGCCCGATCTTGGCCGCGATCTCGGCGAGCGAGAGGTCCGCGTTGAGCACGAGGTCCTCCTCCTCTGGCGACCAGGGCGCGCGGTGGCGTTCGTCGTCGGCCGTTGCACGGTTCCGCCTCCGGGGCCGCGCTTCATCCAGTTCCTCCCCACCGTTCTCGGCCCACCACGCGTCACCGGGCGGGAGCACCCAGGTAGGGCCGAGCGTCGTGGCGAGCGCGTCCTGCTCGAGTTCGGGGAGCCGCCCCGCCTGTTCCCGCCGTCGCTGGCGGAGGAGCCACACACCGAGGGACCGCTCGGCAGGAGTGATGATCCCGCCGGTCTGCGGAAGGCGGCCATTGGCGGATTTGAACTCGGCGACGGCGGAGAGGCGCCGCTGGAACTCGGGGCGAAGTACGACGGCGGAACCGCGCACCCGCGCTGGCGGCGTCACTGAGGAACCTGGCTCCGAAAGCTCCACCGCCGCCGCTTCAGGCACGCCAGCGAGCTCGCGCAATTGCATCGCGAGTTCACGCAAGACGTGGGGTTCCAGAGTCATCCCTTCGAGATTAGCCCCCTCACGAACAAAAAAGGGGCCCAGTTGGTGCCGGGCCCCTTCATTGTTCGCCATCTACCCTTCCGATGGACCGCCTTCGACGGCTTCGCGGACGACGCCGCGTGCCGGGATCGGTTCGATCCTCCCCATGAGGAGGACGTACGAGGCGAGCCCGCCGATAAGCGCGATGCCGCCAATGATGAACGCGTAGAAGAAGTGCCCGGTCGCGTCAACGACGAAGCCGGTCACGATCGGAGCCGCGACCCCCGCGAGGAGGTTCACGCAGTTCACGATCGCCGCGAGCGAGCCGGCGCTGCCCTCGGGGGCGATGAGCGCAGGGAGGGAATTGCTGGTGACGTATACGAGGGCGATCCCGGCGCTGCCGATCGCGATCCAGATGATGGCAACGACCGGGGTGTTGCTGAAGGCCGCGCCGACCGTGAACAGGGCCACGATCATGCCCGCCACGAGAATCCCCTTGCGCACCTTGTCCGGGTTTGCACCCCGGCCGATGACGCGGTCAACCCACCAACCGCCGATAGTCATCTCCGAGACGAACATGGCGAAGGCCGGAACCGCGGCGTAGATGCCACTCTGGAGCACGCTCTGGTTCATGCTCGTCTGCATGTAGCCGGGAAGCCAGGTAAGCAGCATCCACAGCACGTAGCCGGCGCCCGCGAGTCCGAGCGAGAGCCCCCAGACCTTGCGCTGGCGGAGGAGGTAGCCAACCGTGGCCCAATCGCTGGACGGGCGGATCTCTTCGCTCGAGGCGCCGCCATCGACGATGTAGCCGTACTCCTCCTGCGACATCCGCCCCTTCGCGAGGCGTGCCTTCGGGCCCGTATACCGCCAGAGGAACGCGACGAGGAAGACGACGGAGAGGGCGGCTTGGAGCCAGAACGCCTCGCGCCAGCCCCACGTCGCAACGGTGAACGCGATGAGGGGCAGCCCGATGACGTTGGCGAGGCGAGTCCCGCTGTCGAAGATTGCGGTGCAGAGGCCGCGCTCATGCCGGGGGAACCATTGGCCGGTGGCCTTCATCGCGCCGGGGAATGCCGGTGCCTCGGCGACGCCGAGCAGGATTCGTGCGACGACGATGATCCACGCGCCGGAGGCAAGGGCCGTGAGCACCGAGGCGATCGTCCACAGAATCGCGCTCCCGCCCCAGATCTTCTTGACGCCGAAGCGATCGAGGAGCATTCCGGACGGGATCTGCATGATCGCGTAGGACCACAGGAACGCTGAAGAAAGGATGCCGAATTCGGTGGCCGTGAGCCCGAAGTCCTCGGTCAGGGGCTTCTGGGTGACCGAGATGGAGAGCCGATCGACGTAGTTGATGAGGATCCCAAAGCCCATGAGCAGGGCAATGCTCCAGCGTGCTTTGCCCCGCGGCCGGGCAATAGCCCCAGCCGGGACCTTGGCGGCAGTCTGGACTTGGGGTTGAGAGTGGTGCTTCCTGCCCTCGTGAGGGGACTTCTTGGAAAGCTGAGACGACACAGCTAGCTCCTAAGGCTTTGCGGGAATCAGTTGCAGAAACGAGTGATTCCTGAGCCCAGGGCTTGTGGCCACAACCCCGCCCGATGGCCGCGTGCGGCCTTCGGAATCGGGGCCACACGGGCGATCAGGAGACGAGAGCGCCGGCTACGCTGCCGGCTCTCGCAGCGCGCCGAACTCGCTTTCAGCGCGCTGATTGGGGTGGGGGTCACGGGGTTGCCATTCTCGTGGGAAAGAGGAGTTCGTTGTGAACTGCCTCACGCTGTATGGACGATTCCAGCGTAGACAGCACAGGAGCGATTCCACAAGAGGAAATCCAATTTCCACATAGCGAGAGGAATCGGACCCGTTCCAACATCCGAGCTCCGATGAAAGCCATCTGATAATCTTGCACAAACCTTGCCAAACCGACCGTCGGGAACCGAAGGAGGCCCCATGCCCGCGACCCTCACCGATGTCGCCAAGCGCGCGGGCGTCTCCCTCGCCACCGCTTCGAGGGCCTTCAGCGAGCCGGCCAGGCTCGCGGCCGCGACGCGCGAAAGGGTCACCGCCGCGGCCGAGGAACTCGGCTACGAAGCCCCGGGCCAGAGCGGCCCTCGCTCGATTGGCGTCGTCGTCCCCGACGTCGCGAACGCTGTCTTCGCTGCCCTCATCAAGGCGATCCAAGAGCGCGCGTGGCCCGGGCGGCACCCCATGCTCCTCGCCGACACGGCCGAGTCCGCCGACCGCGAGCGCGAACAGGTGGCCGCGCTTGCCGCGGTGGCGGACGGCGTCGTCCTCTGCTCGCCTCGCCTGCCTGCCGACGAACTCCGCCGCCTCGCCGGGGCGGTGCCTGCCGTCGTCGTCAATGGCGAAGCCGAGCGCGCGCCGAGCGTCCTCCTCGACGCGGGCGACGGCCTCCGTCAGGCCGTCGAGCACCTTTTCGCGCTCGGTCACCGCAAGCTCGCCTACGTGCCCGGGCCGCCAACGTCGTGGGCCGACGCCCAGCGCCTCGAGGCGGTGACGCGGCTGTGTGCGGAGTGGGAGATCAGCCTTGTCGCGGTGGGTCACCAGAACGCGACGGTCGACGGCGGGTTGGCGGCTGCGGCGTCGGTCGTCGCGAGCGGCGCCACGGCGGCCATCGCGTACAACGACCTCGTGGCGATCGGCCTGCTCGCGGGGGCGCGGCAGCTCGGCAGGCATTGCCCGGAGGATCTCAGCGTGGTCGGGATCGACGACCTCGACGTCGCGGCGGCCGCCGAGCCAGGGCTGACGTCGGTGCGGATCCCGATCGAGCGCGGCGGCGCCCTCGCACTCGATCTCCTCCTCGAGCAGCTCGCCGGCAAGCCGCGCCCGGCCGGATCCGTGCGCCTCGGATCCCAGCTCATCGTCCGCGGCTCCACATCCGTCCCTCCAAGCGCCCCCGTCCCCCCCAAGAAGAAGTGAGCCCGAAGAAGAAGTGAGAATGACCCGCCTTATTGCCTCCGTCGACGTCCTCATCACGAGCCCGTCGCGCAACTTCGTCACGCTCAAGATCACGACCGAGGACGGGATCGTCGGCTGGGGTGACGCGACGCTCAACGGCCGCGAGCTCGCGGTCGCCGCCTACCTCCGCGACCACCTCGCGCCGGCGCTCATCGGCCGGGACGCGGACCGCATCGAGGACACGTGGCAGTTCCTCTACCGCGGCGCGTACTGGCGCCGCGGACCCGTCACGATGGCGGCGATCGGCGCCGTCGACCTTGCCCTGTGGGACATCAAGGGCAAGGCCCTCGGCGTTCCCGTCTACCAGCTCCTCGGCGGGGCCGCGCGGGACAAGGTCCTCACCTACACTCACGCGACGGGCTGGGACCTCCCGGAGCTCCTGGACTCCATCGAACGACGGCGCGAGCAGGGCTTCCGCGCGGTCCGCGCCCAGTCGGGCGTGCCGGGGCTGGACAAGGTCTACGGCGTCACGAAGGGCGCAGCGAGCTACGAGCCGGCGGGCCGGGGCGGCGGCCCGGCCGAGGAGGTTTGGGACACCTCCGCCTATCTGAGGCACGCGCCGAAGGTGCTCCACGCCGTGCGCGAGCACGTCGGCCCCGAGCTCAAGCTCCTCCACGACGTGCATCACCGCCTCACCCCCACGGAGGCCGGCCGGCTCGCGCGCTCGCTCGAGGACGTGGACCTGTTCTGGCTCGAGGACGTCATGCCCGCGGAGAACCAGAAGCTCCTGCGCGCGGTGCGCGACCAGACCACGGTCCCACTCGCGATCGGCGAGGTGTTCAACACGATCTGGGACTGCGAGCAGCTCCTGAGCGAGCGGCTCATCGACTACATCCGCACCGCCGTCGTGCACGCGGGCGGCATCTCGCACGTGAGGAAGATCCTCGCCCTCGCCGAGGTCTACCAGGTCAAGGGCGCCCCGCACGGGCCGTCGGACGTCTCCCCCGTCAACCTCTCGGCGTCACTTCATGTGGGCCTCGCGACGACCAACTTCGGCATCCAGGAGTACATGGGCTACGACCCGCTCGTCTCCGAGGTCTTCCGCAGCAGCTTCACCTTCGAGGACGGCTACCTGCACCCCGGCGACGAGCCCGGACTCGGCGTCGAGATCGACGAAGAGGCCGCCGCACGCTTCCCCTACTCCCCCGCCTTCCTTCCGATCGCGCGGGACCTCGACGGCACCATGAAGGACTGGTGAGCGTGGCGGCTTCTCCCCTCCCTCGCCTTTCCGGAGCGTACGACGGCGCACCCCAGCGGAGCGGTTTGCGCCCTGGGATCGTTCACCTCGGCTTGGGCAATTTCCACCGCGCGCATCAGGCGGTCTACACGCGCGCTGCGTTGGACGCGGCGGGCGGCGACTGGGGCATCGTGGGTGTTGGGAGCCGCTCGGCGTCCGTCCCCGATGCGATGCATGCCCAGAGCATGCTGTACACGGTGGTGGAGATCTCGCCCCAGGGCGAGTCTTTCTCGATCCCCGGGACGCACACTGACGCTTTCACGGCAGCGGCGGAGCCCGAGCGGGTCGCCGCGACAATCGGGGCAGCAGAGACGCGCATCGTCTCGCTCACCGTGACCGAGAACGGCTACTACTACAGCCCGCGGACGGGGCACCTAGCGGTCGACGATCCCGCCATCCAGCGCGACCTCACCGACGCCGCCCGACCGACGACGCCGATCGGCCAGATAGTGCGCGGGCTCCAGTCGCGGGCCCGAGCCCACGGCGAGTCGATCACGGTCCTCAGCTGCGACAACCTCGCCGAGAACGGCCGCCATACGGAGCGGCTGGTGAAGGAGTTCGCCGGCCTTCTGCCCGCGGCGGAGGCCGCCGAGACCCTCGCGTTCATAGAGCGGCACGTGACGTTCCCCTCGACGATGGTGGACCGGATCGTTCCGGCAACCACCGAGCACTACCGGCGCCTTGTGGCCGAGCGGTGCGGCTATCGGGACGAGGTCCCCGTCCCGGCCGAGCCGTTCACGATGTGGGTCCTCGAGGACCGGTTCGCTGCGGGGCGCCCCGAATGGGAAGCTGGCGGGGCCGTGTTCTCCGACGAGGTCTCTCGGTACGAAGAGCTCAAGGTGCGGCTCCTCAACGGCACGCACTCGCTCATTGCCTACCTCGGCGCCCTGACGGGAGCCGCGACGATTCCCGAATCCGTGCGCCAGCCGCAGGTCGAGGCCGCCGCCCGGGCCGTGCTGCGCGACGAGTACCGCCCGAGCGTGACGGCACCGCGCGGCGTCGACCTCGACGCCTACGAGGAAGAGCTCTTCACGCGCTGGCGCAACACGGCGCTCGGCCACCGGACAAGCCAGGTGGGTTCAGACGGGTCCCTCAAGCTCCGCCAGCGCATTCCTGTGCCGGCACTCGCCGCGCTCGATTCCGGCCGGACCCCGCACTTCCTCGCTCTGACCGCCGCCGCGTACCTCGCGTGCCTCGCTCCCCTGCCCGGCTTTGATCCCGGACCTCACGCTGCAGCGATGGTCGACCCCGCTCGGACGGTTCTCGCGCGCCAGGCAGAATTGTCGTCGTCGTCCGCCGAACTAGCGCGCCGTGTGCTCGGTGAGCAGCACTTGCTCGGCGAGGAACTCGCCGGCCGCGACGAGTTCATTGCCCGGACGGGCGAGCTCCTCGACGTCATCCGACGGCACGGCGCGCTCGCCGCTGCCGCCCAGGCTGGGTGATCAGTGGCCTCCCGCGGCCAAGTAGTCCGCGGCGTTGTAATGAAGGCGGATTGTCTTGATGATTCCGTCCTTGAACTCGAAGAATTCTGCAAACCGGACCGTGGCGCTGGGGAGGACGGCGTCGTAGAGCACCGCGGCGCCGTCGTCCGTTGCGACCGCCTCGATGAAGGTGATCTGGCGGACGGCCTCGATGAAACCCTTGACGCCGCGGGCGAAGCGGTCCGCTCCCGAGACTTGGCCTGCAAGTGGCCCGTCGAAGGTGAAGTTCTCGGCGAGTAGCGGAATGAGCTCGCCGCCCTCGCCGTATCGGTCGATGCCGCCTAGGAGGATCGCGTAGTAGGAGCGGAGCGCGGCCGAGGTGTCGATTATGCCTTCTGCGGTCATGGGGCCCTCCTGGATTCCGGTTCCTCTGACCAGTCTGGGAACCGCACCGAATACGTACAACTACGTATTGCCCGAAAATTGCCGCGAGCGGAGCATTTACCACGGAAGCGCCGCGAGGAGAGCGCTTCAGAGTCGACCTTCGTGTTTCAACTATCCGAGGTTTCCGCTGCGGCTCCGGACACCAGGCACGGCCGGTCTCACCGTTGCCAGCCAAACTTCCCTCCCCCGGCACACTCGTCGGCCTTTGATCGGGGAGACCATGAGAAAAGAAATCCTCGCATTCGTCACTTCTTCTGCCTTGCTGTTCGCCACACTCGCGGCGACCTTCTCAATAACCACTCCCGCAGCCGGCGCCACCACCTCCAGCACAGACGGGACGCAGGCCGCCGTCGTACTCGGCTGGGGGCCTGTGATCAACGGCGACGAGTTCAACTATGTCGGAGCACCAGACCCCACCAAATGGAAGGTGTACAGCAGCCCTGGCCAGAACGGCAACGGCATCCGAACCGCCAAAGCGTGGTACGTGAATGGCTCCGTGGCCCAAGTGACCGGCGACTCGAGCGGCAACACGGGCGGCATGTCGGCGATCTTCGACAGGAATATCGCCCCGTACCAGCGCATCGAAGCCCGCATGCGCACGAATCAACGAGACCCCCAGTACCACCCCGTCCTCATCCTCTGGCCGGATAGCAATACGGGATGCTCGGAGATCGACTACGCCGAAGGCACCTCGAACACGTCCCAGATGCATTTCTGGCTCCACTACCCCACGTGCGGCCTGCGCAACTCCGCCACCGTGACCATCGATACGACTCAATGGCACAATTACGCGGTCGAATGGTCGCCCAGCGGTATTCGCGGCTGGATCGACGGAGTGCAGTGGTTCAACGACACGAGCGTCGCCGCGCAGTCCATGACCGCGCCCATGCATGAGACAGTCCAGCTGGACTGGTTCCCCGCGGGCTACACCTCTCCACCACAGCTCTCGTGGATGCAAATTGACTGGATCCGCCAATACGCTCCCCCAGCGCAATGACGGGCCTCTACGCCGATGCCTGTCGCCAATTGAGCCGATAGCTTCCGATACCCTCTAGTGCGCCGTTCCCCGTGCGGCGCACTAGAGTTCTGCGCCGCTGGCCGCGCTTTTTCAAGACTCCGGGCCCTGAATTCGGAAGCTTCATACACCCGACACCGGAGGATCGCTTCTGTTACCGCACCGGCTAAAACAATTGGCGGCGGAATCTCAGGACTCGAGCCCTTGGGGGCGTTCATTCGAGCGCTCGGCGGCCTTCATCGGAAGAGGTGGACTTTTCGCGTTCTTCCGTCGATAAGGGCTTGTAGCTGTACCGCGCCCTCCCTACTCTCTTGCCATCCGATCGAGCAGAGAGTCGGGAGGCTTGCCATGGAGCCACACGCCCAACTGGCAGCCAATCTCTTGGAGCTCACTGACTCCGACCAATACGTCAGGGCAGCCAGCGAACTTCTCTTCAAACTCTTTCCCGGCGAGAACGTCGCATGGAACGTGCTCGATGCGGCCGCTCCGACCGCCGAAGTCCGCGTTTACCCGGAAAGCCCGATGGCCGATGCTGACGTTTCCCGAATCCTGCTCGATCTCTGGGAAGACCATCCCCTCGTGCTCAGCTACCTGGAGGCCAGGGGCGAAGAAATCTGGGCTGCGCGGCGACTCAGCGACCTCGTGACCGATGAGCAGCTCTACCGCACCCGCGCCTATCGGGAGGGGCTCGCCCTCTTGGGAACGAACAGGCAGCTCTCCTTCTTGGCCCAGAAGACCTCCCGGCTCCAGATTCAAGGTTGGACGATGAACAGATTGGGCACCGACTTCACGGACGACGAGGTGGACCTTGCTCGGCATATCCAACCCGTTCTCAGGCTTCTCGAGGTGGCCCGATCCGGCGTGCGGCTTTCCACCCGGTGGGAAGGGGTCGCCGAGGAGCATGACGTGACGAGCAGGGAACAGGAGATACTGCGTCTCCTCAGCAAAGGCCTCACTGGGATGGCGATCGGCCATCTGCTCGGAATCAGCCCGAGGACGGTTGCCAAGCACCTCGAGCACGCCTACTCCAAACTCGGGTGCACCAACCGGATCGAAGCCCTCAGGGTGCTCCGGGGAGACTGACGAGCGAAGGTCGTGTCACCGTCCGACGAAGTCGGGCTCGAGGAGGCGGCTCAGGTCGACGTCACGCCCTCGGAGCACGACCTCGGCAAACTGCCAGAGAATCGCGCCAGTGGGCGCGTGGATGACCATGTCATGGCGCAGAGGCATCTGGAGAAGGGTGCCCTCGGGGGTCTCGCGCCATCGAGGAACGCTCGGCGCGAGCAGGCGGGCCACTGGGATCGGGTGGAGCGAGGCCACTTCCGCAACGCTCCGCCGGAACTGCCGGATCCCCGGCGCGGCCACTACCCACGGGGTGATGACGTGGCCGGTGCCCGTGCTGATGTCGTCAAGGCGACCGAGGACGTCGTCGTGCTCGCACAGCAAGCCGGTTTCCTCGGCAAGTTCCCGGAGTGCGGCCGCTTCGCTCGACTCGGACGGCTCCACTCTTCCCCCTGGAAGCGCCCACTGGCCGGCATTGCGTCCTCGCGGAGCTCGTTTGATCACGAGCACGCAGGGGACGCCGGCACGTTCGATCAGCGCGACTACCACCGCCGCCTCCCGCACGTGCGTGGCGCGGGGCACCTCGCGATACGGCCGGCTGGCTAGCCGTTCGCGGGCCTGCACGGCCAACTGATCGAGCGAAAACAGAGCGCCCGGGTCGGTCTGGTCAGCTCTGGATTCGATCTCCGCTGTAGCCATTGATGCCTCCCTCTCAAACGCCCTCAAACTACCGATGATCTGACTCGTGCGTCAATGCTTCTTCGGAGCCTAGATAGGCCGCACGCAAAGCGATTGACACCCTCGATCCGGCAAAGGAGAATCAGAGGCTGACTCAAGAGTCAGAATCACCGAAACACCGAGGAGGGTGCTATGGCTCAGCGCAGTAGCCCGCCGGGCAGCTCAGCCATCACCATCGACTCGACGGGGTTCGATCCCCTCGGCCCTACCGTCCATACCTGCCGGTTGGCCTCCGGGCGGCACGTGCGCTACATCGACGAGGGCCACGAATCGTGGCCAGTCGCACTCGTCTTCGGCGGCGCCGGCACCTCGGTGCGCGCCCTCCGGCTTCTGGAATTCGCACGCAGCTTTCGGCAGGAACTGGGCGTGCGGCTCATGTCGGTCGAGCGCAACGGCCTCGGCCTCACGCCGTACGATCCCGACTGCGGGCCCAGCGAACACGCCAAGGACGTATGGGAACTCCTGGACAGGCGCGGGGTCCGGCAGATCGCGGTTGTCGCCATTTCGGGCGGCGGCCCCTACGCCGCCCACGTCATGGCCGCCCGGCCCGAACGCGTCACGAGCGTTCATCTGGCCTGCGCGCTCTCTGACCGCGGAGCAGGCGCACCGCTGCAGGTCGAGCTTGATGCAGTCCTTGCAGATCCTGTCGGATGGTGGGCCTTCCCCCCATCGAGTCCCGTTCACCGCATCCCCGGGTTCGCCGCCTCGGCCGTCGAGGAGGCAACCCACGCCCTGCTCGCACGCGGCCCATCCTCGGGACCCGATGGCCTCCGCCAGGCATTGGAGCTCTACGCACATGGGGAGCTGCCAGACCTGTCCGGGCTCAACGCGCCCGCGTTCCTCTACTGGGGCGCCGACGACGTCGTGGTGCCGAGCGCGCATCTACGGCGGTGGGAGGAGGTGCTTCCCGGGCGGCGCCTCGTTCGGCTCTATCCCGGGGAGGGCCACGTTGTGCAATACCGCCACTGGGACCAGATCCTGTGCGACGTCGTCCATGGCGGCAGCCGGACCGTGGTCAGCCGCGAAGGCAAGACCTGGCTGCTCCCCGCGGAAGCCGCCGCGCGGGAACTCGACCTTGGAGCGACCCTCGGATTGGCGGCCTGGGAGCCGCGCGCGGAACGGTCAGGCGATGAGTGCGCTCTGGACGAAGGCGATGAGCACCTCACGCATCGCTGTGACGTTCAGGCCCGGGGAGCCCGTTAGCACCTGGATCGCCGCACCGTCGGTCATCGCCGTGAGCTGCATGGCGACCAAGGTCGGATCGATGTCGGTGCGGAACTCGCCGTCTCGCTGCCCGCGCTCAATGATCCGTTCGACGGTCTCTCGCCACCGCGCATAGAACTCGTTGTGTTCGGCCCTCAACTCGGGGCGGACGGCAGCCTCAGCCCAGAACTGGACCCAAACGGACCACTCATCCCGGACCTGGCCGATGCGGGGCAACTGCATGTCGATCAGCTTGAGCAACCGCTCGCGCGCCGAGCGGATGTTCTTGAGCTCGGCGCTCTGCCTAGCGAACGCGCGGGTTATCGCATGATTGAGCGCGAGGCGGAGGACGTCGCTCTTGCCCGGGAAGTAGTAGTGGACCGCCCCCGTGCTGCTGCCGACGATCTTCGCGATGTCGGCGATGCGCACCGCGTGGTATCCGCGTTCTGCGATGAGCTGGGCGGCGGCGTCCAAGATCGCAGCCTTGCGCAACTCGTCATTGGACCCCCGGGCGCCGGTGCGGTCTTCGCGAGCAGTCTGAGTCACGTGCGGTCTCCTTTCGACCAGACAGGGAAAGCCTACCAACGTCAGAGTCAGGAGAGCCATATCTGACGCGAGCGTCAGATATGCAGGAAGCGCACCCGCCAGATCCCCTAAGTGGCGGGATCCGCGGGATTCCGGGCATAGGCGCCCATAGACCGATCTGAGATCCGAAAACCACCTCTACAAAACCCTTGACACCCCTCGCCAAAGAGCGTTGACTGACTGACCAGTCAGATCGGAGGTTTTTCAAGCCATGACTGTTGCACCAAGACCCGAAGAACGCGAAGTTCTTCATCCCGACGCGCTGCGGGGCAAAGTCGCCCTCGTGACAGGCGGAGGGACCGGAATCGGTCGGGCGACGGCGCTCGACCTCGCCCGTGCCGGCGCCGACGTCGTCGTGGCCGGGCGCCGGCTCGAGCCGCTCGAGAAGGTAGTCGCCGAGGTCGAGTCCCTTGGGGCTCGGGGCCTCGCCGTCGTCACCGACGTGCGGGAAGAAGACCAGATCGCTGCGCTCGTCACTCAGGCCCTGGATCAGTTCGGCCGCATCGACATCCTCGTCAACAACGCGGGCGGCCAGTTCAGCGCCGCGGCCGAGGACATCACCCTCAAGGGCTGGCGCGCCGTCCATCGGCTCGCCGTTGACGCCACGTGGGCATTGACCCGCGAGGTCGCGACGCGCTCCATGATCCCGAACCGATCAGGCGTCGTGTTCTTCATCGCGTTCTCGCCGCGCCGGGGCATTCCGGGCTTCGTCCACGCCGCGAGCGCACGCGCCGCCATCGAGAACCTCGCCGCGGGCCTCGCGCTCGAGTGGAGCCAGTACGGTATCCGCAGCATCTGCGTCGCCCCCGGCACGATCGCGACGGAGGGCCTCGGAGACAATTACACAGACGAGGACCGCGGCCGCTGGGCGGAGGCGGTCCCGATGGGCCGGCTCGGCTCGCCCGAGGACGTCTCCGGGCTGATCGCCTTCCTGGCCTCCCCCGGCGGCTCCTACATCACCGGAACAACGATTGTGGTGGACGGAGGCGCCGATGCCTGGGGCATCGGACACGCTGCACCGGCCCCAGAAGGAGGCCAGCAATGAAGACGGCCATGCAGCGAGACATCAACGCACTCTTCGATGCCCGATCAGTCGCCATCATCGGCGCGAGCAACGACCACACGAAGTACGGCAACTGGCTCAGCGTCCAGGCCCTTCGCATGCTGGAAACGCACACCGTCCATCTGGTCAATCGCCGCGGCGAGCCCGTCCTCGGTCGCCCCACGGTGCGGAGCCTCGCGGAAGTCACAGAACCTGTCGACCTCGCCGTGATTGCCGTCCCCGCGCAGTCTTTCGAGGCAGCGGTCGACGACGCGCTCCTCGCCGGTGCGCGGGCGCTTGTCGGAGTGACTGCAGGTTTCGCGGAGACCGGAGTCGAGGGGCGCGCCGCCCAGGAGCGCATCGTTGCCAAGGTCCGTGAGGCGGGCGCCGTCCTGCTCGGTCCGAACTGCCTCGGGGTCATCGACTCGACTGTCGGCCTCACTCTCGCTTCGAACCCGCTTCCCGCCGGGCCGGTGACGCTCCTGTCGCAGAGCGGCAACATGGCTTTGGAACTCAGCCAGTTCCTCGCCGAACACAACCTCGGGTTTGCCCGGTTCGCCTCCCTCGGCAATCAGGCTGACGTCGGTGTCTCGGACCTGATCCGCTCGTGCATCGACCACGAGGGCACGCAGCTCATCGCGGTCTACTGCGAGGACTTCCGCGACGGGCGTGACTTCGTCGCCGCGGCCGCTGCGGCGCGGGAGGCCGGCAAGCCGGTCGTCCTGCTGACGGTGGGCGGCAGCGAAGCGTCGGTGCGCGGTGCACAGTCGCACACGGGCTCGCTCACCTCCGATACGGCCGTGATCGACGCCGCGTGCCGCGCGGCGGGCGTCTACCGCGTGAGCAGCCCGCGTGAGCTGGCCGGCGTCGTCGCCATGCTGCTGAGCTGCCCGCCAGGCCCGGTGCGTTCTGTCGGCGTGCTCGCGGATGGCGGTGGGCACGCGAGCGTCGCCTCGGACGTCGCGACTGCCGCCGGCCTGTCCGTCCCCGAGTTCGCGTTGGGGATGCAGGCAGCGCTGACCGCTGAGCTGCCTCCCTCCGCGGGCGTCGCGAACCCCGTCGACCTTGCTGGCGCGGGGGAACAGGACATCACTTCCTTCGGCCGGGTCCTCGAGACGATGCTCGCCGACGCCGACGTCGACGCAGTGCTGATGACCGGCTACTTCGGCGGTTACGGCGAGTACGGCGAAGGCCTCGCGCGGCGCGAGATCGAGACGGCGCACCGGCTGGCCGAGATCGCACGGCGGTATCAGAAGCCCGTCGCGGTGCACACGATGCGGGCCGCCTCGCCCGCGGCGCGGGTGCTGGTTGAACAGGGCGTTCCGGTCTTCTCGGCCGTCGAGGATGCGGCCAGGGCGCTCGGGATCCTCTCCCGGGGCGCCAGCGCCCCACGCCCACCGCTCGAAGTGCCTGCCGCGGCGCCAGCGCTCAGCGACAGCTATTGGGAGGCGAGGGAGCTGCTCGCCGGCGCAGGTCTGCGGTACCCCGCGGCAGAGCTCGTGGGTTCCGCCGACGACGCCGTCGCGGCGGCCGAGCGCACCGGGTACCCGGTCGTCTTGAAGGCGATGGGCATCCTCCACAAGTCCGACGCCGGTGGGGTCGCCCTCGGCCTTAAGGACGCCGTCGCCCTCCGCGCCGCCTTCGTCACCATGGACACACGGCTTGCGGCTCCGGCCTATTGCGTCGAAGCGATGGCCGACCTCAGCGACGGCGTCGAGCTCATCGTCGGGGTGCAGACGGATCCGCGATTCGGTCCCGTCGCCATGGTGGGGCTCGGCGGAATCATGACCGAGGTCCTCGAAGACGTCGCGTTCGCCCTCGCTCCGATCGACGCCGATTCGGCGCGCGAGCTGCTGGAGTCGCTGCATGCTGCCGCAATCCTCCATGGCGTCCGCGGGCGCCCCGCCGTCGACATCGAGGCAGCGGCGGCAGCAATCGCAAGGGTCACCGAGCTCGCGGCGGCCCATCCGGAGATCGCAGAACTCGAAGTCAACCCGCTGCTCGCGAGCCCTTCGGGGGCGCTGGGCCTGGACGCCCGCATCGTCCTTGCCCGCTGAAACCCCCAGATTCCCCCCGAACCCAAACAAGACCTGTGCCCGGCACCGGGCGCAAACACCCTCACCATCAAGGAGAAGCCATGGAATTCGGATACACCCCGAGGCTCGTCGAGCTCAAGCAGCGCGCTCGCGACCTCACCACCAAAATGATGCAGTTCGAGGACGAGTGCGAGGCCAACAACGGCCTTTCCGCCGAATCGCATGCCGTGATCAAGGAAGCCGTCCTGAGCGCCGGGCTGCAGGCGATCAACACTCCGACCGAGTTCGGCGGCGCGGGCCTGACGGTCCTCGAGCAGGTCGTCGTCCAGGACGAACTGGGCAAGCTCACCAACGCGCTCTGGGACGCTGTTTGGCGCCCGGCGAACCCGTTGGCCCACGCGACCGAGGAACAGCGCGCGCGGTACCTCATTCCCGAGGCCCGGGGCGAGCGGCGCGACGCGGTGGCGATCACCGAGGCGGACGCGGGCTCGGATCCGACGGGCATCCAGACGACGGCGCACCGCGACGGCGAGGGCTTCGTCATCAACGGCGAGAAGTGGTTCGTAACGGTCGGCGACGTCGCCGACTTCCTGCTCGTGCTCGCCAACGTTCCTGACGAGGGACCCACGATGTTCCTCGTCGACGTCGACCAGCCGGGTGTCACGGTTGCCAAGGTCCCCCGCTACACGCACACGTTCGTCTACGAGCACCCCGAGTTCCACTTCACGAATGTCCGCGTCGGTGCGGACGCCGTACTCGGCGGAGTGGGCAATGGCTACGAGCTCACGCGTGACTGGTTCACGGAGGAGCGCCTGATGATCGGTGCCCGCACGATCGGCGCGGCCGAGCGGGCCCTCGACCTCGCGATCGAATGGGCCAAGCAGCGCGAGCAGGGTGGCGAGAAGCTCATCGACCGCCAGCTGATCCAGGGCATGATCGCCGACTCCGTGGCAGACATCGCCACGAACCGCGCCCTCACGCACCAGGTCGCGTGGGAGTTCGACAACTCGGATCTCAGCGACCCCAACGTCCGCAAGACCCTTCACGCGAAGGCAGCCACCGTCAAGCTCGCCGCTTCCGAGGCGTCGAACCGCGTCGTCGACCGGGCTCAGCAGATCTTCGGCGGCCGCGGCTACATGCGCGACTACGCCGTCGAGCGCCTCTGGCGCGAGCTGCGCGTCGACCGGATCTGGGAAGGCACATCGGAGATCCAGCGGCTCGTGATCGCCAACGAGACCAAGAAGCGCGGCCTCGCCGGGCTCGTGTCCTTCCGCGGCCCGGAGGCCTGAGCGATGCCCGCGGAGGACGCCGGCACCGTCGAGGTGACGCGGCAGGGCGAGATCGCCGTGGTGACGCTTCGACGCGAGCGCAAGCGCAACGCGCTCTCGACTGGGATGGAGAGCAGGCTCGCCGAGCAGCTCGCGTCCGAAGCTGTCGCGACGAGCCGCGCCGTCGTCATCACCGGCGGCGACCAGGTGTTCTCCGCGGGCGCGGACATCACCGAACTGCGAGAGATGACGCCGGAGGCCATCAGCGCCTACTACCGCTCTTCCGGCGCCGTCTACGAGCAGCTCGCATCCCTGCCGATGCCGACTATTGCCGCCATCGCAGGCTACTGCCTCGGTGGGGGCCTCGAACTCGCGATGGCCGCAGACTTCCGTGTCGCTGACGAGACGGCTGTCTTCGGGTTTCCTGAGATCGGACTGGGCATCCTGCCTTCCTCGGGCGGCGTGGCCCGAGCAGTCAGGACAATCGGTCCCGCCCGTACTCGCGACCTGATCCTTCGCGGACGTCGCTTCGCCACGCCCCTCGCAGATCAGTGGGGCCTGATCACCGAGACGGTCAGCGCAGGCATGCATGTGAAGCGTGCCCTGCAGATCGCCGACGAACTGCTCCAAGCACCCCCGCTCGCGCTGACCCTGACCTCGCAGGTCATCGACGCCGCGGCCGAATCCTCGCACCACACCGCGCTGCTGCTCGAGCAGCTCGCGTACGCAGTACTCAACCGCACCAGCTAAGAAGACCCATCCCTGCGGCCGGACCGCACTGACGCCGTCCCGCCCCAGGCCTCCTCTAGGAGATTCTCATGGTCGACTCTGTCAACACTTATCCTCAAACAGTGACCCCCAACGCTGAGGGACATCGCCTGCGCGTCGAGGCCCGCTCGATCGACTACGTTCCGCTCCGAGAACGCCACGGCAAGGTCTGGCACCTGTTCCCCGTGTGGTTCGCAGGCGACGCGCACTTGGCGACGATCGCCGTCGGCGTCATCGGCATCTCACTCGGCGGAAACCTCATCTGGTCGGCGATCGCCGTCGTGCTGGGCTCGTTCTTCGGCTCGTTCTTCATGGCGTTCCACTCGACTCAGGGCCCTCAGCTCGGCCTCCCGCAGATGGTCCAGTCGCGGCCACAGTTCGGCTTCCTCGGCGCCCTTCTCGTGTGGGTGGTCGCGCTCGTGACCTACGTCGGCTACACGGGCTTCAACCAGATCCTCGTCGGGAGCACCCTGAGCAGTCTCGCCTCAGTGCCCTCCTGGGTCAGCTATGTCGGGTACGCGGTCGTCGGCGTCGTGCTCGCCGTGGTGGGCTACGACGTCATCCATAAGGCCTCGCGCTGGCTGACGATGCTCATGTTCGTCGTGCTCATGACGTTCAGCATCGGCATGATCGCCGTGCACCCGCTCACCGCCGCGCAACTCGACCTCGGCCAGTTCGCGCTCACCCCATTCCTCATCCAGTTCTTCACCGCCGCGGTCTACCAGCTCTCCTGGTCGATCTACGTCTCCGACTACTCGCGCTACCTGCCGCCGAACGTCGGTGTGCGCGCCTCCTTCTGGTGGACTTACCTCGGTGCGGGCGTCGGTGGCGCCTGGATGATGCTCGTCGGCACGCTGGCTGCCGGCATGTTCCCCAAGGACGACGTCGTCCCCGCAGTGATCGCTGCCGGCGACCAGATCTTCCCGCACTTCGGCACCGCGCTGCTGGTGATCTCGGTGCTTCCGCTGATCACCATCGGGACGCTCAACTTCTACGGCGGCAGCCTCACGCTGCTGTCCATGATGGACTCGCTCAAGCGGGTCAAGCTCACGGTCCGGACTCGCGTCATCACGCTGCTCGTGATCGGGGGTCTCTCGACCATCATCGCCTTCATGTCCAGCGAGAGCTTCGTCTCCCAGTTCGGTGACTTCCTCACGGTGCTCGGCTACCTGTTCACTCCGTGGACCGCGATCAACCTCGTCGACTTCTACGTGGTGCGGAAAGGCCACTATTCCATTCGTGAAATCTTCAATCCTCGCGGAATGTACGGCCGGTGGAACTGGCGCGGGCTTCTCGCCTACGTGATCGGCTTCGCCTCGATGATGCCGTTCGCCGTCGTCGGAAGCATGGAAGGGCCGATTGCGAAGGCGATGGGCGGCGTCGACATCTCGATGCTCATCGGCCTGGTGGTCGCCGTCGTCGTCTACTGGATCCTCACCCGCTCCCTCGATCTGGAGGACGAGCGGCGCCGGGTCGCCGTCGCGGACCGCGGCCTCGAATCCGACTCCGCCCTCGCGGACGGGGAAGCCCCGATCCTGGAGAGCGGCCAGTGACGGGCGCCGATTCGCCACAAATCGCCAAGATCGGGGTGGTCGGTGCCGGCCTCATGGCCAGCCAGCTCGCGCTCCTCTTCGCTCGCAAGCTCCGGGTTCCCGTGATCATCAGCGATCTTTCCGAGGAACGGGTTCGCAATGCCCTCACCGGCATTCGGGCCCGCCTCGAAAGGGACGCGGCCAAGGGGCGGCTCGAGCCGGCGGAGGCGCAGCAGATAGCCGAGCTTCTCCGCGGCACCACCGATCCCTCGGACTTCGCGGGTTGCACCGCGGTCATCGAGGCGGTCTTCGAGGAGCTTGAGGTCAAGCGAAGCGTCTTCCGCACCCTTGAAGAGGCTGTCGATTCCGAGACGCTCCTCCTGACCAACACCTCGTCCCTCTCGGTGGCCGCCATGGCAGAGGGACTGCGGCATCCCGAGCGCGTTGTCGGGTTCCACTTCTTCAACCCGGTCGCCGTCCTTCCGCTGCTCGAGCTCGTCCGCACCCCGTTCGCCTCCGATGCGGCGATGGCTGAGGCGTCCCGGCTGGCCGAGCGGCTGGGCAAGACGGCGGTGCACGTCGCCGACTCCCCCGGGTTCGTCGTCAACCGCCTCCTCACCCGGCTCTTCGATGAGGTGCTGGAAGAGATCGACGACGGCGGAGATCCCCTGAGCGTCGACCGCGCCTTGGACCCGTGGGGCCTCCCCATGACGCCGCTCGCGCTCATCGACTACATCGGCCCGGCCGTCCAGGCGCACATCTGCGCTGCCATGCACGCGTCCTTCCCGGATCGGTTCCGCGAGCCGGCTTCGCTCACCGCCGTCGTCGAGGCCCGCCTTCCGGGGTTCCTCCTCGCCGACGGCACACTGCGGCCCGAAGTCCGGCAGCTTCTTCCCCAACCTCACGACGTCGACCCGGGAGACGTGCGCGAGCGTGTCCGGGCCGCGCTGGCTGAGGAAGTCCGGCTCATGCTCGAGGAGGGCGCAGCGCGCAGCGCCGAGGACATCGACCTCTGCATGGTCCTCGGCGCCAACTATCCGCAGGGCGGTCTCACGCCGCTCCTGACTGAGAGGGTCTCCGCATGACGGGCTTGGGCGTGACGGGCAGCGGCTCCGACGTCGTTATTCTCGGCGCCGCCCGGACGCCTCAGGGTCGGCTCCTCGGCCAGCTCGCCTCTCTGACAGCTGTGGAACTGGGAGGCGCCGCGATCGCCGGGGCACTCTCAAAGGCCGGGGTCCAACCTGAGGCAGTCGACGCCGTCGTCATGGGCCACGTGATCCAAGCTGGGACGGGCCAGAATCCGGCGCGGCAGAGCGCGGTGGCCGCCGGGGTCCCGCTCACCGCGCCCGCCGTCACGGTCAACAAGGTGTGCCTCTCGGGCCTCTCGGCGGTGATCGAGGCGGCCCGCATGCTGCGGCTGGGCGAGGCCTCCATCGTCGTGGCGGGTGGGCAGGAGTCGATGAGCCAGGCGCCGCGCCTCGTCGGAGGCACTCGCGACGGCAAGGCCTACGGCTCGCTTGAACTCGTTGACGCGACCGCCCATGACGGCCTCACCGATGCGTTCGACCACGAGGCCATGGGCCTTGCGACGGACAGGGCCAATGCCGCTCTCGGGATTGGCAGGGAGGAGCAGGACGCCCTCGCTGCCACCTCGCATCAGCGGGCCGCCGCGGCCAAGCAGGCCGGTGTCTGGGCCGAGGAGATCGTGCCGGTCAAGGTCCCGCAACGGAGGGAGCCGCTCGTTGAAATCGCCGAGGACGAGGGCATCCGGCCCGAGACGTCAGGCGAGGTCCTTGCCCGGCTGCGCCCCGCCTTCTCGCCCGAGGGGACTGTCACTGCCGGGAACGCCTCGCCGCTCACTGACGGGGCGGCCGCCGTCGTCCTCTCGACGCGAGCGACCGCTAAACGCCTCGGCCTGCCGATCCTCGCCGTGCTCCGCGCCCACGGCCAGATCGCGGGACCGGACACGACCCTTCCCGACAAGCCCGCACGCGCCATCGCCGTTGCGCTCGGGCGCGAGGGCTGGAGCGAAAGCGACCTCGATCTGGTCGAGATCAACGAGGCTTTCGCTTCCGTCGCCGCACACTCCGCCAAGCTCCTCGGAATCCCCCTTGAGCGCGTCAACGTTCATGGCGGAGCGATCGCGCTCGGACATCCGATCGGCGCTTCTGGGGCGCGGCTCGTGGTGACGGCGGTGCACGAACTCGTGCGGCGCGGGGCCGGACGCGCGGCGGTTGCCCTCTGCGGCGGCGGCGGGCAAGGCGACGCTCTCCTCCTCGAGAGGTGACCCAAGGGGCTTGGTCTCGCTAGAGGCCAAGCCCCTTCGCCAGCCGCTCCCCCTCCTTTTCGAGCCACGCGATCCTGCGCTGGATGCGCTCCCCCGCGCCGTCCTCCCACATGCGCAGCCAGCCGCCGCCGTCGTGCTCCGCGCGGTACTTCATGAGGTACCAGCTGCGTTCGCTGCGGCGGAGGGCGGTAGGGATCAGGCGTTGGCAGGCTTCCTGGTCGAGGCCGTAGGCGTCCGCGATGAGGCGGGTGCGGACGACGGCGTCGACCCCCTTGAGCGGTTCGCTGCGGTCCTCGTCCGGCGCGAAGGGCGCCCACCACATGCAGAGGTTGAACACCTCGTCCACGCGGGTGGCCGGTTTGGCGAGGTCAAAGTCGATGATCGCGATGGCTTGGCCGCCGCGGAAGACGACGTTTTCCGGCGTGATGTCCATGTGGCCGATGAACTCGGGCTCTTCCGCCGGGGCGGGGGGCATTCCTGGGATTTCCGGCGCGGCGACCGCTTGAAGCATGTCCGACGACGGCGCGAAGCCCAGCATCGCGTCGTCGAGGCGACGGACGAGGCGAGCCAGAGAAACGAGACGACTCTCGTCAGCGAGCCAATCCGGATGGGGGCGGTTCGCGACCTCCCCCGGGATGAAGGTGAGGGTTTCGCGGCCTTGCTCATCGATGCCGAGGAAGCGCGGGGCGCCGTCGAAGCCTCGGTGTTCGAGATGGCGCAGGACCGCGTGGACGAGCGGTGAATGCGGGCCTAGCGGCCGGCGCACGGTGTTCCCCACGCGCACGACGCCCTCGGTGACATCGCCGCCGGGGAGGGGGATTTCAAGGTGGGATTCGGCCACGCCTCATCCTATTCGCGGGCGCCAAGTTCGTCCCACGTTATTTTGTCGGTCTGCCTCTCTAGCCTCAGCAGAACCTAACCGAAGGAGGCAACGTGACAAGGCGGGGGCGAAGTCATGCGGTACGCGGGTGAGAGCCAAACTGTAAGAGCATTCCTGCATCTGCACGGTGAACTTACTTGGGTGATCCACGCACTCTGCGCCGCCCAAGGTCCTGGTGCCCTCAAGAACCATGCTGCCGATGCTTTGGAATGCCTCATCGGCGATCCTTCCGGCTCCCCCGCACCCCTCGATCACCTCCTCGGGCTGCAAATCCAAAATCACATCACGCTCTTCGGACCTATGACTTTTGTCAGAGCCGTGGCCAGCGAGTTCGATGCGGGATTCATAGTCGAGGAGTACGAGCACCTCTCGAAGCGCGCGCCGATCCCTGAGGGGACGTCGTCAGCCAATAGCCTGGACGAATGACTGACTGTTGGGGGATCCGCCGTGCCGGATGAACTAAAAGAAGACCTTCCACAGGGACTCTATGAAACGCTCCGCACGGAGAGGATGGAACAGTACCTGACCCATCTCGGTGAAGGACTAGCTAGCCAATTCCAAGGTCTGCCCGAAGAGGAAACTCCCGAGGCCCTTGCTCGCCACATCGAGCGGGCAGCGCGTCAGGCTCTCGCTTCAGCGCCGAGCCATAGCCGCCTCGAACTAGCCAATCGGCTACTGTCGAGCCTTGCCCGAGCTGACACCATAATCGACCCACCTCAGCTCTTGCACGCGGTGTACGACGCGAAGCAGATCCGCCGCCGTAGCCTCCGCCGTCCCACCACCCCGCTGAGCGATGCAGCTCTGCTGACTGCGAGTCACGAAGACCCGAACCTTGCTCACGAGCTACGACGGGAGCTCGAATCTGCGGATCAAGTCGATCTGCTATGCGCCTTCATCAAATGGCGCGGTCTCCGCCTCCTCGAGGGGGCTCTCCAGGAGCTTTCCGAAAGAGACGTTCGACTTCGTGTCATCACTACGACCTACATGGGAGCGACCGAGCGCCACGCTCTTGATGAACTCGCCAATCGGTACAACGCCGAAATCCGAATCAATTATGAGACCAACGCAACACGGCTCCATGCGAAAGCGTGGCTCTTCAGACGGAACACTGGTTTCCACACTGCATACGTTGGCAGTTCGAACCTCAGTCAGCAGGCCTTGCTCGACGGTCTCGAATGGAATGTCCGCCTCTCCGGGGTTGCCACGCCGCGGCTCGTCCAGAAGTTCCAGATCACATTCGATTCGTACTGGGAAAAGGCAAACTTCGTTCCGTACGATCCGGCGACTGACGCCGAACGTCTCGATGATGCTCTGCGCAGAGCAGGCGGCAGGACTGCCAGCCGAGAATTCGGTCCCACTGGGCTCGAAGTTGTCCCGTTCGTTCATCAGGAGGAAATGCTCGAGGACCTCGATGCAGCGCGCACAAAGGGCTTCAAGTCAAATCTCCTCGTAGCAGCAACCGGCACCGGAAAAACCGTCGTCGCTGCACTGGACTACAAGCGCCTGGCAGACGGCGCAGGCCGCCTCCCCACGCTGCTGTTCGTAGCCCACCGTCGTGAAATCCTTGAGCAGTCTCTGCACACCTACCGCCGGGTCCTCAACAATGGAAGTTTCGGCGAACTGCTTGGGGGCGGCGAGCTGCCAAGCGAATGGCTTCACGTCTTCGCATCAGTGCAGTCCCTCACTCAGGAGAGACTGGACAAGATCGACCCCTCTCGGTTCGCCGTAGTGGTGATTGATGAATTCCACCATGCCGACGCTCCGACCTATCGACGGCTTCTCGAGCACCTCACGCCAGCCCAGCTCCTCGGCCTCACCGCGACGCCGGAACGCGGAGACGGCAAGAGTGTGGCAGACGAGTTCTTCGAAGGACGCATCGCGAGCGAGCTCAGACTATGGGATGCTCTCGGCGAGGATCTCCTGGTGCCTTTTCACTATTTCGGAGTTGCCGACGAGACCGATCTTCGAAATCTCGAATGGCGTCGGGGCAATTACGAGACTGGCGAGCTTTCCGCCTTGTACACGGGAAACGAGGCACGCGCGGCAAAAGTAATCGCAGAATTACGTGACAAAGTCCTAGACATTCCGGAGATGCGAGCAATCGGGTTCTGCGTATCCGTTCAGCACGCCGAATACATGGCGCAGGTCTTCACTCGGGCCGGGATCCCATCTTCAGCCGTCTCAGGCTCCACGCCACAGCCAGAGCGTGACGAGGCCCTTCGGCGCCTGCGCGATCGTAAGATCAACTGCCTCTTCGCCGTCGACCTCTTCAACGAGGGTCTTGACGTCCCCGAAATCGACACAGTGCTGCTGCTCCGACCAACCCAGAGCGCGACTGTGTTCCTTCAGCAGCTCGGGCGGGGGTTGCGACGGGCAGAGGGCAAGGCAGTACTGACAGTGCTCGACTTCATCGGTCAGCAGCATCGCCAGTTCCGCTTCGACCTCAAGTATCGGGCGTTGCTCGGGATCGGGCGCAAGCAGCTAGAGCAGGAGATCGAGGACGAGTTTCCTTCGCTGCCTTCAGGCTGCCAACTGGTGCTCGACCGAGTCGCCCAACGGACGGTACTTGAGGGTGTACGGTCCCAATTGCGGCTGCAGCGCCCTGCCATCACGGAAGATATCCGCTCCTACGGCACCACGGATCTCGCGGAATACCTCGAACGATCAGGCAACGAGCTTCGAGATATCTATCGAGGAACGGCTGATTCCTGGACCGGGTATCTGAGGACGGCCAGGCTCATCAGTCCAGACTCCATATTCGAACAAGTCGCTGCCGCTGCCCTTGCGGTTGGGGCAGAGAAGGCCGAACAAGAGCTGCTGCGCAAAATCGGACGTTTCCTCCACGTAGATGACAGAGAACGTGCCGACTCGTATACCGCCCTGCTCAACTCATCCGACTCACTCTACCGAGAGGTCGGCGTCCGAGATCAGGCCTTCGCACGCATGATCTTCTTCACGCTCGAATTGCAGCGAAAGTTTGGACTGGGTGAGGAAGCATACGACGCCGGGCTGGACTACGTGCGAAGCTTCCCTTGGGTGTGCAGGGAGATTTCCCAGATTGTCGATCTCGGAGTGCAGAATTCCCGCCATGCACCACGGATGCTCAAAACGGCAGGAGCTTCACACTTCAGGCTTGCTCAGGTCCCGCTCTATACGCACGCTAGCTATAACCGGTACGAAATACTAGCTGCCCTCGGCTTGGATGACGCGCGAATCGGAAGCCACCGCGAAGGGGTTGCGTGGTGCGAGAAGACAGGAGCGGACGTATTCTTGGTCACGCTCAATAAAGACGAGTCCCAGCACTCACCGACCACGATGTACCGCGACTACGCGCTCTCACCTGAGCTGTTCCATTGGGAGTCGCAGAGCACAACTTCACTCGCATCCCCCGCCGGGCGTCGGTATCTGGGCGGCGGCTCAACTGTACTTCTCTTCACGCGGGCCGCTGCAAAGGACGATTGGGGGATGGGAGTTCCATACACGTGTCTTGGACCAGTGGACTACGTCCAACACAACGGAGAGCGTCCGATCGCGATCACGTGGCGCCTTCACCGGCCGATGCCTACTGACGTTTTCACCGTGGCCAACGCGGTCGCGGGCTAGCGCGGCTAACCCTTCTTCTCCCGCTCCATCCGCTCCCGCCGCTCCCGTTCCTCGCGGTGCCGCCGGATCTGCTCGTGGATGAGCTGCTCCTCTTCTGAGAAGCGGAGGTCGTTGGCTTCGTCGCCTGAATCGCCTGGGCCGGTGTCCTTGCGCTCGGGGCGGCTCTCGTCATCGTCGTCAGCGGGCTCGCTGGGGGTGTCACGCTGCTCTGTCATGCGCACACTGTAGACCTGCAACCTGCAACACAACATAGGGCAGGCGACTATTCGAGCTGCCAAAGAACCGAGCGTACGATCCCCTCATGAGCACCCCTCCCCCGCTCGCGATCACCGGTGTCACGGGTACCGTTGGAGGCCTCGTCGCGCGCCAGCTCGCCGAGGCCGGCGTCGAACTCCGGCTCCTGGCACGGACGCCGTCGAAGGCACCCGAGCTGCCCGGCGCCGTCGTCCTTCCTTGCGACTACGCCGACCGCGCACTCTGTGAGCGCTCGCTCGAGGGCGTCGAGACGCTGTTCATGGTGTCCGGCCGCGAGAACGAGAACCGGCTGGAGGAGCACAAGGCGTTCATCGATTCGGCGAAGAGTGCCGGTGTGCGGCAGATCGTCTACACGTCGTTCATGGGAGCGGCGCCGGACGCCGTCTTCACCCTCGCGCGCGATCACTTCCACACCGAGGAACACATCAAGGCCGCTGGCCTCGGCTTCACGTTCCTCCGGGACTGCCTCTATCTGGACTTCCTCGAACCGTTCGGGGGGCCCGAAGGGGTCATCCGCGGGCCGGCCGATGGCGGGCGCGTCGCCGCTGTGGCGCAAGCCGACGTCGCCCGTTCAGCCGCAGCGGTGCTTCAGGACCCGAGAGCGCACGCGCAAACTGCGTACACGCTCACGGGCCCCGAAGCACTGACCCTCGCGGAGGCCGCGGACGTCATCTCGGACATCCGCGGCCGTCCATTCGCTTTCCATAACGAGACCATCGACGAAGCCTACGAATCACGGAAGAAATGGCCGGCCCCGCCGTGGCAGTACGACGCCTGGGTCTCGACCTACACCGCGATTGCGGCTGGCGAACTGGCCGAGGTGACGGACGACGTCGAACGTCTCACCGGCCGCCGTCCGCTGAGCCTCGCCGAGCTGCTCGCGGGCTGACTACTGCTCTTCGCCGTAGTGCGCGGGGTCGTCGCTCGCGTCGCCGCCCTTGATGTCGGCGTCGGGCACGTCGATCCCTGCCATCGCCTGGTCAACGTTCGACATGTCCCGAGGAACGTTGTCCTTCTGCGGCATGTTGCCGTGGGCCTGTTCGCGAATGAGCTGCTCCTCCTCGCTGAAGCGAATATCGTTCGCTTGGTCGCCGGAGTCCTTGGGCTCGTCGTCGGGGTTGCCCGGCTTGTACTGGTTCTGAGCCATGTTCTCGTCGCTGTTCAGGTCGTTCTCGCTCATGTCGGGCCAGTACCCGCCTAGGGTCTGGGTCAATCATTGCCACGGGGGTAACCTTCCGATGTCTCTGTCCGCAGCACAGGAGGACACAATGAATCTTTTGGACGACGCCGTCAGCCGCCTTGAGCGCTGGCAATTCCTCGATGCGATCGCCGAGCCTGTCCGCAAGGCAACGCACGCCGTCGTGAAGCCGCGGCTCATTCGCAACCTGCTCAGCGGCATTCCCACGGGACACCCACTGCATCCCGTGCTCACAGACATCCCGATCGGCGCCTGGACCATGGCCTCGCTCCTCGACCTCCGCGGAGGGAAGGCCTCGGAGCCGGCAGCCGATCTGCTCGTCGCCGCAGGCCTCCTCGCGGCAGTGCCTACCGCCGCAGCAGGACTCAACGACTGGTCGGACACCTTTGGGCCAACAGGCCGGATCGGCCTCGTCCACGCGGGGCTCAACTCGGCCGCACTCGGGCTCTACACGGCCTCGCTTGTGGCGCGCCGCACGGGACGCCGCGGAGCAGGCTGCGGGCTCGCCCTCGCCGGGCTCGGCATCCTCACCGCGAGCGGCTACCTCGGCGGTCACCTCTCCTACTCGAAGGGCGTCAAGGTCAGCCACACCGCTTATCACGAGGGGCCCACCGACTGGCAGGACGCGATTGCCGAGAGCGAGCTCGACGGCGGCGAACCGCAGCTCGTGAACCTCGATGACATCCCGCTACTCGTCATGCGGGACGGCGGCCAGATCGTAGCCCTCGACAACGTCTGCACCCACGCCGGGGGCCCGCTCAACGAGGGGACGTTCGAGGACGGCTGCGTTACGTGCCCTTGGCATGGCAGCAAGTTCCGCCTTACCGACGGCGCCCCCGTGTACGGCCCCGCCGCCGCACCACAGCCAAGCTACGAGACGCGGGTCCAGGACGGGCGCGTGCAGGTGCGGGCCCGGGTGTAGCGGAAGCGAGACCCCGACGAACCGCCGAAACCCCCGGTAAAACGCGGGGGTTTCGGCGGTTGGCGTGGGTTTCGCGGATCAGCGCCGCGGACGTGACGTCGCAGCGGCTGGGCGGGGGTGAAGCCCCGGCGGTGGGAGCGGACGACGGCGGCGGGTCACCCCGCGCTGCGGGTGCGCTTCTTCGCGGCGGGCTTCTCCGCCGTCGTCTCCTTCTCCTCGCCCTCTTTGCTGCCCTTGGCGGCCTTGCGCCTGCTCTCGACGCTTCGGCGCAGCGCCTCCATGAGGTCGAGAACCTCGGCGCCCTCGCCCTCACCTTCGGGCGCCTCGCCGAACGTGGCCTCGGTGTCCACGGCCTCGCCCTGTTCAAGCTTCGCCTCGACGAGCTGTCGCAACTGCAGCTGGTACTCGTCGGTGAACTGGTCGGGGTCGAAGTCGGTCGAGAGGCTCTCGACGAGCGAGGACGACATCTTGAGCTCCTTGTCCGAGATCTTCACGTCCTCGGACAGGATCGGGAACTGGGCCTCGCGCACCTCGTCCTGCCAGAGCAGGGCCTGCAGCACCATGACGTCGCCCCGGACGCGGAGCGCGCCGAGGCGCGTCTTCTGGCGGAGGGCGAACTTCACGACGGCGGTCAGCTCGGTCTGCTCGAGAGTCTTGCGGAGGAGCTGGTAGGGCTTGGCGCCAATCTTCTCGGGCTCGAGGTAGTAGCTCTTCTCGAAGAGCATCGGATCGATCTGCGAATCGGGGACGAACTCGACCACCTCGATCTCGCGGCTCCGCTCAACCGGCAGCGACTCGAGGTCCTCGTCTGTGAGGACCACGGTGCGGCCGCCCTCCTCGTACGCCTTGTCGATGTCGCCGTACTCGACGGTCTCGCCGCAGACCTCGCACTTGCGTTGGTACCGGATGCGCCCCTTGTCCTTGTCGTGGACCTGGTGGAGCTTCAGGTCATGGTCCTCGGTGGCGCTGTACACCTTCACGGGCACGCTGACCAGGCCAAAGCTGATGGCGCCCTTCCAGATCGACCGCATGACCCCAGTGAACCGCAGAATGATGGGCTTGGCGAGTAGGTGCCCCGGGCGGCGGCCGTGCCGCGGGGCCCGCAGCCCTGGCTCCGGGCGCTCGCAAGAAGACGAAAATCGGTTCAGCCGACGATTCACTCCGTCATAAGGGAAGCCTATGTCGGTACACACAAAGGGTCTTTGTGTGACCCAAACCTCAAACGCTAGATTTGAGTCGAGACCGGACCGCAGTGCCACTGCATTGGTCGGCTGAATTATCGGACGGTTCGCCCAGCACCCGAACCGTCATTAGAGGCTCATCCGACAAATGGCTCAATTGAATCATTCCCCCAGAAATAGCCCATTATGAAATTCATATTCCGGCCGGCCGCTTTTCACCCCTCGCCAATGGAGACGAAATGACTGAAACCACGCTTCCCAGGAAGACCCCGGTCAGGGCGGCCGTCGCGGCCTGGATCGGCACGACCCTGGAGTACTACGACTTCGCCGTGTACGGCACCTCGTCGGCGCTGATCCTGAACGTGCTGTTCTTCTCGCCCCAGCTGCCCGAGGGCATCAGCGTGCTGCTGTCCATGATCACCTTCGCCGTCGGCTATGCGGTGCGTCCCCTCGGCTCCCTCATCCTGGGGCCGATGGGCGACCGCTTCGGGCGCAAGTTCGTCATGATGCTCACACTGTTCGGCATCGGCGGGTGCACCTTCCTGATCGGCTGCCTGCCGACCTACGCCGAGATCGGCGCCGCTGCCCCGATCCTGCTCGTGCTGATCCGCGTCATCCAGGGACTGTGCCTTTCCGGCGAGCAGCCCAGCGCGATCACCATGAGCCTGGAGCACGCCTCCGAGCGCCGCCGCGGATTCATCACGAGCTTCACCACCCTGGGCGCCTCCACCGGCACCCTGCTCACGCTGCTGCTCTTCATCCCGGTCGCCGCGATGCCCTCGGCACAGCTGCTGAGCTGGGGCTGGCGGCTCCCGTTCTGGTTCTCCGCCATCGTTGTCGTCGTCGCCTACCTGATCCGCCGCCACGTCCAGGAGCCGCCCGAGTTCATCGAGGCCCAGGCCGCCAAGGTCAACGTCGCCCCGCTCAGGCACGTCCTGCGCTTCCACTGGCGCGCCGTGCTGCGGATCGTCTTCTGCGCGCTCATCGCTGGCACGAGCTACATGATGCAGACCTTCTCGGTGGCCTTCGGCACCGCGGGGTACAAGCTGGACAAGCCCACCATGCTCCTGACCACCACGGTCTCGGCCGTGATCGCCCTCGGCATCACCCCGCTGGCAGGGTTCTTCGTCGACAGGATCGGCCGCAAGACCACCTTCCTCGCCGGAACGGTCGGCGTGGGCATCACCATGGTGCCCTACCTCTGGTCCATCACGACCGGCAACTGGGCCCTGATCTTCCTCTTCGGCATCATCAACTACTCCCTCTTCTACTCGATGGTCAACGCCTCCTGGCCCTCGTTCTTCGCAGAGATGTTCCCCGGCCGGCTGCGCGTCTCCGGGCTCGCCCTCGGCACCCAGATCGGCTTCGCCGTCTCCGGCGTCATCGGCCCCGTCCTCGCCACAGCACTCGCCGGCCCCGACCTCAAGGGCTGGGTCGGCCCCTCGATCGTCGCGCTCGGGTTCATGGTCCTCGCAGGAGCCTCCGCGCTCACCGCCAAGGAGACCCGCAAGTACACCCTCAAGGACCTCGACGAAGTGCACCAGAGCGAGCGGGAGAAAGCCGCCGTCACCGCCGCCATCGAGCTCCCGACCAGGACCACCCGAGACCTCGCCGCCCCCAAGCCCCGTCCCGCGAAGTGACCGGCTGGCGCTCCTCCGAGCCATAGAAGTCCCAGTACTGCCGCGCACGGTGTCCGGGCTGTGATCGAATCACAGCCCCGACACCGTGCCCGGTGATTTTCAACTAGGCTCAATGCGAAACGCAGGCTGCACTCGAGCCCTACACCGCTCTGGACCCCAAGCAGCCTCGCGACGCCGCTACCGGCGTCGTCGCTCTGCTCCCGGCCCCACTAACCTAGAGCCATGCCGCCGCATGGAACCCGATCCGAGAAGCCCACCATGAGGGACGTCGGAATCCTCGCTGGCGTTTCCCAGAGCACGGTCTCCCATGTGGTGAACCAGACCGGGAAGATCCCCGAAGAAACCGAGAAGCGCGTCCGTGAGGCAATTCGCGAACTGGGCTACCGCCCCAACGAGACCGCGCGCAACCTGCGCCTTCGCCGCAGCCACACAATCGGCATGGTCACGGACCGAATCGCCTCCTCCCCGTTCGCCGGCAGGGTGCTGCGCGGAGCGGAGGAGTTCGCGTGGGAACGCGGCTATCTGCTGCTACTCGTGGACGCGAAAGAGGATCCCTCGATCGAGTCCGCGGCCGTGGATACGCTGCTCGCCCGCCAGGTCGACGGCATGCTGTACGCCGCGATGTCCTGGCGGGGGGTCGATGCGTCGGCAGGCTTCACGAAGCTCCCGTCGCTTCTCGTCAACGCGTGGGCCTCAGGCTCGCGCAAGATCCCGGCGATCGTTCCGGCCGAGACGGAAGGCGGCCGGCTGGCTGCCACCGCTGTGATCGAGGCGGGGCACGAGAGGATCGCCTTCCTTGGCGGCCCGCAGGACGACCCGGCGCGCATAGAGCGCGAGGCTGGCTTCCGGAAGGCCATGGCCGACGCCGGAATTCCAGTCAACGAGCGATGGATCCTTTCGGGCGACTACCAGATCAGCAGCGGACATCTCCTGACAAGCCAGATCCTCGACGGCGGTGACTCGCCCACCGCCCTCGTCTGCGGCAATGACCGCATGGCAGTCGGCGCGATCACGGCGGCGCTCGAGCAGGGCCTGCGCGTCCCAGAGGACCTCTCGATCGTCGGCTACGACGATCAGGAGGATCTAGCGGACCAGATTGCGCCCGGGCTCACGACGGTCACGATCCCCCACTACGAAATGGGACGCACCGCCGTCGAACATCTCCTCGACGCCCTCGACTCGGGCCGCCCCCCGAAGGGCGCGACCATCCCTGGGGCGCTAGTTCGCCGCGGTTCCGTGGCCGCACCGGCTCAGCGCTAGGACAACAGGCGGGTCGGCGCGGGCTGCACCCGCCGGGATGAGCTCCGCGCCTACCCGCTTCCCATCGTTTCAAAACTCCGCCCCCAGATGGCGGGGTTGACAGCCCTCCGAGATGTGCGTCACACTCATTCGCATCAGGTCGTTCATACGTATGAATAGAGAGGGTCATAATGACTTCCTTCCTTTCGTCGCCGGTCAGCCGACGGTCAGTGCTGATCGGCGGAGCCGCCCTCTTGGGCACCGCTGGCCTCTCGGCTTGCAGCCCTTCGGGGGCCTCGTCGTCGGGCTCCAAGACGCTCAACGTCGCCTACTTCGGAACCCAGCAGGCGGCTGACGCGACGGCCAAGGTCGCGCAGCCATTCATCAAGGCCAATCCCGGCGTAACAGTGAAGTTCAACGGGATCAACGGCACCGACTGGAACGACTTCTTCACCAAGGTCCTCACGCAGATCGCGGCGGGCAACCCGCCGGACATCGTGAGCGTCGCGACCGAGGGTGTCCAGCTCTTCGCGCAGAAGAAGCTCGCCCACCCGCTCGACGACTACGTCAAGCGGGACAAGGACCAGCTCGCCCCGTACTTCAAGGACGTCCACCCGAGCCTCGTCGAGGCCATGATGTACCAGGGCAACCTGTACGAGCTGCCCACCGATTTCAATGCCGGCAACATGTACTTCAACACGAACCTCCTGCAGAAGTCCGGTCTCCAGCTGCCGTCGCCTTCCTGGACCATGGACGACTTCCACAGCGTCGCCACGAGCCTCAAGTCGAATTCGGGCGCTGTGCCGTTCGACTGGGTCGTGCGGCTGTGGGGCTCGTGGACCTCATTCATGTACGCCAACGGCGGCAACCTCGTCACGGAGGGCAAGTACACGGGCGGCGACTGGCTCTGGAGCCAGTTCTACGCCAACGATCCGGCTGCCGCTGGCCGGGGCGGGGGCTGGAAGTGGGGCGCCCCGACTGCGAACTCGGACGCCGTCGTCGAATCCCTCGACTACATGGTCGAGCTCGCCAACAGCGGCCTGTCTGCGAAGCCCGACGTCGGCGGCGGCTCGACGCTCCAGGGCCTCTTCGCGTCCAACAAGATCGGCATGAGCATCGGCGGCGGCTTCTGGGCCGGAGGCCTCCACAACGCGGGCATGCAGAACGGTTCGTTCGACGTCCAGTTCTTCCCCAAGTGGAAGGTCCAGCGGCACCTGTTCGGCACGGGCGGCTACGGCATCTTCGAGTCCTCCAAGAACAAGGACCTCGCGTGGGAATTCCTCAAGTCCCTCGTCGAACCGGCGGCGATCGATGTCCTCACCTCGGGGAACTCGACGACGCCGGCACGCCGCTCCATGATGACGGCCGACCGCTACTCGACCACCGGCCCGAAGAACTGGCAGGTCTTCTACGACACCCTCGACAAGCTCCCCAACACTGCCCCCATCCCGGCTCCCCCGTACTACAACGCGATGGCGAACGCCCTCAACCAGCGCACCACCCAGGCCATGTCCTCGGGTAACGCCAAGTCGGCCCTCGACGGCCTCCAGCAGGATCTCGAAACCGCAGCAGCATCAGTCGGAAGCTAGCAATGACCACTCTCACCACCCGCACCAAATCCCTCAGGGCCGCCTCCGGCCCTGAAGGGGCCAGGGTCCGCAACCGCAAACGCGCAGCACGCCGCGAGGGCGCCTTCGGCTGGCTCATGATCTCCCTCTCGGCCGCCTCGATCCTCGTCTTCACGGCCCTGCCGATCGTCTTCACGTTCGTGCTCTCGTTCTTCTCGTGGGACATCATCAGCCCGCCGCAGTTCGTCGGCCTACAGAACTTCACCCATCTCGCGGCCGATCAATCGGTGATCCATTCATTCGGGGTGACCGGCCTGCTGGCCGCGCTCATCGTGGTGCTGCAGATCGTCGTCGGCCTCGCCATGGCCCTCCTGGTCCAGCAGCGAAAGTCCACCTGGGCCCGCTCGATCTTCCGGACGGCGTTCTTCCTTCCGCTGCTCGTCTCGGCGGCGTCGATCTCGATCGTGTTCAGCTACCTCTTCGATGATCACTTCGGCGTCATCAACTACTATCTCCAGCTCCTGCACCTCCCCGCCGTGGCGTGGCTCAGCTCCTCGGCCGGGGCGACGGCGACGATCGTCATCGTCGCGGTGTGGCAGCAGCTCGGCTTCGTCTTCATCCTGTTCGTCGCTGCGCTGGGTTCGCTCCCGAAGGACGTCCTCGAGGCCGTCTCCCTCGACGGGTCTGGCCCGATCAGGACGTTCTTCTCGATCAAGCTCCCCCTCATCAGCCCGACGATCTTCTTCGCCGCCGTCATCGGCCTCATCAACGCGATGCAGATCTTCGACCAGCCCTACGTCATGACCAAGGGCGGTCCGGGCGACGCGACCACCACGACCGTCATGCTCATCTACCGCACCGCATTCCAGAACATCCAGTTCGGCTACGGCTCGGCCATCTCGGTTGTCCTGTTCGTGCTCCTGCTCGTCCTGACCGGGCTGCAGTTCCTCATCTCCCGGAAGTGGGTGTTCTACTCGTGAGCACTGCCATCAAGCCCCAGCCTGCCCCGCCGTCGGCCATTCAGAAGGCGCGAATCCCGCACGCCGGCCGGCGCAAGGTGTACCGCGGGTTCGGCCTCGTCCTCCTGATCGTCATCGCGGCGGTCTTCGTCCTTCCGATCCTCTGGACGATCTCGACCTCCCTTCGAACCCCGGCTCAGTCCTTCGACAACCCGCCGCAGTGGATCCCGCTCAACCCCGTCTGGTCGAACTACTCGGCCGTGTTCCAGCAGGTCCCGCTCGCGACGTTCTTCCTGAACAGCGTCTTCGTGACCGGCGCGATCGTCATCCTCCAGCTCATCACCTCCACGATGAGTGGCTACGCGTTCGCCCTCGTTCGCTTCCGCGGGAAGGGCGCCGTGTTCGCGATGGTCCTCGCGACCATGATGGTCCCGGCGCAGACCACGATCATCCCGATCTTCATCCTCATCAGGTACCTCGGCCTCTCGGACAACCTCTGGTCGCTCGTGATCCCGGCGGTCGGCGGGGCCTTCGGAACGTTCCTCATGCGGCAGTACTTCCTGCAGATGCCGAGCGAGCTCGCCGAGGCCGCCCGGGTTGACGGAGCCTCGAACTTCCAGATCTTCGCCCGGATCTACGCCCCCATCGCGCTCCCGCCGATGGCGACGCTCGCCGTCCTCAACTTCTCCGCCTACTGGAACGAGTTCTTCCGCCCGCTCATCTTCCTGCAGTCCACGAACAACTTCACGCTGCCCGTCGGCCTCGTCTCCCTCCAGGGGAACTTCGGCACCGGGAGCGTCTCGATCGTCCTGGCCGGCGTCGTCATCGCCCTGATCCCGAGCATTGCCATCTTCCTGCTCGCCCAGCGCTACTTCGTCGAGGGAATCACCGCGGGCTCGTTCCGCTGACCAATCCGAAAGAACACCATGACCTCATCGCCTTCGCCCGTTTCCTTCGGCGAGGAAGCCTACCGACCCCAGATCCACTACACGGCCGCCGAGACGTGGATCAACGACCCCAACGGCCTCGTCTATGCGGACGGCCTGTACCACCTCTTCTTCCAGAACAATCCGTACGGAACGAACCACGCGAACATGTCCTGGGGACACGCCGTCTCCACGGACCTCGTCCACTGGAATGACAGGCCGGTCGCCATCCTGTGCGACGACGAGGAGCAGATCTTCTCGGGCAGCATCGTGGTGGACGAGGGCAACACGAGCGGCTTCGGGGCGCCGGGGAGTTCGCCGCTAGTCGCGATCTACACAAGCGCGTACGCGGAGGACTCCGCTCATCACGGGATTCAGGCGCAGTCTCTCGCGTTCAGCCTCGACGGCGGGGAGACGTGGACCAAGCACGAGGGCAACCCGGTCTTGGACCGCGGCTCCCGCGACTTCCGCGATCCGAAGGTGTTCCGCTATTCGGGGCCGGATGGCTCGTACTGGGTGATGGTGGCCGTGGAGGCGGTTGAGCGGAAGGCTGTGCTCTACCGCTCCGACGACCTGCGCAACTGGACCCACCTGAGCGACTTCGAGGCCACAACGAAGGTGGGGCTGATCTGGGAATGCCCCGATCTGTTCCCCCTCGCCGTCGACGGCGACCCCGAGAACGTGAAGTGGGTCCTCATCATCAACCTCCACCGTGAGGACGGCGAGGGCGGCTCAGCAGGGGTCTACTTCCTGGGCGACTTCGACGGCACCACGTTCGCTTCCGTTGGGGTGGGCGCATCCGCGGACGACGGCGGTGCTCCCGCCGCCGAATACGGGTGGCTCGACTTCGGCCGGGACTACTATGCGACCGTCTCGTTCAACAGTGCGCCCGACGACCGCCGCATCCTCGTCGGCTGGATGAACAACTGGGACTATGCACGGAGCCTGCCGACCTCCCCCTGGCGCGGGTCTATGGCCCTCCCGCGCGAGGCCACTCTCCGCACCCGAGCGGGTCGGGTCGTTCTCGAGCAACGCGTCGTGCCGGGTCTCGAGGCCTCGGGGTTGCCCCGTTCGCTCGGCCTTCTGGACGTGCCCGAGGGCGTCCGCGCTCTCCCCCTGGAGTGCCGCGAGATCCCCTGCCTCATTGAGGCGACGTTCGACGCGGGCTCTGCCTCCGAGTTCGGCCTCGTGCTCCTGCAGCCGGGCGAGGGGCAGCCGGGCGAGGGGCGGTCGGGTGAGGGACGGTCGGCTGAGGAAGGCGCACGACTGTGCTACGACGTCGAACGCGGGGAGCTCGCGCTGGACCGCCGATTCTCCGGGAACACAGAACTCCATCCGCTGTTCTCGTCCATTGAGCGGGCACCGGTCGCTCTGATCGGCGACCGTTTGCGGCTCGAGATTTACCTCGACGCTGGTTCGATCGAAGTCTTCGCGCAGGGGGGCCAAGTGACTTTTGCGGAACAGGTCTTCCCCGACCCGTCCAGCACCGGGGTCTCGGTGTACGCGGTGGGTGGGACCGCCCAGCTGGTTGCCCTGACGGTCACGCCACTCAAGCCGGCACCCGTTGTCCGCGAGCGGGAGTCGGCCCACGCGGTGTAGCCCGTATCGGGGTGTTCGCCGTCGTCGTGCGCAGCGTTCGCTTGAATCCGATGCGCCGGGGTAACGGCCGAACAGCGCATCCCTAGCGCTGGCGCCCGTCGCACCGCGAGCGCCGACCTGAAGAAGCAGGCCAAGCCAAGTGCCTGCTGGAACGGAGGGCAGTATGGGACTCGACGACAAGGCCAGCAACAAGGCCCAAGAACTCGGCGGCAAGGCCAAGGAAGCGCTGGGCCGCTCAAGCGACGACCCGGAGCTTACGAGAGAAGGCCAGCGCGACCAGGCGTCCGCAGGCCTCAAGCAGGCCGGAGAAAAGGTGAAGGACGCCTTCGAGGACGTCAAGGACGCCTTCAAGAAGCACGACTGAGAATTTCAGTCCGAGAATCTCAGCGGCGGCCCTCCCCGGGAACGGGGAGGGCCGCTTGTCTTGGGGGAACCCTCGCACAGGGTTGGCGCGTCCGGGAGAGCCCGGGCGTCATCACCTTCCTTCGTTTGCCGCGGCGCCCTCGGTGCTCAGCAGCACCACCGTCGCCGCCGAGCCGAGTCCGAGCATCTCGGGTCCGTTACGGCTGCACCAAGCGGCCTCGAATCCGGCCAGTGCAGCCGCCCCGCAGGGACCGACCGAAATGCCCTTCTCGTGCAGGAAGGCGAGGGCCTCGGCCGCTTCGGTGTCCGTGACCCCGATTGCGGCGTCCAGACTTTCGCAGATGGCGGGCCACGCGGTGCGGGATACCGTCCCGCAGTTCAGGCCCGCCATTGAGGTCGGTGCCGAGGTGTCCACCGTGACAGGATGGCCCGTGGCGAGCGAGGCTGTCACGCAGGCGGCGGACGCTGGTTCCACGGCGAGAACTCTGGGCCTCGTCGTCCTGCCCACGGCACGGTAGTGCTCGAGGGCGGACTGGAGGAGCGAGCCGACCCCGGTAGGGACCGCCACGATGCCTGCTGGTGTGGGAAGCTGCAGGTCGATCTCCGCGAACAACGTCGAGTAGCCCTCGATGATCCAGCTGGGTATCTCTTCGTAGCCATCCCAAGCGGTGTCCTGGACGAGGACGTCGCCCTCGGTGGCCTCGGCGGCGGCCCGCGCCACCGCGCCGTCGTACACCACGCCCGTCTCGACGACGACGGCGCCCTCGCCGCGGATGGCCCGCCGGGTGCTTTCGGGCAGACCTCCGGGCACGTAGATCCGGGCGGAAAGGCCGAGCAGGCGGCCCATGTGGGCCAGAGCCCTGCCATGGTTGCCATCGGTGGCGGTGACGAGGGTCGCCCCGCTCCCCGCCGCGACCGCTTTCAGATCCTCCAGTGTCTGGGCGGGAGGCAGTCCCGCCGCAGCGGTGAGGGCCCGGTTCACGGCCCAGGAAGCGCCGAGGACCTTGAAGGCGGGCAGGCCCAAGCGGCTGGACTCGTCCTTGACCCACACGGATGCGACGCCCCAGCGCTCAGCGAGTGCTGGCACTTCGATAAGCGGCGTGGGGGCATAGCCCGGCATGCTGCGATGGAACTCCCAGGCCGGCGCGAACTCTCCGTGGAAGGTCCATTCATGCTCGTGGCTCTTGAAGGACCACGGACGTCTCGAGGCGTTCACGCGCTCAGCTCCACAATGGTGTCAGCGAGCACGGAGACGCCGGCGAGGCAGTCCTCGGGCGTGGAGTATTCGCGGGGGTTGTGGCTGATCCCGTCGTACTGGCCGCGGACGAAAACCATTGCGGTCGGGGCGATAGCTGCCATCTCCTGGGCGTCGTGCCCCGCGCCGGACATAAGCCGCATCGTGTCGTAGCCCAGCTCCTTCGCCGACGCCTCGATCGCGTTCTGGATCTCATCGCTGAAGGGCACGGCACGGGTCTTTGCCATTCGCTTGGTCTCGACGCGAAGTCCCGGCTGCGACTCCGGGAGTGCGGCGAGGAACGCTTCAAGGTGGGCCTCGGCTTCGGCCATGAGGGCGTCGTCCGGGTTGCGGAGGTCCACCGTGATCTCGGCGAGATCGGGGACGACGCTGGGCAGGCCAGGCGACGTGCGTACGTGCCCGACAGTCGCCCGCAGCTGGCCGTACTCGCCCGAGTTCACCATCCGCCTGACCTCGACGATGATCTGGGCGGCCGCCAAACCCGCGTCGGCGCGCAGCTCGGTCGGCGTCGTCCCTGCATGCGCCGCCCGCCCGTGGAGGGTGACCTTCTGCCAGGAGATCGCTTGAACGCCCGTGACGACGCCGATGGCGTAGCCGCGCTGGGCGAGGATCGGTCCCTGCTCGATGTGGCATTCGACGTAGGCGTGCGGCGGGTCGAGCCGCGTCGGCCGCATGCCCTTGAACCCGATGCGCTCGAGCTCGTCGCCGAAGCGGAGGCTCGCCTCGTCGACCAGATCGTAGGCGTAGTCGAGAGTCAGCCTGCCCGCCGCGACGGCCGAACCGAGCATGTCGGTGCCGAAGCGGACGCCTTCTTCCTCGGTCCAAGCGACGACGACGATCGGGCGCCGGGTCTGGATGCCGGCGTCGTTTAGCGCGCGAACCACCTCAAGCGCGCCGAGGACGCCGAGGCAGCCGTCGAATGCACCGGCAGTCGCGACAGTGTCGATATGGGAGCCGGCCATCACGGGCTTGAGCTCGGGCTGGATGCCCTCACGGCGGCCGAAGATGTTGCCCATCCCGTCGACGGTCACCTCAAGGCCCGCCTCCTGCATCCACGAGACGAGGAGCCGGCGGCCGTCGCCGTCCTCGTCCGTAAGGGACTGACGGTCGACGCCGACGAGGCCGGTAGCGGCGTCGTCGTACGCGCCGATCTCGGCGAGCTCGGCGAGCGAGGCCCAAAGGCGGTCCCCGTCGATTCGGAGTCTGGTCTTCTCTGTCTGAGGGTTGGGCGCGGTCGTCATTGTCTCCTCCTTCTAGGCGCTCGGATCGGCGCTCCTTCGAGAGTACGGAGACGCAAGTGATGACGTCGATAAGATGATTTCAACGAGTAGTCATGAAATTTATGCATGGATGGAGGCATCTTTGTACAGCATGAACCGACTCCGGATCCTGCGCGAAGTAAGCCTCCGAGGCAGTCTGGCGGCGGCGGCTGAGGCTCTCGGCTACAACCCATCCTCAGTCTCCCACCAGCTGAAACTCCTCGAAGGAGAGGTCGGAGTGGCCCTTCTCGAGCCCGTCGGGCGGGGCGTGAGGCTGACGGAGGAGGCAGCCATCCTGGTTCGGCACACCGAGAGCATCCTGCGGCACCTCGAGAGTGCCGAGGCAGAGATCGCCCTCGCGCAGGAGACCGTGCGCGGAACCGTTCGCGTGGCCTCGTTCCAGACGGCAGCCCATACCGTGATCCCACGTGCGCTCCTGGCCCTGAGGGCGGCGCATGCCGACCTGCACGTGAGCGTCGCGCACATCCCCGTCGAACTAGCCTTGCCCGCCATGCTCGCCCGCGACTTCGACCTCGTGCTTCAGGAGGAGTACCCTGGCCACCCATTGCCAGCGGTCGAAGGGGCCGAGGTCACGAGCGTGGGGAGGGACCCCCTCTGGCTCCTGTCGCCGGACAGGGACCCGGCCCGACGAATCGAGGACCTCGCAGACCGGGAATGGGTCATGGAACCGACCGGTACCCAGGCGAGACGGTGGGCGGTGGCGGAGTGCCGGAATGCGGGCTTCGAGCCCAACGTGGCCCACGAGTCCTCCGACGTACTGCTCCACATCCGCCTCATCGCCGCGGGTCTCGCCGTCGGCCTCGTCCCCGGGCTCGCCCTCGCGGCCAGTAGCACTTCCGGTGTAAGCGCGCATCGCCTCCCGGGTGCGCCCGCACGCCGCATCGCCGTCGCAGTCCGCCGGGGAGGAGGTCATTCCCCCGGCATCGACGCAGTCCGGCAGGCGATCGGCCGAGCGACGGCGGAGCAGCTCGCCGGTGCCTAGCGCATCGCCTCGGCAACATAGCTCCATAGCCTTCGCGTATGGCCGCATTCAGCTCGCTCGTCTACTCGTTTGGGGAACGGATTCATACGGTGGGAGCATCGCGCACCCGCCTGTGATGCGCTTGCTTAGAGGAAGGAAGCCCCTTGGCCTATCTGCAGATCACCCTCGACATCGACCCCTCGGACCGCCCCTCAGCGGCGGCGGTATACGAGAAGTACAAGAAGCCGTTCCTCGAAACGATCTCGGGGGCGCAGAGCAAGGAGCTGCTGCTGCGTGACGACGACGTGCAGGTGCTGCACGGGTTCGGAAGCGTCCAGTGCGCCCAGTCCTACCTGAGCAGCGAGCTCTTCACACAGGACGTCGTCACCGCCCTGAAGCCATACCTCAAGGCCGATCCAGACATCCGCATCTACGAAACACACTGAGTCGAGGCGGCACCACCGCTGACGTCGCCGGAGTTGCCGCCGCCGTGGTGCGAGGGCAACCCGGCGGCGGGACCCAGCGAGCAGCAGCCGGCTCGGGACGGCCCGTGCTCGGGAAAATCAGGCTCCGATGGCGGCGAGCTGCTCTGCGAGTTCCGCTAGGCCCGAGGCCAGCGGAGACCCGGGATCCCAGACAGCCTCGTAGAAGATCTCCACAGCGTGGTCGTCATCGATCAGCTCCCGGTGCACGGTGCTCTGCACGGTCAGTTTCGATTGAGGGAGCAGCGCAGTGCCCAGACCGAGGTCGGCCCATTGCTCGAGCACCCGATAGCTGGAGGCCTCTCCTGGATAGGTGTTTACCGGCAGCTCGTGGGAGTCGAACAGGTCCCGCGTGAAGGTCGTCAGGCCGCATGCGTCGGGGACGAGGATGATCGGGTTGGACGCGACGTCCGCCACTTGGACCGGAGCCGTCCCCGAACGGTGGGAGCCGACGACGACGACCGGCTCCGAGTCGACGATCCTGTGGGCGAAGCGGGGCAGGGGCACGACCGATGGGACGAGGATGATGTCCAACTCCCCCGCGATGAGCGCATCCTGCAGTTCCTGCATGTTCGCCTCGCGCAACACCAGATCTCGGGGCCGCAGGTCTGAGGTGCCCCCGGCACAGACGGCGTTGTACGCGGCGGCGACCAGGCGCGGGTTGATCAGTGGCGACACTCCGATGCGAATGCTCTCGGTCCCGTGGCCGTTAAGGCGTCCAGCCTCGGCCGTGATGCGGTCCAAGGCCGCGGTCGCCTGTTCGATCAGCGGCAGCAGTTGCTGCCCGAAGGGCGTCTGCCGCACCCCGCGGGGGGACCGCTCGAACATCCGAGCACCGAGGCGCTCCTCGAGCTTGGCAATCCCGTTCGAGAGGGCGGGCTGGGTCACCCCGCAGGTCCGGGCCGCAGCGCTGAAGGATCCGGTCCCGGCTACAGCCTGCGCATACCGCAGTGCTTCCATGCTCACGCGCTCGGCCACATGTGCAGATTATCGGAAGCGGCGCGGCCGAGACGTCCTCGCGAAGATAAACGATGGTTATGGGTCCATTCACACTGCTCGCCTACCAGCGCCTAACCAAGGCGGATAGCCTCGTGCTAGCCCGAGGCTGGCGATCAGCCGGGAAGCCGGGTATCCCGCTAGCCCCGAACGGAGAAGAGCCGTGCCTCTGACTGCTGCCGCCGTCGTCGTCAACGAGCCCGGGGGCCACCTTGTGGCGTCCACGATCGACGTGCCGCCGCCCGCTGGGACTTGGGTCCGCGTGCGAGTCATGGCAAGCGGGGTGTGCAACGCCGACATCGGCACGGCAGCAGCCCGTAATCCCGGAGCCGGCTTCCCCGTCACTCCCGGGCATGAGGTCGCAGGCGTGATCACCGAACTCGGCGACGGGGTGGAGGGCTGGGCGGTCGGAGACCGCGTGGCTGTGGGCTGGTTCGGCGGCAGCTGCGGGCACTGCGTGCTCTGCCGGGACGGCGACGTCGTTCATTGCCCGGACCGTCGAGTTCCGGGCCAGTCCTACCCAGGAGGCTGGGCTGAATCGATCACGGTGCCGGCCGATGCCCTCGCGCGGATCCCTGACGGTCTGGACTTCTTCGAAGCAGCGCCCTTCGGCTGCGCCGGCGTGACGGTCTTCAACGCCGTGCGCCAGGCCGGGGTCCGCGCCGGAGGGCGAGTCGCGGTGTTCGGCCTCGGCGGCCTCGGGCACCTGGCGGTCCAGTTCGCGGCCAGGCTCGGCTACCACACCACGGCGATCTCGCGCGGTGCGGGACGGGCCGAGGCCGCCGAACGTCTGGGCGCCCACCACTACATCGACAGCTCCGTCGAGGAACCCGGAGCAGCCCTCGCCCGGCGCGGAGGTGCGGACCTGATCGTGTATTCGGCCTCCTCTACAGAGCCGGTCAGCGAGCTGCTGGCCGGGCTCAGGGTCCACGGCCAGATCACCCTCCTCGGCGCAGACGCCAATTCTGTCGCGATCCCGACATCCCAGCTTGTCCTGAACGGGATCAAGGTCACGGGTCACCTTACCGGCAGTCCCCGTGACACGGAGGAGGCGATGCAGTTCGCCGTCAACACCGGGGTCCGCCCGGTGATCGAAAGGCTTCCCCTCGAGAAGGCGGGTGACGCCGTCGCCCGCCTCAAGACCGGTGCACCGCGTTTCAGAATCGTGCTCGACGCAACCGAAGCGCGATGATCGAAGACCTGCCTCGCTGCGACGTCGTCGTCATCGGCGGGGGCATCTCTGGCCTGGTCGCCACGACAGCCCTCACGCGCTCCGGTCTGGCCGTGAGGTGCCACGAGGCACGGGGGCGCGTGGGAGGAAGGGCCCACACAGTCGCGCACGCCCTCGGCCCGATTGACCTCGGTGCAACCTGGTTCTGGCCGAACGAGCCCAACGTCCTGGCCCTCGCCCGCGAACTCGGCCTCGGAGGCTTCCGTCAGGAGGCGGTCGGGGACGCACTGCTCCACCGGCAGGGCACAGCCCCTGTCCGCGCCGGCGGCACGGGCGGTGCTCCCAGCCTGCGCTTCCCGCGAGGCGCCCAATCCCTCGCCGCCGCATTGGCAGACCGCCTCCCTCACGGCGCCCTCCATCTGGCCGACCCGGTGCGGGCAGTCGAGTCTCTCGATGACGGCACGATCGTCGTAACTGCTGATAGCGGAACGCAGGCCGCACGCTCGGCCATCATCGCCGTCACCCCTGCACTGGCCGTCGAGGCGATCGAGTTCACCCCACCGCTGCCCGGCCCGACTGCCCAGGTCGCGCTCGAGACCGCGGTCTGGATGGGCGGAACGGTGAAGGCAGTCGCCGTCTTCGACGAGCCCTTCTGGAGACAACGCGGCCTCTCCGGAACTGCCTTCAGCAGTGAGGGCCCCTTCCGAGAGTTCCACGACATGAGCGGTCCCGGCGGATCGCCCGCCGCGCTGCTTGCGTTCGCCGCCTCGGACGCGTTCGTACGGTCCGACGATCTCGAGACCGCTTTTCGCAGCCAGCTCACGCGGTTGTTCGGTCCTCAGGCCGGCAAGCCGGTCTCGGTGCTCACCGCGGACTGGAGCCGGGACGAGCGCACCTCGCCCGCGGCGCCTTCCCCCTACGCCTCAACCGCAACCTACGGCCATCCCGTGTTCCAGAACGGCTTCGCTGGCGGTCGCGTGCAATGGGCTTCCACAGAAACCGCGACCGACTACGCGGGACACATCGAAGGCGCAATCCGGGCCGGCTCCCGCGCCGCGAAGGACATCGTCCGGCTCCTCAGCCCGCAGGAAGTACAGTCCACGAATGCCACCACAGTCCCGATCCGAGAAGGAGGACACTCGCGTGCGAGCCATCCGACAGCATGAGGAGCCCAGTGGTGCTTCCGCGCTTCCGGTGCCCGCGACCACTCGGGCCGCTCAGCGACACACGCTGGTCGTACTGGCGGTCACGCAGATCGTCGGCACCGTCGGGGTCGGCGTCGCGCCCTCCATCGGCGTCCTGCTCGCCGGCGAGGTCACCGCCAACCCCGCCTGGGCAGGACTGGCCCGCACCGCGAGCACACTCGGCGCGGCTCTCTTTGGCCTCCCGCTGGGCGCTCTCGCGGCAAGGTTCGGCCGGCGGCTCGCCCTCGCGGGCGGCTGGTGGGCTGCCGCGGGCGGTGGCGCACTCCTCGTCATCGCAGCGCAATGGGACCAGATCATGTGCCTGTTCGTCGGGCTGCTGCTGATCGGAGCAGGCTCCGCAGTGAGCCTGCAGGCGCGCTTCGCGGCCACCGACCTCGCTGAACCGCACCACAGGGCACGGGCTCTGGCCCTCGTCGTGTGGGTCGGCACGATCGGGAATGTGCTCGGCCCGAACCTCGGCGTGCCGGCTCAGTACATGACCAGCGCGACCGGACTCACCGTCTACGCGGGCGCGTTCCTCATCGCCGCAGCCTGCCTTGCCCTCGCGGGCACCGCCGTGTTCGTCTGGCTGCGCCCCGACCCACTCCTCCTGCTCGAGAAGACGACGACGACGGGGCCGCGCCCGGCTACGGCTCGGCTTCGGGGCGGGGCCAGGCGGATATTTGCCGAGATCCGGGAAAACCCACAGGCGAGGCTCGCCGTCGTCGCCATCGTCACGGCCCAGATCGTGATGGTCGCCATCATGACGATGGCCCCGGTCCATGTGACGAACGACGGCGGCTCGGTCACCGTTGTCGGAATCACGATCAGCCTTCACATCGCGGGCATGTACGCCCTCTCACCCTTGGTCGGCGCGCTCGCCGACCGGGCCGGGCACCGCGCCACGATCGCCATTGGAATCCTGGTCCTGCTGGCATCGCTCGCAGCCGGCATCGCCGAACCGGACCAGATGCTCTGGATGACGGTATCGATGATCCTGCTGGGCGTGGGCTGGTCGTTCGTGAACGTGGCCGGCTCCGCCCTGTTCAGCGCCGTCGTCTCCCCCGAGAGACGTGCATCCGCGCAGGGCGGAGTAGACGCCCTCTCCAATCTCGGCGGCGCGACGGCCGCGTTCCTCGCGGGCCCGCTTTTGGCCGCGACCGGATTCTCTGCACTGTCAGCGATCGCCATCGTGGCCCTTCTTCCGCTCATTGGCCTTCTGGCCACGCGAAACAGCCGCGCAATCAGCCCCAGGTGACGGCCCGCTCGAACGGGCCCCACCCGCGGAGATGCATCGGATCGTTCCCTCGGCCGGCGGTCTAGCCGAAGGAGTGCCTGACCACGGGGAGGGCCCGGGGAGCGACAACCTGCTTCATCACGATCGTGGAGTTGAGCCCTCGGACCCCGGGGAGGCGGCTGAGAACCTTGTCGTACAGCCGTTGATACGCGTCCCTATCCGCTGCCACGATGCGGATGAGGTAGTCCGGTTCGCCGAACAGCCTCTGTGCCTCGACGATCTCGGGAACTTCCGCGATCGCCGCATCGAATTCCTCGAGCACGTCGGGCCGGGAGAGGGTAGCGAAGGCCACGACTTCGAAACCGAATCCGACCGAGGCACCATCCACCACTGCCCGGTACCCGCGGATGACCCCGCTTGCCTCCAGATCGCGCACGCGCCGCTGGCAGCTCGACAGGCTCAGACGCACCTTCTCGGCGAGCTGGGTGAACGTAATTCGCCCATCCTCTTGAAGCAATGCAAGTATTTCGCGGTCAAGGCGGTCCATATCGAAAAAAAGTAGCATGAGTACGATGTGAAGCGACAGAATCCGCGAACACCTTGCACCCGTCTCGCCATACCGTGGACGCATCGCAGAACGGCAACTACGCAAGGAACAAATCCGTGGGCATCAACTCCGCAATGACGCTGGCCGCTCCAACTGAGACGCAGGGATCCTCGATCTTCGACGAGGTCGTCGAACGCCGCACCTCCAACTCAATGAAGTGGGCGTTCCAGAACGAACTGCTCGCGCCCGACGAGGCTGCGGCGGAACCGCTCCCGATGTGGGTCGCCGACACCGACTTCAAAGCACCCCAGGCTGTGCTGGAGGCCCTCCACCAGGCCGTCGACCACGGCGTGTTCGGTTACCCGGGCGGGGCCCCCAAGAGCTACCTCGACGCCGTCGTCGGATGGCAGGCCAAGCGCTTCGGTTGGGAGATTTCGCGGGAATGGATCCTACAGACGGCCGGGATCATCACGACCCTCAAGACCGCGGTGCAGGCGTTCTCCGCCCCGGGCGATTCGGTCCTGATCCAGCCCCCGGTCTACGCGCACTTCCACAACGATGTCCTGCTCAACGGCCGACACCTCGCCTTTGCGCCGCTAGCCCGCACCGATGAGGGGTACAGGTTCGACGCGGCCGTCTTCGAGGCCGCTATCCGCCCCGACACCAAGCTCTTCATCCTCAGCCACCCGCACAACCCGACCGGGAACGTCTGGTCGGAGGACGAGCTGCGTACGATGGGCGAGATCTGCGCCCGGCACGGTGTGCTCGTGGTCTCGGACGAGATCCACCAGGACCTCATCATCAACCCGGCCAAGCGGCACATCCCATTCGCCTCCCTCGGAGAGGAATTCGCCCAGAACAGCATCACCTGTACCGCCCCGAGCAAGACCTTCAACCTTCCGGGCCTGCAGAGCGCGAACGTCTTCGTCCCCAACCCGCGCCTGCGCGACGAGCTCGCACGGCAGTACGAGCGCAACATGTTCCCGCTCGTGAACGTCCTGGGCATGGTCGCAGCAGAAGCCGCCTACGCGCACGGAGAACCTTGGCTCGAGGAGATGCTCGCCTACCTCCGCGACAACCACAGCCACTTCGCCGAGAGCATCAACGGGACCTTGCCCCAAGTCAGGGTCCTCCCCGCGGACTCCCTCTACCTCGCATGGATGGACTGCCGCGGGCTCGGGATGGACGCCGAAGCGCTGGACAAGTTCATGCTCACCAAGGCCCGCCTCTGGCTCGACAAGGGCCAGAAGTTCGGCGCCGAGGGTCACGGCTACATGCGCGTGAACCTCGGCTGCCCCCGCAGCACTGTCGACGAAGCCATCCACCGGCTGACCAACGCCGTCAACAGCCTGTAAGGAAACACCTATTACCTCCCGACCGAAACAAGCTGACTGGCGACCCTCGCACCGACGGAAATCTCAATTGCACTGCCAGAATTCCTCAATTCATCAGCCCCCTTCAAGGAAGAAGAGCGCGAATGAGCACTGCAGACCGTACTCCGGCATATGAGAAAGAGAACCTAAAGCGGGACCTGAAAAGCCGGCACCTCCAAATGATCGCCATTGGAGGTGCCATCGGGACCGGCCTTTTCTACGGGTCCGGCTGGGCCATCCAGACCGCTGGCCCCGCGATCATCCTGACCTACCTCGTCGCCGCCGCCGCGATCTACTTCGTCATGCGGGCCCAAGGCGAGATGTCTGTCGAAGAACCAGTCTCCGGCGGCTACATCTCCTACTCCAGCCGATACTTCCACCCGTTCATGGGCTTCCTCAACGGCTGGAATGCCTTCATCTTCCTCCTCGCCTCGAGCGCGGCCGAGCTCAACGCCCTGGGCAAATACATCCAGTACTGGGCGCCCGGGGTGCCGATCTGGGTCACTGCGGCCATCGCCGTCTTTGTCCTCTTCGCCATCAACGTCGTCGGCGTGAAGTTCTACGGCGAGTCCGAGTTCTGGTTCGCCATCGTCAAGGTCCTGGCCATCGTCGCCCTGATCGTCTTCGGCCTCGCGATGATCTTCTTCGGCCTAGGCAACGGTGGCCAGCCCGTCGGGTTCGCGAACCTGACCGCCCACGGCGGATTCTTCCCGAACGGAATCAGCGGATCCGTCCTGTCCGTCGTCATGGTCGCCTTCGCGTTCGGAGGCATCGAGAACCTCGGGCTCGCGGCGGGAGAAGCGAAGGATGTGGAGAAGTCGATGCCCAAGGCTGTCAACGCGACCTTCTGGCGCCTGCTGCTCTTCTACGTCGGCGCCATCACCATCCTCGTCGCTATCTACCCGTGGACCTCCCTCACAGGGAAGGGCAGCCCGTTCGTCGACGTCTTCGTCAGGATCGGCATCCCTGCCGCCGCGACCATCATGAACCTCGTCGTGATGACCGCCGTGCTCTCCGCGGTGAACTCCAGCATCTTCACCAACAGCCGCACCTTCTACAACCTCTCCCTCCAAGGCAAAGCGCCCGCCTTCCTCGGCAAGGTCAACGGCAAGCAGGTCCCCTCCCGGGCTGTCCTGACGGTCTTCGTGATCATGCTCGCCGGCGTCGTCCTCAATGCGGCCATACCCAACGATGTCTTCCAGATCTTCTCCTCGGTCACCACCTTCGGGCTGATCTGTGCCTGGTCCTCGATCGTCATCAGCCACCTACGTTTCCGCAGGCTCCGTATTCGGAACGGCCAGGCCGAGGCCATCAAGTACAAGGCACCCTTCTACCCATACGCGGACTACATCGCCCTCGTGTTCGTCGCCGTGGTGCTGGTGTGCATCGCGATCCTGCCCGACATGCAGGTCTCCCTGCTCATCTCAGCAGCCTGGGTCCTGGTTGTCTTCATCGCCTACCGCATCTACCGCGATCGGGGCCGCCGGAACGTGTCCCATTCGGACGAAGAGGACCTCTTCACCGACCCGGTCACCGGCTGAACCCAGATCTCACCTCCCGACCACCTCGAAATCCCAACCACCGAAAAGGAAACGCCGAATGAGCTACCACGACCACACCGACAAGCGCTTCTTCCGCAATCTCCGGCTCGGCGCCCCAGCCGCCGTCGAGGCCTTCCAGGCCCTCGACAGCGCCGTCTTCGAGAACCCTGCCAGTGAGATCCCGGCCAAGTACACGGAGCTCATCGCCGTCGCCGTCGCGCTGACCACCCAGTGCCCCTACTGCCTCGAGGCGCACGCCAAGGCCGCCAACACCGCCGGTGCTACCGAGGCCGAGCTCGCCGAGACCGTCATGATCGCCTCCGCCCTGCGCGCCGGTGGCGGCCTGACTCACGGCTGGATGGCTATGAAGTTCTTCCAGGGGGCCGAGGCAACGTCTGGCGAAGCGGAGGCAACCGGGGACAGCCCCACTGTGCCGGCCGGCGCATCCTTCTGACGAGGCATCGATGCGGAGCCCACGCACTGCGTGGGCTCCGCACCGTGCCGCCACATACCGACCCGAAAGAGAAGTACCAGCCTTGACCGCCTTCACCACCTTGCCCTCCTGCACCCCCGCTGCCCGCGACCGGGAGGAGGCCCTGACCGATCCCGGATTCGGAAAACACTTCACCGACCACATGGCCACCGCCTCCTGGTCCAGCCACCGGGGATGGCACGACCTCAAGGTCGGCCCGCTGGAAGGCTTCCGACTCCACCCAGCTGCCTCCGTGCTCCACTACGCCCAGGAGATCTTCGAAGGGCTCAAGGCCTACCGCCATGCCGATGGCAGCATCTGGCTATTCCGCCCCGAGGCGAACGCCGCCCGCTTCGCCCGCTCCGCGCGGCGCCTGGCTCTGCCGGTCCTGGACGAGGACCTCTTCCTCGACGCCGTCACCGAACTCGTCCGCGCCGACAAGGCTTGGGTCCCCGGCCACGGACAGGAGCACAGCCTCTACATCCGCCCCTTCATGTTCGCCTCCGAACCATTCCTCGGCGTGCGGGCGGCCATGGAGGCCAAATTCTGCGTCATCGCTTCCCCCTCCGGGGCCTACTTCCCTGAGGGCCCCACTGGCATCTCCCTCTGGGTCAGCAGGACTCTCACCCGCGCGGCGGAGGGTGGGACAGGCGCAGCCAAATGCGGCGGGAACTACGCCACCGGACTCGCCGCGCAGGCCGAAGCCCGCGCGAACGGCTGCGACCAAGTCCTCTACCTCGACGCCGCCGAGCACGAATGGCTCGAGGAATCCGGCACCATGAACCTCTTCATCGCCACCTCCGACGGCGAGCTCATCACCCCCGCCCTCGGTACCATCCTCGAAGGGGTCACCCGCGACAGCATCCTCAAACTCGCACCCGAGCACGGACTCACCCCCGTCGAGCGCAGGATCGGGCTGGCAGAGGTCCAAGAAAGATGCGCAGCGGGCACCATCACCGAGATCTTCGCCACCGGCACCGCAGCGGCACTCACCCCGATCGTTTCCCTGCGCGCCGACGGATTCGAAATCACCGTCGGCACCGGCAACCCCGGGCTGCACACGCTCGATCTCCGCGAACACCTCCTCGCGATCCAATACGGGGATCGTCCCGACCGCCACGGCTGGCTCCGGCGCGTTGCCTAGAGGTAAACGCACCCCTAGCTGAGAGCAGTGGTGCGCGCGTCAGAGTCGAAAGCGCGCGCCAGGCCCCAAAACCGAATCAGCGGACGTAGTCGGCACCGGTGATGTCGATGGTGGCTCCTGTCGAGTGCCGCGATCGCCCTGACGCGAGAAACGCGATCACTTCGGCGACGTCTTCCGGAGGGGTGATCTCGCCCAGCGGAAGGCGCGCTGCGCCGTCGTCGTCCGCGCCGGCAGTTGCCGCAATGTCGGTCGCAACCCAGCCGGGCGCCACTGCATAGGCGAGGATATTCTCCGCACCGAACCCGCGCGCGATGCCCTTGGTGAGCGCGAGGAGGCCGCCCTTGGCGGCGCCGTAGGCGAGGTGCTCGGCGTCGTCACCCCGGTGGGCAGAGCGGCTCGCGACGTTGACGACGACGCCCCCTCCCCGGGCGCGGAAGTGCAGGATCGCTTCGCGGCAGAGGTCAGCCGGCGCCAGAAGGTTCAGCTCGAGGTTCGCCTCCCAGCCTTTTGCCCACAGCCCTGCGTCGTCCACCTCGGACGGCAGCCAGGCACCGGCGTTGTTGACGAGCACGTCCACGCCGCCGGTGGCCCGCACCGCCTCGTCCCAGACAACCTGCCGCTGGACGGGGTCGCGCAGGTCGCCTTGGACGAGGGTCACCCGATCGCCCAGCTCGGCGGCAGTTTGCTCAGCGGCCAAGCTGGCAGACCCGTAGTGGACGACGACGTGCGCCCCTTCCCGGTGTGCCACGACCGCGGTAGCACGACCGATCCCACGCGAGGCACCCGTCACCAGTACGGTGCGTCCGTCGAGCATTCCGTCGGCCATCAGGCCACCGCCTGCGCGCCGGTGATCTCCACGACCGAGCCGCAGATGTAGGGCGCTTCGTCGGATGCCAGGAACGCCACGAGCGCGGCGATCTCCTCGGGCTTGCCGATGCGTCCGAACGGGACGAGCGCGTCGAGGTCGGCCACCGTGCGGCCCGACTGGGCTAGACCGGATTCGAGCATGGGAGTGTGGACTTCTCCGGGGGCGACGGCGTTGACCCGGATCTTGTGCGGGGCGTAGTCGCGGGCGAGGTTCTTGGTGAACGCGACGACGGCAGCCTTGGAGACGTTGTACGCGATGTGGCCCGGCGCAGGGTAGATGCCCCACTGCGACGCGGTATTGACGACGGCGCCCCCGCCTGCCTCGATCATGTGCGGGAGCACTGCCCGGCACAGGTGGAAGAGCGCGTCGACGTTCACGGCGAAGGAGAGGTCCCAGTCCTGCTGGGTCAGCGAGAGCAGGTCGCCCCGCCGGTTGATGCCGGCGTTGTTCACCAGCACGTCGAGCCGGCCGTGGCGGTCGACGACATCCTGGACGGCGTTGGCGCAAGCCTCAGCATCGAGGAGGTCGAAGACGAGTGGCTCGGCGAGGAGTCCTGCACCCGCGATGTCCTCGGCCACCTGCTTCGCTGCGGTCTCATTGACATCACAGACGAGGACGCGCGCACCCTCGGAGGCGAGCCGGCGGGCGATAGCCGAGCCGATCCCGCCACCGGCGCCGGTGACGAGGGCTGTCCGGCCACTGAACCGCTGGAGTCCGTACGATTCGGTCATTGCTGTCCTTCCAGGGAGAAGACGGTGCGGTGCCAGGCCTTGGCCTTCTGGGCGGTGAGATCGTACATGACGTGCTTGACCGCGGTGTACTCATCGAAGGAGTACGTGGACATGTCCTTGCCGAAGCCGGACTGCTTCATGCCCCCGTGGGGCATCTCGCTGATGATGGGGATGTGGTCATTGATCCACACGCACCCGGAGCGGATCTCGCGGGTGGCGCGCAGGGCGCGGTAGACGTCCTTGGTCCAGGCCGAGGCGGCGAGCCCGTACGGGGTGTCGTTGGCCAGGGCGAGGGCCTCGTCGTCGTCCTCGAACGGGGTGACGGCCAGGACGGGGCCGAAGACCTCGTCGCGGAAGATCTCGCTCTCGGGAGCCGCGTCGGCCACGAGCGTGGGTCGGTAGTAGGAGCCGGCGGCGAGCTCGCCTTCGGGAGTCCCGCCTCCGATGACGCGGGCGTAGCCGCGGGCGCGTTCGACCATCCCGGCGACCTCGTCCCGGTGCTTCATCGACACCAGCGGGCCCATGTCGGTGGCGGGGTCCATGGTGGGGCCGAGACGCACCCTGCCGTAGAGTTCGGCGACACCGTCGATGAAGTCCTCGTAGAGCGATCGGTGGACGATGGCGCGGGTCGCTGCGGTGCAGTCCTGGCCGGAGTTGATTAGGCTCCCGGCGACGGCGCCGTGGATCGCGGCTTCCAGGTCGGCGTCGTCGAACACGACGAACGGTGCCTTGCCGCCGAGCTCGAGGTGGACCCGCTTGGCCGTGGTCGCCGCCGCCTCGAGCACGCTGCGCCCGACCCGAGTCGATCCGGTGAAGGAGAGCATCGCGACGTCGGGGTGGCGCATGAGCTCGGCCCCGACGGTGGAGCCGCGGCCCGTGATGACGTTCACCACGCCGTCGGGGAGGCCTGCTTCGGTGGCGGCCTCGGCGAACGCGACGCTGGTCAGAGGGGTGATCTCGGCTGGCTTGAGGACGATGGTGTTCCCGGCGGCGATGGCCGGGAGGATCTTCCAGGCCGCCATCTGGAGCGGGTAGTTCCAGGGGGAGATCGAGCCGATGACGCCGATGGCCTCGCGGCGGATGGAGGAGGTGTGGTCGGCGGAGTACTCCGCGGTGGCCTTGCCCTCGAGGTTGCGGGCGGCGCCGGCGAAGAACGCAGTGTTGTCGATCGTGCCGGGCACGTCGAACTCGCGGGTGAGGCGGATCGGCTTGCCGGCTTGGCGGGTCTCGAGCTGGGCCAGCTCCTCCGCATGCTCCTCGAGGACGGCGGCGAACCTGGCCAGGACCGCCGAGCGTTCGGCTGGGGTGGCCCGGGACCAGGCGGGGAAGGCGTCCTGGGCGGCCTGGACGGCGAGCTTGACCTCGTCGCTGCCCGCCAGGCTCACCTCTGCGACCGTCGCGCCGTTGGACGGGTCGATGACTCTGGACCTCTCGTTCGTCGTGCTCTCGCAGACCTTGCCATTGATGAACTGGCTCACAGCTCCTGCTTTCAGTCTTCTCAGTCGTGGTGGGGCGAGTCAGGGACCTTGCGGGGCCCAGATGTCGCCGAGGGTGTAGCCATCCGGGAAAGGATCGCTCGGGTCGAGGAGCCACTGACTGCGCCCCGTGACCCAACCGCGGCCCGTGATGGTCGGAAGCACAGCGGGCCTCTCGCCCACCGTCGTCGTACCTGTGAGGCGCCCGACGAAGCGGCTGCCGATGATGCTCTGATGGAGGAAGTCTTCGCCGATCCCAAGCTGGCCGCGTGCATGGAGAGCGGCCATTCGGGCGCTCGTGCCAGTCCCGCAGGGCGAGCGGTCCAGAGCTCCGGTCCACGTCGAGGGATCGTGGGGAAGGAGCTTTCCGTTGGAGAGGACGACGGTGTTCCTGTCCTGCTTGCCCGCTTCCCTATCCCCGGTATGGAGCATGATGAGGCTCACGCCTGAGACCTCGGGCGTGAGGGGATGGACCACATTCACCTGCTCGAGTGCGGCCATCTTAATTAGCGCCCCGGCCCGGGCGAGTTCCCTGCCCTTGTCGGGATCGAGTTCGAGTCCGACGTCCGCGACACGGGCCTGCGCGAAGAACTGTCCGCCGAAGACGATGTCCACGGGCACGGTGCCGAGCTCTGGGACTTCGAGTGGGAAATCAAGTTCGACGACGAAGGCAGGGACGTTCACGACGGTCACCGAGAGGACCTTGCCCTCCGAGACATGAGCAACAGCCTGCACGGTGCCGACGGCGGTGTCGATCGTCACGGTGGTTTCAGGGCCCTCTGCCGGGACGATCCCGGTCTCGACGGCGGCGGTGACCGCGCAGATGGTGTTGGACCCGGACATCGGGGTGAAGCCGCCCTGCTCGAGCACGACGATGCCGAAGTCCGAGCCTGGATTCACCGGCGCGGTCAGGATCACCGCGCAGAGGCCAGGGTACCCGCGGGGCTCGTGGAGCATGAGCCGGCGCAGCCAATCGAGGTTCTCCCTGCAGTAGCGGAGCCTCTCAGTCATGGTGCCACCCTGGACGAGCCCGGCGGCGGATGTCAGGATCCGGCCGGGCTCGCCCTCGGCATGCACTTCGATGGCGTCGAGGGCGAGCTGGGCAGACATGTTCTTCTGGAAGGTCACGCGGCTGCCGGTGCCGACAGCACGCCAGCAGCATCGAGGATCTTCGCGAAGCGCTCGCGCTCTTCCTGTGGGAGGGGCTGGATCGGGAGCCGGGCGGGGCCGGCCGGTTGGCCGATGAGCTCGAGGCCGGCTTTGATTCCCGCCACATAGTTGACGGACTCGAGGAAGTCGCTGATGGCCCAGAGGTGCTTCCAGAGCTCGCGTGCGCGCTCGAGGTCCTTCTTCTCTGCCAGGGCCTCCCAGAACTCGACGGCGAGCTCGGGGACGACGCCGGCGGTGCCCCAGACCGACGCCTCGGCGCCGCTGGCGATGCCGAAGAACGTCAGGGTGTCCCAGCCGTTGAACGCCTTGATCCGGTCGCCGCGAGACGCGAGGAGATCAGCCAGGGCGACAGCATCGCCCGAGGTGTCCTTGAGATACTCGACGCCCTCGATGTCGCCCAGCTCGGCGATCTCGGAGGCTCCGAGCTTGATCCCAGTGCAGCCGGGGACGTTGTAGTAGACGATCGGGATCGAGATCGACGCGGCCACGTCGGAGAGGAAGGCCTTCAGTGTGGCGAAGTCGAGCGGGTCGTAGAACGGCGGGACGAGCATGACGGCGTCGGCGCCGACCTCCTCGGCATACTGCGCAAGCTCGATCGCCCCTCGGGTGGAGAGGGAACCGACGCCGATGACGACCGGGACCCGTCCGGCCGCGCTCTCGACGTAGAGCTCGATCACGCGGCGGTACTCTTCGGGCGTGAGAGTCGTGAACTCACCAGTGGTCCCGGTCGGGACGAGGCCATGGATGCCCGCCGCGATGAGCCGCTCGACCTGGCCTCGCAATGCCTCCTCGTCGATCGCGGCACCGTCCGAGGTGAACGGGGTGGTGACCGCGGCCAGGATGCCGCGGAGTTCCTTCTTGCTGCGTGCAGACATTCGATTCTTCCTTTCGATGCTTGTGAATTTTCAGGCGGCGGATTTCAGAGGCCGCGGCGCCGGAATCGGGACGGGGAGAAGGGCCGCAAGGCGGTGCTTGTCCTGCCGTGGAGGATGAGGTCGGTGAGGGCGCGGGCGGTGCCCGGTGCGAGGGTGACGCCCAACATCCCGTGGCCCGTGGAGACGTAGGTGTTCTCGAGCCGGCCGAGGCGGCCGATGATCGGCATCCCGTCCGGAGTCATGGGACGCATACCTGCCCGAGCGATGACGGGCGACGACGGCGGTTCCCATCCCCGGAAATACTTCTGGGGTGCGCGGAGGATCGCGTCGACCCGGACCTGGTTGATGTTCTCGTCGAGTCCGCCGAACTCCATGGTTCCCGCGAGCCGGAGCCGCTCCTTGAAGGGGGTCACGGCGACCTTGGCATCCGAGAGGTTGACCGCGCTGCGGAGACCGTAGCGCGGCACCTCCAAGCTGTAGCCCTTGCCCGGGCGAACCGGGAGCGGCTCGTTGAAGAGCTTCGAGACGGGGCCGCTCCAAGCGCCCGTGGCGAGAATGAAGCGGTCGCCGTCGAACCGCCGTCCGCCGCTGCGAACGGCTGTGACCCTGTTCCCGGACGTTTCGACGCCGTCGATCGGAGCGTGCTCGACGATCTCGACTCCGAGTTCGAGCAGCCGCTTGTGGAAGGCCCGCATCATCGCCCCGGGGTCCACGTGCCGCTCAAGTGGGAAGTAGATCCCGCCGTAGACCGCGTCCGTGAGAAGCGGCTCATGGTTCCTGACGTCGTCGCCCACGAGCACCTTGGGGTTGAGGTTGAAGGACCGCACGAGGTCGAGGTTGTCGAGGTGATGCTCGAGGTTCTCCTTCTCAGTGAACGCCATGAGCAGGCCCTCGCTGTGCATCTCGAAATCCATGCCGTCGGACCGGTATTCGTCGAAGGTCTCGATCGATCCTTGGGCGAGACTCAGATGGCCCTCGAAGCCGGCACGCTGGTCCTTGGCATTCGACTTGCCCCACATCGCGAGCATGAACTTGACGAATGAAGGCCGAAGGGATGGCCTGATGTAGAGCGGGCTGTCGGGCCGCAGCATCCACTTCATCGATTGGAGGACGACGCCGGGGCCCGGGACCGGGGCGGCCTCGGCGGGGCAGATCCAGCCCGCGTTCACCTCGGCCGCTCCGAGACCAGTGCCCCTCGCGTCGAGGACTGTGACGGACTCGCCCTCGCGGGCCAAGTGGTAGGCCTGGGTGAGGCCGATGACTCCTCCGCCGATCACTACGGTGTGCACTTGAATTCCTTTCTCGGCTCCCGCCGAGGCTCTTAGAAGCGGACGGCGTCGACGAACTTCTTCAGGTCTGGGTTGTCGCAGTTCTCGAAGGCGTTCTCGGGAGTAGTGTTCACCGCGATCTCGCCGTTGTGGAAGAACACGACGCGGTCCGCTGCCTTGGAGGCGAAGGCCATGTCATGGGTGACGAGCGCGACGGCGATCCCTTCCTCTTCCTTCAGACGGCGCAGGACGTCCAGGACCTCAGCGGCGACAGGCGGATCGAGGGCGGAGGTGATCTCGTCGCAGAGCAGGAGCTTGGGCTTCATCATCAGAGCCCGGGCGATCGCGACGCGCTGGCGCTCGCCGCCGGAGAGCTGGGTCGGGCGGCTGAGGATGTGCTGGGCCATGCCGACCTCCGCCAGGGCAGCCTCGGCCCGGTCCCGAGCCTCCGCAGGCTTGAGGCCAAGCTTCTTCTTCGGTGCCAGCGTCAGATTTTCGAGGACGTTCATGTGGGGCCAGAGGGTGTAGGACTGGAAGACCATGCCGACCTCGGAGCGGACAGTGTTCCATTCCCTGGTCCGCTTCTTCTCAGCGAAGACGATCTTGCCATCAAAGGCGATCTGCCCGTCGTCGGGATCGGTCAGCCCGGCCAGGGCACGCAGGAGGGTCGACTTGCCGGAACCCGACTTGCCAATGATCACGGTGATGTCACCGGCCTGCATGTCGAAGTCCACGCCCTTGAGGATGAGTCGTCCGTGGAAGCTCTTCTCCAGGCCGCGTGCGGCCACGAGCGCCTGCCCGTTGCCGGAGGAAGGAAGTTCCGTGGGGCCGGAGGCGGCTGTGAGTGCGGGCTCGGCCATCTCGCTGTCCTTCTGCTGTCGGGTTTGGGTCTGAGGGGCTGCTGCATGACTCATGCGCTCACCGCCGGTCGTGATCCGGGGACCATCCCTGCCAGAACACTCCTGTTCTTCTTTGGACTCGGGGCTGCGGTGTTCTGCATCCTGCGCTCGATGGCGCTGGTGACCAGGGAAGCGGGGAAGGCGATCACGAAGTAGATCACGGCCGCGGCGGTGAAGATCTCCAGCGACCGGTAGGAGGCGGCGGCGTTGGTGTTCGAGACGAACATCAGGTCCGAGACCGCGATGGTCGAGACGAGCGCCGTGTCCTTGAACAGGGAGATGTTCAGCGACAGGATCACCGGCAGCTGCTGGCGCAGGGCCTGCGGGACGATGATGTAGCGCAGCTGCTCGAACCGGCTCAGCTGGAGCATCCGCCCGGCCTCGACCTGCTCCACCGGGACGGCCTGGAAGCCGCTGCGGTAGGCCTCGGCCATGAACGCAGTCAGGTTCGCCGTCAGGGCGATCGCGGCCGAGGTGAACCCAGGCAGCGTCACCCCGGTCAGGGCAGGCATGGCGTAGAAGATCCAGAACAGCTGGACGAGCATCGGGGTGCAGCGGAAGACCTCGATATAGCCCTGCGCTGCCCATCGGATGACCTCGATCCTGGCCATGCGGGCCACCGCGAGCGGCACGGCCAGAACCATGCTTATCGCGATCGTGATGACGGTCAGCTCCAAGGTGGTCCCGAGCCCGCCGAGCATGGACGGGAAGGCCTTGGCGACCGCGTCCCAGTCGAAGTTGTAGTTCATCGGTTCCTCAGCTCCTAGGAGGTCTTACTTCTTCTCGAGGTCACCGAGGTTGCCGACCTCGAAGTAGTTCACCTTGGCGTAGGCCTGGGTCAGCTCGCCGCTCGCCTGGGCGCGTTCGATCGCGATGTTCACAATCTGCAGTGAGCGGGAGTCGATGCTTGCCGGCACCCCGTAGGCGGCGGAGCCGGAGTAGAGGGACGGATTCGGGACGATGATCTTCACGCTCTTGTCCGCTTGCGCCTGGGACTCCGCGGTTGGCAGGTCGGTGAACTCCGCCACCACCCGGCCGGCCTTCAGGGCCGAGAGGATGTTCGAGTACGTGTCCATAGAGGTCACGTTCTGGGTCAGGCCCTTCATGCTCGTCTCCAGAGCCGATCCCTGCGAGACGCCGATCTGCGAGCCGCTCTTGATGACCTGGTCCGCGCTCGTGTACGGAGAGTCGGCCTTGACCACAAGCACGCCGGGGTAGGTGTACACGGGATCGGTGAAGGAGATTGCGAGGGACCGCTCGACCGTGTGGTCGAGGTTGGCCGCGAAGTCGTAGCGGTTTGCCTGCAGGCCGGCGACGATGTTGCTCCACTGGGCCGGGACCGGGGTGAGCTTGACCCCTAGCTGCTTCGCGAGGTCCTGAAGCGGGATCAGGTTCACGCCCCCGAGCGAGCCGTCGGAGTTCTGCACCGTCATCGGCGGGGCGATCGCAACCCCCACGCGCAGCTCCCCGCGCTTCTTGATAGCGTCGATGAACGAGCCCTGCGACGCATCAGTGCCCGACGACGCCTGGGCCGGATTGCCCCGCAAGCCGCTCCCGAGGAACCCCCCGACAACGGAGAGCACGAGGACTGCAAGCACTGCAAGGACGATCTTGCTGGTTCTGGTCATGGTCTAAACCCTCTTTAGGGACGAACGGTCTGCTGGAAGGGATAGCTGGCAGCTGAGGACGACTGTGTCCTAAGTGCCGTTTCTTGTTTGATTGTCAGGCAATCTGTCGATGCCTTCTACCCTAAGCCTGTGACCGAGGACACGTCTAGTCCCTTTTTGCCGTACGGGCGCGGGTCACCGCTGAGACGAAAGAAGTCTCCATGCAGAGGGGCCGCCCGCCCAGGTCGGCATGATGCTTCCCCGCGTGAAGAACCTGGGTGCACTGTCCCCAGACCCGAGCGGTCCGGGTGCCCACCATCCCGTCGAGGGGCAGTGCTCGCCTGTGTGGCTGACCGCACGGGCAGCGGCCAGGGCAGGAAGTGATGAGCGGGAGACTACGGGAGTCTGAAATAGGTCGCGACGTTTCATGGGTCTGAGGCTAAGGTCGCAAGCCAATGCCAGCGGTGGTGACAGATGGCGAAACAACTGGCCTTCAAAGGACATTCGTCTATCACGGACAGTCGGCCGCCTCCCCTACCGTGAGAGACACTCCCAGCGCGACTTTTCGGAAAGAGAGAGCACCGTGTCTGCAACCCATAACCTGCCCGTCGTCCCGCATTGGATTGGGGGCAAGGAATACCCCTCTGCCGGCGAGCGGACAGCGCCCGTGTTCGACCCCGCCCTCGGCGTCGAGACCAAGCGGGTCTCCCTCGCCTCCGCGCAGGACATCGAGTCCGCGGTCTCCTCGGCGCAGAAGGCCTTCCCCGCCTGGCGCGACCTGTCCATGGCGAAGCGCCAGCAGATCCTGTTCCGGATCCGCGAGCTGCTCAACGAGCGCAAGGGCGAACTCGCCGAGATCATCACCTCCGAGCACGGCAAGGTCGTCTCCGACGCCGCCGGGGAGATCGCCCGCGGCCTCGAAGTCGTCGAGCTCGCCACGGGCTTCCCGCACCTGATCAAGGGCGAGCACTCGGAGAACGTCTCGACCGGCGTAGACGTCCACTCGCTCAAGGCCCCCCTCGGCGTCGTCGGCATCATCAGCCCGTTCAACTTCCCGGCCATGG
>NZ_JTDL01000088.1 GCF_000802235.1 Sinomonas humi
ATGAGCACGACCCTTTCGACTTCATCGGACCGAATGGGCTCCCGACCGTTCTCGCCATCTTTTCGCTGCCGGTCCTGGCGGCCGGGGTATCGCTTCTGATAGTCGGACTCGTCGCCGTCCGGAAACGCTCACGGCTGGCAGCGTCCTGAAGTTCAGGCTCAAGGCGAGCCCCTGTCATGTGTGTTGAATACGCCCAAACCTGATACGCAGGGGTGCCAGTAAAAGTAATAGTACAGTATCGGTTATCCCTTGGCTTCGAGTTGTTGGTGGCCACTTCCAACGAGGTCGGCACCTCCCAGCGGCGTTGGACGTCGGGCCTGTTGGAAGTACTTCCAACATGTGAGGCCCGGGATCACGGACCATTCGCTTCGACCGTCGCCCTCGAGGGCCTACTACGACCGCAAACGCGCTCAGGACAAACGGCGCAACCAAGCCTTCATCGCACTGGCCCTCCGCCGCTGCGACGTCCTGTTCGCCATGCTCCGCGACGGCACCCTTTGCCAGCTGCAAACAGCCTCAGCGGCTTGACGAAAACTACAGAGGCGTCCCCCGCCGATGGTTCGCTGAGGCTGTTAGAAGCGTCTAGTGTCGCGTGGCGTTAGTCTCTGAATGGTTTGGTGTTTGGGAGGATGGCCTTGTGGCCAATCGTCCCGCGCCCGCATTGGGCCTTCGTGATGGTGATTTCGAGGAATTGAGGCGGCTGACGCGCTCCCCGTCGGTGCGGGCCGGGCTGGCGCAGCGGGCCCAGATCGTGCTGTTGGCTGCCGAGGGCGTGGCGAACACGGTGATTGCCGAGCGCGTCGGCGCGAGCGTCGTGACCGTTCTGGCGTGGCGGCGCCGGTACGCCGAGTCGGGCCTCGCCGGGCTCGGGGACCGGGGTCGCTCGGGGCGCCCGCGGCGGGTGGACCACGCCGAGGTCGTCTCGGCGGCCCTGGCCCCGCCGCCGAAGAAGTACGGGGTCACGCACTGGTCCTCGCGACTGCTGGGGAAGCACCTGGGGATCTCCAACACCACGGTGGCCAGGGCCTGGCGGGAGTACGGCGTCCAGCCGTGGCGGTCCGGGACGTTCAAGTTCTCCACCGACCCCGAGCTCGTCGCGAAGGTCACCGACGTCGTGGGCCTGTACCTGGCGCCGCCGGAGGACGCGGTGGTGCTGTGCGTGGACGAGAAATCGCAGATTCAGGCCCTGGACCGCATCGCCCCGATGCTGCCCATGCAGCCGCGCCAGATCGAACGGCGCACCCACGACTACACCCGCCACGGCACCACGACCCTCTTCGCCGCCCTCGAGGTCGCCACCGGCCAGGTCACCGCCGCCGTGAAGCCCAAGCACCGCAGGCAGGAGTTCCTCGCGTTCCTGCGCCAGGTCGACCGGACCTACCCGAGGGCGAGCTGCACCTCGTGATGGACGACTACGCGACCCACAAGACCCCCGAGGTGAAGGCCTGGCTGGAAGCCCATCCCCGCTTCACCGTGCACTTCACCGCCCACGTCCGGGTCCTGGTTGAACCTCGTCGAGGTCTGGTTCGGCATCATCGACCGCCAGGCCATCCGTCCCGGGGTCTTCACCTCCGTCAAGGACCTCAACGCCAAGATCCGCCAGTTCATCACCGGCTGGAACGACCGCGCCCACCCCTTCGTCTGGACCAAGACCCCCGAACAGATCCTCTCCAAAGCAAACCCTAAAACCACTTCCGAAACGCGACACTAGTTCGCCGACGGGAACTTTCCGCTTAGCCGCTCGTGGATCGTCTGGGAGGCCTCGTTGAGTCCCACGATCTGGACTTCGGCGCCGTGCTGGCGGTACTTCTCGGTCACGGAATCGAGGGCGGCGACAGTGGATGCGTCCCACACATGCGAATGGTGCATGTCGATGACAACCCTCTCCGGATCGTGGGCGTACTCGAATTGGGTGTAGAGGTCGTTGGACGAGGCGAAGAACAATTCGCCATTCACCGTGTAGACCGCGGTCTCAGCCCCGTCGAGCGTGACGACCTTGCGGTCCATGGTGACGAAATGCGCCACGCGGCGGGCGAAGAGCACCACGGCAACGAGTACGCCGGCGCCCACGCCGATCGCGAGGTTGTTGGTGGCGACCACCGCGATCACCGTCACGGCCATGACCGTCGTCTCGCTCTTGGGCATCCTCCGCAGGGTCGAGGGACGGATGCTGTGCCAGTCGAAGGTCGCCACGGAGACGAAGACCATCACCGCCACGAGGGCTGCCATGGGGACCTCGGCCACGACGTTCCCCAGAGGGACCACGAGGACCAGCAGGATCGCCCCGGCCAGGAACGTCGAGATGCGCGTGCGGCTTCCCGCGGCCTTGACGTTGATCATCGTCTGGCCGATCATTGCGCACCCGCCCATGCCGCCGAAGAACCCGGTGACGAGGTTCGCGATGCCCTGGCCCCAGGCCTCGCGGGTCTTGGAGGAGCGGGTGTCGGTGATGTCGTCGACGAGCTTGGCCGTCATGAGGGTCTCGAGCAGGCCCACGAGGGCCATTCCGACGGCGTAGGGAGCGATGGTCTTGAGCGTCTCGAGCGTGAGGGGCACCTGCGGGAAGAACAGACTCGGGAGTCTGTGCGGGAGCTCGCCCTTTTCCCCGACCGTGGGAACCTGCAGTCCGGCGAGCACCGCGGCGAGGGTGAGCGCGACGATTGCGACGAGTGGGGCCGGCACCGCGCGGGTGAGCTTCGGGAGCCCGAAGACAATCACCAGTCCGACGGCGGTGAGCGGGTAGACGGCCCACGGCACCCCGATGAGGTTGGGGACCTGGGCAGAGAAGATCAGGACGGCCAGGGCGTTCACGAAGCCGACCATGACCGAGCGAGGCACGAAACGCATGAGCCGGGCCACGCCGAGCAGCCCGAGCAGCACCTGGATGACTCCGGCGAGGATCACGGCAGCCACGAAGTAGTCCGTGCCGTGGGACCTCACGAGTGGGGCGATGACGAGCGCCGTCGAACCGGCGGCCCCCGAGATCATGGCGGGTCGACCGCCAACGATGGCGATGATCACCGCCATGGTGAACGAGGCGAACAGCCCCACCTGCGGGTCGACCCCCGCTAGAATCGCGAAGGCCAGCGCCTCCGGGATCAGGGCGAGGGCGACGACGAGTCCACCGAGGACTTCAGTCTTCAATCTGGCAGGGGTATGCAGGGCACGCCGCACGGACTGGGCCGCCTCAGGCGTCTCGGTCTGATAGTCGAGGGCAGGCAAAGGTCTCCTCTGGATGCGTGATCGGGTAAACGGACTTCTGGTGCTTCAGCGGGAGCGCGCCATGAAGCAAGCAGGCTGGTTCCCACCTTTCTGCTCTTTCCGGCGTCCCTGTTCTGCCGACGCCGGCATTCCTCACCCAGCATGATGTGGCCGGACATGTTGCGTATGCCCATACGCAACATGTCCGGCCACCTCGGCACGCGTGAAGCTCGGCCAGCACGTGAAATCCCGCCAGGGATGTCGCGGCGCTCGTGGACGACCGTCGCGCTAGTTGATCGGTGCTGGCGGTCGTGCGCCCCCGAGCACAGCAAGGGTGTTGTCGGCGGCGAGCATCGCCATCGCGGTGCGCGTCTCCACTGTGGCCGAGCCCAGATGCGGCAGGAGCACCACGTTCTCGAGCTCCAGCAGCGCAGGATGCACTCGGGGCTCGTGCTCGTACACGTCGAGTCCTGCACCCGCGATTTGGCCCTCGCGCAGTGCGGAGGCGAGCGCGGCTTCGTCGACGATCGGTCCGCGCGCAGTGTTGACGAGGTACGCCGAGCTCTTCATCGCCGTGAGCTGCTCGGCGCCGATCAGGTGATGCGTGGCAGGCCCATAGGGACAGTGCAGCGAGACTACGTCGGAGACTGCGAGCAGTTCGTCGAGATCGAGCCGCCGGGCGCCCAGATCCGCCGCGATGCCGGGATCGAGCTCGCTGCGCGATTGGTAGACGATTTCCATGCCGAAGGCCTTGGCCCGGCGCGCGGTCGCCTGCCCGATGCCGCCCATGCCGACGACGCCGAGGGTCTTGCCCTGCAGGCTGCTGCCGAGCAGGAAGAACATGCCCCACTTCCAGGCTTGGCCGGAGCGGATGAGCCGTTCCCCCTCGCCGAGCCGGCGGGTCGCCATGAGGACGAGGCCCATCGCGATGTCGGCGGTGGCGTCGGTGAGCACACCTGGCGTGTTGGTGGCGACGACGCCGCGTTGGGTGCAGGCTGGCACGTCGATGTTGTCATAGCCGACTGCGACGTTCGCGACGACCTTGAGCTGCGGTCCGGCGGCGTCGAGCAGCTCGCCGTCGATGCGTTCGGTCAGCAGGCTCACGACGGCGTCGGCGCCGGCTACCCGGCGCAGGAGCTCCTCGCGGCCGATCGACTCGGGGGCAGTCCAGGCATTCACTTCGTGCTCGGCGCGGAGCTTCTCGATCGCGGCGTCGGGTACACGTCCCGTGACGACGACCCGGCTCATGCCGTCTCGATCCACTCGCGCAGACGGCCGAGGCCGTCGCGGATGTCGGCGACGTCGATGCCGGAGTAGGCGAGCCGAATGTACTGGCGCTCCTCGCCGGGCTGTCGACGGCCGAAGTGCTCCCGGGTGCAGAAGGAGACACCCGTCTTGTACAGGGCTGCAGTGGCGAAGTCGCCGACCTCGGTGTACCCCATGCGCTCCATCGCCGCCGTGACGTCGGGGAACAGGTAGAACGTCGACTGCGGCACGGCGACGTGCATGCCGGGGATCGCGTTCAGGAGTCCGCAGGCGGCATCCCGGCGCTCGCGCAGTACGTCCAGCATCTGCTGCACGGGTTCCTGGGGGCCGCGGAGTGCTTCGATGCCGCCCCACTGCACGTAGTGGGTCGTGCACGACTCGTCATTGGTGTTGAGCGTGCTGAGCACTTTGGCGA
>NZ_JTDL01000089.1 GCF_000802235.1 Sinomonas humi
GGGGGGGGGGGGGGGGGCGGGCGGGGCTGGGAACGCAGATACGCCGGTTGGCCGGTTAGGAGGGGGTGGCCACCCCCTCCTTTGCGGCGGATCCCCTTCCCGGACGCAGATGCGCCGGTTGGCCGCTTAGGAGGGGGTGGGGAGTTGGCGTACCCGAAACGAGTGGGGTTAGGCGACGCGCGCCTTGTCTGCCTCTCGAAGCGCATCCGCGTGGGCCGCAATGCGTGCCTGATGCACAGGCGAGCGCCGGAGGATGAACCACGCGACGAACAGGATGGCGAACCAGATCGGGGTCACGAGGAGCGCGATGAGCGTATCGGGCTGGGTGGTGAGCGCCCACACGAGGAACACGAAGAACGCGTAGACGACCCACACCATCACAGGCCCGCCGGGCATCCTGTAGCTCGAGGCAGCGTGCAGCTCGGGGCGGCGCCGGCGGAACACGAGATAGCTCGCGAGGATGATCGACCACACGAACATGAAGCACACGGCCGAGACTGTGGTCACCATGTCGAACGCCGTTCCGATGTCCTTGCCCGCGTAGAGGAGCACGACGCCGGAGAGCAGCAGAATGCACGAAAGGAACAGTGCGTTCTGGGGAACCTTGCGCGACGAGAGGCGTGCGAAGACCGACGGCGCGTCGCCCTCCTGCGCGAGGCCGAACACCATGCGCGAGGTCGAGTAGATGCCTGAGTTCGCACTGGACATGGCCGAGGTGAGGACAACGAGGTTCACGAGAGTTGCGGCGGCGCCGAGGCCCGCCAGCGAGAACATCCCGATGAACGGCGAGTGGCCGGCCCGGAACTGGGTCCACGGCGTGACGGACATGAGGATGATGAGCGCCCCGACGTAGAACAGGCCCACGCGGACCGGAATGGCGTTGGTCGCCTTCGGGAGGTTCTTCTCCGGGCTCTTGGTCTCCGCGGCTGCAGTGCCGACGAGCTCGATGCCGACGAATGCGAAGACTGCGATCTGGAACCCGGCCACGAAGCCCATGAACTCCTTCGGGAACAGGCCGCCGTGCTGCCAGAGGTTCGTGAATGAAGCTGTGCCCGCCGATGACGTGAACCCTGAGAACACCATGACGAGCCCGGTCACGATGAGCGCGAGGATGGCCAGGATCTTGATGAGCGCGAACCAGAACTCGACCTCACCGAATGCCTTGACGGTGGGCAGGTTGAGGGCGAGGAGGATGAGGATCGTCGCAAGTCCGGGGATCCACATCGGGATTCCCGGCCAGAGCGTGTCCGCGTAGCCGGCAATTGCCACTACGTCCGCCACTCCCGTCACGACCCAGCAGAACCAGTAGGTCCAGCCCGTGAAGAAGCCCGCCCAAGGTCCGAGGAGATCCCCTGCGAAGTCGCTGAAGGTCTTGTAGTTGAGGTTGCTCAGGAGGAGTTCGCCCATGGCCCGCATGACGAAGAACAGCATGAAGCCGATGATCATGTAGACGAAGATCACCGACGGCCCCGCTACCGAGATGGTCTTGCCGGACCCCATGAAGAGCCCTGTGCCGATGGCGCCACCGATGGCCAGGAGCTGGATGTGGCGATTAGAGAGGCCGCGGTTCAGCCCCTCCGAAACAGCTCTTTCAGGTGTGATCTTACTCATATTGCTGTGACCTTCTTGCGATAGCTGGAAATGTGATTCCTATAACAGGTTTCTAGGTACATTACCGCTACCTGTCAGGCGCAAAGACGATGCAACCTGCCGAAGATGGTCTTACCACTTGCGGAGAGCCGGCCTCGTTACCCTAGACTGGACGATCTGAAACACAACTCTTGACTCGGAAGGAGCGTGCGCATGACCCCCGATGTGCACCACCACCGCAGCCTGAGCGTCGTCGTCGACCATGCCCATGAGATCGACGCCGCGCTGGGCAGCGCAATTGAGACGCTTCAGCAGACGGCTGTAGCCAACCCCTGTTGCGGGATTCTCGTGACCCGCGAGGCCGCCGGCCAGTTCACCGTGGCCCACGACACGAGCGTCCCGTTCGGGATGACGCACCAGCGCATCGCCTGAGTCGAGGCGACCGGCCTCCCAGCGGCCGCTTCAGCTGCAGAACCACGACGGCGCGCGGACCCTTCCAGCGGAAGGAGCCGCGCGCCGTCGTCGTCTGTTCGCCGTCGTCGTCTGTTGCTGGGAGCGACGCTAGGAGCGCCCGCCAGCGTGGCGCAGACGGTCAGCGCGAGCCCGTGAAGAGAAGGCCCTTCGCGTGGATCGCTGCGAGCTGGGGGATCGGTGTGAGCGAGCCGTCCGCCAGGTTGACGGCCGCGAGGTAGTCAGGGCCGGAGTCGGGTGTCACAGACGTGACCGCCTCCCCGGCACGGAAGTTCCCGCTCACCGCGTAGACCGCGTTGTGGTCGGGATCGGTGACCCAGAGGGTCTGTGCGGACTTGGTCGCGAACACGGTGTCGTCGACGGGCGCGGGGAGGTTCAGCACGTTCAGCCGCTGCTGGGGCGTACCGGCTTGCCGCGCCAAGATGAGCTGCTGATCGCCCTGGGAGTCGAGCAGGAAATCGTTCGCGAACCGCGGGCTGACGCCCGGTACGACAGTCGAGGAATCCGGATCCGTGAGCGCGAGGGTGGCAGTTGTACCGGCCTTCGGCCCGTTGGCAAGCACGGCCTTCGCGTCGTCGGCGAAAACCGGGGACAGCGCAGCGGTCGAACCCGAGAGCGTTGCCCGGTAGAGCGCCGGGCCCGTGCTGCCCGTGGGGTTGGAGGCCGTGATGAAGATCTTGCCCTCGTACACCTTGGCGGAATCGGTGCCACCGCCGTGTGTCAGCCCCTTGTAGACGTAGTCTTTGACGGCCTGAGGGCCAGCCATCGGTGTGACTGTGTGGAAGGACGAGTTGCCGTCCTCGTTCGTCGTGACGAGCAGGCGCTGCCCGGCTTCGTCGGAGCCCATCCCGTCGATCTTGCCGGTGATGCTCCAGGATGCCCCCGGAGTGCCGTCGAGGGAGTACTGCTGGATGGTGCTTGCGGTGGCCCCGCTCGCCGACGGCTCGCCCATGGGTCCCACGCCGTTCTGATAGGCGACGTAGACGCTGTTGCCGAGGCGTGCGATGTCGTCTGGTCCGGATTCGCCGTTCTGGGCGGCGAAGGCCTTGACGGTGTAGTCCTGGTTGGGTGCCGCTGGCGTTGGACTGAGGGGGCCCGAGGTTGCGAGCGCGGGCCCCGCTGTGCAGGTGAGGGCGGCCGAGGCGGCGATCGCGACAGCCGGCAGCAAGGTCTTGAGGGAGATGGTCATGACGTGGTCCTCCGTGATGGTCGCGTTCCGTCCCCCTCAGGGAACTCTTGGGCGCCACGGTTTCCCCGCCGTAGCGGCTGCATTAACGCGCGGTGGACCAGCGGTGGGAAGTTCCTGAGTGTACGGCCTTGGCCCTACGCTGTCGCGGGTTCCTTGAGCGCTTCCTTCGGGTCCCGGAGCTTGGCGTTGGGGAGGGCCAGCGTGATGAGGAACGCCAGGACCATGAGGGCCGCGGCCGTGAGCATCACGATGTCCACTGACTGCGAGAAGCCGTCTTTGATCGGATGGGTGAGAACTGGGTTCGCTTTGGAGAGCCAACTCGTGTCGTTGAGGTTGTCGGCGCCGAGGCCACCGCCGGACGTGCCGCCCTTCAGCAGGTCGAAGAGCGGCTTGTTGGTTGGGTCCGCCAAGACCGCGGGGTTGTGAAGTGTCTTGAGGAAATCGGGCTGCGTCACGGCCGTCTTCATTGCCGAGGTCACTCTGTCTGCCGCGAGGCTGAACAGCATCGAGATGAAGACGGCTGTTCCGAGGGCGCCGCCCATGGACCGGAAGAAAGCCGCGGTCGAGGTGCCCACGCCCATGTCCTTGAGCGGAACCGATGTCTGCATCGCGAGCACGAGGGGCTGCATGCAGCACCCCAGCCCCATGCCGAAGAACACGGCGATGGCGGCGGGCACCCACAGGGGCGAATCGGCCGTGAGCGCGAAGCCCATAGCGGTCGAGGAAGCGGCCAGCAGGAGCGTTCCGAGGACTGGCCACATCTTGAATTTGGAGGTCCGGGAAATCGTGCGACCAGCCGTGATGGACGCGGTCATGATGCCGACCGTGAAAGTGATCATGAGCAGGCCGGCCTGGGTCGGGGTCAGTCCCTGCACGAGCTGGAGGTACAGCGGGAGCATGGCGATCGCGCCGAACATCCCAATGCCGATGATGAAGTTCAGGAGCGCCGAGAGGCTGAACTGCGGGTTCTTGAACAGCCGAAGCGGTATGAGGGCGTAGTCCCCGGCCCGTTTCTCGAACAGCACGAAGGCGGCAAGGCCGATCGCGCCGACGATGTAGCACGCGAAGGAGTCCACGGAGGTCCAGCCCCAGCCCCGGCCCTGCTCTGCCACCAGGAGGAGCGGCACGAGGCCGATCGTGATCGCGGCGGCGCCGAGATAGTCGATCCGCTGGCGCGTGTGCCGCGACGGCAGGTGAAGGAAGAGGAAGACGGTGACGAGGGCAGCAATGCCGACGGGGATGTTGACGTAGAACACCCAGCGCCATCCGGTGATCCAGAGGATCTGGCTGGTGCCCGCGAAGGCCCCGCCGATGACGGGGCCCAGCACGGAGGAGATGCCGAACACGGACATGAAGTAGCCCTGGAACTTCGCGCGGTCCTCGAGGGGCACGATGTCGCCGATGATCGCGAGCGCGAGGGCCATGAGGCCCCCGGCGCCCAGGCCCTGGATGCCGCGTGCGACGGCGAGCTCGCCCATCGAGTGCACCGAGCCCGAGAAGATCGATCCGCCGAGGAAGATTGCGATGGCGGCGATGTAGAGCGGGCGGCGGCCGAAGATGTCCGAGAGCTTGCCGTAGAGCGGGGTGCTGACGGTTGAGGTGATGAGGTAGGCCGTGGTCGCCCACGCTTGGAGGCTCAGGCCGTCCAGGTCGTTGGCGATCGTGTAGATGGAGGTTGCGACGATGGTCTGGTCGAGGGATGCGAGGAACATGCCCAGCATGAGCCCGACCATGACGCCGGTGATCTGGCGACGATTCAGTGCATTCGGAGTGGCGGCGGACGGCGCGGCGTGGGACACGATGTGCTCCCGAAGTGGAGAAGGGAATCAGGAGGAGAAGAGAGGGGGAAGAAGCGCTTGAACATCGTTGCGAGCCGTAACGATCGTACTGCTGTTTCTCTTCCCGATTCCCTGAAAGTCAGCGCGAACTGGCCTTCCCCGGCCGCACGAAGAGGGTCTCGGCCTGCTCGAGCGACATGCCGTTCGTCTCCGGGACCTTCGCGAGCACGAAGAAGAACGAGAGCGCGGCGAACAGGGCGTACATGCCGTACGTAAGTGGAAGCGACCACGCGGCCATGGGCGGGAACGAGACCGTGATGAGGAAGTTCGCGATCCACTGGGCTGCCGCCGCGATGCCGAGACCCCGCGCGCGGATCGACGGCGGGAAGATCTCGCCGAGCAGCACCCACACGAGCGGGCCCCACGAGGCGCCGAAGCACACCACGAACACGTTGGCCGCTACAAGCGCGATGGGCCCCCAGGCTCCTGAGAGGGTGGGCTCGCCGTTCACGAGGCTCGCGGTCGAGAACGCGAGGGCCATGGTGCCGAGCGAGATGGCCATCCCGATGGACCCGACGAGCAGGATCGGGCGGCGGCCCACGCGGTCCACGAGTGCGATGGCGATGAGCGTGACGAGGATGTTCGTGATCGAGGTGACCACGGAGATGATGAGCGAATACTCCTCACGGAACCCAACCGACTTCCAGAGGGTCGTCGAGTAGTAGAAGATCACGTTGATTCCGACGAACTGCTGGAACACCGAGAGCGCGATGCCCACCCACAGGACTGGCTTGAGGCCAAAGGCATGGCCGCGGAGGGCGCCGCGCCGCTCGGAGAGCCGATCCTCCTCGATTGCCTGCCGGATGTCCCGGATCTCGCGATCGATGTCATCGTCAGGGGCGATCGAGCGGAAGACGTTGCGAGCGGCATCGTCGTTGCCGCGGAGTATGAGGAACCGCGGTGACTCGGGGAGGACGAACGCGATCCAACCGTAGACGACGGCGGGCACGGCGCCCGCGATGAACATCCAGCGCCAAGCGTCCATGCCGAACCACAGCATATGGGTGGCTCCGCCCGCCCCGTTGGCGAGCAGGGCGTCGCTCAGGAGAGCCGCGAAGATGCCGGTCGTGATGGCGAGCTGCTGGAGGGAGGCGAGGCGGCCGCGCATCTGTCGGGGCGAGATCTCCGAGATGTACGCCGGCGCGATGACCGACGCCAGGCCGATGCCGAGGCCGCCGATGAGACGCCAGATGATGAGATCCCACAGTGCGGTCGAGAAGCCGGTGCCGATGGCACTCGCGAGGAAGAGGAGCGCCCCGAGCTTCATTGCCGGGATGCGCCCGAAGCGGTCGCCGACGGCGCCGGCGAGCCAGGAGCCGACGGCGCACCCTAGCAGCGCGACTGCCACGGCAAAGCCGGTGACGGCGTGGGAGAGCGAGAAGCTCCCCTGAATGGCGTCGACGGCGCCGTTGACGACCGAAGAATCGAAGCCGAAGAGGAATCCGCCCACGGCTCCGGCGACGGCCAAGCCGACGACTTTCCCGTGAGAGGCCTTCGGAGCCGACGGGGCGACGGCGTGTTCTTTAGGTTCCTGCACCACAGTGGGCCCTGCCTTCGCATGTTCACCTTGCACCTGCCTGGACGAACAGGTGCGCGCGCTGGACCCACCAGCGGGCGCGCAGAGCGCCGTGCCAGTCTGCCACTCCTCGTGTCACACCACCAATGCCCGGCGGCGAGACGTGTCCCTACCGTGATCGAGTCAGTCCTCGCCGGGGCACGCTAGGAAGGGGCTCCGGGGTGCCGCGCATCCCGGAAGGCATAATCGGGTGCGTGGAAAGTCGGGAGTTCGACGAGCTGGACCGGCGCATTGTCGCGGCGCTGCAGGTGAACGGGCGCGCGTCGTGGCGGCGGATCGCAGATGTGCTCGGCGAGCCGTTCCGGACCGTTACGCGGCGGGGCCTTGCGCTCCTCGAATCAGGCTCCGTACGGATCGCGGGGCTTGCAGCCCTGGGGCCCACCCACCTCATCGAGCTCGATTGCGAGCCGGGCCGCCTCGAAGACGTCGCCGAAAGGCTCGCCGAGAATCCGGACGTCATCTTCGTCTACGCCCTCTCGAGCCCCATGCGCCTCATCGTGGAGGTCCACGCCCGTCCCGGGCAGCTCGCCGAACTCGTGCTCGACGAATTGCCGCGGCTTGAGGGCGTGCTCCAGGTCGACGCTGCCCCAGTCCTGGAATACTTCCGCACCGTTGCCGACTGGCACCCCGGCCCCATCACGGAGTCCGAGGCCGAGCTGCTGCGGGACGCCCCGCCCTCTCCCGCGCGGCCCGTCGCGCCGTCGGACGCCGACGGGATCGACAGCCAGATCGTCCGCCTCCTCGTTGCCGATGGACGCGTTCCCGTCGCAGACATCTGCACCGCCGTCGGCCTCACCCCTCCCGCTGTGCGCCGCCGCCTCACCGCGATGCTTGAAAGAGGCGCCCTGAGCGTCCGCGCGATCGTGGATCCCGCTGACATCGGGTTCCCGGTGGAAGCGGTCCTGTGGGCCCGTGTAGCGCCTTCGGAGGCGCGAGAGGTGGGGAGGCTGGTCGCAGAGGCCCCCGGGGTGCGGTACGCCGTCATGGCCGTCGGCGAGTTCCAGCTCATGGTCAACGTCACAGTGGCGGGGCTCGAGGAGCTCCGCTCGTTCCTCACCGAGAGCCCATGGACCGCTCGAGTGCAAGCGATCCGGACGTCCCTCGTCGTGCGCGCGTTCAAGCGCGGGGGTGTCACGATGCATGCTTCAGCTGCGACGGGGTAGCTAGACCGCACGTTCACTAGCGGAAAGGCCCGAGAATGCCGCAGCCCACACCGCCCATCGAGGCGCCCACTGCGTCGCGCCCGACCCTCGCAACCCTCTGGACCGACGGCCTGGGCCGGGCGAGCATCCGCTCAGTTCAGGCCCTCGCGGTTGCGGCGCTCGTCGTCGTCGTCCTCTGGGCCATCACCCGGGTGCCGCTCGTCCTCATTCCGGTGACCCTCGCGCTCATCCTCGCCTCGGCGATCTCGCCGCTCGTGCACCTTCTCACGCGCCGCCGCTGGCCGCAGGCGCTCGCCGTCGCTACATCCTTCCTCGCGATCCTCGTGGTCTTCGGCGGAGTTGTCACGGGCATCGCTTACCTCATCCGGGCTCAGGCGAAGGAGCTGGCGGTCCGGTTCACGAACGGGATCCAGCAGCTCCACGACTTCCTCAACAACGGGCCCGTCAAGGTGAGCGACGCCCAGCTCAACAGCGCCCGTGATTCCATCCAGCGGTTCTTCACGAGCGGCAGTATCGGCTCGGAGGCGCTGAGCGGGGCGAAGACGGTGGGGGAGCTCTTCGCTGGAGTCGTGCTCATGGTGGTCATCCTGTTCTTCTTCTTGAAGGACGGCCCCAAGATCCGCGGCTTCTTCATCGGCTTCATGCCGGCCCAGCACCAGTCCAAAGCACACAGGGCCCTCGAGCGCAGCGCCCACGTCCTCGGCGGATACGTGCGCGGAACCGCACTCGTCGCGCTCACGGACGCCGTGATCGTCGTCGTCGCGCTCCTCATCCTCCACGTCCCGCTCGCGGTGCCGCTCGCCGTCTTCGTCTTCATCGGCGGTTTCATCCCGATCATCGGCGCCACCGTCGCGGGCTTCCTCGCCGTCGTCGTCGCCCTCGTTTCCACCGGCCCCGTTTCGGCGCTCATCGTGCTCGCCGTGCTCATCGCCGTCAACCAGCTCGAACACCACGTCCTCCAGCCGGCCTTCATGGGCAGGGTGCTCAGCATCCACGGCCTAGCCATCGTCCTCTCGCTCGCGGCTGGCACGATGCTGGCCGGAATAGTGGGAGCCCTGCTCGCCGTGCCCGTCACAGCGGTCGGCTGGACGATCATCAAGACGTGGACCGGGCGGGACGAGGTGCAGGCCGCTTAGCGGCCGCTGCCCTCCGCAAGGCCGTCGTCCCGAGCCCCGTCCTCCGCGAGCGCCTCCCGAACCGTCCTGAGCAGCGAACCGAACCGCGCGTTCCGCGGGAGATCATCGAGCAGGATCGCGCGCCCGTCCGGGCCCGCGAGGGGGATCCGCCAGTTCGGGTACTCGGTGTCGGTGCCCGGCTGATTCTGGGTGCGCCGTTCCCCCACGGCGTCGACGAGCGCGATGCCCAGGAGGGCAGACGGCGTGAGGGCCGTGAAGGCGTAGAGGGCTTCGACAGTGCGCTGTACGTCGACGTCGGAACCCACTGGCGGCAGGAGACCCCGCTCGCGGACGCGAGCGAGCACGGCCTCCTGCTCGGCTGCGTCCGCGGTGCGCTCTTCCTCGACTGGGCGGCGGAGGAGACCGAGCGACTCGCGCAGCTTCACGTGCTCGCCGGCGAGGTAACCGGCGGTCGGCGGCAGATCGTGGGTGTTGACGCTCGTGAGGCACGCCCGCCGGTACTTCTCCGGCTCAATCGGGCCGCCGTCGTCGTGCTCAAACCACAGGATGGAGGTGCCGAAGATGACCCGCTCGGAAAGGTAGTCCCGAACCCACGGCTCGAACACTCCGAGGTCCTCGCCGACCACGATCGCTCCGGCGCGCTGCGCTTCGAGCGCGAGGATCCCGATCAGTGCCTCGTGGTCGTAGTACACGTATGTGCCTTCATCAGGGCCCCCGCCCTCGGGGATCCACCACAGGCGGAACAGGCCAAGGATGTGGTCCACTCGGATCCCACCAGCGTGGCGGAGGATCGTGCGGAGCATGTCGCGGTACGGCGCGTAGCCGGCCGCCGCGAGCCGCGTCGGATGCCAAGGCGGCTGGTTCCAGTTCTGGCCCTGCTGGTTGAAGACGTCCGGCGGGGCGCCCACCGTCACGCCCTTAGCCAGGACCTCGGAGAGCATCCAGGCGTCGGCGCCGTCCAGCTTCACACCCACGGCGAGATCGTGGACGATCCCGATCTCCATGCCGGCCTGCTTCGCGCTGCGCTGCGCCCGCTCGAGCTGCTCGTCGCAGATCCACTGGAGCCACCGGTGGAATTCGATGCGCTCCGCGAGCTCTTCGCGTAGCTCCTGAGCGCGCGGCGAGGAGGGCGACGACGCCGCGACCCACTCCGGGGACGACGGCGGCAGCGTCTCGGCGAGCGCGCACCACAATGCGAAATCGTCGAGGCCACAGCCCAGCTCGGCGCGGAAGCGCTCGTACTGCCGCTCGCGTGAGGGGCTGCGCGGGACGGCGAAGACGAGCCTGAGCGCGGCGAGCTTCGCGTCGAAGCTCGTGGCTCGGTCCAGCAGGTCGGCAATCTGGTTGGCGGGGCGGATGCGGTCCGCGAGGCGCTCGACCTCCTCGCGCGCGGTGGGTTCGAGGTAGCCGTATTCCGGAATGTCCTCGATCCGGACGTAGAGGGGATTGAAGAACCGGCGCGTGGCCGGGAGGTACGGCGAATCCTCTACGGGAGGCTTGGGCTCGGCTGCGTGCAGGGGGTTGACGAGGACGAAGCTCGCGCCCTCTGCCCCCGAGACCGCCGCCAGGTCGTCGAGGTCGGCGAAATCGCCTATTCCCCATGAGCGGGACGACCGCACGGAGTAGAGCTGCGCCATCAGGCCCCAGCGGCGACGGTCCTGGAGCCGCTCGGTCGTCCCGAGCCGGGCGGGGGTCACGATGAGCGGGCATTCGGCGATCCGGCCCTCGTTCTCCGCATACAAGGTGTGCCACCCGAGCGCGAGGCCCAGCGGGAGGCCGAATGTCGCCCGGCCGGTCAGGACGCCGTCGACCTCTCGTGGCGCTTCCCAGTCATCCGCCTGCGGGACGTCGAAGCGACGGCCGTCCTCCGTGGAGATCCACACGCGGACCGCACTGCCGTGGGGGACATGGAGCTTGACGCGGCTTTCGGCGCGCTCGCGCACGACGACGACGGGCGGCAGGAGCCGGCGCCACGGCTCGAGCGAGGCGTCGGCGAGGGCCGTCTCGACTTGTTGGGCCGTGTCTGCCGGGACCCCAAGCGCGGTGAGGACCTTGCGCAAGGTTGCGGAGGAGACCGCATGCTCTTGGCCGTCGAAGCCCCAGAAGGAGGTGGCAACGCGGTGGGCTGAGGCAAGTTCTCGAAGGAGGGTGTCGGTGCGGTCGTGCTGGATCTGCTCGGTTCCGGCCATGGCCCCACTCTAGGGGGCGGCGGGGCGTGCAACTAGGAAGGCCCGATTCGGAAGGGCGGCTCGGGAGCTCTCCCTAGGTAGAGGGAGTACCGTGTCGGTCTGTGACTTCCGTGAACAAGACCAAGGTAGAGATTCCTACCGCCGACGGCGTCGCAGACGCCTACTTCACCCATCCTGACGACGGCGCGGCGCACCCGGGCGTTCTCTTCTACATGGACGCGTTCGGCCTCCGTCCGCACCTCGAGGCGATGGCTGATCGCCTTGCCGAGGCAGGCTATGCGGTCCTCGTGCCGAACGTCTTCTACCGCACTGGCCCGGCCCCCGTCTTCGACCTTCCCGAGTTCATCGACACCTCGCAGCGGACGGGCATCTTCGACCAGATCGGCCCTGCCATGCAGGAACTGACGGCTGACCGGGCGGTGAGCGACGCCGAGGCTTATCTCGCCTGGCTCGCGGACCGTCCCGAGGTCGCCAACGGTCCCGTCGGGCTCACGGGCTACTGCATGGGTGCACGCCTCGCACTGCGCACCGCGGGCGCCTTCCCGGAGCGGGTGGCGGCTGCGGGGGGCTTCCACGGCGGAAACCTCGCGACCGACGACGCCGACAGCCCCCACCTGGTTGCCGACCGCGTCAGGGCCGAGCTCTACTTCGGGCACGCCGACCACGATCACTCCCTCCCGCCCGAGCAGATCGAGCGGCTCAACAAGGCGCTTACGGATGCCGGCGTGCGGTTCCGTGCCGAGGTGTACGAGGGGGCCAACCACGGCTACACCCAGGCTGACACCGCCTCGTACAACCGCGACGCGGCGGAGCGCCACTGGAAGGAACTGTTCGCGCTCTTCGAGCGGGCACTTCCCCAGGGCTAGTCAGCGACCTCGCGAACACCCCCAGGCGGGGCCGGCGGATTCCTCCGCCGGCCCCGCCTTTGCTTTGACGTCTTCCAGAGGAGTTCTTTCCGCGCCAACCGCCAGTGCCCTCTAGCCAAATGTGATCGAGCGCACTACCTTGGTCCATTGTACCTATTGAGTCGCCACGAGATGGCTCGAACAGAAAGCAGCTAGAAAAGAAATGGCACGTAGTGAATGAACTAGTAACCCGAGATGCCGTGGAGCTCGCGGCCCTGATCCGCTCGCGGGAGATCTCTGCGAGCGAGCTCCTCGAGGCGCACCTCGACCAGATCGCCGAGCTCAACCCGAGGACCAACGCCGTTGTGACCCTCGACGAAGAGGGAGCCCGGCGCTCCGCCGCCGAGGCGGACCGCACCCTCGCATCAGGGGATGCCGTCGGGCCCCTGCACGGCCTGCCCATCGCGTTCAAGGACACCGCCCGCACGAAGGGCCTGCGCACCACGTTCGGCCACCCCCGATTCGCGGACCACGTTCCGGGCGGCGACGACCCCCACGTCCGCTCGATCCTCGCCGCGGGCGCGATCCGCCTGGGCAAGACGAACGTGCCGGAGCATGCGGCCGGCTCGCACACCGTCAACCGCGTCTTCGGAGCGACCCGCAACCCCTACGACCCCACCCGCTCGGCTGGCGGCAGCAGCGGGGGAGCGGCGGCGTCGCTCGCCTCGGGCTTCCAGCCCATCGCAGACGGCAGCGACATGGGCGGCTCGCTCCGCAACCCGGCGTCGTTCTGCAACGTCGTCGGGCTCCGGCCCACGCCCGGCCTCGTCCCCGACAACGCCCCGAACGGCCTGTGCCCTCTCGGCGTCGTCGGGCCGATGGGGCGCACCGCGCGGGACACGGCCCTCCTGCTCGCAGTGATGTCGGCCAATGAGGCGCACGACGCCGATGCGCTCACCGCGCGTGCGGAGGCCATCGTCGCCGAGGTGGAATCGGCTGCGCACGACGGCGGAGACTTCCGAGGTCTGCGCGTCGCCTTCGCGCCCACGCTGGGCGGGAGAGTCCCCGTCGAGCGCGAGGTGCTCGACGTCGTCGAACGCCAGGCCCGCAGGCTCGAGGAGCTGGGTGCGAGCGTAGAGCTTGACTGCCCAGACCTCGACGGCTCGGATGAGGCGTTTCGCACTCTGCGCGCAGCCGCGTTCGACTCGCTGTGGGGCGACGAGCTGCGCGCGGACCCTCACGCCTTCAACTACTACCTCGCGGGCAACATCCGGGACGGCGGAGAGCTGTCCGGCCGCGACGTCGTCCGGGCGCAGGAGTCGCTGACCCGGCTCGTGCGCAGGGCCGAGGAGTTCTTCGGCCGGTACGACCTCGTCATCGCGCCTGCGGCGCAGGTCGCCCCGTTCCCCGTCGAGCTCGACTTCCCGACCGCCGTGGACGGCCAGCAGCTTGAGAACTACCTCGACTGGATGCGGGCCGCCTACCTCTTCACGCCCCTAGGGGTCCCTGCTCTGTCCGTCCCCGCGGGGTTTACGCCATCAGGCTTGCCCGTCGGTCTCCAGATGCTCACGCGTCGCGGCGCCGACGTGCGCCTCCTGCGCCTCGCGGCAGCCATCGAAAACGTCAACCCGGCCCTGCGCCGTCGTCCTGAAGGAGCTGCAGTCCTGTGAACACCGTCGTTCCGAAGAACCCTGCAAGAGGTGCCGTCCTGGCAAGCCCAGGACGAATGGCTCTCCCGGCCATACCGTCCGTCGGCATGCTCATCACGCCCTTCCTGCCCTTCGCCTCCCACCCCACGATCTGGGCTGGGATTCCCGCTCCGCTCGTGTGGGTCGGCCTCATGATCGTCCTGACCGTCGTGGCTCTGCGGCTCGTCGAGCGCTCGTATCTCCGAGCCGGCGGCGCAGAGCGCGACCGCGCTGAGCTGGCCGGCGCTGAGCTGGCCGGGGCTGGACTGGCCGGCGCTGAGCTCAGCCAAGCGGATGCCGCGAGCCCCACCACGGGAGAGGCGGCCCACTGATGCTCACGACAGTCATCATCATCGGAATCCTCTTCATCGGCGCCCTCGGCATCCTGGGCCGCGCCCGCCAGCGCGAGATGTCGCACTGGACCGTCGGCGGCCGTGACTTCCCGAGATGGACCTCGTGGTTCCTCCAGGCCGGCGAGTCGCTCACCACCTTCAGCTTCCTCGGGCTCGCTGGGGTCGCATACGGCGGAGGCGTGAGTGCGCTGTTCGCACTCGTCTACCTGACCATCTGCTCCGCGATCCTCTACTTCGTGGCCCCCAGGATCCGCGCGCTCGGCGCAAACCGCGGCTATCTCACAATGGCCGACTTCTTCGGCGACCGCTTCAAGAGCCGCTCGCTCTCGATCGTCGTCGCGCTCGTCGGTGCGGTGTTCCTCATCCCGTACCTTGAACTCCAGATCACCGGCCTCGGCCTCATCGTGCAGCTCGCGACGGGAAGCACCTCTGCGAGCGGGCTGAGCATGGTCGTCGCGTCGGCACTCGTGGTGGTCTTCGTGATCTGGGCCGGCATTCGTGGCATCGCACGCGTTTCCGTCTTCAAGGACTTGGCGATGCTCGTGGCGCTGCTCATTGTGCTGGCCGGCGTGATCGGCAGCGTGGGAGGGGTTCCGGACGTCTTCGCGAAGGTCGGCGAGGCTGCCCCGCGCCTCCTCACCATTACGACGCCGGGCCTCGGCACGACATTCTTCGTCACCTCCGCGCTCGTGACGAGCATCGGCGCTGGCTTCAGCACCTTCCCGCACCTGTGGCCGCCCGTCCTCGCGGCGAAGAGCGGGTCCGTGCTGCGGAGCAACTACACGTGGCTCCCGCTCTACCAGCTGCTCCTCTTCGTCCCGATCCTCGCGGGCATGGCCGGGTTCCTCGTCCTCAAGCCCAAGACGCCCAGCAACAACGTGCTTCTCACCGTGGCCCAGCACACGCTGCCGGACTGGCTCGTCGCCGTCATCGCGGTCGCCGGCGCCGCCGCCGCGATGGTGCCGGCTGCCGCAATCGCGATGGGGATCTCCTCGCTCGTCTCCAACAACCTCATCCGGTTGAAGAACCAGGCGCTGCGCTTCCGGCTCAACCACGCCGTCGTCGTTGTGGCGGTCGGCCTCGCGCTCCTCTTCGGCCTCGCGAAGTCAGACATCGCTTCGCTCCTCCTGCTCACGTACGGCGGCCTCACGCAGCTCGCACCCGCCGTCGTCCTCGCTCTGCCGCAGCGCGTCCGAGCCGGGGCCATCCCCGTCCTGCTCGGGATCCTCGTCGGGACGGTGTCCGTCGCGGTGCTCGCCTTCGGCAAGGTGCCGCTCGGAGGCTGGGACTCGGGCCTCGTCTCGCTCGCCCCCAACCTCCTCGTGCTCGCCGTCGCCGAGGGAGTGCGGCGGAGCCGGACGCGCGGCGGCCGGGCCACCGGCGAAACGGACGCCGTGCTCGCCGCGGAGGGCGCCGCATGAGCCGGCCCGCCGAGGGGCCCCTTGCGGGAACGCTCGTCGTCGACCTCAGCCGCGCGCTCGCCGGGCCGCACGCGAGCATGATGCTAGGAGACCTCGGTGCGCGGGTCATCAAGGTCGAAAGGCCCGACGGCGGCGACGACACCAGGGGCTGGGGGCCGCCGTTCGTTGACACCCCCGAGGGGCGCGAATCGACGTACTTCCTCTCGTGCAACCGCAACAAGGAGTCGTTCCGGCTCGACCTCAAGAACGAGGAGGGGCGGAATGCGCTGAGGGAACTCGTCCGCCGGGCGGACGTGCTCGTCGAAAACTTCCGGCCCGGCACGCTTGACCGGCTGGGATTCGACCCCGAGGCGCTCGAGCGGCTCAACCCGGGGCTCGTCGTCCTCTCAATCAGCGGCTTCGGCCACGACGGGCCCGAGGGCCAGCGTGCGGGGTACGACCAGATCGCCCAGGGCGAGGCCGGCCTCATGTCCCTCACAGGCTCAGGGCCCGACGACCCCCAGCGAGTCGGCGTCCCGATCGGCGACCTGCTCGCCGGAATCCATGGCGCCTACGGCGTGCTCGCGGCTCTACTCGAGCGGGAGCGCACGGGCAGGGGCGGGGTGGTGCGGACGTCCCTCCTGTCTTCGATCGTGAGCGTGCTCGCGTTCCAGGGCACCCGCTGGACTGTCGGCGGGGAAGTCCCGGCCGCGCAGGGGAACCACCACCCTTCCATCGCGCCGTACGGCTTGTTCCGCTGCCTTGACGGCGCCGTGCAGATCGCCGTCGGGTCGGAGGGGTTGTGGGCGCGCTTCGCGGAGGCCTTCGGGCTCGACGCTGAGGATCCCCGCTGGCGGGGCAATGCAACGCGCGTCTCGCACCGGGCAGAGCTGACGGAGGCGGTCGAGGCAGCGTTCGCCGGATGGGAAACGGATGCGCTGCTCGAGCGGCTCTCCGATGCCGGGATTCCTGCAGGGCGAGTGCGGAGCGTCGACGAAGTGTTCGCGTGGGAGCAGACGAAGAGCCAGGGGCTCGCCCTCGGCCTCGACCACCCCACTCTCGGCCGCATCGAGGTCCCAGGGCCGCCGCTGCGGTTCTTCCGCCCGGATGGCAGTGAGACGACTCCGGGTGCCCATTCGACGCCGCCCCGCCTCGGGGAGCACGACGACGAGATCCTCGCCTGGCTTGGCGCGTTCGAGGGGGTGGCGAGGTGACGGTGGCGACGAGTGCGGTCACGCCCCGGGCGGGTGTGCACGCGTTCCTCGGACAATTGCTCGACGCCGGCACGTTCACCGCGTGGGATACCGCGCCCGGGGTCGATCCCGAGGCGGATGCGGACTACCGGGCCGCCCTCGCCCGTGCGATGGAACGGAGCGGAGTCGACGAGGCCGTCGTGACGGGGGAGGGGCTCGTCGACGGGCATCAAGTTGCTGTGATCGTGAGCGAGTTCGGCTTCCTCGGCGGATCGATCGGACGGGCGGCCGCGGACCGCATCGTCGCGGCTGTCGACGAGGCGCAAAGGCGCGGCATGCCGCTTGTCGCAGCAACGGCGTCGGGCGGCACCAGGATGCAGGAGGGGACTCCCGCGTTCCTGCAGATGCTCCGGATTACCGCCGCGATCGAGCGGTTCAAGGCGCACCGCCTGCCCTACCTCGCGTATCTTCGGCACCCGACGACCGGGGGCGTCTTCGCGTCATGGGCGTCTCGGGCGCACTTCACGGCGGGGGAGCCCGGGGCGCTCATCGGGTTCCTCGGGCCGAAGGTGTACGAGGGGCTGACCGGGCACGAGTTCCCGCGCGGGATCCAGACGGCCGAGCACCTCTTCACCTGCGGAACCCTGGACGCCGTCGTCGACCTTGCCGGATTCCGCCGGCTCGTCAGCGACTTTCTCGGGATCCTCCGGGACGAGGGCGGGGAGCGCGGCGTCGGCCCTGACGCGCCGAGCCGCGAAACGCACTCGCCCGCGATGCCCGGCTCGGCCGTGCCCTCGGCGCCGCCTGAGGGGCAAGAGCCTGCAGCGGACGACGACGCGATCGCCTTTGGCGAGGCCCGCCACCTTGGCGCCTGGCAGGCGGTTCTTGAGTCGCGGTCCCCGGACCGTCCGGGGCTCACGGAGTTCCTCGCGGAGGGTTTCGACCGCTTGGTACCCCTCCACGGAACGGGGCGCGGTCAGGCCTCGGCCGCGATCGCCGTCGTCCTCGCCTCGCTCGCGGGGCGACCCGTCGTCGTCATCGGCCAGGACCGCGCCGCGCAACGCGCCGGGCACCCGCTTGACGCCGCCGCGCTCGCGCAGGCCCGGCGCGGGATGCGGCTGGCTGCCGGGTTGGACCTGCCGGTCGTCACTGTCATCGACACCCCCGGAGCCGAACTGTCCCAGCGGGCCGAGGAACACGCGATCGCGGGCGGGATTGCGGACTGCATCGCTGAGATGCTCCAGTTGCCTGTCCCCACGGTTGCCGTGCTCCTGGGCGAGGGGACGGGAGGCGGCGCGCTTGCGCTCGCGGCCGGACGGCGGATGGTTGCCGCCCAACACGCGTGGCTTGCGCCCCTCCCTCCGGAGGGGGCGAGCGTGATCGTGCACGGCGGCCCCTCTCGCGCCGCTGACGTCGCGGAGCGGCAGCGGATCACGGCCTGGGAGCTCGCGGTTTCCGGCGCCGTGGACGAGATCGTCGAGGAGGCGCCGGATGCCCGCGGATTCTGTCGGCGTCTGGCGGAGGCGGTGGTGCGACAGCTCGATCGGTGAGCCTTGCGCTCAGTCGAATGCGGCCGCGAACCACCCCGTTGCGGGGGCTGGTTTGCGGCCGCTGCCGTGGGCTGCGGACAATACCTATCGGATATCCGATATAGGATTTAGAGGTTTGTTTGGGATCTCGTGCGCCACTGCCGCGGGTAAGACCAGCACCTGAGGGAAGGAGTGCGCCGTGGTTCGGAAGCCCCGGGTCGTCGTGACCGACTTGGACCAGCCGTCGCTGGCGGAGGAGGAAGCGGTCAGCGCCGCCGAGGGGTTCGAACTCGTGCGGGCCGAGTGTCGCACTGAGGACGATGTCATCCGGGCCGGCGAGGGAGCCGACGCCCTGATCGTGCAGTACGCGCCGATCACTCGCGAGGTCTTCAAAGCCCTCCCGCATCTGAAGGTCGTGGCGCGGTACGGCGTCGGCGTCGACACTGTCGACCTCGAGGCCGCCACGGACTCCGGCGTCGCGGTCTGCAATGTGCCGGATTACGGTACCGAGGATGTGAGCGATCACGCGATCGCCCTCGCGCTTAGCCTCGCCCGCGGCGTCGTCGGTCTTGACCGCGAAATGCGCAGCGGCAACTACTCCCTCGCTCCCGTCCAGCCGCTGCACCGTGTTGCCGGACGCATCTTCGGCGTCGTCGGGCTCGGCCTCATCGGCGCCGCCACCGCGCGCAAGGCGCGCGGCGTCGGCTACGAGACCATTGGCTTCGACCCCGTCTTCGAGCCGGGGACGACGACGCCGGGGGGCACCGCCGTCGTGAGCTTCGACGACCTGATCCGCCGCGCCGATGTGATCTCGCTCCACGTGCCGCTCAATGCGCACACGCGTCACCTCATCAATGCCGACGTCCTCGCGGCCATGAAGCCGGGGGCCATCCTCGTCAACACGTGCAGGGGCGGCGTCGTCGACACGGAGGCGTTGGTTGAGGCACTGCGCTCGGGAGGCATCCGTGCCGCCGGGCTCGACGTCTTCGAGCAGGAGCCGCTACCGAAGGACAGCCCGCTCTTCGCGTTGCCCAACACCGTGCTCACGCCGCACGCGGCCTGGTACAGCGAGGAGTCGCAGGTTGAGCTCAAGCGGCGCACCGCGCAGAATGTCGCGGACGTGCTCGCGGGAAGAAAGCTCAGGAACATCGTGAACCCGGAGGTATTGGCATGACGACGACGAACGCAATGTCGAATACGCCAGAGGCCAAGGCGGCCCCACAGCTCGAGGCGAGCCGCAAGCCGGGCAGCGCGCCCGCAGTGTCGGCACCCGATGCGCGCGTCCCCGTGCGGCGCCAGCTGCCCAAGATCTCCGAGGTGCGCGAACTCCTACAGTTCCGTGCCCCCGTCCTTGACCCTGTCCGGCGTCGCCTCGAGGGCGCGCTCACGATCGATGATCTGCGCAAGATCAGCCGCCGGACCACGCCGCGCGCGGTCTTCGACTACGTCGACGGCGCCGCCGAATCCGAGGTCACGGCTCAGCGCAACCTAGCGGCGTTCCGGGACGTCAAGTTCGTGCCGGAGACCCTGAACTCGGTGGCCGAGCCCGACCTTTCGACGGAGCTTTTCGGCGAGCGCATCGCGTTCCCGCTCGTCTTCGCACCCACCGGCTACACGCGGATGATGCACCACGAGGGCGAGGCCGCCGTGGCCCGCGTCGCGGAGCGCAACGGCCTCCCTTACTCGCTCTCGACCGTCGGCACCACGACGATCGAAGAGGTGCGGGACGCCGCCCCGAACGGGCAGAACTGGTTCCAGCTCTACCTCACGAATGACGAGGCCCTCAACGAGGAGATGGTGGGCCGCGCGCTCGACGCGGGCTGCAAGACCGTGATTCTCACTGTCGACACCGCCGTGGCGGGCGGACGGCACAAGGACACGCGCAACGGCCTGACGATCCCGCCGTCGCTCACGGTGAAGACGTTCCTCGACATGTCGCGCTTCCCGTACTGGTGGTTCAACAAGCTCACGACGCCGCCGATCAACTTCGCGTTGCTCCGCGACTACCCGGGGACCTCGGCAGATGTCGCCGCGATGCTCTTCGATCCGGGGCTCAACTACGAGGATCTCGAGTGGCTGCGCAAGGCGTGGCCGCACAACCTCCTCGTCAAGGGCATTACCAATCCCCAGGATGCGGCGCGCGTCGTCGAACTCGGCGCTGACGGCGTCGTCGTCTCGAACCACGGCGGCCGGCAGCTCGACCGGACGCCAGCGACGCTCGATGTCCTTCCCGCGGTCCGCGACGCGGTCGGAAGCGAGGCGACCCTGCTGCTCGACAGCGGCGTACGGAACGGCCAGGACATCGTTGCGGCGATTGCCCGTGGGGCGGACGCTGTGATGATTGGGCGTGCATACCTGTACGGCCTCATGGCTGGCGGGGAGCGCGGGGTGGAGCGGGCCGTCGAGATCCTGCGGACCGAGTACCGCCGCGCGCTGCAGCTGCTCGGACTCAAGGAGACTCAGCAGATCTCGTCGCGCCACGTACGAGCGTAAGTTCGCGAAACCCGGCTTACCGCCGAAACCCCGGCTTACCGCCGAAACCCCGCGATAGCGGCAGGGGTTTCGGCGGCCGGCGGGGGTTTCGGCGCAGCGACGGTCAGGCACCAGCCTTGAGGACCGCGGCGATGCGTCGGCGCAGGCCGGCCTCGTCGAAGAGATCGCGCCACTCGATCCTGAGCAGGATCCAACCGCCTTCCATGAGCGCTCGTTCGCGCTTTCGCTCCCGTAGGAGTGCCTCGCCGGTCGGCTCGTACGCAAAGTACTTGATGTCGCCGTCGAACTCGATCCCGACCTTGAGTTTCACCCAGGCGAAGTCGAGGCGGTATCTTCCGAGCCGGGTGGAGACCTCGACCTGTTGATCGGGCATCTCGAAAGGCATGAGGGTGAGGAGATACCGGAGGAGGCTTTCCCCCGGGGATTCGCTCAGCTCCGAGGCCAGGCCCCAAGCGGCTCGTGCAGTTCGGATGCCTCTCTTGCCCTCCGCCGAGGCCAACAGGGCGTCGACCGCCTCACGGTCCGCTCCGAGCCTGAGCCCGTGGTCAAGCAGGATCTGTGCCTGGCCGCGCCGCATGATGCGAGCGGAATCGACGAGGGTTCGTTCGAGGGTGGTCGCCGGCAAGCCACGCAGGACGCACAGCTCGGAAGGGAGCAGCGTCCCGCTGTGGATCCTCACATCCTCTGCGCGGCCGCTCCGCCCGGGGCACCTTGGTGTTGTGACGTGGATGCTGCTGTCCACGTTCCAGAGGTGGAGGCCGTGGAGCCGGGCTGCGCTCACGTGGCTGTAGGCGTACGCCGCCTCCCTGCGCCGGGCGGCCTCCTCGTGATGAGCGGCCAAGACCATGAGGTGGCGCTCCTCCTCTGAGAGGCCGGTCCACGCAGCTGCTTCGTAGTAAGCACCTCGCCTGATTCTTGCTACAGCCCTTGCCTGTAGCAGCCGGTCGGCGGCCTTCGAGGAGCCAAAGCGATCGTTCAGCTGAGAGGTCAGCCACGGGCCAGGGTGGGGCAGCACGAGTTCCATGTGTTGAATCTGTCAGGGGCGGAGGGGGCAGCGCCGCACGGTCCGGCTCTATGTGGATAACTGCCGAGGCGATGGATGTCACGAGGCCTATGGGCGCCGCGATGTCACGAGGCCTATGGTCGCCGCGATGTCACGAGTCCCACGGGCGCCGCGATGTCACGAGGCCTATGGTCGCCGCGATGTCACGAGTCCCACGGGCGCCGCGATGTCACGAGGCCCACGACGACCGCCGAAACCCCTCGTTGTCGGCGGGGGTTTCGGCGGCTGACAGGGGTTTCGGCGGGAGAGAGGTGGGGCTGCCGGGGGTTTCGGCGGGTGGCGGGGGTTTCGGCGGGGGAGAGGTGGATCTGGCGGGGGTTTCGGTCGGGGAGTCTGCCACAGAGAGGCCGAACCATGCCCGCGTCGGTTAGGGTCGATGCAACCGACTCGTTCTCCGAAAGCAGGGGGAGCTATGCGCGCAGAATCGACCGTCGAGGGTCTCATGGGACCGCTCGAGCTTCTTTTCACGGGCACGATCTGGGCTGAAGGTCCAGTATGGGTCCCGTCGTCGCAGACCGTCCGATGGAGCGACATCCCCAACAACCGAATCCTCGAGTTCGAGCCATCGACCGGGCAGACACGCGAGTACGCCACAGGGGTGGAGTTCACGAACGGCCGCACGCTCGACGCCGATGGGAGCGTGGTGCAGTGCAGTCACGGCCGGCGCAGGGTCGAGCGGGACCGCGATGGCGTGGTGACCGCCGTCGTCGATTCCTTCGAAGGCAGGCGGCTCAACTCGCCGAACGACGTCGTCGTTGCGCGCGACGGCACGGTCTGGTTCACGGACCCGCCCTACGGCATCCTCCCAGGCACAAACGAGGGCCACGAGGGGGAGCAGGAGTACGGTGCTTGCTACGTCTTCCGGTGCGGGCCCGGAGGAGAGGACCTCACGCCGGTCGTGACCGACATGGTGCATCCGAACGGGCTCGCGTTCTCGCCGGACGAGTCCCTCCTTTACGTCGCCGACACCGCCGGTCTGCGTCACGACGTGCCGTTCCGCATCGCCGTCTATGACGTCGTCGGGGGCAGCTGCCGCAACGGCCGCACCTTCGTGGAGCTCGACGACGCTCACCCTTCCGACGGATTCCGAGTCGATGTCGAGGGCCGGGTTTGGACCTCGGCCGGACCCTCGGTGCGCGTCTACGCGCCCGACGGGGCGCTCCTCGCCGAAACTGAGTTGCCCGAGACGGTTTCCAACGTGTGCTTCGGCGGCCCGGACGGGCACGAGCTCTACATCACGGCCACGACGAGCCTCTACCGCCTGCGCACCACCACCCGCGACGCAGCCCAAGCCAGCCGCGTCGGATGAGGCGCCTGCTCGCGCTCCTCGTGCTGCCTCTGGTGCTGGGGCTCCTTGGCATGCACGCCGTGGCAGCGCATGCGATCGAGCCCGTCGAGGCCGCCGGTCAGACAGCTGCCGGCCAGACAGCTGCGGGCCAGACAGCTGCAGGCCACACAGCCGCGGGCCAGATCGCGAGCACAGGGACGGACGACGACGCGTGCCACCCCGGCTGCCCACCTTCCGGAGCAGAGCACCCCTCTGACTGCATCCCCGCCCCGGGAGCTCAAGCGCCCTCGGTGCCAGCCGTCGTCGTTCTCCTCCGCTCCGACGCCGTCCAGCCCGGACCCGTGGGCACTGCCCCCGTACACCCCGGCGCTCTGCGTGCCTCTGGCGCGCCCGAGCTCCACGACCTGTCGATCAGCCGGACGTAGGCCGAGGCCGCTCCCCGCCATCGATCCCCTGGACGCTGGCGCGCCCGCGTCCCTCCCATATCTCATCGACAGGAAGACCATGACCACTCTCCAGCACACCCATGCCCGCCGCCGTTCGCTCGGCCTGGCACTCCTCGCGGCGAGCTCCCTCGCGCTCGCAGGCTGCGGGGCGCCCGCCGCCGCACCGCCGTCGTCGTCCGCCCCTGCCGAGGCTCACGGCGCGCACTCGATGCCAAGCCCGTCAGCCTCTTTCAACAGCGCGGACGCGATGTTCGCGCAGATGATGGTCCCGCACCATGAGCAAGCGGTGGAGATGAGCGAGATCGTCCTCGCCAAGCCGGGGCTCGATCCACGCGTCGCCGCCCTCGCGCAGCAGATCAAGGCCGCGCAGGCTCCCGAGATTGCCACGCTCAAGAACTGGCTCGCCGCGTGGGGTCAGCCGGTGAGCATGGCGGACCATGATTCGGGCGGAGTCATGAGCGGGATGATGAGGGACGAGGATCTCGGTCAACTCCGCGCGGCGGATTCGGCGGTGGCCGCGAAGCTGTTCCTCACGCAGATGATCGCCCACCACGAGGGTGCCGTCCAGATGGCGCGGACGGAGACCGAGGCGGGCCAACACGGTGACGCGGTCGCGATGGCATCCGCGATCGTGACGTCGCAGAGCAAGGAGATCGACGAGATGAAGGCGATCCTCGCTCAGCCGTAGCCCTACTCCGCGTGGACGTCCCGCGGGGGAACGAGCGGGATCGCCGCGAGCGGCGCGGCGGCGACGAGGCAGAAGGCGAGCGGGTAGCCGAGCGAGGCCACGAGCGCGCCCACCGCGGGCCCCACGCCCGACGCCGCCATGAACTGCCCGGTGTTCTGCGCCCCGAGCGCCTTGCCCGACCACCGCGGTCCCGCAGCCTCTGCCACGGATGTGAACGCGAGGCCGTTGTCCGCAACGCTGACAATGGTGGCGATCACGAACGCCGCGACAGCGGCAACCCGTAGGGACGCCACATCCGTCGCGGCCGCCAGGCCCATGGTCATGGCGGCCGCGACAGCGACCCAGCGGAGGAGCCGCACCCGGCTGCCGAGCCGGTCGCTCCACACGCCAACCGCGATCCGGCCGAACGCGCCCACGACCTGAGCCGCGCTCACGACCGCGCCGGCCGAGACGCTGTCGAGACCGACGTCGGCGATGAGCCACACGAGGCCGAACGTCGAGAGTGTGAACTGGGGGACGACGAGCAGTACTGAGACCGCATGGATCCGCCACAGGAACGAGCCCGCGCGGTACGGGTTCGGCGTGCTCGCGGCCGCGCTGCGGGCCGGGGGCCGGGGCGGGTTCACGAGCCCGACCGCGCAGAGGATCGCGAGCACGGCGTTGAACACGAGCGGGAGGACCAGCGCCGCGCTCGTCCCGTGCCCCGCGGCGATCCACGGGACCGTGAGCGCCGCGACCGTCACGCCGAGCGGTTGGGCCATCTGCCGGATCCCCATGGCCAGCCCGCGCTGGCTCCGCGGGAACCAGCCGACGACGACGCGCCCGCTCGCCGCGTTGCTGCTCGCCGCGGCCGCGCCCCCGAGCAGACCGAAAGCGCCGAGCGCCGCGTAGCCCGGGACGAGGACGGCGCCGAGCGCGGCGAGTGCGGTCAGTCCGAGGCCCGCGGAGATCACCCAACGCTCGCCAACGCGGTCGGCGAGGGCGCCCCAGGCGATGAGGGTCAGGACCATGCCGACTGTCGGGGCCGCAGCGAGGAGGCCCGCCTGCGCGAGCGGAAGGCCACGTTCAGTGCTCAGCACGGGGATGAGGAAGGCCGGAGCGCTCACGAAGGCGGTTCCGGCAGTCTGCGCTCCGACGCCGAGCGCGAGCATGCGCCACGCCGTCCCGTTCGTAGTCTCCAGATTCGTCCCGTTGGCCATGCTGCGCCCCTTCCGCCACGGCCATCGTGCTCCTACGTCCACCAAGTGAGCATTTTCGTCTCACTATTCGGAAGGCAGATCAGCGGTGCGGCAGGTTTCGCCCTCGCCGCCGTCGCTTCGCCGCACTCCACGCGAGGTAGCCACCAAGGCCTCCGAGTGCGGTGAGGCCGGTCCGCATGAACGGCACGCGCCACCCCGTCCACCGCTCGCGGTCCAGTGAGACAAGATCCCCGATGCCGCGGATGAACGCAGCCGTGATCACCCCGGCCACAACGCGGTCGCCGATCTTCTCGGCGCGGATGAGGAGCGGTTCGAGTTCGGCGGCGCGCAGCCGCACCTCGAAGCCACCTGAATCGACGATCCGCACGAGCCCGTCCACGAGGTGCGGGAGATCTTCGACGAGGTCCATCGCCCCTAGCCCGGCATCCTTCAGCCCGTTGAGGAGCGCCTGCGGGGAGTGCCTCTCTATGAACAGCTCGACGACGTACGGCTGGAGCGCCTGGCTGAGCCGGAAGCCTGGGTCGAGGACGCGGCCCAGGCCCTCGGCCATGACCAACATCTTGGAGATCACGGCGATCTCCTCCGGCAGCTGCAGCCGGTGCGTCCGCACCACCGCGAGCAGCCGCTGCACAAGTCGCGCCGTGTCGAGATCCTGCAGATCCACTCGGTCGTAGAGCGAGATGAAGTCAGCGACGTCATCGGCCAGATCCGGGAGATCGGCTTCGTGGCTCCCGGCCGACATGTCGAGGAGCGTGCGCGCGAGCCGCCGGGCGTCCTTGCGGGCGACGGCGAGGAGCAGGCGGCTCAGCTGGTCGTGCAGCTGAGCGTCGATCTCCCCGACCATGCCGAAGTCGATGACCGCGATCGCCCCATCGGACTGCACGAACATGTTGCCGGGGTGCGGATCCGCGTGGAAGAAAGCGTCGTGGAAGATCATTTGGGCGAGCGCGCTGGCCGCGTTGAGCGCGAGCGCAGAACGGTCGAAGCCGGCTGCGTCCAAGGCCTCGACGTCGTTGATCTTGAGGCCCTCGACCCGCTCGAGCGTGAGCATGCGGGACGTCGTCGTCCCCCAGAAGACGCGGGGGATCCGGATGTCAGGGCTCTCCGCGAAGTTCGCGGCGAAGCGCTCGGCGTTGCGGGCCTCTTGGAGGTAGTCGAGTTCCGCGAGGATCGTGCGGCCGAACTGCTCGACGAGGCCCACGAGGTTGTAGTCGGCCGCAGCGGACCACTGGCGGCTCGCCGACGATGCGAGGTTTCGCAGGATCTCGAGGTCTTCGCGGATCCGGTCCACGGCGCCCGGCTTCCTGACCTTCACGACCACGCGCGTCCCGTCCGCGAGGCGGGCGCCGTGGACCTGGCCGATGGACGCGCTCGCTATCGCTTCGTCGTCGAACGTCGCGAACGCCTCCTCGGCGTCGACGCCCAGTTCCTCGCGGACGACGGCGCGGATTTCCTCCGCGGGGATCGGCGGCACCGCGTCCTGCAGCTTGGCGAGCTCTGCCTGATACGCCTCGGGCACGAGGTCTGGCCGGGTGGAAAGGATCTGCCCGAGCTTCATGAACGTGGGCCCGAGTTCCTCGAGCGCGAGGCGAAGATGCTCGGGCCCCCCGGCCGTGGCGTCGACGGCGTCGCCGAGGAGGTTCGTGGGCGACCAGCGGCCGAGGCCGGTCGCGTGGAGGAGGTGCCCGAGCCCGTGGCGGGTCAGGACCTCGCCGATCTGGGCGTAGCGTGCGGCGCGAGAGCCGGAGATTCCGAAGGCCATGGTCTACTCCGGGAGTCTTCCGGCGAGGCCGTCGAGGACGGGTTGGCGGCCCAGCTCGACGTGGGACGCGGCGAGCGATTCAGCGAGCTGCGTTCGGCCGGCGAGGATGGCTTCCCGCAGTTCGTCGTGCTCGATCGTGTTGAGCTCGACAGGCCGGCTCACGCCCAAGCCGAAGATCCAGCGGGTCAGGCCTTGGAGGGGGCGGAGGGATCGAGCCAGGAGTCGGTGGCCCGCGACATTGACGATCTCGGCGTGGAACTCCGTGTTGAGGTCCGAGGCCAGCTCGTCGTCGCCCGCCGCCGTGGCCTCCTTGGCGAGCTTGAGCAGCTCGCTCAACCGACCGCCGTCGGCCCCTGCTGCGACGCGCTCTGCGGCGCGCCGGGCCGCGAAGGATTCGAGGATCACTCGGAGGTCGAAGAGCTCCTCGACGTCGGTGAGGGTCAGTTGCCGGACGACGGCGCCCCGCCGCGGCGCGGTGACGATGAACCCGTCCTGCTCGAGCCGGTGCAGGGCCTCCCGCACGGGAATCCGCGAGACGCGGTGCTGTTCAGATAGTTCCCGCTCGCGCAGGCGCTGTCCCGGGGCGAGCCTTCCGGCGACGATGTCCTCGAGGATGAGCTGGTAGACGTGGCTCGCAAACGCCTCCTCGGGGGCGGCCTGCTCAGGGGTCTCCATGAGGGAGACAATACCGGGGCTGCGGTCGAGGGTCGCTGATGCGAGAGCGGACGTTTGACGCGAAGGCGCAGGTTTAGCCCCAGAGAGCACGTTTGACGGTGCTGAAACGTGCGCCCTCGGAGGAAACGTGCGCCTTCGCCTTACGGCTTCTTGGGAGGCGCTCCGGGACGAAACCAGTAGCGCTGAGGCATGAAAAACCAGAAGAGGAACACGATGGCCAAGAGCATCAGGCTGAATAGGTCGGGTTGCGGAGTGGTTTCCCTGGTGAGAAACCAAAGCAGCCATTGAGCTGACCAAACGCCTCCGACACAGGCCAGATATGTACATGCTCTGCCCCCGATGGTTCCGGGTGTCTTCGCGTCGCGGAGGCGGAACGTCATCACGTGCTCCTTCATCTGCAGGCGTCGTCCCAGTTGATCCTCATTCCGGCGGACCAAGCTACCGCCCCACAGGCGGCACCCACGATACCGAAGCTCATGGCTCCCAACGAGTTCCGCCCTGGTTCTGCGTGGCAGGGCCCGGGGAATCTAGGGGCCCACGGATAGCGAGATAGGTGGCGGAGTTTGCGGCGTCTAGGGGGCGGGAGGCCTACGCCCGACGTTCCGCGACTCCCCGTCAAGGCGGCCGGCTGGCCAGCCAGGGCGCTCCGCTTCTCGGATCGTCCAGGTGCGGCGGTAGGCGACGCCGGAAGTTAGGGCGTAGTCGCGAAAACGAAACCCTTCGTTCAGATTCCGATGGTCTCATTCACCCTGCACCCTCCATCCATCCACCCTCGTGAGAAAGAACTGAATATGGGGAACTCCAAGTGGAGAGCGTCGATTGCGCTCTTCGCGGTGGCCGTCGTGTCACCGCTTCTGCCGACGCTGCCGGCATCTGCCGCCGAGCAGCCGCCCGGCGTCGTCATCAATGAGGCCTACGTCAACGGCGGAAGCGCCGGCGCAGCCTACAAGAACAAGTTCGTCGAGCTCTACAACAGTTCGCCCCAAGACGTGAGTCTGGACGGCTGGTCGCTCCAGTACAGGCCCGCCACGGGGACCGGCGCAGCCTCTGGAGTCGCAAGCCTGACAGGGAAAATCATCAAGCCGCACGGCTATCTGCTCGTCCAAGGCGGCTCGAACGGCGCCGCGGGGGCGGAACTGCCGTCGGCGGATGTCAACGCTCCCAGCTTCAATCCTGCCGCCGGCGGCGGCACGATCGTCCTGGCCCGAAGTGCGAACGCCCTAACGCTGCCGATCGGGAGCGTGACGGGCAATGCGAGCGTCGTAGATCTTCTCGGCTACGGCAGTTCGAACACCTTCGAGACGGCGCCGGCCAGCGCCCCCTCCGGAACGGGCGATCCCCGCGGCCTGAGCCGAACGGGTGGCCGCGACACCGACAACAACCAGGGCGATTTCTCGCTCAGCACTGCGGTCACACCCCAAAACATGACCTCGGACGGCGGGACGGACCCAGACCCGGACTCGGGCGGCACGGCCCCGGGCGCCAACCCTGCCGTCAAGGTCATCTCCGACATCCAGGGACCCGGAACCCAGAGCCCGTTTGTCGGCCAGACCATGACGACGCGCGGCAAGGTCACCGCGGTCTTCCCCACGGGTGGTTTCAACGGCTACTACATCCAGACGCCCGGCTCCGGGGGAATCCCGGCGGCTGAGCGAACCGCTTCCGATGCGATCTTCGTCTACTCTCCGGCCACGGTCGGCTCAGTGCACCGAGGGGACTATGTCGAAATCACCGGCAACGTGAGCGAGTACTTCGACCTCACGCAGGTGAGTGTCAGCGCGGGCGGCCTGAAGATCCTGTCCGAACCGGTGCCAGAGGTGAAGCCGACCGCTTTTAACCTCCCCCTAGCCGAAGCCGCGAAGGAAGCACTCGAAGGCATGCTCGTAACACCCGAGGGCGCCTACACGGTCACGGACAACTATTCGCTCAACAACTATGGAGAGGTCGGCCTCGCCGCGGGGACAAGCCCTCTCGTGACGCCGACCGCCGTTGCGCCCTATGGCTCGCCCGAGTACACAGCCACGACGCAGGCCAACGCAGCCAAGAAGATCGTGCTCGATGACGGGGCGTCGACGAACTTCCTCAAGGACGCGGCGACGAAGGCCCAGCCGCTCCCGTACCTCACCGCCACGGATCCGGTCCGGGTGGGATCGCCCGTGACCTTCACGTCGGACGTGGTGCTCGACTGGCGCAACAGCGCGTGGAAGTTCGAGCCGCTCGAGCAGCTCACGCCGTCGAACGCGGCGACGGTCCAGCCCGCACACTTCGGGAACACGCGTCCCTCAGCGCCGGCCTCCGTGGGCGGCAACGTCAAGCTCGCAACGTTCAACGTGCTCAACTACTTCCCGACGACGGGCGATCAGCTCACGGGCTGCACGTACTACACAGACCGGGCCGGCCAGCCGGTCACGGTTCGTGACGGCTGCGACGCGCGCGGCGCGGCGAATCAGGAGAACTTCCTCCGTCAGCAGGCCAAGATCGTGGCGGCGATCAACGCATCCGGTGCTGACGTCGTCTCGCTCGAGGAGATCGAGAACTCCGCGAAGTTCGGGAAGCCGCGCGACGCCGCCCTCTCGAATCTGGTCGACGCTCTCAACGCGGCGGCACCCGGAACGTGGGCGTTCGTGCCCAGCCCCGCCAACGTCCCCGCGTCAGAGGACTTCATCCGGACGGCGTTCATCTACCGTCCGGGCGCCGTCGAGCCGGCGGGCTCCTCGGCGATCCTTGACGACGCCGCGTTCACGGGTATCGCACGCCAGCCCCTTGCCCAGGCATTCAGGGCGGCCGGCGCGGGTGATGGGACGAAGTTCCTCGCGATCGTGAACCACTTCAAGTCGAAGGGCTCTGCGGCGACGCCGGACGACACGGACCAAGGCCAGGGTGCGTCGAACCTAGCGCGTACGGCGCAGGCGAAGGCCCTCGTGAGCTTCGCGGACTCGATGAAGAAGGAGGCAGGTACCGACCGGGTATTCCTCGTCGGCGACTTCAACGCCTACGCGTTCGAGGATCCGATGAACGTCCTCAAGGGCGCGGGCTACGTGGACCAGTCATCGCGCACGGGCGACAAGCAGTCGTACGCGTTCGGCGGCATGGTCGGCTCGCTCGACCATGTGCTCGCGTCGCCTGCCGCGGATGCGCTCGTCACCGGGGCCGACATCTGGAACATCAACTCAGTGGAATCCGTGGCCTTCGAGTACAGCCGCTACAGCTACAACGCCACGAGCTACTACGCGCCGGACCAGTTCCGCGCGTCCGACCATGATCCGTTCGTCGTGGGGCTCAATCTCACGGAGGCGCCGACCGAGGCAGACGTTCGGTTCGTCAATCTGAACGACTTCCACGGACGGATCGACGGGAACACCGTGAAGTTCGCAGGGACGGTCGAGCAGCTCAAGGCAGATGCTCCGGGAGGGAACGCTGTGTTCCTCTCCGCCGGTGACAACATCGGGGCCTCGCTCTTCGCTTCTGCGAGCCAGGACGACCAGCCGACGATCGACGTCCTCAACGCCCTCGGGCTCTCGGCGAGCGCGGTGGGCAACCACGAGTTCGACCGCAGCTTCTCGGACCTTACTGGGCGCGTGGTCAACGGCGGTGCGAACTCGAAGTTCCCCTATCTCGGAGCGAACGTCTACGAGAAGGGGACGACGACGCCGGCTCTCCCCGAATACTCGATCGTCACCTCCGGGGGGCTCAAGATCGGGGTCGTCGGGGTCGTGACGCAGGAGACGCCCGCGCTCGTCTCGCACGGCGGGATAGCGGACCTCGACTTCGGCGACCCGACCGACGCAGTCAACCGCGTCGCTGCGAAGCTCAAGGCCGAGGGGCTTGCTGACGTGATCGTCGCCGAGTACCACGACGGCGCCGGTGCGGGCACGCCCGAAGGGGCGAGCCTCGAGCAGGAGGTCGCTGCCGGCGGCCCATTCGCCAAGCTCGTCACGCAGACGACGGCAGACGTCGCGGCAATCTTCACGGGCCACACCCACAAGCAATACGCGTGGGACGCACCCGTTCCCGGCCAGCCGGGCAAGACCCGGCCCGTACTGCAGACGGGAAGTTATGGAGAGAACGTCGGCCTGGTCGATCTCAAGGTGGACCGGGGGACCAAGCAGGTCGTGAGCTACTCGCAGTCGAACGTGAAGCGCGCGACGACCGCGGATGCCGAGCTCGTGGCAAAGTACCCACGGGTCGCAGAGGTCAAGGCGATCGCGGACCGTGCTCTCGCCAAGGCCGCGGAGATCGGCAACCAGCCGATCGGCAAGGTCACCGCGGACATCACGACCGCGTTCTCCGGAGGCAACCGCGACGATCGCGCCAACGCCTCGACGCTCGGCGGCCTCGTTGCCGATGCGCTCCTTGCCTCGCTCGAGGATCCCGCGCTGGGCGGCGCGGAAATCGGGGTCGTGAATCCGGGCGGCCTCCGCGGCGAGCTCTACTACGCGCCCGACGGCACGATCACGTACGCCGAGGCGAACGCGGTCCTGCCGTTCGTCAACAATCTCTGGACCACCTCGCTCACGGGCGCTCAGGTCAAGACGATGCTCGAACAGCAGTGGCAGCGCCAAGCTGACGGGTCAGTCCCGAGCCGGCCATATCTCCAGCTCAGCCTCTCGAAGAACCTCGTGTACACGTTCGACTCGACGCGGCCGGAAGGCGATCGGGTCACTTCGGTCCGGGTCAACGGGCAGCCGATTGATCCGCAGCGTTCGTATCGTGTGGGGACGTTCAGCTTCCTCGCACAGGGAGGCGACAACTTCCATGTCTTCAAGCAGGGCTCCGGGACGCGTGACTCGGGGCTCATCGACCGTGACGCATGGATCGCCTACCTCAAGGCCTCCTCGCCGGTCTCGCCGGACTTCGCCAAGCGCAGCGCGGAGGTTCAGGGAGCGCCGTCAAGCGTCGCGGCCGGGCAGCGGATCTCGATCGCCGTAGGCAGTCTCGACCTGACATCCTTGGGCAGCCCGACGAACACGCAGGTCTCGCTGACGTACTACCCTGCAACCGGAAGCCCGCAGTTCGTCGGTACGTTCCAAGCAACGGGCGGAAAGGCCCAGCTGGACTTCGCGGTCGGCCGGTACCCGCAGGGCGGGAAGTACGTCGTTTCCGCCCTTGAGTCTGGGACAACCGCGACGCTGCCCATCTCGGTGCCTGTGGTCGATCTTCCGCCGCAGTGCCGGGCGCTCGAGGACCAGATCGCCACGGAGGGGATGAGCCCGCACAGCCCCAAGGCCTATGAAGCACTGAAGCGCAACTATGCGCGGCTCTGCAGCTAGAAGCGCTTCCTAACGCAGGCCCCGTTGCCCCGTCAGCTCCTGCCGATTTGAATCTGCAGGAGCCGGCGGGGCAATTGCATCTGCACGAGCGGGGAGGGCGCCAATTGTGACCCCCGTCATATCCTGACTGGGACGAGTAAGCGATCCGTCTAAGCGAAAGGCCATCCCATGACCGATCTCCTCGACGAGCAAGAGTCCCGGAACCAGCCGAGTGAGGCGTCCCTCCGCGAGCGGATCGCTCGCCTGATCCTCGAGGAGAAGGTCCGCCTCCTCACCGGCAGCTCGTTCTGGTCCATCGAGGCCGAACCCAAGGCCGGGTTCCGCCGCTTCGTCGTCTCGGACGGACCGGTCGGGGTCCGCGGCGAGACCTGGGACGATCGCGACTGGTCCGCCAACGGCCCCTCGCCCACGGCCATCGCAGCGACGTGGGATCCCGAGCTCGTCGAGCGGATCGGCCACGCGATGGGTGCCGAGGCGCGACGCAAGGGCGTCGACGTCATTCTTGCCCCGACCGTGAACCTGCACCGCACGCCTGTCGGCGGCCGCCACTTCGAGTGCTACTCCGAGGACCCGCTGCTCACAGGTGCGATCGGCGCCGCCTGGGTGCGCGGCGTGCAGGGCCAGGGCGTGGGCACGTGCGTCAAGCACTTCGTCGCGAACGATCAGGAGACCGAGCGCATGGGCGTCGACAACATTGTCGACGAGCGCACCCTCCGCGAGCTGTATCTCGCGCCATTCGAGCGGATCGAGCGCGAGGCGCAGCCGTGGTCCTACATGGCCGCGTACAACAAGGTCAACGGAACGTCGATGACCGAGTCCCCCCTCCTCGACGATGTCCTCAAGGGAGAGTGGGCTTCCGACGCACTCGTCATGTCCGATTGGTTCGCGACCCGTTCCACAGAAGAGTCGGCCAATGCGGGCCTCGACCTCGTGATGCCGGGCCCCGACTCGCCCTGGGGCCAGGCGCTCGTCGACGCGGTCCGCGCGGGCAGGGTCGACGAGGCGAAGATCGACGAGAAGCTGCTCCGCCTGTTCCGACTCGCCGCACGCACTGGCAAACTCGAGGGCTTCGATGGCACCGAGGCCCAGCCCGTCTCCGAGGAGCAGATGGACGGTCTCCTCCGCGAAGCCGCCGCTGCCGGGTTCGTGCTGGTCAAGAACGACGACGACGTCCTCCCGCTTCGGGACGTGACCTCGCTCGCGGTAGTCGGCCCCAACGCCGTGCGGGGCCGCATTGCGGGCGGCGGCTCGGCGTCCGTCATGCCGAAGCACGTGGTGCATCCGGCCGAGGCCCTGACCGCAGCGCTCCCAGACGCCACCGTCCGCACGGCGCTCGGCGCGCGGTCCACCGAGCGCGTCGGCATCCTCGAGGGCTCCGCCGCCCAACTGCCCGACGGCTCGGGGAGCGGCATGCTCGTCGAATTCCCCGACGCGGACGGCGCCGTCCTCGCGAGCGAGCAGCGGCGCATCGGGCAGTTCGTGTGGATGGGCGACTTCGCGCCGGGCATTCCCGCAGATCGCGTCGCCACTGTACGGACGACGACGCGCGTCACCGCCCGGGACTCCGGCACCCACCGCTTGGGGGCGTCCGGGGTCGGCCACATCACCGTTGCGCTCGACGGCGAGGTCGTGGCGGACGAGAATGTCCGGCTCCGCGAGGGCGCCGACATCGTCGAGGGCCTCATGCTGCCGCCTCAGCTCCTCGTCGAGCGCGAGCTGGGGGAGGGCGAGTCAGTGCTCCTCACGACGACGTTCTCCGCCGTCGCGGACCCGGTCACCGGCGCCCATTTCTGGGCGACGCTCGTCAACGGGGAAGGTCCGCACGGCACTGACGACGAGGAGATCGCAGCCGCCGTCGAACTCGCACGCTCCTCGGACGCCGCCGTCGTGGTCGTTGGCACGACTGAAGAGGTCGAGTCGGAAGGCTACGACCGAGAGTCCCTCGCCCTCCCGGGGCGGCAGGACGAGCTTGTCGAAGCAGTGATCGAAGCGAACCCGAACACGGTCGTCGTCGTCAATGCGGGCGCACCCGTCCTCATGCCGTGGCTCGAGAAGGCGAAGGCCGTGCTCCTCGTGTGGTTCCCCGGCCAGCAGATGGGCGCGGCGCTCGCGGACGTCCTGACGGGAGCCGTGGAGCCCGGGGGCCATATGCCGACAACGTGGCCGGCGGAGGGGGCCATCGTCCAACCCCAGAACATTCCTGCGGACGGCACGGTGCGCTACGACGAGGGTCTCGATATCGGGTACAAGGCGTATCTGCGGCGTGGAATCGAGCCAGCGGTCCCCTTCGGCCATGGCCTCGGCTACACGACGTGGCGTCTCTCGGAAGCCGAGGTCCGGGGTGAGACGGTGAGCGTGAGCGTCACGAACAGCGGTGACCGGGCTGGCGCCCAGGTCGTCCAGGTCTACGTCTCGCGGCCGGACTCCGCCGTCGAACGCCCGGCGGCGTGGCTCGCAGCGTTCGCGAAAGTGGCGCTCGGGCCGGGGGAGACCCGCCGCATCGAGATCCCGATCCCGGACAGGGCCTTCGAGCATTGGGACTCCGACGCCCACGCGTGGGCCGTCGAGCCGGGCGAATTCACCGTCGAGGTGGGGGCATCGGTCGCTGACCGCACACGAGCGGGTTTCGTGCGGCGTTGACCGGTAGGGTTCGCGCAGCTCGTCACGGACGCGACGTTCCGGTTGCCGATGGTGTCCTGGGCATCGTCGCGTCCTGCGCCCACCTGGCTGTACGACTATCGGTACGCCGCTCCCGGCATTGGGCTGGCACTCCACTACGCGGAGCTGCCCTTCGTATGGGACCACCTCGGATTACTCTGAGTCCGGGCGCCACCTCTGCACCGAGGTGGCCATGACAGCCGGGAGCCACTCATGAGCGCAGACGCCTCGCCGCAGCCCGTTCCCCAGTCTGCGCTCGCCGAGCCAGTCGAGCGTGCCGGGCCATTGTGGATCACGGGTCTCGTGCTCGTGAACGTGGGCATCAATGCCGCGTTCTTCGGCCCGATCCAGGTCCTCCTCGGCCTCCAGGCGCAGGCATTCGACCCGGGCCAGAAGGAAGCGATCCTTGCGCTCATCACGGGTGCGGGTGCAGGCGTGTCCCTCGTGGCCAATCCGCTCTTCGGCGCGTTCTCGGACCGCACGTGGAGCCGGTTCGGCCGCCGTCGTCCGTGGGTGCTGATCGGGGCACTGCTCGGCACGGTCGCGCTCGTCGCGCTTGCCGGTGCGCCCAATGTCGCCGCGGCGACCGCCCTGTGGTGCCTCGTCCAGCTGGGGGCCAATGGCGCCTACGCGGCCATTACGGCCGCTGTTCCCGACCGGGCACCCGTCGAGCAGCGCGGGACCGTCGGCGGCCTCGCAGCCATGGGCCAGACCGCCGGGATCCTCCTCGGGGCGGTGATCGCCGCCGTCGTCTCCGGAAATTTCGCCCTCGGCTACGTGATCTGCGGGGTGGCCCTCATGGTCGGCGTCGTGCTCTATCTCACGACGGCGGCTGACGATCCCCTTCCGCGGACAGCTGTTCCGCCCTTCTCGCTCGGCCGGTTCCTCGCCGGGTTCTGGGTCAATCCGGCCCGGTACCCGGATTTCGCCTGGGCGTGGATCACGCGCCTGCTCGTCAACGTAGGCAACCACATGGTCACGCTCTATCTGCTGTTCTTCCTCACAGACGCCGTGCGGCTCAAGCAGACCGAGGGCATCGACCCGGCAACCGGCGTGCTCATCCTCACCGGCCTCTACGCCGTGTTCGTCATCATCACGAGCGTGATCGGCGGGAAGCTCTCGGATCGAATGGGACGGCGGAAGCCCCTTGTCATCGGCTCGTCGGTCATCATCGCGATCGCATCCCTCACGATCGGGTTCTTTCCGATGTGGCCCGGTGCGATTGTCGGCGCGTGCATCCTGGGCATCGGCTTCGGCACGTATCTCGCCGTCGACTTCGCGCTCATCACCCAGGTCCTCCCGAAAGCCAGCGATCGCGGCAGGGATCTCGGCGTCATCAACATCGCGAACTCACTCCCGCAGGTCATCGCCCCGCTCATCGCCTACCCGTTCGTCGCGTACTGGGGCGGCTACATCTCGCTCTACGTAGCCGCGGCCGTGATCGGCCTGCTCGGGGCGGTCTTCGTGACCCGCATCCGCTCCGTGGAGTGAACCCAGCACGGTGCCTTCAGGCTCTGGCGCTATAGTTGGGGGGACCCATTGCGCCATGAGCCGGGGCGCAGCCATGGGTCCGAACCGTTGCCGGACGACCGCCGGAAAGAGGTTGCTGCGAGTGCTCGAACTGCCCAAGGACCTGGTGTCGATGGAGGCTCCACCGACCACACCTCGCCTGGCCGAGCGTTACCGCAGACTGCTCGATGCCGCCGCAGAGTTCGCCCGGCTCGAATACCCACAGGTTGAGGTCTCAGCCGTTGCCACCCGTGCCGGCGTCTCCCTCAGCACGGCCTACCGGTACTTTCCCTCCACCGCCCATCTCCTGCTCGCGCTGCACCGTCGGCAGCTTCTCGAACTCCGCGAACGGGTGGAGAGCCGCGCGCGCAACGCGAGGGGCCGCGGGATCGAGGAGCGCTCGCGGCAATTGGCCGGCGCCGCAATCGAGCTGCTGCAGATGCGACTTTCGCAGCCCGCCGTCAACAGCTGCCTCGACGAGCTCGTCGTCCCCGCGGACCACGAGCTCGCGCGCATGATCGGCGAAGTCGATGAGCTCTCATGGTCCGTGCTCGGCCGCCTCGGCGGGGGTGCCCCGCGGGGCAAGAGCATCGTCCTCATGGTCTCCGGACTCGTCTCGGCGATCCGTACCGGACGCCTCCTGCCCTACGAGGCGGAGCAGCAGCTCAAGGAAGCGTGCGCGCTCCTCGAGTCGAGGCCTTCCGCCGCACGGCTCGCCTGACCGGCCGGGTGCGAGGGCCGCGCGAGGCGTTCGCGCGAGACCGCGCAACCCTTGACTTCCGGTGCGTGGAAATTCGCATTGCGGAATCTTCCTGCTGGCCTCGTATGATGGGGTTACCTCCTTCCCCGAGGCCCGCCGCGCGGACATCCCCGCGTCGCCGAGTCTCCCGGAAGCGCCTCATCCGGCGCATTACCCCCGGAACCACTTCCTTGCCACGCGTGTGACGCGAAAGCGTGCCTGCCCGACGACGTACAGGACGCTCCCGCGGCAGCCGAGTGGCGCCGTCGGCCGCCCGTGCCGGCGATGATCCAGGAGACAGCGCTGTGTCTAGTTCTTCCGCACCTACTTCGTCCGCATCTATTTCTTCCGCCTCCACTTCTTCCGCCTCCGCCGGGATCACCCCGTCCGCCCGGCCGCACGAAGGGCGCGTCGAGGGCACCGAGCCGATCACGGGCCAGGAGATCTTCGCCGCGCACGAGGGTGGGAAGCTCTCGGTCGCCGTCGATCGCTCGCTTGCGAGCAAGCGCGACCTCTCGATTGCGTACACCCCCGGGGTCGCGCAGGTCAGCCGGGCGATCGCCGCGGACCCTGCCGTGGCCCGGACCCATACGTGGGCCTCGCGGCTCGTCGCGGTCGTCTCGGACGGGACCGCGGTGCTGGGCCTCGGGAACATCGGCCCGTCGGCCTCGCTGCCTGTGATGGAGGGCAAGAGTGCCCTGTTCAAGACCTTCGGGGGCCTCGACTCCATCCCGATCGTGCTCAACACCACGGACGTGGACGAGATCATCGAGACCCTCGTCCGGATCTCCCCGAGCTTCGGCGCGGTGAACCTCGAAGACATCTCGGCCCCGCGCTGCTTCGAGCTCGAGCGGCGCCTCATCGAGGCCCTCGACATGCCGGTGATGCACGACGACCAGCACGGGACCGCGGTCGTGGCCCTCGCTGCCCTGACGAACGCCGCCAAGGTCGTGGGCAAGGACCTCGCCTCGCTGCGAGCGGTGATCGCCGGGGCCGGCGCAGCGGGGATCGCGGTGGCCGAGATCCTGCTCACGGCGGGCGTGCGCGACGTCGTGCTGCTGGATTCCAAGGGCACCCTGCACGCCGGCCGGGGCGACCTGACGGGGATGAAGGCCGAGTTCGCGGCCCGCACTAACCCGCGTGGCGTCACGGGCGGCACGGCGGAGGCCCTTGCGGGGGCGAACGTGTTCATCGGGGTCTCGTCCTCGACAGTGCCGGAGGGGCACATCGCGGCGATGGCTGAGGGCTCCATCGTCTTCGCCCTGTCCAACCCCGACCCCGAGGTCGCGCCCGAGGTCGCCCGCCGGCACGCGGCCGTCGTCGCCACGGGCCGCAGCGACTTCCCGAACCAGATCAACAACGTCCTCGCGTTCCCGGGCATCTTCCGCGGCGCCCTGGACGCCGGCGCCCGCCGGATCACCCCCGCGATGAAGCTCGCCGCAGCCCGAGCGATCGCCGCGCTCGCCGAGGACAAGCTCTCAGCCGACTACATCGTCCCGAGCCCCCTCGACCCGCGCGTCGCCCCCGCCGTCACCGCAGCCGTGGCCGCCGCCGTCGTCGTCGGCGAGTAGGCCCGGCGCCGAGACCGCACTTCCCGGACGAGACCGCAGCTCGTTACCTGCGGTCTCGTCCGGCAAGTGGGGGTTCGCTAGGCGAACAGGCCGCTGGGCTAGGCTGGGGTCCCGTGGATGGACCCGCTCTCGCTGCTCTACTGACCGGCTTGGCCCTCGCTGTCGCTGTGGTCGGCACGATCGTGCCGGTCCTGCCGGGGAGCCTGCTGGGAATCCTTGCGCTCCTCGAATGGGCCCTCTTCGGCCGCTCGGGGTCCGGCGGGTGGATCGTCTTCGCCGTCGGCACCGTTCTGTTCGCCGCTGGGATGGCGGCCGCGTACGTGCTGACCGGGCGGAGGCTCGCCGCGCGGAATATCCCGAACAGCTCGATCCTCGCCGCGACCGTCGTCGGCGTCGTCGGGATGTTCGTCGTGCCGGTGCTCGGCCTGTTCATCGGCTTCGCCCTCGGGCTTCTCGGGAGCGAATGGTTGCGCACGCGAGACTTCAGATCTGCGACGTCGTCGTCGCTCGTTGCCCTCAAAGCCATCGGGATCGGCCACATCGTCGAGTTCGCGTGCGCCGCCGCCGCAGTCACGCTGTGGGTCATTGCCGCCTGGATCTACTTCTCTACCCGGTGAGCGCCTTCGTTAGCATGGAAGCCATGGCTTCCAGCGATGTGGACCGCCAGCACACGTTTCACGACCCCCGCGACCTCACGCCCTTCCGCGGCGTGCGGGTATCCACGCCTGTCCATGGCGTCCTCGACCGCTTCGGGCGGCGGGGGAGGAGCCCGCGGCTACGAAGGTTCCCGGCGAAGGTCGAGCGGGCTGTCTTCGACGCCGTCTTCCGTTCCCAAGAGCCCGAGCGCCTGGTCGGGCTCTCCAGATCCCACCCCGGCTGGTCGGGGCTCTGCTACGTCCTCGCCGGCCTGCTCGCGTACCGCAGCCACCAGCACGCCCAAGCCGCCGAGCTCCTCCAGCGTGGCCTCGCGGGCGAGAACGAGCAGGCCGCGGCACAGTTCGCCGCCGACTACCTCGGCGCTTGGTCCCAGTGGATCGAGCTCTCCGAGGGCGTGAGCGTCGAGGTGCTCTTCAGCGAGGAGGCGGTGTGCCTGGCCCTCGCCCACAGCCTCCGCGAGATCGGCCACCCGGGCGAGGCCCTCGCGGCCCTCGCCCCACTCCCGCCTTCGCTGCCGACCACGCTCGCAGGCGCTCGGCTCGCCGAGATCCTGGGCCGCCCGGTCGACGTCGTCTCGTGGACGGAGGGACTCACCAACCGCGACGATCTCGCAGCTGCCCTCCTCCTGCTGCGGGCACGGGTGCTTCGCTCCTTGGGCCACCGCGCCGACGCCCAGAACGCCGTGCGCGAGGTCATGCGCCGTCGTCGTACCTCGCTCGTGCTGCGCCACGCGGCAATGACGGAGCGCGCGCTCCTGCTCGTCGGCGTCGGCCGCCGGCGTTCCCTTCGGAGGGCGAACGACGGCGGGGTGCGCCAGGGCGCGAAGCGAACCAAGGACGCCGAGGTGCGCGAGCTGTGGCTCCGGGACTTCGAGCGGCTCACAGGCGAGCGCCCCGAGCAGTAGGCAGCCGCACGCCGAGGGCCCCTGATCCGACCGCATCGTGCGGTCAGGTCAGGGGCCCTCAGCTGTGTGAACAAGAAGCTGCGAATGCGGCCGGGCCGGTGGCTGCCCGTTGTCCGGCTCCCTGCGGTGGTGTGCGCAGGGGCCGTAGCCTAGCTCAACGGTCTCGTGAACCATTGAGCGGATTGCCAGTATTCCAACAGTGAGGACGCAGTTCGTGCAAGAGTCTGGGGCTAGAGTGGTCGATCTGACCAACTGCAGCCTCCCCCTTCCGAGAGAAGTGATCAGATTGCCTCAGCTTGACGCGACGGACCGCAGGATCCTTCTCGCGCTCGATTCCGATCCGCGCATGCCGATCATGGTGCTGGCCCAACGCCTCGGACTGGCCCGCGGGACCGTCCAGGCCCGGCTTGAGCGAATGACGGCGAGTGGTGCGCTCCGCCTCCACAGCACGAGGGTCGACGCGACGGCGCTCGGCCGCGGGGTCTCCGCCGAGGTGGCCGCGGAGCTCGACCAGAGCCACCTCAACGAGGCGATTGTGGCCCTGCGCGAGATCCCCGAGGTCCTCGAGTGCCTCGCGCCCGCTGGCGACACGGACCTCCTGATCCGTGTCGTCGCGACGAGCCCCGACGATCTCTATCGGGTCTCCGAGGAGATCCGGTTGTGCCCGGGAATCACGAGGACTTCGACCCGGATGATCCTGCGGACCGTGATCCCATACCGGACGACGGCGCTCCTCGCCGAGGCCTGAACGCGCCGCGACAAGGGCGCTGCAAAGCGAAGGACGGGACCCCGCGGCTGCGGGGTCCCGTCCTTCCGACGGATCGATCCGAAGTATCGAGTAGTGTCAGCCAGCCTTGACGAGCGGCTGGGTTCCCGTGAAGGGCCCGGTGCGTTCCGGGAAGGCGAGCGTGCGGGCTGCCTTCTCCGCGACTGCAGTCGCACGGGCGGCCGGGGCCTTCTCGGCCTCCGTCTTGGCTGCCCGGCGGATCCGCTCGGCCTCGGCGGCCGCGGCCTCCTCAGTCTTGGCCACTGCCGCCGATTCCTCGGCCTGCACCCGCGAGGCCGCGAGGATCGCGTCCGCCTTGGCGAGCACCGCGTTCCGCACGTGAGCCGGCGCCGCCTCCTCGGCCGGCGTCGTCCGCTCGGGCCGGTACACGAAGAGCCGCGAGCCGAGCTTGACGAGGGAGATGAGCGTCTGCGTGAAGCCGGCAATAAGCATCGTGCCGACGAGCGAGACGAAGATGATCAACAGCATGACACCGCCGATAATGAGCGTGCCGCCATACACGAGGTTTGCCACAACGGTTGCGTCGTCCACGCTGTCTCCCATCCCCAGAGAAGTGTGTGAAGGAAGTCCTGAGAGCCGCCTGCACCCGGACAAGATCCATTGTTGCCTACCCCGTCAGGTGCTTTTCAATGGCGTGACAGTGATGTTGTGGAAAAGCAATGGAGACGTTATCGAACGTGACAAATCTCTCCCTGACTTTGTGAAGAGGGCCACACTCGCAGTTGGGCCGGGAACAAGACCAGCGGTCTCGGGGTTGCCCAGTGCGTGACTGCGCTCTCCGTTCTCGACCTCGCTCCCATTGTCCAGGGCTCCACTGTCGCCGACGCGCTCGCGAGCGCGACGCGCTTCGCCCAGGTCGTCGAGGAGGCGGGCTACGAGAGGCTCTGGTATGCGGAGCACCACAACACCGCGGCGCTGGCCTCGAATGCGACCGCACTCCTCATCGGGAATGCGGCAGCGAACACGAAAACCCTGCGAGTCGGTTCGGGCGGGATCATGCTCCCCAACCATTCGCCCCTCGCCGTTGCGGAGGCGTTCGGCACGCTCGCAAACCTCTACGGGCCCCGCATCGATCTGGGCCTCGGACGAGCCCCCGGCACCGACCCCCGAACGGCGGCGATCCTGCGGCGAGGTGCGAGGGACGACGACGAACAGCACTTCGCCCGGAGCATCCAGCTGCTCGCGTGGTACTTCGGGGAGCAGGAGGATGACGCCGAGAGCGTCCAGCTCTCGTTCGGCGTGCACGCCGAGGTGGCTCGGAACACGCACGTTCCGCTGTGGGTCCTCGGAAGCTCGACCGCGGGCGCGGCCATCGCCGGCCAGCTTGGCCTCCCGTACGCCGCGGCGAGCCACTTCGCGCCGTTCCAGCTGAGCGAGGCGATCTGGACGTACCGCCAGATGTTCAACCCGTCGGCCCCCACGGCGCAGATCCAGGAGCCGTACGTCATGGCGGGTGCAAACCTCATGGTCGCGCCCACTCATGAGGAGGCCGAGTACCTGTTCACGTCGCACCAGCAGATGTTCCTTGGCATCCGGCGCGGTGAGCGCGGCCCCATCAAGCCTCCCGTTGCCCAGATGGACTGGGCACCGCACGAGCAGCAGATGGCCGAGTCTGCTCTGCGCGTCTCAGCGGTTGGAGCGCCTGCGGAGGCGGCCGAGTTCCTCCGGACGTTCGCGGCCTCCTATGGTGTGGACGAGATCATCCTCACCGGCTACTCCCACGATCCCGCTCTGCGCGAGCGCAGCTTCCGCCTGCTTGCCGAGGAATGGGGGAAGGTCCCCGCCGCCTGAGCACCGTTCGGCGCAGCGTCAGCGCCCGCGGTGGCCCTCAGCGCCTCCGGACGAGTCCGATTGTCATCGTGAAGCCGAACTCGCGCCAGATCTGCCCGTCGTCCCACTCCTCGGGCACGGATTCCGCGCGCAGTTCGAGCACCGAACCGATGCGCAGGAGGGTCAGCACCGTGCGCTGGCCCTGGGCGAGCGAACCGGCGATCGCCGCAGTCGCGCCGTCGAACGTCTGTACCGTGAGCGCCCCCGCGCCGGCGATGAAGAGGGCCCGCCGGAGCTCGCGCACGTGCCGCAGCACGACGACGGCGTCCCGGTTCACATAGCCGACGAGAGGGCGCCCGCCAGCGGTCTGGAGAGTTGTCCCGATCTGCTCCCGATGCACGCTCTGCGCGCCGGTGACACGCGCGTTGTCCTCCCACGCGGTGCCCCGGGAGCCCGTGACGAAGAGCGAGCCGATGGCCGACTGCCGGGCGTTCAGGCGGACGACGGCGTCCCTCGCCGTGAGCTCGGGCCGGACCCCGAAGGCGGGGGCCGGGTAGAGGCGTGGCTCGGGAGGGGCGGACGCGAAATCCGCGCCGCCAGTCCGGGGGAGGGTGAGGCCGTCGTCGTGATGGCCGGGCGCGATTCTGCGAGTGAGGTAAGGGAAGTCGAGCGGGTGCTGTTCGGGCATCACACATCCAGCCCAAACTCTGCGCCGACGCCCGCGAGGCCGTTCTCGTACGCCCGACCGAGGGCTCGGAAGGCCCATCCATCCTCGTAGCGGTACAGCTCGCCGCACAGCACGGCCTGGGCCTCCTCGGGGCTGTCCGGCGAGGCATCGAACCGGACGAGTTCCGAGCCGTCCGGGCGCACCACGCGCAGGTGCAGCCCGCCGACCTGGGCGAAGGAGCCAGCGCCGCGGACTTCGGGATCGATGTATGTCACGAAGGCGATGCGGGCCACCTCGGGGGGCACCTGGGAGAAGTCGACGTCCACTTGTTCGGCATCGGCCGGCGCCTCATCCCCGTAAGCCGCGCCGTTCGTGCCCTGGGAGGCGAAGGCCACGCCGGGGGACGCCGTCGTGAGCTGATTGAAGAACACGAGGTGCTCGGGTGTGAGTGCTCGCCCGTCGTCGCCGCACACGATCGCGAGGGGCACCGGTTCGGGCTGGGCCCCGGGGGCGGGGTCGATTCTCCAGCCCATGGCAACCATCACGCCGGTGAGGCCCGGGTCCTGCCCCGTGAGGCCGACGCTCTCCCCGGCCGTAAGCGTGCCCATCAGCGTGACTCCTTCGTGCCGGGGTGGATGCGGACGCCGTCGACGTCGAACCTGTCGCGCAGAAAGCGTCCGTGGGTGCTCAGCTCGGCGATGGCGCCAGTGCGCACTTGGTGGTCGAGGTCGAGGGCGGTCGCGTAGAGGATGTCGAGTTGCTCGAGCAGCTTCTCCGTCTCGGCACTCGAATCCGTCTGGGTCTCGGGTGGGAGGGCGCGGTACACGCGGAGCGAGGTGGGCAGGTAGTCCGAGGCGATCGCATGGAGCAGAACCCGCTGCTCCGTTGAGGCGCCATGCTCCGCGACGTAGTCGAGCAGCAGGCGCAGGACGTCGTCGATCTGGCGCATGTGCGAGGACGCGAGCGGTGGCAGGAGCGAGCCGGCCCGCCGGATCGAGCTGCGCAGCTCAGCGAGCGCCTCGCGCGTCTGCTCGAGCTCTTGGGCCTGCGTCGCGGGGAGGTCGTCATCGAGGATGCGCTCTGGTTCCCGTCCGCCGCCGAAAAGCGAGCCGAAGAACTTCGCCATGGACTCACGATAGCCGCTCGGCCTGAGTAGCGGCCGTGCCCAGAGATCTGAAGGCAAACTGCAAAGATTCCTTCAAGTGTGCTTGGATGGAGGGGTGGAAGATTCTGTGCCCACGGCGGGCGTAGCGCTCGCGCGTGCGACATCAGCGCAAGTGGCGGCGGAACTGCGGGGGGTGCTGGGCCGCCTCAATCGGCGGCTGCGGCAGCAGGCCGACGTCGGCGACCTCACCCGTTCACAGCTCAACGTCATCTCGCGCATAGAGCGCGAAGGGCCTGCGACGGTGAGCGACCTTGCCCGGGCCGAAGGCGTACGCCCCCAGTCGATGGGTGCGACTGTCAGCGCGCTTGAGGAGGCGGGATACCTCCGCCGGGACCCCGATCCCGCAGACCGCCGCAAGAGCGCCATCTCGCTCACCGAGACCGCCCGAGAGCAAATCACCGCGAGCCGCCTGATCCGCCAGGACTGGCTCCAGCGGGCACTGAACCGGGAGCTCACGGGCGAGGAACTCGAGCAGGTGCACCAGGCCGTCGCGCTGCTGACGCGGATCGTGGGCAACCCCTGACTAGGCCAGCTTCCGCCGTTTCCAACCGTGCAATCGAAGGAGTCCGCGTGACCATCCCTGCCCTCGACCAGAAGACCGCCCTCGTAGTCATCGACCTGCAGAACGGGATCGTGAACCGCCCGCAGCCTCCCGCTGACGGCTCGAGCGCCCCCTCGATCCCGGAGGTCGTCTCGAACTCGAAGGCCCTTGCCGACGCGTTCCGGGCGAACAGCCTGCCTGTCGTCCTCGTGAACGTTGCGGGTGCACCCGCGGGTCGCAACGAGACGCCGCGCCGGATGCCGGCGGACATTCCGGCCGACTACTTCAACCTCATCGACGGCCTCAACACCTCTTCGGAGGACATCCTCGTGACCAAACGGAGCATCGGCGCGTTCGCGACGACCGATCTTGACGCCCGCCTTCGTGAGCGCGGAGTGACGCAGCTCGTCTTCACGGGCATTGCGACGAGCATAGGGGTCGAGTCGACGGCCCGCTACGCGTACGACCTCGGCTACAACCTGGCGTTCGCCCGGGACGCGATGACGGACCTCACGGCGGCCGCTCACGAGTATGCGGTCGGCACCGTCTTTCCGCGGATCGGCGAGTCCGGAACGACCGAGGAGATCCTCGGCCTCCTCGCCGAGCGGTCTTGACGGACCGCGAGGACAAGACGCCGCAGGCGACGACGACGGGGGGCGAGGCCTCGGGGGGCAAGGCGCCGGAGGCCAAGGCCTTCGGCGTCCGCTACCTCGGGCCCCTCCTTCTCGGTTCGACGCTGAATCCCATCAACAGCTCGATGATCGCCACGGGCCTCATCGGGATCGGAAGCGAGTTCCACCTCGGGCCCGGCCAGACGGCTTCGCTCATCTCGGTGCTGTACCTGTTCAGCTCCGTCATGCAGCCCACGATGGGCAAGCTCGCTACGCTGCTGGGCCCTCGGCGCGTGTTCGTTACGGGAATCGTCATCCTGCTCGTCGCGGGCCTCGTGGGCGCGCTCGCGCCGTCGTTCGCATTCCTGCTCGTCTCACGCGCACTCATCGGCATCGGAACGTCCGCGGCGTATCCCACGGCGATGGCGCTCGTACGGGCCCGCGCCGATGCACGCGGCGTCGGCGTCCCGAGCCGGGTGCTCGGCGCCTTCTCGATCGCGGCCCAGGTGACGATCGTCGTCGGCCTCCCGCTCGGCGGGATCCTCGTGAGCACGCTCGGATGGCGCGCGCTGTTCAGCGTCAACATCCCGCTCGCGCTCGTGACGCTCGTGGCGACCCTCACTGGCGTCGAACGCGACGCCAAGCGGAACCAGGCGTCCTGGAAGGCGCTCGTCCACGCGCTCGACCTGCCGGGAATCGCACTGTTCGGCGGCGCCGTCGTCGCCCTGCTCGTGTTCCTCTCGGGCCTCGCCGAGCCGCAGTGGTGGCTCGCCGCCGTCGCCCTCGTGCTCGCGGCTGCGTTCATCTGGCGCGAGCGGCGCGCGTCGAGCCCGCTCATCGACGTCCGCGCGCTCGCGAGCAACGGCCCCCTCCAGCGGACCTACTCACGGCAGCTCTTGGTGGGCCTCGGGATCTATGCGTGCATGTACGGGATGAGCCAGTGGATGGAGGAGGGGCGGGGCCTCGATGCGGCTGCGGTCGGGGTGATCATGATTCCGCTCTCGCTCGTGAGCATTGTGGTCGCCAGGCTCGTGTCGCTGCGCGGCTGGGTGCGGGTGCCGCTCATCCTGGCCGGTGCCGCGCTCGTGGGGACTGCCGCCATGATGGGGATGACGAACGCAGGGACCTCTGTGGTGCTGCTCGTCGTCATGACGAGCCTGCTCGGCCTCACGAACGGCTTCGCAGGGTTCGCGAACCAGACTGCGCTCTACGTGCAGGCGCCCGGGGACGGCATCGCCGTTGCGGCCGGCCTCTACCGGACGTTCAACTACATGGGCGCCATCTTCTCCTCCAGCCTTATCGGCCTCGTCTTCGGTGCGCGCGCGACGGACCCTGGATTCCACTCGCTCGCGTGGGTTCTCGTGGGGATCGGCGCCGCCGTGCTCGTCATGACGATCGTGGACCGGAGGATTCCGCGAGTCGCGAGGTGAGACGAGTCGCGAGGTGAGACGAGTCGCGAGGTGAGGAGCGATCGTTGGCGCCTCCGGGCTGAAGCTGGCGTACTCTCTTGGCATGCCCAAGAGCCGCACCCGCAAGCCCAAGAGCCGTTCGACGAGCCCCGGGGACCGGCGGCAGCGCCGCGTCGACGCGTTCATCGACGGTCTCGCTGACGACTACGCAGCCTGGGCCGCCAACACGCCCGAGGCAGACGGCATCGACGAGGACGGGCGCAGCGACTTCATCGCGTTCGCGCGGGGACAGCTCGACACCGTCAAGCTCCTGTACGGGTTGCTAGGCGCTGGCGAGCGCTTGGTCCCCAACCTGAGGATCGATCCGCTCGCGCTGCCCGATGCGCTCGACGCGCTGCTCGACACCGACGACGTCGATGACCTCCGCTACTACATCGGGACCCTCGTCGACTGGGTCTCCTTCCTCGAGGAGACCCGGCGCTGGGAGGGCACGGCCGAGGACCTCGAGGCGGTGACCGAGCTTCTCGACGAGGAGGCCGAGGCGGTGGGCGGCATCGTGGACATTGGCTCCGGCGAGGACGAGGAGTTTGTGCCGCGGCGCGAGCCCACCGAGGAGGAGGCGCTCGCGTTCGCGACGTCGTCGCCGCTCGTCCGCCATGCGCGAGCCCTGCTCGACTGGGTCGGCGAGGGGCGGGCCGTCGCGTCCGACGGCGCGCTGCCGCCGGCCGAGGCAGCCGAGGCGGCCGCGCTCATCGGCGACGGCGCCGCGGACTCGGACCGACGTCTCGCACGGCTCTGGGCAGCGCTCCGGCACGCCGAGCTCATCGAGGTCGACGACACGCGGGCGGCCGACGACAGCGGGAGCACCGTGCGCCTCGGGGAGGATGCCGCGCGCCTCGGGTCCGGGGACGCCCTCGGTCGGCTCGAAGCCCAGTTCCTCGCGACCGAATTCATCATCACGACGTGCTCGCGCGCCCTGTATACCCCCGAGGGAGACGCAGTCGAGGCTGCCCTCGCGACCCTCCTGACGCGCGCCGTCCTCGAGGACCCCCTGCCCCTCACCGTGGTCCAGGACCTCGCGGTCGACGCGCCCGACGACGCGGACCCGGCCGAGCTGCAGACCGTCTCGGTGGTCCTGCTCGACGAGCTTCGGGAACTCGCGGCCCTCGGCCTCGTCGACCTCCGCGCGGGTCTCGTCGACGTGCCAGCCGCGGCGCTCGACGCCGTGTACGACGCCTTCGAGTCGCCCGAGGGCGACGAGGACTGGGAGGACGACGCCGACTGACCCAGCCGCCGTCGTCGCCCGCTCAGCCCGCGTTGCCCTCCTGCCGGCGTACGCGCTCGATGTGCGGGCGGGCCTTCTCGAGCCCCTGTTCGAGCGCCTCGACTGTGCTCTCCATGCTCTTGGCCGCCTGGGAGCGGAAAGTGTCGATCGCGTCCATGGTCTGGTAGAGGTTCGAGAAGGCGCGCTCGAGGGTCTCGACTGAGACACCTGAGCTTGTGGCCTGCTGGTGGATCCGGCCCGTCTGCTCCTTGAGCATCTCCGACGTGCGCAGGATCATCGCGTTTGTCGTCGTGTTGATCGCGTCGATCTGGTCGAGGACGAGCTTCTGATTTGAGAGGGCCTGAGCCGTGATCACTGCCGTCCGGAGTGCGGAGACCGTCGTGGCGCGGGCCCTGTCGACGCCCTTGATGAGCTCGTTGTTGTTCTTCCGGATGACGTCGATTGCGAGGTAGCCCTGCACGGACACGGCGAGCTGCGTGAGGATGTCCTGACGGCGCTGCCGCACCGGGAAGAGGACGTCGGCCTCGAGCTGTTGAGCGTGTTCGGCCTGGCCCTGGGCCCGGACCTCACCGATCTTCGTGACCGTTGCCCTGTCGAGCTGCTCCGCGAACACGGCGTACTCGGAGAGCTGCTGCATGACCTCCCACAGGTTCTGCTTCTCCTGCGCGAGCGCTGCGTTGTCGCGCAGGAGCTCATCCTGGCCGGACATGAGGGCCTTGATGATCTTGTCGAGCTGCGTCTGCGCCGACTCGTAGCGCTGGAAGTACTTGGCGACCTTCTTGCTTCCCGGCACGAATCCGAGGATCTTGCGCCCGGTGCCGAGGTCCGCCCGGTTCGGGGTGAGGCTCTCCACCGTGCTGCGGAGGTCTCCGAGGGTCGTTGCGACGTAGGTCTGGGCGCTGTCGCCGGACTTCTTCGCGCCGCGCACGGACGTCGAGGCGCGGTCGAGGAGGCGGCCGGACGCGTCCGAGGAAGCGATCATCTCGCGGCCAGCGACCTTGTTGATGCCCTCGACCTTCCGCGCGAACTCGGGGCTGCGCGAGTCCATCGCCGCGACCTCGGCCACCCATGCCTTCGCCTGCTCAGCGATCTGGGCCTGCCGGTCAGGCGCGACAGGCACCATACCGGGCGCGTCTTCTTCGCGGACCACGGGGGCCGCGTCAGAAGCCTGCAGCACGAGGGCGTCTTCGCTGGGGTCTGGAGGGGTCAGAGGGGTGCTCATCGGGTTCTCCTTGTCACTGCCCGGACGAAGTCAGGCTATCTCGCCAAACGGGGAAGCATCAGGGGAGGTTCCCGGAGGGTTCCCTGAGCGACCCCTGAGCTCGAGCCGCGGTGGGGCCAGCGACGAGCCTCCTGGCCTGACAGCGACGCCCCACGAAACGGACGACGCCGCACCGCATTACCTCTGGTTTCGTCACTTTGCTCCGCGTTCGGTGTGCGAACGCCCTCCATTATCCACATAGGCGCTGTGATCGACCCTCTGCCGGGCGGAAACTGGGAGATTCGAGAGATGCACCTCGACTTTCCACACCCAGGGCCTTGGCTGGCCGCAGACCTCGCAGACCGGCTCGGGTCGCCCAAAGCGGCAGAACGCCTTGTCCAGGCCGGCGTCCTCACGCGGATCCGCCGTGGCTCCTACTATCTGGCCGAGGAATGGAAGAGTCTCCCACCCGAGGACCAGCACCTGGCCGTACTGTCGGCCCACTACGACAACGCGTCGCGCCGGCGCGAGATCGGCTTCGACTACAGCCACCTGAGCGCGGCCAGACTCCACGGCATCCACCTCTGGAATCCAGACCCCCACGTGCACCTGACGATGCCGCGGTGCCCGAGCACCAAGGGGCGGGCGGATGACGTCAGGATCCACTCGGCGATCCTGGCTGACGACGATCGCAGCACCATCCGGGGGCTGCCGGCGACCTCGCTCGATCGAACCCTGGTTGACTGTGCGCGGATTCTGCGGCGCGGCCAAGCACAGATTGTCATGGATCACGGTGTCCGTCTCGGGGCCGATCCTTCTCGGATCACGGATCTCCTGGCCGAAGCCCAAGGGAAGAGGGGCGTGCGCATAGCCCGTGCTGCATGGGAAATGGCCTCCGGCCTTTGCGAATCGCCCGGCGAAAGTCTCCTGCGCTACCTGCTCAGTCGGATGCCATTCGAGCTGCCGGCTCAGCAGGTAGGGGTCCCGACGCGCCTTGGGACCTACAGGCTCGACTTTGCATGGGTGAGGATCAAGGTGGGGCTCGAGTTCGACGGTGACATCAAGTACTTCGCCTACGGTCCCACTGCCGAGGTGCTGCTCCGAGAGCGGAAGCGTGAGCGTGCCCTCATCGAGGAAGGATGGATCCTGTTGAGAGTCGAGTGGAAGGACCTCTTCGACGAGATCGGGCTTCGTCGGCGGATCGGCACAGCTCTGGCGGCGGCGGGACGGTGATCGGCGTTCCCGACACTGCAGGTGACGACACCGCAGGTAACGGACGGCGGCGCAGGTAAGGGACTGCGGTTTGGTCCGTTTGCTCGGGTTTCGCGCAGAACGTCGGACGAGCGCGGGGCGCGGCGCCGGTAGACTGGGCTGCCGTGCCAGAACCCGCCGCGAGTCGACCCCGCCCTGCTTCCGGGGCGCCGTCGTCGGCCGCGATGCTCGGGCGCCTCGCGGAACTCGAGGTGCTCACCAAGGGCCCCGCGTGGGCCCTCACCCGCTCGGCGCCGTGGGTCATCGCAGCCCTCCAGACTGCGTTCACGCGCAACCGGCCCCATGTCGAGCTCGAGGCCTTCCACGACGAGATCGACGAGTTCCTCGCAGAACTCCGGGCGCGGGATGCCGCGATCGGGGCCCCCAGCACGGCGGGAGCGCTCACTGGCCGCCTCGTCGCCGACGACTGGACCCGCCGCCGCTTCCTCGCACGCCGGGCACAGGGCGGCCGCATCGTCTATGAGCTCACCGAGCCTGCTGCTCGCGTTCTCGCCTTCTTGGACTCGCTCTCCTCCGACCGCTCCACGCTGACCGGCTCGCGCCTCGGCACCCTGCTCGCGGACGTCGAGAAGCTCGCCCAGGAGACCAACCCGGATACGAGCGCGCGCGTCGAGGCGCTCGAGACCGAGATCGGGGAGCGACGCGAGATGATCCGCGGGCTCGAGACCGGGGAGATCGACGCGGCCCTCGAGGCCGACGACGCCGTCGAGGCCGCCGAGAACATCCTCGACCTCGCGGCCGGGCTGCCGGCCGACTTCAAACGCATGCGCGACCGGATCGAGGAATCCGTCGGCCAGCTGCGCAACCAGATCATCGAGGAGTCGCTCAGCAAGGGCGCCACGATGGCGCAGGTCCTCGAGGCCGACCGGCGGCTGCGCGAGTCGAGCGAGGGCCGCACGTTCCGCTCGTTCACCGCGTTCCTCGAGAATCCCGAGCAGCAGCTCCGCTTCCGGTCCGCCATCGCTGAGGTCCTCTCGCGCGATTTCGCCGACCGCCTGGGTGCTGAGGAACGCCAAACCCTTCGGCACCTCGTCGCCGAGCTCCGCGACCAGCACTCCGAGATCCAGGGCATCTACGGAAAGCTCTCGGAGAGCCTCAACACGTACGTTCAGAGCGACGACTACCGCCAGTCCGTGCGCCTCCGCGACGCCATCCGGCGCGCCGAGCAGGCCGTGCGGCGGCTTCCGTACCAACGCGAGCAGGCCGCGTTTGCGCCCGCGCCTGAGCTGTTCGGGGCCGAATTCGATTCGCTCTCGATGGTGAAGCTCTTCGATCCCGACGAGTACGTCGCCCCTCCGCGCTTGGCCGAGCCGATCGCGTTCGCGGAGGAGGACCGCGTCCGCTCGGCGCGCACGGGCAAGGCGAGGGCCGCGGCGCTGCGGCAGGCGTTCGACGTCGCGCTCGCCGGCGGAGGCGGCCGGGCCACCGCCGCGAGCGTCTGGCGGGAGCTGCCGCCCGAGGAGCAGCACATCAACTCGATCCGCGCGCTGCTCGGCGAGCTTCTGCATCGAGGCGCGCTGTTCGCCGGAACCGATGACGACGGCGCGGCGGCCGAGTGGGAGGCCCTCGACTTTGAGCAGGTGGACGGCTCGACGCGCCGCGCGTATGTGCCGGCCGTGGAGGTCCACGGGGCGCCGACGAGGGGCGGGCAGATGAAGGGCGGCGAGATGAGGGTCGGCGAGATCCAAGAGAGGGGCACGGCATGATCGAGGACATCGAGCCGGACGTGAGCGAGGCCGAGTCCTCCTCTGGCCGGCTCGCCAACGCGGCGGCCCTGTACGACGGCGACACGGGTCTCCTACCGCTGCGCGTGCGGCAGGTCCTCGTGCGCCTTCTCAAGGGTCCCTATCTGGACGGCGGCCGCGACGAGCGCCTGTGGACGACCCTGCTCGACAGCCAGGACGTGCTGCGTTCACGCCTGTCGGAGCTCTTCCTGAGCCTGCACGTCGACCACGCGCGGAAGATCGCCGTCGTCCGCCCCGTCGACCCCGAGCTGCTCGGTACGGCTTCGCGGTCGACGATCCTGCGCCAGCAGCGCGCCTTGAGCCGAGTCGAGACGATCCTGCTCCTGCGCCTCCGGCTGCTCCTCGACCGCCACACGACAGCCCAGACCGAGCCGACGGTCACGCTCGAGGAACTCTCCGACGTCGTCGCCCACTACCAGCCCTCCGATCAGCGCGACGCCCTCCGCGACGCCGACACCATCTCGCGCGCCGTCCAGAAGCTGCAGGCGCGCCGGCTCCTCCTGCCCACACCGCTCGACGACGTCTACCTCATCTCGAACGCGCTCCCGCTCGCGCTCCCGTTCGAGAACATCGGGGACGTCGCGCGGCATCTCGAGGCGCTCGCAGAGGCCCCGGACGCCGGCACCCTGGACGGTGCGGACGCCGGCGGAGAGGACGACGACGGAGCGCACCCCACGCTTGACCTCGACGGCGTTGTGCCGGGTCAGGAAGGCGACGAGGATCCGGCTGACGAGGAGGGGATCGAATGAGCATCGCGACCATGCTCCCGCTCGACGACCAGATCAACCCGGGACAGTTCAGGCTGACCCAGGTCCAGATCGTCAATTGGGGCACGTTCCACGGTGCGCACAGGATGCACGTGGACCGCGCGGGCACCCTCCTGACGGGCAACTCGGGGGTCGGCAAGTCGACGCTCTTCGATGCGATCGCCCGGGTGTTCGACGCCCGGCCGCGCTCGAACGAGGCGGCAGCGGCGCGGACCGGCCAGAGCGAGGACCGGCGTACGACCTTCACGTACATGCGCGGGAAGGTCGGCGATGTGGCCGTCGGCGAGAGCCAGGCCAGTGCGTTCCAGCGCCCCGGCGCGACGTGGAGCGCGATCGCCCTCACGTTCGACAACGCCGCCGGCACCCGCCACACGCTCACGGCCCTGTTCGACCTGCCGAAGAACGGCACCGAATCGAGCCTCGGGCGCTTCTACCTCATCGACCAGGCCCCGCTCGACGTCCACGCCATCGAGGGCATCGCCGACCGGCGGTTCACGCGCGGGGCGCTCGAAGCGCTGTTCCCCGGCGCCCAGGTGTTCGACGTCCACAAGAATTTCGCCGAGCGCTTCCGCCGCCTCCTCGGCATCTCGTCGGACCAGGCCCTTCCGCTCCTGCGGGTCATCCAGGCTGGGAAGGGGCTCGGCGGAAGCGTCAACAGCTTCTTCCGCGACCAGGTCCTCGACCCGCCGGAGACGCTCGCGGCCGCGGATCAGGTGGTCGAGGAATTCAGCAACCTCATGTCCATACGGCAGCGCCTCGAGGACGTGCGCGAGCAGCGCGACCAGCTCGCGCCCGTGCCTGCGCTCAACCAGCAGTACGCGCAGGCCCTCCTCGACGCCAACCGCCTCCGCGATCTCTCGGGCGAGGCGTTCGAGCGGGTGCGGCAGCAGCTCACCGTGGGCGTGCAGGAGCGGATTACGGCACGGGCCGCCGAGGCCGCCCAGTCGAAGGCGGCCGAGCTCGCCGCCGAACGCAAGGTCCGCGACGCGCTCGCGAAGGAGCTCCGCGCCCTCGAGGCCGAGTACAACAACGCGGGCGGGAACCAGATCAGCGCCCTCGAGCAGCAGACCGAGAACGCTCGTGTGGGCCTGCGGCTTCGTCGGGAGGTGGAGGCTGCCGCACGCCAGGGCCTGGACGACGCCGGGTTGCAGCTTCCATGGTCCGCCGAGGGCTGGGCGGCGGCCCACGAGGAGGCCGCGGCCGCGACCGAGTCGCTCGAGGGCGATTCCGCAGCTCTGCGAGAGGCGCGCTTCGAGGCCTTCGACGCTCATGCTTCCGCCAAACGCGACCTCGCCGAAGCCCACCGCGAGCTCGAGTCGATGGCCGTGCGCAAGAGCCTGCTGCCGCCGTCGTCCGTCGAGAACCGCGCCGCGATCGCCGCGGCCACCGGCGTCCCCGAGGAAGCAATGCCGTTCGCGGGGGAGCTCATCGACCTCGCGGACGGCCAGGAGAGGTGGCGGCCCGCCGCCGAGCGGGCCCTCCGCTCGCTCGCGACGACGCTGCTCGTCCCCGGCGAGCACTTCGCCGCCGTCACCCGCTACCTCGACGCCCATACCGTCCGTGGTGCGCTGCGCGCCGTCGACCTCTCGGTGCCCGTGTCCGGCTCTGCCCAGGCGCTCGCCGACGTGCGCGGCGACGACCTCCTCACGAAGCTCCAGATCCTCGACGGGGAGGCTGGAGACTACGTGCGCGGCCGCATCGCAACGGAGTTTGCCTACCCCTGCTTGGAGAACCCGGACGAGCTCGCGCTGCTGGACCGGGGGCTGAGCCTCGGCGGCGTCGTGAAGCGGCACCGGGGCACCGTCGAGAAGGACGACCGGTTCGCTTCGCGCCAGGACTGGGTCCTCGGCTTCGACAATGCGGTGAAGGTCGCCGACCTCACGGCCCGCATCGCGGAGCTTGAGGCCGCTCTCGCCCGCGCTGCGGAAGCCGCGCAGGCGAGCGAGGACTCGCATCAGGGCATGGCACGCCGTCTCGAGGCTCTTCGCCGCGTGGCGGCCGACCCGCGGCCTTGGGAAGAAGTCTCTGCCGCCGTCGCCGAGGAGGAACTCCGGCGCGCCGAGAAGCGCCTGGAAGACGCCCGCGCCGGGCAGGCGGACCTCGAGCCGCTGCGCGCGAAGGTCGAGCGAGCGCGGGCCGACCATCAGGCGTCCACCGAGACAGCGGCCGTCTTCCAGAGTGAGCATCGGCATCTCGACGCCGCCGCGTCCTCGGCGGCGCGTCTGCTCGAGGCGGCGCGGGACAAGTTGGCCGAGATGCGGCCCGGGGCGGAGTCCTCCTCGGGAGACGAGGCCCTCGTGCCGTACTTCGAAGGTGCCGCCGAGCTCACCGAGCTCCACGCGCTCGACACCCTCGCAGCAGACGTCAGGGCCCGCCTGCTCGAGGAACTGCACGCGGCCGAGAGCCGTGGCCAGTCGGCGGCGGAACGGCTCACCCGCATCTTCGAGGCATTCGAGCGGGACTGGGGCCCGGGCGTCTCCGCGGACCACGGCGTCTCGGTGGCGGCGGCGAGCGCGTTCGAGGCGCGTTACCACGAGATCGTCTCCGAAGGGCTGCCCACGCAGGAGGCCGAGTTCCGCCGGTTCTTCCAGCAGCGCACGCACGAATCGTTCAGCACGCTCCTGCATCTGCTCGACGAGGAGCGGCGGGCGATCTCGGCGAGGATCCTGCCGCTCAACAGCATCCTCGGCGGGGTCGGCTTCCACGAGGGGAGCTACCTCGAGCTCGACATCAAGCAGACCGTTCCAGCCTCGGCGCGGCAGTTCAAGGAGGCCATCGTGTCGGCGCTCAAGGCGCGGCATGCCGTCGAGACTGCCGAACCCGCCCGAGAGGATGCCCTAGCCGCTCGCTACAAGACGCTCGAGACGCTCGTGAAGCGCCTCGCCTCGTCGGCTCCCGAGGATCGGCGCTGGCGGGCTGAGGTCCTGGACGTCCGGACTCACGTGTTCATCTCGTGCAAGGAGCACCGTGCCGTCAGCCTTCCGGGCGGCCAGACGCGGGACGAAGTGTTCGTCCACTCCGACACCGGCAGCATGTCCGGCGGCGAGCGGCAGCGCTTCACGGCGTTCATCATGGCCGCGGCGCTCAGCTACCAGCTCGGCATCGCCGAGCAGGGCTTCACGACGTACGGCACCGTGATGATGGACGAGGCCTTTGTGCTGGCATCCGAGGAGTTCGCAGGGGCGGGGATCTCGGCGCTGCACGAATTCGGGTTCCAGCTCCTGCTCGCCGCACCCGAGAACGTCATCGACCTCTCACGGCACCTCGGTTCCGTGACGGAGATCCTCCGCGACCGCCGGACCAACCGTTCGGGGCTCCTCGAGGGCCTCGGAAAGGCTCGCGAGGAGGGCGAGGGAAGCCCGCTTTCGCAGGCCAACCCCGTGGACATCGTGCTCCGCACGCCCGTGTAGCCTCAGCGGTCCGCGGGTAGCGTGAGGATGTCATGGCTACGGAAGAGCGCTCGGCGGAGGGAGGCCACGGCTGGCGAGCCGTCGCCGTCGTCCTCGTGGGAGCCTTCATGGCTCTCCTCGACACCACGATCGTCAATGTCGCGCTGCCGTCGATCCGCACAGGCCTGCATGCCTCGCCGGCCAGCCTCGAATGGATCGTCTCCGGCTACGCGCTGGCCTACGGACTCGTGCTGGTTCCTGCTGGCCGCATCGGCGATCGGATCGGACACAAGTGGCAGTTCATTGCAGGCCTCGCACTGTTCACCCTCGCGAGCGTGGCCTGCGGCCTGTCCGCGACACAAGGCCAGATCATTGCCGCGCGCATCGTGCAGGGCGTTGGCGCGGGAGTGTTCTATCCGGCCATCTCCGCGACGATCCAGCTTTCGTTCACCGGTCACCAGCGGTCCAAGGCCTTCGGGACGATGGGCGCCGTCATCGGCGTCGCAACAGCGCTTGGGCCCGTCCTGGGCGGTCTCATCATCCAGGCAGCGGGCCCGGTCGACGGCTGGAGGTGGGTGTTCCTCGTCAACCTCTTCGTCGGAGTGGTCGCGCTGCCGGTGGCCGCCTGGCTCCTGCCGCGGCCGACGGCGCGCACCCGGCGAAGCATTGACCCCGTAGGTTTGGGGCTGCTCACCTCGGGCCTCCTGCTCGTGCTGATACCGCTCGTCGAGGGACAGCCGAGCGGGTGGCCCCTCTGGACGTACCTTGCCTTCGGGGCGTCGGTTCCTGTGCTGGTCCTGCTCGCGCTGTGGGAAGTGCGCACCGAGCGGCGGGGCGGTGACGCCCTGCTGAAGCCGAGCCTGCTCTCGCGCTCGTCGTTCTCAGCAGGGGCGGTGTTCGCGATCGTCTATTTCGCGGGGTTCACGAGCGTCCTGTTCACGCTCTCGATCCTGTGGCAGGTCGGTCTCCAACGGAGTGCTCTGGCGAGCGGGCTGGTCTTCACGCCGTTCGCGCTGGGCAGCCTGATCGGGGCTTCCAGCAGTGCAAAGCTCTCGGCCCGCCTGGGCCGCATGGTGCTGGTCACGGGGTGCCTTCTGGTCGCGGCAGGCCTTGCCGGGGTCACGGCGGTGCTCTACCTGACCGCGCCGAGCCCAGGCGGGTGGGAACTGGCGGGCCCACTGATCGTGGCGGGGTTCGGGAGCGGGATCGTGATCGCGCCGAACCAGGATTTCGTCATGGCCTTCGTCCCGCCGCCTGAAGCCGGGACGGCGAGCGGTACCCTCACGACCGCCCAGCGCGTCGGCAATGCGGTTGGCATCGCCGTGGTCGGCACCGTGCTCTTCGGCACGGTGAGCGTGCGCCCCGGGCCGGACGGCGTAGCGCGCGCGTTCGCTTCAAGCGCTCAGCTCGCCATGCTCGTCAGTGTGGCCTTCGTCCTCGTTTCCCTCTTTCTCGTGATCGCTCTCCCGCGGCAGGTTCCGTCCCGCAAGTAGGCCGGGGAAGACATCGGCAGGCCCCGGCAGCGCGCCGGTGAGCCGCCGCGCGCTGTCTCCTCGCGCCGTCGTCCGCCTGCGAAAAGACCGCGAGTTGTCTGGAGAAGCGGCGAGCCTCTCAGCTTTCACAGAGTTTGCATCGCTAGTGTGGGCCAGCGCGCTTCAGCGGGCGCGCCGTCCTGAAGCCGACCTTAGGGAGCCGCATGCGGCGCAAGCCTGACACCCAGAGGGACAGCAGCCAGACCAGCGAGCCATGGCATAACCTCTATGGGCAGCTCATCGACCGCGACCGGCGCCGGAAGTTCCGGCGGCGCAGAACGGTTGTGCTCTCGATGGCCCTCGTAATCGCCCTCGTGGTGGCCGGCGGGGTCTTCGCGCTCACCACCTACATCAGCTTCGAGAACGGAGTCCGCCGTTCGGAGGCCCTCACGGGCGGCGCGGGGCTCGACCAGGACGTCAACATCCTCGTCATGGGGCTCGACAGCCGCCTGGACGAGAACGGCAACCCGCTCAGCCAAGAGGAGTACGACGCGCTCCACTCGGGCGATTCGTCCGACGGCGGCTACAACAGCAACGTCCTCATGGTCCTGCACGTCCCGAAGGACGGAAGCCAGGCGACTGTCATCTCGATTCCCCGTGACGACTACGTGGACCTCGCGGGCTCGCCGGACGGCATCTCGCAGGGCAAGATCAAGCAGGCCTACGGCTACGCGATGGATGACGCCATGAAGAAGCTCAAGGCGGATCCCCAGGGCAAGAGCGATTCGCAGATCTACCAGGAAGCGCGCGACGACGGCCGCAAGGCCGAAATCCAGACCGTTCAGAACTTCCTCAACATCAAGATCGACCACTTTGTCGAGGTCACGATGGGCGCCTTCCTCGACGTCGCGAAGGCGCTTGCGCCGATCACGGTGTGCCTCCAGGAGGCGACGCAGGACACTTACTCGGGGGCGAACTTCAAAGCCGGCGTGCAGCAGCTCAACGCGCAGCAGGCCGTCGCGTTCGTCCGGCAGCGCCGCGATACCTCGGGCTCGGGCGTGGCGCTGAGCGATCTCGACCGCGAGCGCCGGCAGCAGGCGTTCATCTCCTCCCTCCTGACGCAGCTCAAGCAGAAGAGCACGTTCACGGACATCAACAAGATTGAGGGAATCCTCAACGCGGTCAAGGACAAGATGGCCGTGGACCAGTCGCTGAACCTCATCGACTTCGGCCTCAAGGCGAAGCAGCTCACGGCGGGCCACCTCCGGTTCGTGACGCTCCCGATCGTGCAGTTCGGCACGTCGGACACCGGCGAATCGGTGAATATCGTGGACAAGGGAGCCATCCAGGCCGAGGTCTCGCAGCTGCTCTCGCCGCAGCCCACCGCGACCCCGACGCCGAGTCCTGCCCAAGGCTCCGGATCGCAGAATTCGGGTGCCGCGCCAGCCCAGCAGGATTCGTCGGCCCAGCAGGCCCCGGCGCAGCAGGCGCCTGCCCAGCAGGCGCCAGCTGCGCAACCGGCACCCACGCCCTCACCGTCGTCGTCGAACGGTACCTTCGACGCCGGTGACTGGTCGAGCGTGCTCCAAGGTGGCGGGATACCGTGTGTCAAGTAGCGGCGTTCACCTGATCGTCGCCGGGGCGTTGCCTTAGCTTGGCCATCCCTGCCTAGAGTTCCCGCGTGGGCGGTAGCGTTCGACGGCGGTATGTCGCCCTCGGGGATTCCTTCACCGAGGGCGTGGGCGATCGAAACCCAAACCTGCCCAACGGCGTCCGGGGCTGGGCCGACAGGGTCGCCGAGAAGCTTGCAAAGCACGAGAAGGGCTGGGAGTACGCCAACCTCGCCATCCGTTCCAAACGCCTCCGGCAGATCATCGACGAGCAGCTAGAACCCGCCGTCGCCCTCAAGCCGACCCTCGTGACGCTCTACGCCGGCGGAAACGACATCCTCGACCTCGGCACGGACATGGACAGGCTTCTTGAGGAGTACTCCGGCCTCGTGGGGCGGCTCGCGGAGACAGGAGCCACGCTCGTCCTCTTCACGGGCTACGACGTCAAGGTCAACCCTCTTCTCGAGCCCCTCCGGAGGCGCAACTGGCAGTACAACGCGCGCGTACGGGAGCTCGCGCGTGAACACCAGGCGGTGCTCGTGGACTACTGGTGCTTCGACGAGTACAACGACAAGCGCATGTGGGACACGGATCGGCTTCACATGTCGACTGCGGGCCACAAGTTCCTCGCGCGCCAAGTCCTCGCCCACCTCGGCGTGCCCACGACGTTCAAGCCGAGGGACTGGGAGCCTATCGCTCCCCGGAACACGCGGGAGTGGGTTGCAGCTCAGCGGGAGTGGATGAACGACTGGGTCGTTCCGCTCATCGGCCGCAAGCTGCGCGGTGTGACGCTCGGGGACTACCTCCTCCCGCGCTGGCCCGAACCCGTGAAGGTTCCACGCAAGGGCGGACTGCGGCGTTACGCCCTCGAGCACCCCGAGGTCCTCGAGGGGCGCGCCCTTCTGGGCTGATCTTGATTCCTGACCCTGCCGAGGACCGGCAAACTGAGGCCAGTTCTGGATGCTGGACCGATTGCAGCTCGGGCGCCGGGGGGAAACTAGTCTGGCAAGGCATCCCCGAAAGACCTGAGAGGACTCGAGAACCCGATATGCCGCTGCCTGCCCTGAACCGCGCCGGGAACCTCAGCAGGGCGTGGCTTCTGGTCCTAGCGTTCCTGGCCATGACTGCGCCGCTCTCGACCGACCTGTACCTGCCCGGGTTCCCCAGAGTCCAGCAGGATTTCGGCGCGAGCGCCTCGGGCGTCCAGCTCACGCTCACGGGGTTCCTCGTGGGGATGGCATTCGGGCAGCTCGGCTTCGGGGCGATCTCGGACAGACGGGGGCGCCTCGTCCCGCTCCTGTGCGGCAACGTCCTCGCCCTCGGCTCCTCGGTGCTTGCAGCCCTCGCACCGTCGATCGAGGTGCTCATCGCGGCCCGGCTGCTTCAGGGCCTCGGCGGGGCGGCTGGCGTCGTGATTGCCCGCGCGATCATCGTGGACTTGACCCACGGCTCCGAGTCCGCGCGCACGATGAGCCTCATGATGACCGTCGGCGGCATCGCGCCGATCGTCGCGCCCTCGCTCGGCGCCGTCCTGCAGGGGCCTGTGGGCTGGCGCGGCGTCATGTGGACCCTCGCGGGGCTGTTCGCCCTCATGATGTGCGCCGTCTCCCTCGTGTTCCGCGAGACGCGCCCTCCCGAAGCACGGCACGGCGCGAGCCTCCTTGGCGGTCTGCGCGCCGTGGTCCGCGAACCCCGCTACCTCCTGTTCGCCGCCCTGTTCGCCACGACGTTCGCCGTCATGATGACGTACATCTCCGCATCGTCGTTTGTCTATCAGGACGTGATGGGGTTCAGTGCCGTCGGGTACGGCATCGCGTTCGGGATCAACGCCGTCGGGCTCATCAGCTCGGGCTACATCTCATCGCGCCTCGCGCGGACCGTCGGTCCGCTCGCCACTGTCCGCGTCGCGGTGCCGCTGCTCCTCGCGTTCAGCGTCCTCACCCTCGTGGTTGCCGTCATGCCCGCCCCCCGATGGCTCCTCGCCGTGCCGATCTGGCTCTCGGTCACGACCGTGGGCTTCATCATGGGTAACTCGTCCGCGCTCGCGCTCGACGCCGTGCGGCACGTCTCCGGAAGCGGCTCGGCCGGGCTCGGCTTCGCGCAGTTCGTGTTCGGCGCGGTCGTGTCGCCGCTCTCGGGCATCGGCGGCGCTGGGACGGCCCTGCCGATGGCGATCATCATGACCATTGCGGCCGCGCTCGCAGCGCTGCTCCTGGCCGCGGCCGCGCTGCGGGCCAGAAGGCGGGCGACGGCGGGGGCCACCCCGTGAACGACGCCGTCGCCTTCCGCGGTGGCTGGGCGGACGACGACGGCGGGGCGGCGACCCGGAGCGTGAGGGCTACTGCCCGAGATCGGCGATATTGAAGCTCCACAGTTCTGCAGAGACGCCGACGGGTCGCTGGCGTTCCTGGGCTCCGCCTTCTGCGGCCGCCGCGGTCTCGGCACCGGCCGCTGCGCCACCGCCGGCGGCACCCCCTCCGGAGCCACCCTCGCCGCCGCCCGGCCGGCCGTGGCCGTGCCCGAACGATGCCGAGTTCCGCCACGCCTCGTAGCTCTCCTCGTCGGCCCACCGGGTCACGACGAGCCACACGTTCCGGCCGTCGCTCGGCTGGAGGAGCTCGAAGCCCTCGAACCCGGGTTGGCCGTCCACGGCGTTCGCGCGGCCGGCGAAGCGGCGGGCGAGTTCGTCGCCGGAGTCGGCGGGCACGGTGATGGCGTTGATCTTGACGATGCTCATGCTGACCATTCTGGCAGCCGTGCAGCGCAGGAAGTCACCCTCTCGCGGAGAAGTCACCCGCGAGCGAACTTCTCTGCGAGAACGTAACTTGAAGGTCGGGCGCGCCGCCACTACGGCGCCAGCGCGCCGCCGCTACGCCCGCTACGCGCCCGCAACCCCTCGGCCGCGCGCCGCGGCTACACTCGGCACCAGTCGCAGCGCAAAGGAGCACCCGCATGACCACGTGGCGGATCCGGGACTTCCACCCCTCGGACCTTGACGGCATCCTCCATCTCTGGAGCGCCATGACGGAATCGGGCATCGAGCCCGTGTACTCGCTCTCGGAGGTCCTCGCGAGCTGCCAGGCAGACTTCGCCGTCGTCGCCGTCCATGGCGAGGACATCGTCGGAGCGGCCGTCGGGCGGGCGGCGCATGAGCAGGGGTGGATCGTCTTCCTCGCGACCCTGCCCGAGTGGCGGGGGAGGGGTATCGGCACCGGCCTTCTCGCGGCGCTCGAGCATCGCATGGCCCCCCTCGGCCTCGCAAAGCTCTCGGCGCTCATGCCGGACACCGAGACTCGGATCGACGCGTTCCTCAACCGCGGCTTCAAGGACGTCAAGAACCTCCGCTTCTTCGAGCGCCAGATCCCCGTGCAGCGCGCGGAACTCGGCCCGCTCGCGCAGCTCGGCGGACGCGTCCTGCCGCGCAACCTTTGGGACAACGTGGCCGGGATGCAGAGCGAGAAGCAACTGCTCGAACGGAGGCTCGTGCTCCCCCTCGCCGAGGCCGAGCTCGCGGATGAATTCGGCGTTGTGCCGCCCCGCGCCGTCGTCCTCTTCGGCCCGCCCGGCACCGGCAAGACGACGTTCGCGAAGGCGATCGCCTCGCGCCTCGAATGGCCGTTCGTGGAGGTCTTCCCGTCACGCCTTGCTGCGGACTCGGAGGGCCTCGCGGGCGCGCTCCGCCGCACGTTCCTCGAGATTGCCGAGCTCGAACACGCGGTCGTGTTCCTCGACGAGGTCGAGGAGATCGCGTCGCGCCGCGCGGGGGATCCGCCGAGCCCCACGCAGGGCGTCACGAACGAACTGCTCAAGATCATTCCCGCCTTCCGCGAGCAGCCCGGGAGGCTCCTCGTGTGCGCTACCAATTTCATCCGGGCCCTGGACCCTGCCTTCCTCCGCCACGGCCGCTTCGACTACGTCATCCCGATCGGGCTGCCGGACGCCGAGGCACGGCGCGCAATGTGGAACCGCTTCATTCCCGCGGCCGTCCTGGCAGAAGTCGACGTGGACGTGCTCGTCGAGCGGACAGAGGGCTTCTCGCCGGCGGACATCGAGTTCGCCGCGCGCTCGGCCTCGCAACGAGCCCTCGAGAAAGCCGTCTACTCCGACGGCGGCCAATCCTCCACGAACGGTCGCCGCGGCCCCACGACCGAGGACTACCTCGAAGCCGTCTCCGAGACGAAGACGACCGTGAGCGAGGAGGTCGCTGCCGCCTTCCTCGAGGACATCGAGGAGCTCGCCCGCGTCTGAGCGCCGGGGTCTCTGACCGGCTGCCGTCTCCGACGTCCCTCGGTTTCCGACCTTCATTGGATCGGGACCAGCGGCGTGTTGCGTGCGACTCGCCGCTCCTGCCCGGTTGCAGGCGGGAGAGCCGGTCGGAATCAGAGGCGCCCGCTCAGCCGGGAGCGGGGTTCGACGGCGGCTCTGGATTGCGTCGTCGTCGGTTCTGTGAGCGCGCGAAGCCGTGGCAGAGTGTTGCGCATGACTGGAGCGCTCCTGAAGGCTGCCCACCGCGTCGGCGACCGAGTCCATGCCGCGCAGACTGTCTGGGCACGGAGGCTGGGCTTCGTCCCCCAAGTGGTCGCGTACCGGGGTTACGGCACCACGTCTCGGGTACGGATACTCGCGCGCGTCCTGTACGGCGCGCCAGGCCTTCACAGGATCGGCGCGAACGCGGTCACGGTGCCCGACCGGGGCCGAGAGCGCAGCCGCGACGCCGGCTGGTACGAGCCGCCGATGCCGAGCGGGTGGACCGGCACCGAGGATGTCCGGGGATGGCGCGCCTTCACGAGCATCCCGATCGAGCATTCGGCCGTCACCATTGAGGTCGGGGGGCATACGACGACGGTGCGCGCCGACTTCGGCGGTGTCATCGACGCGATGGTGCACGTCTCCCTCGAGCCAGGCTGGCACGACGTCAAGATGAGCGCCGAGGGCACGGAGCCAGCCGTCGGTCAGGTTCTCGTGGTCGATCCCTCGTCGACGTTCGGGATCGTCTCCGACATCGACGACACCGTCATGGTCACGGCCCTCCCACGCCCGTTCCTCGCCCTCTGGAACACGTTCGTGGTGAGCGAGCGAGCGCGCACCCCCACGCCTGGAATGTCCGTGCTGCTCGACCGCCTGGCAGCCCGCCATCCCGCAGCCCCGGTCATGTACCTCTCGACAGGGCCGTGGAACGCCGCCCCAACCCTCGCCCGCTTCCTCGGACGCAACCTCTACCCGGCCGGCCCGCTCCTGCTGACCGACTGGGGCATGACGGCGGACAGCTGGTTCCGCAGCGGCCGCGAGCACAAGGCCCGGAACCTCGCGCGGCTCGCCGCCGAGTTCCCCGATCTCAAGTGGCTCCTCATCGGCGACAACGGCCAGCACGACGAGTCGATCTACGCCGAGTTCGCCCACCGGCACCCGGAGAATGTCGCAGCCGTCGCGATCCGCGAACTCTCCGCGGGCGAGGCGGTGTTCTCCGGCGGCACGATGCACGACGGCAGCACCGCCCGCGTTCCCGGCGTCCCCTGGGCGTCCGCGCCCGACGGCGCAGGGCTCGCCGAGCAGCTCGAGAAGTTCGGCCTTCTCTAGCTCAACCCTTGCCCTCAGCGTCCCTCTCATAGAGAGAATGGGCCATGACGGTCCTCCTGAGGTCTCTCCAAACCGCTGTCCCTCCTACGGTTCTCAAGCAGGCGGAGGCGCGCGACGTCTTCGCGGCGCAGGAAGGCCTCACGAGGCTGGGGACCCGCTTGGTCCGCACGTGCTTCGATGCGGCCGCCATCGACACCCGTCACTCCGCCGTCGCCGAATTCTCCTGGGACCTGCCGGACACGGCCCCCGACTTTTTCGATCCCGCCGCCGGCCGCATCCTGAACCCGAGCACGAAGACCCGCAACGACGTCTTCGTCCGCGAGGCCACCCCACTGTTCACCGAGACCGCGCGCGGCGCGCTCGAGGCGGCGGACGGGATCGGCCCCGAGGACGTCACGCACGTCATCACGGTCTCCTGCACCGGCTTCTTCAACCCGGGCCCTGACTACCGAGTCGTCCGCGAACTCGGCCTCCGCCCGTCGGTCCAGCGATTCCATCTCGGTTTCATGGGGTGCTACGCCGCCTTCCCGGCCCTCCGCGCAGCCAAGCTCTTCTGCGAAGCGGATCCGAACGCCGTCGTCCTCGTCGCCATCGTCGAGCTCTGCACGCTCCACGTCCGCAGCTCGAACAACCCCGACACGATCCTCGGCGCGTCCCTCTTCGCCGATGGTGCCGCAGCCGCCGTCATCACCGCACGCGACCTTCCGCTCACCCGCCCGGCCCTGAGCCTCGACGCGTTCGAGACCACTCTCACGCCCGTGGGCGAGGACACAATGGCGTGGAACATCGGCGACCAGGGGTTCGAGATGGTGCTGGGCTCCTACGTGCCGCACATCATCGACGACCACATCACCGGCGCCCTCGAACCGCTCCTCGCGGGCGATCCGGCGCTCGCAGGACGCCCCCACAACGGGATCGAGCACTGGGCGATCCACCCCGGGGGCCGCAGCATCGTCGACAAGGTCGTGGCCCGGCTCGGCCTGAGCGAGGCACAGGCCGAACCGGCGCGCGAGACACTCCGCGAGTTCGGCAACATGAGCAGCGCGACCATCATGTTCGTCTTCGAGCGGATCCTGGGCCTCCCTCTACCTGACGGCGAGTCTGGTGCACCCGGTTCCGAGCGCGTGTGCGCGATGGCCTTCGGCCCCGGCCTCACGATCGAGACAGCGTTGCTGACGCGCGTGAACCCTTGACCCCTGCTACCGAGCGCCGCGAGGTCGTGATCGTCGGTGGAGGCCCCGTTGGCCTCTGCCTCGGTGTGCTCCTCGCGCAGAAGGGGATCGACGTCGTCGTCCTCGAATCCCGCGCCGACCGGAGCCAGCATTCGCGGGCCATCGGGATCCACCCTCCCGGCCTGCGCGTCCTCGCGGCAGCGGGGGTCGACGGGGCGCTCGCGGCCGCGGGGGTCGAGCTCACCGAGGGGCGGGCTCGCTCCCAGGGGGAGGAGGTGGCACGGCTCGAGTTCGATCCGCCCGTCCTCGCCGTCCCGCAGTGGCTCACCGAGCAGACGCTCGAGGCCCGGCTCGCCGAGCTCGCGCCGGGCGCACTCCGGCGAGGAGTGCGTGCGGTGGGGGTCGAGAGGGCGGTCTCGGGCGGCCAAGGCGGTGCCGTGGTCCGTGGTCTGAGCGGAGACACAGAGGTGCGCATCGAGGGCCGCTGGGTTGTGGCGGCCGACGGCGCGCGCTCGCCCCTGCGCAGCGCCATCGGCGTTCCCGTACACGAGCGGGAGTACCCCGATGCCTACCTCATGGGCGACTTCACGGACACGACGGCCGACGGGGCCGCGGCCGTCCTGCACCTCGAGCCGGGGGGCATCATCGAGTCCTTCCCGCTCCCGGGCGGCGTGCGGCGGTGGGTCGTGCACACAGACGGGCTCGAGCCGGAGCCGAGCCCGGAGCGGCTCGCGCGCCTCGTGGCCGAGCGGACGGGCATCGCCGTGGACCCGCGGACCAACACGATGCTCAGCGCCTTCACTGTGCGCGAGCGTTTGGCCGCTTCGATGCTCCGCGGCCGCGTCGTGCTGGTCGGCGACGCCGCGCACGAGGTGAGCCCGATCGGCGGTCAGGGGATGACGCTCGGCTGGCTCGACGCTCAGGCGTTCGCGCCATTGCTGGCCGAGGACGTCAAGGCGGCGCGCTATGGGTGGGAGTCCGATGGCGCGGTGGCTTGGCCTGCGCTGTGGGCGCGGGTCGCCGAAGAACGACGGCGGGCGGCGGCCGAGGCGGCGCGGCACGCCGGCCTCAACATGGCCCTCGGGCGGCCGCTTCCGCCGGGGCTCATGTCGGCGCGCAACGCGCTCTTCCGCGGGCTCTACAGGGCGCCGGTGGTTCGGGGCTGGACGTCGCGCCGCTTCACCATGCAGACCTGACGGCGCCTGCAGGGTCCACTACCCACGGATCCCGCGGGAGCGCCGCGGGCGAGAACGCCTCAAGAGCGGCCGGAAGCGAAGGGGGCAGGCAGAGAGATGCAAGGAGGAGCCCTGTGACCCGCTCGGCCGAAACCCCCTCTGCCGCGAGCGCCGCGAGCGTCACCGCCCCGTCGCGCTTCGCGAGCCGGCGGTGAGCCTGGTTGAGCACGAGCGGGACGTGCGCGTACTCCGGCACCGTGTATCCCAAGAGCCCGGCGAGATAGGCCTGCCTCGGCGTCGAGGGCAGGAGATCGTCCCCGCGGACCACCTGGTCTACGCCCTGCGCGGCGTCGTCGACGACCACGGCGAGGTTGTACGCGACCACTCCGTCGTTGCGCCGCAGCACGAAATCGTCCACAAGCCCCAAGTACCGGCCGTGCACCAAGTCAGTGACCGCCCATTCGGCGACCCCGGCCCGGAGGCGGATGGCAGCCGGACGCTCTGCACGCCGTCGTTCGCGCTCCGCCTCACTGAGGTCGCGGCACGTGCCCGGGTAGGCGCCCTGAGGCGCGTGCGGGGCGCTGGGGGCCTCCTGGATCTCCCGGCGGGTGCAGTAGCACTCGTAAGTGAGCCCATCCTCGGTGAGACCTCGCAGCGCGTCCTCGTACAGTTCGGTCCGCTCGCTCTGCCGCACAACCGGCCCGTCCCAGTCGATCCCGATGGCGGCGAGGTCCCGGAGCTGGGCCGCCTCGGCGCCTGCACGCGCCCGGTCGAGGTCCTCGATCCGAATGAGGAACCGGCGGCCTGTCGACCGCGCGAAGAGCCACGCGAGCAGCGCCGTCCTGAGGTTGCCGAGGTGGAGTTCGCCGGAGGGGCTGGGAGCGAAGCGGCCGGCGGGCATCATGGCCACAAGGTTAGCCCGCTCCGCTGAGGCCCGATTTGAGGGTGCGCTCCCGTCACGCGCCTATGCTTGGTATCCGTGACGGAATCCCGCTGGCTCTCGGCCGAGGAGCGTCGCGCGTGGCTGGCCCTCTTGAGCGTGACGACGCTCCTGCCAGCCGCCCTCGACGCCCATCTCATGTCCCTCGGCCGACTCTCGCTCTTCGACTACAACGTCCTCGCGATGCTCAGTGAGGCGGACGGTCGGTCCCTGCCCATGAAGGAGCTCGCCGCCCGCACCTCGGCGTCGCTCTCGCGACTCTCCCACGTCGTGACGAAGCTCCAGAGCCGTGGCTGGATCGACCGGCAGCCCTCGCCCGACGACGCCCGCGTGACGAACGCGCACCTCACCGATCTCGGGTGGGAGACGATCGTCGACCTCGCCCCGGACCACGTCGAGCGCGTGCGGGAGATCGTCTTCGACGGGCTCGACGAGGAGGATGCGCGTCGGCTCGGAGACATCGCCGAGAAGATCGTCGCCCAGCTCGACGAGGCTTCGTGGATTTTCCGCGACAGCGAGCGAGACCCCGGCCTTCCCTGCCCGAAGCGTCGGGCGGCGCCGACGGCAGGAGCAGCGGACGACGGCGGGAGCGCGGCATGAGCGCGGAGTTCACGAAGCGCTGGGTCGCGATGGGCGATTCGTTCACGGAGGGCGTCGGTGACCCGGATGCGTCGCGTCCGAATGGCGTCCGCGGGTGGGCCGATCGGGCAGCCGAGCAGCTCCAGGCCGCCGATCCCAGTTTCGGGTACGCGAACCTCGCCATCCGGGGGAAGAAGCTGCGCCAGGTGATCACTGAGCAGCTTGAACCCGCCCTCGCGCTTCGCCCCACGCTCGTGACCGTCTACGCGGGCGCAAACGACATCCTGCGCCCGAAGGTCGACATCGACGGGCTGCTCGAGGAGTACGACGCCGCAATCGCGCGCCTCAAGGAGGCCGGAGCCCAAGTGCTCCTGTTCACGGGGTTCGATGCGGGAACGTCGAAGATCTTCGGCGCGATGCGTGGGCGGACGGCGGTCTACAACGAGCAGGTTCGCTGGATAGCCGATCGCCGCGGGGCCACCCTGGTCGACTATTGGCGCTTCCACGAGTTCCAGGACTGGCGCATGTGGGCCGAGGACCGGATGCACATGTCCGCGCTCGGCCACGCGACGATGGCTAATCGGGTGCTGGGGATCCTCGAGCACGAGGGTCTCGCGGATCTTCCCGACGTGCCCGAACTCCCGATCCTGAGCGTGCGCGAGCGGTTCCGAGCCAACGCGGCGTGGGCCCGGGAGTTCGCGGGGCCGTGGGTGATGCGCCGGCTCACCGGCCGCTCGTCGGGGGACAACCTGAGTCCGAAGTACCCGGAGCTCGTGCGGCTCTGACCGTTCAGGGGTCACCTTCGGCGGGTCGAGCCCCGTTCAAGTGTCACCTCCCGCGGGTGTAGCCCCATTCAAGTGTCACCTCCCGCGGGTGTAGCCCCGTTCAAGTGTCACCTCCGGCGGGTGTAGCCCCGTTCAGGGGTCACCTCCGGCGGGTGTTACGCGGCGTGCGGGGCGCGGAAGCCCGGGGTGGCGAGGAGGCCGCCGTCGTTCGTCACGGCCAGCACGTCGACATCCCACTGTGCGGTCGCAAGGTCGAGCATTTCGCGCCCTCCGGCGACGATCGCTGTCGCGAGGACGTCGGCGGTCTCGATGTCCGCCGCAGCGACGCTGACCTGCATGAATTCGGGCGCGCCGCCGCTCACAGCCCAGATGTGGTCGCCGCGCTCGGCGCTCCCGGACGTCGCGAGGGCGCGACGCGCGACGCAACCTGGCGCCCCGGCGAGCGGGTAGGCGCCCAGCAGGGTCCGCCGGTCCTCCGGGTCGACGACGCCGGCCAGCCACGGGCGGGCGGCGTCCCCTCCGGAGGTGGCGTTCGACGGCGATGGCGTGCCCGCGACGAGAACGTCGCCGCCAGCGTTGAGGCACCAGTCGGTGAGCCCGAGTGCCACGAGCGAGCGTCCTGCCTCGGCGATCGCACGGGCCTTGACGATGCCGCTGAGGTCGAGGACGCCGTCGGGACGCTCGGGGGTGAACGCGCCATGGGTCCGCCGTCGCCACTCGATCGCATCGGTGTAGACGGCCCGCGTCTCCGCGCTCGCGTTCGCCAGGCGCAGGACGCCCCGCGCGAGGGCGCTTGCCTCGGAGTCCTCGCGGAACAGGCTGAACCTGTCCTCGAGCGTCGCGAAATCGGCCTCGATGACCCGGACGGCCGCATCGAGCCTTCTCGCGCCGTCCCCGCCGTCGTCGCCTGCATCGGGCCTTGGCGCAAACGCCGCGCTCAGGCTCACAACCGTCCCCATCGCAAGGAATGTCCGCGCGTTGAGGTTCGCGGGCTGGTTCTCAGGCATGCGCTGCGTTGAGGGCCGCTTGCAGGGAGGCCACGTAGCCCTCCGAGGTGTAGGTAGCGCCGCTCACGGTGTCGACGTTCGCGGACTGCGCCTGGAGGACCTCGGAACGGAGGATCGGCGCCGCTTCGGAGTTGATCATGTCGGAGCGCATGTCGTCGCCGGTCAGCTGAGGCGTCTGCACATCCGTGATCTTCCCGCCGGACACCACGACCTGGACCTGGACAATCCCGTACCGGGTCTCTTCGGCGGTGCCCGTGAACGAGCCGTTCTTGAGCCCGGACGACGTCGACGCCTGGCTTCCGCTGCTCGTCGAGCCTGAGCTCGAGGTACTTGAGCCGCTGGTCCCGCCCGACCCCGTGGTTCCGGAGCCGCCGGTTCCCGAGCTCGAGGCACCCGCAGCCGAAGTGTTCGAAGCGGAGCTTCCCGACGAGGTGGTCGATCCGCTCGAGGCCGTCCCTGCGTTCCCGTTCGTCGCCGAGTTCGTGACGCCGGTGACCTTCGAGGCCTCGATGCTCTGCGCGCCAGCCTGCCACCCGATGGCAAGGATTCCGAAGGATGCGAGGGCGGCTGCGGCCGCTGCCCGGGCCCTCACCAGTCGAACCTTTCGTGATGGAGCTGCTCGTCAGAGAGCCCGGCCGACTTTGCGTCCTTGAGGACGGCGTCTGCCCACTTCTTGGGGCCGCACACGTACACGTCGGAGGCCTTGAGGTTCGGCACGTAGTTGCTCAGGGCGAGCCCGGTCTGGTGGCGGGGCAGCCAAGGGTTGCCGTGGCGGGCGCGCTGGCCTATGAGTTCGTACATGGTTGCTCCTCTCTGCCTGCAGAGCTCGGCGATCTCGTCGCGGAGGTAGAGGGTCTCGGGGGTTGAAGCACGGAGGATCACCGTCGCTTCGCCTGGCTCGAACTCGGCGCGCTCGAGGATGGCTCGGAGTGGGGTGATGCCGATGCCGGAGCCGACGAGCACGAGTCCGGGGCGGGTCCGCGCGGCGTGGCCGAACAGGCCGTAGGGGCCGGAGACCGCGACCTTCGTGCCGGGCTTCACGGCCATGAGCGCCGCGCTGCCCTTGCCGAGGTTCCGGACCGTGATCCGGAGGCGTCCGGCGGCGGGGTCAGCCGAGAGGCTGAACGGGTGGTGGTGCCACCAGAGTCGCGGGGCGAGGAATCGCCAGATGAAGAACCTGCCGCCCGCTCCGGTGAGTTCCTCGAGACGCAGGCCCGTAAGCTCGATGCTCACCGCGCCGTCGCCCGCCGAAACCACGCGGGTGACACTGAGCTGGTGGCGGAAGGTCAGCGCAATCGGTGCCCAGATCCGGTAGCGGAGGAGCGCCGCGAGCACCACGAGGTAGAACACGATCCAGTACCACCGCTGCCACTGCCCGGGGCTGAAGAGCTGGCCCTCGCTGAACTGGTGGGGCAGCGCGGTCAGGACCGCGGCGTACGTGAGCAGGTGGACCACATACCAGAACTCGTACGGGTACCTCCTCCGGACGGCGACGAGGGAGGTGACGACGACGAGGATGAACAGCACCGTCGAGATGAACGCGATCCACATGTCGGGGAGGCTGTTCCACATGGAGACGCCCTCGGCGAACGGGTTGAGCCTGTCCGTGAGGCCATAGCCGATGAGCAGGAAGACCATGTGGGCGAGGATCAGGTAGAGCGCGGGCTTCCCGAGCTTGCCGTGGATCTCCATCGCCCGGTCGTGGCCCACGGTACCGTCGATCAGGGGGATCCGCGCCGCGAGCAGGAGCATGACGAGCACGAGGTCGGTGCCGATGAGGCCGGCGATGATGCCGATCGAGGTCGTTGCGGTGGTGAGGTTGTTGAATTGTGCAGCCCCGCCGTCGGCCAGGTAGAGAGCGACCGAAGCCGCGCCCGAAGCCCAAGCGAGCATCGTGAGGAAGTCTTCGCGCAGCAGGCGGCGCCGGCCCCGCTGGCGCAACTCCCGGGCTAGCGCATTGCTGCCGGGGCGCGGGCGGGGCGGCGGTGCGGGCCGCTCGGCGGATCGGAACGCTGTCGTCATGACATTAACTTTCGGCTTCAACCCTGTTGAAACCCTGTGACCGCCCTTGACGCTCCGTATGGTGCGCCCGTCGCCAGTGTGAGGTGCGTCCTATCGCCCCGGGAAGACCGCCGCTCGCTTCTCGACGAACGCGGTCGTGCCCTCCTTCATGTCCTCAGTGCCGAAGGCCGCCCGGAAGGTGCGGGCCTCGATGTCGAGCCCCTCCGGCGTCGTCCTGCCCGTGGCCTGATTGATGGAGCGCTTCGAGAGGGCGACGGCGGTGGGTGACTTCGTGGCGATCTCGCCGATCGTCTCGGCCGCGGCGGCGAGGAGTTCCTCGCGGGTGGCGAGCACGCGGTTGACGAGGCCTAGGCGGTGAGCCTCATGGGCATCGATGCGGCGGCCGGTGTAGATGAGCTCGCGCGCCATGCCGAGGCCGATCCGCTGCTGGAGGCGCACCGAGCCGCCGAAGCCGGGGACCAGCCCGAGGTTGACCTCGGGCTGGCCGAACTGGGCGCGCTCGCTCGCGTAGATGAAGTCCGCCGCGAGGGCCAGTTCGCAGCCGCCGCCGAGGGCGAAGCCGTCCACGCACGCGATCACGGGTACGGGGACCGACTCGAGTGCGAGGGTCACCGCGTGCATCGACCGCGCATGAAACTCGGCCTGATCGGCGTTCATCGACGTGAGCTCGCGGATGTCGGCTCCTGCCACGAAGGCCTTCCCGCCCGCACCGGTGAGGATGACGCCGCGAACCGGCCACGCGCCGTCGTCCGCCGTCCCGGGGATCCCAGTGGTGGCAGCGCTCGTCCCCGTGCCGCCCAGCCGGTTGAGCTCCTCGCACACCCTTGCAAGCTCCTCGACGACCTTCCCTGAGAGCGCGTTGAGCGCCTCAGGGCGGTTGACGGTGACGGTCGCGATACCGCCAGACGTCTCGATGGCCAGGGTCTCGAAGCTGCCGAAGTCCATGGATCCTCGTTCCTCACGCTCGTCGTTGGGCTCGTGCTCGTCGTCGAGCTCGTGCCCGCGGTGTGCCCGCTGTCGCAGGCCTTGTCACAGGCTATCGGAGCGGGGTTCCCGAGTCTCAGTGGCTGGCTCTGCCGTCGAAACCGGAGCTAACGGATGAGACCGCAGGTAAGCGCCTCGGGTCTGGTCCGCTAGCTCGGGTTTCGACGAGCGGACGACGACGGCGGCACGCGCCCCCGCCGCGGCTCGCCCAGCGCCAGCGCGGACACAGGGCTAGGCTGGGGCCATGTCGACGGAGCAGACTCAGTCCCAGTCCCCAGCAGCGTCAGACACCTACAGCGCGTCAGGCACATCCAGCGCATCAGGCTCCTACAGCACCGCCGGTTCCTACGTCCACACGGGCGAGGAGTTCACGCGCGATACGCGGTACATCGAGGACAGGATCACCCGTGACGGCACGTTCCCGCCCGGGTCCCGAGCCCCTGAGGGAGCCAAAGCGTGGCCGGTCGAGGCCGGGCGCTACCGCCTCGTCGCGGCCCGGGCGTGCCCGTGGGCGAACCGCACGATCATCGTCCGCAGGCTCCTCGGCCTCGAGGGCGCCATCTCGCTCGGACTGCCCGGACCCACGCACGACTCCCGCTCGTGGACCTTCGACCTCGACCCCGATGGCCGCGACCCAGTCCTCGGCATCGAGCGCCTCCAGGAGGCGTACTTCAAGCGCTTCCCCGACTACCCGCGCGGCATCACGGTCCCCGCGATCGTCGACGTTCCGAGCGGCGCGGTCGTCACGAACGACTACCCCCAGATCACCCTCGACTTCGGCTCGGAGTGGACGGAGTTCCACCGTGACGGCGCCCCGGACCTGTACCCCGAGGCCCTCCGGGACGAGATCGACGAGGTCAACGAGCGGGTCTTCAAGGACGTCAACAACGGCGTCTACCGCTGCGGTTTCGCAGGCTCCCAAGCGGCCTACGAGCGCGCGTACGACGCGCTCTTCGACGCGATCGACTGGCTCGAAGAGCGCCTCAGCACCCGCCGCTACCTCGTGGGCGACACCATCACCGAGGCCGACGTCCGCCTCTTCACGACCCTCGCGCGCTTCGACGCCGTCTACCACGGGCACTTCAAGTGCAACCGCAACAAGCTGAGCGAACAGCGGGCACTCTGGGCCTACGCGCGGGACCTGTTCCAGACGCCGGGCTTCGGCGACACGATCGACTTCGTGCAGATCAAGCGCCACTACTACATCGTCCACGAGGACATCAACCCGACCGGGATCGTCCCGAAGGGCCCCGACACGTCGAATTGGCTCACCCCGCACGGCCGGGAACAGCTCGGCGGTCGCCCGTTCGGCGACGGCACCCCTCCAGGTCCCCCTCCCGAGGGCGAGCGGGTCGCCCCGGGCCACAACCCGCTGTACCCCGCTTCGGGCGGCGTGCCCAAGGGAGCAGACGCATGACGACGACGCCGCCCGACTCCCGCCGGGTCGCGTCGCCACGCGTCGCGGTCACCTGGCCGGGCTCGGCGCCCGCCTACCCGGACTGGTTCCACGCTGAGCTCGACGGGCTGACGAGGAGCGCGGCCGCCGCCGTCGAGCGCGCAGGAGGAATCGCCGTCGTCCTCGATGCGGCCGACCCAAACCTCGCCGGGGTCCTCCTGGGCGACGAGGCGTGGGACGGCCTGCTCGTCATGGGCGGCGGGGACGTGGACCCCGTTCTGTACGACGGCGATCCACACCACCCGACGGTTTCCGACGTCGATCCCACGGCAGACGCATTCGAGGCCTCGGCGGTGGTTCATGCGAGGGCGACAGGCCGCCCGGTCCTCGGGATCTGCCGGGGCCTCCAGATCGTCAACGTCGCACTCGGCGGGAGCCTCCACGAGGACCTCCCGTTCGAAGGCACTCCGCACCGCAACTACGCGGACCCGAGCGGGCCGATGGTCCTGCACGACGTGGCAATCGAACCCGGCTCCCGGCTCGCCGCCATCGTCGGAACGAGCGCCGCCGTTCCTTCGGGTCACCACCAGGCCGCGGCGCGTGTAGCCGACGGACTGCGCGTCACGGCCCAAGCTCCGGACGGCGTCATCGAGGCGCTCGAGGCCGAAGACCCGAAGGAGTGGCTCGTCGCGGTCCAGTGGCACCCCGAGGACGCGCAGGGCGATGCTGCCCAGCTCGACGCGATCATGCGTGCCTTCGTCGAAGCCTGCCGATTGGCGAGGGCAGACGGCCACGGCCACGGCCATGAGCGGGAGGAAGCGGTCCAGTGAGCGAACACGTCCGTTCTGAGGTACGCGGCGGCCTCGGCATCCTGACCCTCGATCGCCCTAAGGCGCTCAACTCCCTCGACCACGGCATGGTCCTCGCCCTCGAGCGCCAACTCCAAGCGTGGGCCGAGACGCCCGAGGTGCGCGCCGTCGTCGTCCGCGGCGGAGCTCGGGGGCTGTGCGCTGGCGGCGACGTCCGCTCGCTGTACACGGGGACGAACGACGACGCCGTCCGCTTCTGGGCGGACGAGTACCGGCTGAACGCCCTCATCGGTGCCTATCCGAAGCCGTACATCCCGCTCATGGACGGGATCACCATGGGTGGCGGCCTCGGCATCTCGGCCCACGCGCCGCAGGCGTCGGGATCGATGCGGGTCGTGACGGAGCGGACTGTCGTTGCGATGCCGGAGACCCGCATCGGCTTCACGCCCGACGTCGGCATGAGTCTCTTGCTGGCCAGTGCCCCGGGGGAGCTCGGGACGCACCTTTGCCTCACGTCGGGCCAAGCCGGGGGAGCGGACGCGATCCTCCTCGGCTGGGCCGACGCGATGGTCCCTTCGGAGCGCCTCGACCCACTCGTCGAGGCACTCGCGGAGGCGACGGCGGCCGGCTCGTGGGCTGCGGGCTCGGAGTCGGAGGGCTCGTGGGCTGCGGGCTCGGGGGCTGCGGCCGGCGCGCACGACGTCGTAGCCTCCTTCGCCGTGGAGCCTCCGCCGGCGCAGATCGCCGGGGCCCGCGCCTGGGTGGACGATGTCTACGCGGGCGATTCGGCGAGCGCGATTGCAGCGCGCCTAGAGGAGCTCGCGGGGTCGTCCGGTCCGCACGCGTCCGACGCCGCCGCTGCGCTCAAGGAACTCCGCGCGGTGTGTCCGTTCTCGGTCGCTGTGACGCTCGCGGCGCTCCGGCGCTCGCCGAAACTCGGCTCGCTCGAGGCCGTCCTCGAACAGGACCTGGCCCTCGGGACGGCCATGGTGGCGCGCCCAGACTTCCGCGAGGGCATCCGCGCGCTGCTCGTTGACAAGGACGGCGCCCCGGCGTGGAACCCGGGCCGGATCGAGGACGTGGACTCCGAAGAGGTCGCCGCCGCCTTCACCGCCTAGCCCGTTTGTTGGTCACCTTTGGCGGGTGCGCGTCCGTTTGTTGGTCACCTTTGGCGGGTGCGGGTCCGTTTGTTGGTCGCCTTTGTCGGTGTGCGTTCGTTTGTTGGTCACGTTTGTCGGGTGTGCGTTCGTTTGTTGGTCACCTTTGGCGGGTGCGGGTCCGTTGGTTGGTCACCTTTGGCGGGTGTGCGTCCGTTGGTTGGTCACCTTTGGCGGGTGTGCGTCCGTTGGTTGGTCACCTTTGGCGGGTGCGCGTCCGTTGGTTGGTCACCTTTGGCGGGTGCGCGTCCGTTGGTTGGTCACCTTTGGCGGGTGCGCGCCCGTTCCAAGCGTCGGGACGTGACCTTTGGATGGGAGGGCACCGTCCGGACGTGACCAACGAACGACGACGACGGGCCGCCGAAGGCGATTACCCTCCCACCCGACGTCGGACGTCCGGCTTGAGGCTCGCCCCCTCGCGGTGCTCGGCGATCCACGGCCCCGTTCCCTCTGATTGGTCGAGGATGCCTTCCTCGAGCCAAGTGAAGTCCCCATTTAGGACGCGGCGCGCGAGCACGTGGTCTTCGGAATCGGTGTTGACCCACAGCGCATCGAAGAGCGCTTCGATCCGTTGGCGCGACTGCTCACAGAACGCATCAGCGAGATCGCGGGCGCTGTCGCCGCCCGGGGCTCCACTGGACCTAAGGAATTCCGCACGGCTGCACGAAGCCGCCATCGCGAAAAGTTCGGCCCCGATGTCCACGATCCGCCCGAGGAACGCCTGCCGGTGCTCGAGCCCCGCCTGCCACCGCCCCATCCCGGCGAACGTGTGGCGCGCAAGCCTCCGAGACGCGCGCTCCACGTAGCGCAGGTGCTTCCCGAGCGGACCGAATTCACGGAACGAGCGCGGATCGAGCCCTGGACCGGCGAGCAGTTTGGGAAGCCAGCGGGCGTAGAAGCCGGAGGCGTCCTTGGCCGCACGGGCCTTCTCGGCGAGAGTGGCGTCCGGGCGCGCGAGGGCACCGGCTGCGGCCAAGTGGGCGTCCACGGCCTCGCGCGCGATGAGCAGCTGCATGATCTCGGTGGACCCCTCGAAGATGCGGTTGATCCGGAGGTCACGCACGAGCTGCTCTGTCCCGACACCGCGCTCGCCGCGTGCCATGAGCGATTCGGCCGTCTCGTAGCCGCGGCCGCCGCGGATCTGGAGGAGCTCGTCCGCTATGCGGTACGCCATCTCGCTGGACCACAGCTTCGCGAGCGCCGCCTCGATCCGGACGTCCTTCATGCCCGCGTCAGCCAGGGCCGCGGAGAGTTCGAAGACGGACTCAAGCGCGAATGCCGTAGCGGCGATGAATGCGATCTTCTTTCCGACCGCTTCGTGCTGGCCGATGGGCCGCCCCCATTGAACACGCGCGTTCGACCATTCGCGGGCGATCTTCAGGGTCCACTTGCCGCCCCCCGCGCAGAGAGCTGGGATCGAAAGACGCCCCGTGTTCAGGGTGGTCAGCGCGATCTTGAGGCCCTGGCCCTCGCCGCCCACTCGGTTCGCGGCGGCCACGCGCACGCCATCGAAGCGCGTCACACCGTTCTCGAGTCCCTTGAGCCCCATGAACGAGTTGCGGTTCTCGACAGTGATGCCGGGCGAGTCCATTTCCACGACGAACGCGGTTATGCCACCCTTCCCAGCGGGAACGTCCCCCGCGGCGTCGTGGGGGAGGACCTTGGCCATGATGACGACGAGTTCGGCGATCACGCCGTTTGTCGTCCAGAGCTTCGCCCCGTCGAGGACGTAGCTCTGGCCATCCTCGGCGAGCCGCGCCGTCGTCGTGAGCCTTGCGGGGTCCGAGCCGACGTCGGGCTCGGTGAGCAGGAAGGCGGTGACCGCCCCGGCGGCACATCGCGGGAGGAACGCGCGCTTCTGTTCCTCGGTGCCGAACATCTTCACGGGCTCGGGCACCCCGATGGACTGATGCGCGGAAAGCAGCGCGCCGATGCTCGGGTGCACTGTTCCGAGAAGCATGAGGGCCCGGCCATAGTAGGCGAGGGAGAGCCCTAGGCCTCCGTACTCTTTCGGGATCTTCATGCCGAACGCCCCGAGGCCCGCGAGACCGCGGATGTACTCGTCCGGGATGCGGTCTTCGGACTCGATTCGGCGGCCGTCCATCCCCCGCGCGAGTTCTTCGAGGCGCCGCAGGAACTCCTCACCCTCGGCCACCTCGTCCTCCCTCGGCACAGGTGGCGGGTACAGGAGGTCCCACTGGAAGTCGCCGAGGTACAGGGCCTTCGCGAAACTGGGCCGCGTCCACGTCGTATCCCGGCTGGCCTCGGCAACGGCTCGTGACTCTTCCCAGCCCGGTTCCCGGTCCTCGGGACGAGGGGTCGGCTGGGGTTCGCTCGGGTCGGGTTCGGCGTGGGTGCCGGTTGTCGTCGTGTCCGTGGTCATGGCAGCTCCCTCGCTCCCGGGGCCGCCGCGGGCCGGTGACCCTTCAGCTGTCATTCCATGCTACGCCGGGGTGCTACCCGCGGGTAGGGCGCCTCCTCCTCGGACGACGCCGGTGCTCGGCGACCGCGGGCGAGGCCTCAGATCGGGGGTTGGGAGAGATGTCATAGCACGAGTCAAGCTTGTAAGATCGCTTTCCAGGCTGGTGTGTCGCGCAGTCTGGGCCTTGGGCTTTTTGTTCCGTCTACGACCTTAGGAAGCGCGTTCGACCATGAAGAAGACCTTCCGCCGCCGCGACGTACTCGTCGGGGCTTCGCTGGGCCTGGCAGCCACCGTGCTCGGAGGGACCACTGCACAGGCATCATCCGGTGCAATCACGCTCAGCCCTGTTTCTGGCCCAATCGGGACCACCGTGACCGTCACAGGGACGGGCTTCCCGAAGAAGGCCAAGGGCACCGTCACGCTCAGCTCGGTCTCTGCTGCCGTCACCACCTCTGCCTCCGGTTACCTCCAGGCCACCCTCACGGTCCCGAGCGGCATCGCCGGGACGGCCTACGTCAGCGCTACGGTGGGTGCGGCATCGGCCCAGGCCCCGTTCAGCGTCGCCGCCTCCGCCACGGTCCCGCCTCCCAATCTCGCGCACCCGCTGCGATTCGGGGTGGCTACCCTGAGCGGATACAGCTCGGCCGGCGAATTGAATCAGGTCGCCTCCCTCGTTGGAGAGGGGCCCTCCATAGTCCATGCCTACTGTGACTGGACGACGACCGCGGTCCCGACCGAGGGTCTCGCGTACGTGGCCAGCCGTGGGGCGACACCACTTCTGACGTGGGAGCCCTGGAATGCCTCGACCGGTGGTACATCGCAGCCCGCATACGCGCTCAACGCGATCTACGGGGGCGCCTACGACAGCTACATCGCAGCCTGGGCCAACGGGCTGAAGGCCTACGGGGGGCCTGTGCTGCTGCGTTTCGCGCATGAGATGAACGGCAACTGGTACCCGTGGTCGGAGCAGGTCAAGGGAAATGCGCCCGGGGACTACGCCAAGGCCTTCAGGCACGTGCGCGACGTCTTCTCAGCCATTGGTGTCCCGAACGTTCAGTGGGTCTGGTGCCCCAACGTTCCCTACGCGGGCTCTACCGACCTTGCCGCCCTCTATCCCGGCGACGCGTATGCGGACCTAGTGGGCCTCGACGGCTACAACTGGGGCACCACCCAGTCGTGGGGGAGCACGTGGGTGATGCCTGACGCGCTCTTCGGCGAGGGCCTCTCTGAACTGGCGGCCATCGCACCGTCCAAGCAGGCACTGATCGCCGAGGTCGCTTCGGCCGAGCAGGGCGGGGACAAGGCCGCGTGGAACCAAGCCTTGATCCAGTACCTCTCCGCTAATGCGAGCATCATGGGCTTCGCGTGGTTCGATCTGGACAAAGAGGTGGACTGGAGGATCGACAGCTCCTCGACCTCTGCCTCGGCCTTCGCCTCGGCCCTCGCTCTCAGGCCGTAGCGCGGGCCCCCTCCCTTCATTTGCCCGCTGCCCGCTGCCCGCTGCCCGGCCGCCGGCAGCATCATCGTCCGAGTCGCCGCGCGCCCCTGATCACCCTCGTCGACGCCGTCCCGGCGCGGCAGCGCTCAGGTTCCTGTGGTGATGGCTTGGAGCAGGGCGGTGCCGTCGGGCGTGCCCAGACCGGTGCAGGGGTCCCAGCCGGGTCCGGCCTGGTAGGAGCCGTTGCTGCCGGAGGTGATGTCCCGGAATCTGCTCTTCTGGGCATAGAGCAGGGGCTGGGCGAGGCCGAACCGGCGGTTGGCTGCTTGGGCCAGCCTGGCGATGAGTGCAGCCCAGAGCGGGGCAACTGCGCTGGTCCCGCCGATGACCATGTCGGCGCCGTCCACCCGGACCCTGTAACCGGTCTGGGGGTCGGCCACGGCGCTGACGTCGGGGACACCGCGACCGCGAGAGGCCGGCGTGCTCGCCGTCGTTCCCCCTGGGGGAGCGGGCGGGCGGTCTTGCCATACCGGGGCGGGGAAGACGTCGCTGTACCCGCCTCCCGTCGCCGAGGAAGGCCCGTCGTTCCAGACGGTCTCGGAAGCGATCGTCCCGGTCGCGGGGTCGGCCTCGAGGCGGGTTCCGCCGCAGGCGAGGGCGTGCGGGCTCGAGGCGGGGAAGTCCGCGTGGTCCTTGCCGTCTGTGGCCCCGTCGGTGCTGCCCCGGTCGCCGGCGGCGGCGGTCACGGTGATGCCGAGGGCCACGGCGTCGGCCAGGGCCTGATCGAGCGCGGCGCGGGCCTGGGCGGTCCAGGCGTCCTCGCTCTGGCCCCAGCTGATGCTGATGGCGCAGGGCGGAGGCGTGGCGTGCGATGCCTCCACGAGCGCGTCGAGGAAGCCGGCGTCGGTGTTGGGGGCGAAGTAGACGACGATGGCGGCCTTGGGGGCCAGTGCACCGACGACCTCAATGTCCAGGAGCACTTCGCCGTCGGCGCCCTGCGGGTCCTGCCCGGGCTGGTTGGATGCCCCGTCGACCCCCGCGGCGGTGACGGAGGGTGTGGCCAGGCCGAGCCCGCCGAAGTAGGCGTCCAGGTCGGACTGGGCGAATCCGCCGCCGAGTTCGAGGATGGCAACGCTCTGCCCGGTCCCGTCCGTCCCGGCGGGGAAGCTGTAGATCGTGCCGAGCTCCGGCGGTGTGTAGCTGGTGCTGGCCGCGGCGAGGGGGATCGCACGGAACTGGGCACGGGTCTGGGGGCGGTCGTCGAGGCCCAGGACCGCGATGACGATTCCGTCCAGCTCTGCCGGGATGCTCAGGCCCCCAGTGCGGTGCCTGTGCCGCACCGCCGTGCCGTCCGGTGCGGTGCTGGTGGCCTCCTCGAGGCCCGTGCCGAAGATCCGGCCGAGCAGGCCGACGGTTCCGGCCAGTCGTAGACGGCGTGATGCCCGGTCTGCCTCGACCACCTCCGCCCCGAGGCGGGTGAAGGTCTCTGTCGCGAGCCGCACGTCTTCCTCCGACGCACCGTAGTCCTCGGCGAGGGCTTCCCGGGTGATCGGCTCCGGGGCCGGCTGCGCGGGCAGCGGGTTACGCCGGCGCAGGACGACGGTCACCTCGATTCGCAGCGAGGGGTCGGCGGGGCCGTGGGAGAGCAGGCCGGAGGCGGGGGGCCGGTCGGATCCGGCCAGAGGAACGCTAGGCCCACTCTGGGCTTGTGGCTCGTGCTGGTCTGACATCGGGTTCTCCTCCCGTAGGGTGGATAGTCGTTCCTGCAGATGCACGGATCATCCCAGCCTCCCCCGACATTCCTGCTGTTGGCCAGCCTTCGGCGAGGAACCAGGGCATTCAGGATGAAGCACTAAAGCACGACCGATGCTCTGTGCGCCTGCGGGCTACGGGTCGCGGCGGAGGGCGAGGATGGTGACGTCGTCCTCGTGCTGTTGGCGGCGGGCGAAGGCGATGGCGTTCTCGACGAGCTGCGCTGCGTCGAGCGTCTTGGCCTGGGCCGCCCGGGTCAGGGCATCCTCGAGGTTGGGGAACAGCTCGAGGATGCCGTCGCTGACGACGACGAGGACGTCGCCGGGCTCGAGGTGCTCGCCGTGGGCTTCCCAGGCGTGATCAGGCACGACGCCGAGGGGCAGCCCGCTGCTGGCGAGGCGGCGGGGTGCGCGGCCGGGGGAGAGGACGAAGCCCAGGCCGTGCCCTGCGTCGATGTACTGAAGGTCGCCGGTGGCGGGGTTGAGGCGGGCGGAGAAGAGGGTGGCGAACGTGTCGGTGTCGCCGAACAGGTCCTGCGAAGCCGCGGCGACCTTCTCCACCGTGATCAGCTGGTCGTTGAAGGCCGAGGCCCCGAGCAGGACTGCCCTGAGCGAGGCCGCGATCAGGGCGGCGGGGATCCCCTTGCCCATGACATCGGCGACGTGGACCTGCAGGTCGCCTGTGGGCAGCCGCTGCCAGGCGAAGAAGTCCCCGCCGACGCTCCGGGCGGGCACGCACCGTCCGGCGAGCCGGTAACCCGGGACCTCGGGGGCGGTGCGGGGCATGATCAACTGCTGGACCTGCGCGGCCCGGTCCAGCTCCGCTCCCATAGCGACCTCTCGCTCGACAAGCCTGGCCAGGGCTGCGAGCGCGGTCCGATCCTTTCCGGTGAGTGCCCTAGGCTTGGTGTCCACGATGCACAGGGAGCCGATGGGCTCCCCGGTGGGCGCATGCAGCGGGTGCCCCGCGTAGAACCGCACGCCGTCGGCGACGAACATCCCGTCGGCGAACCGGGGATCCTTCGAGGCGTCCTCCAGTACGAGCGTGGAATCCTGCCGGACGGTGTGGGCGCACATCGACTCGGACAGGGGAACTTCTTCGAGCCCGTTGAGCCCGACCTCGGCCTTGGTCCACTGCCGGTCGGCGTCGATGAAGTTCACCGCGGCGGCCGGGACGCCGAACACCGCGCAGGCCGCTTCGACAAATCGGTCGTAGCGCTCCTCCGGGGCGGTGTCGAGGATTCCGAGCCGGTGCAGTGCTTCGACCCGGCGTGCCTCCGCAGCCGGTGTTTCCGTGGGTCGCATCGGCCCTACCCTACTCACAGTTCCTCTTGGCCCTCCCACACCGTCTGGAGGCAGCTTCACAAGGTCGTCCTCTTCGGGACGATCCCTTTACAGTGTCTGTCACAGAGCTATGGCTGGGAAAAGCCGTGCAGTCAGGGAATTGGGCAAGGGGACCTCATGGAGCATCTCGTCGACGTCCTTCTGCTTGGCCGTTACAGGTTCCATGAGCTGAGCCTGAGGGGCAGGGTCCTTCTCAGCCAAGCGCCGCTGAACCTGACGATGCTGCTCTCCGTCGTCGTCCTCGCCGTCTCCAGCTATGGGGATGTCACGCGCCCACTCTTCCTCGCCGCCCAGGCATCCGCCCTCGCTTTGCTGGGCCTGGCCGCCGCCGTGCCTTGGGACCAGCTGCCCTATCCATCCTTCCTCGCAGTTCCCCTCCTCGACTTCATCCCGGTCGGGATGCTGCGCGATTCGTCGTCCACGATGCTCGCGGGTGCCGGTCTACTGGCGGTGTTCCCCGTCATGTGGCTTGCCGGGTCGGGCTATAGGCCCAAGCTTGCGGTCCCAGCTGGGGGACTTGGCGCGCTGCTCGTTGTCTGGGTTCCACTGCTGGCCTCCCGGGCCGGGACTCCGCAGGCTCTGGCCGGGCAGCTGATGTACCCGTTCGTCATGCTCGCCATCGGTGTGGCGACTTCGGTCATGACCGCAAGCAGCGCGGCGCAGCAGGCCAGGAGTAACGACCTTCTGGAGCGCAGCGAGACCCGCTACCGGCTCATGGAGACGATCGTCGAGACGGTCGACGTGGGCGTCGTAGTCATCGACGCCGACGGGCATGACCTGCTCATGAACGCCCGCCAGCGCCAGCTTCACCACGCGGCATTGCCTCCCGGAGCCCTAGACGCCCCCGAGGCAGAGCTGCTTGTGTACAGCGACGGCTCGCAGAGCCCTCTCCCGCCCGAGGAACGGCCCGCAGCGCGGGCGGTAACGGGGGAGGACATCACCCACGAGGTCTATCGACTCGGCAGAGGCGCCGCTGCGCGCGATGTCTCGGTCTCAGCCCGTCAGTTCCACGATGCGACGGGCCGCCGAGCCGGGACCGTGCTGGCCTTCGCCGACATCACGGACGTCTTGGCGGCGGTGCGGGCCAAGGACAGCTTCCTGGCCGCGATGTCGCACGAATTCCGTACTCCCTTGACCAGCATCATCGGATACGCCGAGCTCCTCGACGGGGAGCCAGCCCTGACGCCCGGCGGACGGGGGGACCTGCAGGTGATCGCCCGGAACGCGTCACACCTGAGGAAGATGGTCGACGACATCTTGGCCGCCGCTACGACCGGCGCGGCCGGGGCGGTGGCCTGGACGAAGCTGGACCTGGCCGAACTCCTTGTCGAGGCCGCCGAAACCGCCGGCCCCGAAGCCGCCCGCGCCGGCATTCAGCTCACGGTCCGCGTCGAGGAGCCCCTTCCCGCCCTCGGCGACTTGACCGGGATCAGGCGCGTCCTAGACAACCTGATCTCCAACGCGGTCAAGTACTCGCCCGGCGGGACGGAAGTCGTCCTGGCCGCCGCGAGGGAAGCGGAATGGGCGAAGGTGAGGGTCGAGGACCACGGAATGGGGATGTCCCCCGAGGACGTCAAGCGGGCATTCACCCGGTTCCACCGCAGCGCCGAGGCAAAGCGCTCGGGAACTCCTGGCACCGGCCTTGGCCTGGCTCTCGCGTACGAGGTTGCCGTGCAGCACGGCGGGCGTCTCGACTGTGCGAGCGAACTCGGGAAGGGGAGCACCTTCACCCTGCGGATTCCGGCCATGGGCGAAGCTGTCGGGGCCTTCGGAACCTGACCCCAACCGAAGCGTTAAGGATGCGCTAAGAACGCCCGTTCGCCCCCTACCGGGCGGTAGCGTTATGGGCGGTTGCTGCGGGCATCCCCCCATACGCCCGCAGCGCCAGCTGTGGTCGCCCCGGCGCGTGTTTCCCCCAATCGCACGCCGGGGCGATCCCCTTTTCCGCAGGCTGGGGACCTACAGCCGTCCGCCCTCGGCGCGTCCCGGGGGATAGGCGTGGCGTCTCCCTGCGACTGTCATCACGAGTGCAGCTGCGGCCGGAATTGCGGCTGCGAGCGGGACGAACTGGGCGCCGGCGACGCCAAGCGATATTGCCCCGTAGGCCGCACCGAGCGCGATACCGAGCTGGATCGTGACGACGCTCAGCCCGTTGGCTGCCTCTCCCTGTTCGCCGCCTGCGCGGAGGATGGCTGCCTGGTTGTAGATTCCTACCGCTCCGATTCCGGCGCCCCACACCGCAGTGAGCGTGATGAGCCCGCCCCACGTCCCGGAGAACAACGGCATGGCTGCGAAGGCGACTGCGATGGCCGCGATGGTCACGATGAGCGACCTGCGCGGGAAGCGGTCGGCGGTGATGCCCGCCGCCCAGATCCCGAGCAGCCCGGCAACTCCGATGACGGACAGCGAGAGGCTGGTGGCGGCGTCGGGCAGCGCCTCGGCGCGGACGAACAGCGCGATGTAGGTAAAGAGGGCGAAGTGGGCGAAGAGGAGGAGCGGCCAAGCGGTCGCGACCGTCACCACGCCGGGCTGGCGAATGGCCAACCGGATTGAGGGGCGCGCACTTGTAGCGCTGAGGCTGATGGCAGGGAGCAGCAGGATTGCGAGCGCGCCGAGCACCGCGGCGACCCCTGCCAGCACGAGGAACGAGGCCCGCCAAGACATGATGCCTCCGAGCAGGGTCCCGAGCGGGGCACCAGCCGCCATCGCGATGCTGTTGCCGCTGAAGACGACCGCCATGGCGCGGCCCATGGAATCGGCTGGAACGATCTTGGCCACGTACGGGGCCATCGTGGACCACAGCAGGCCGTGCGCGATGCCGCCCAGCAGGCGGGCCGCCACGGCGAGCGCGAGCACGGGGCTGGCTGCGAGCAGGACGTTGCTCAGCGCGAAGAGGAAGACGACGCCGACGAGCAGCTGCTTTCGCGGCACCCTTGCCCCGAGGAACTTCGAGAGCGGCAACGCTGTGACGACGATGACGCCTGCATAACCGGCCGTGAGCGAACCCACCGTCGACTCTTGGACGTGGAGGTCTTGGCTGATCTGGGGCAGCAGCCCGGAGGGGAGGAGCTCGGTCGTCACGGCCGTGAAACCCAAGGCTGCGAGCACCACGAGGGAGGCCCAGGGGAGGTTTCGGGACCCGGCGGGCCGCGAGGGGCGAGCGCTGCTGGCCGCAGTGGCTGTGGGCTGCGTCTTGGCAGCCATGGGGCAGTCCCTTCTGCGGGACCTTGCCTGCGGGCTGCCCCGCTGGTCGTTCAACGTGTTCGTTCTAGACAATCACGAGCGGGGTGCCGATGGCGCGTCGGAGGGTGGTACTAGGAGTCCTAGGGTGATGCTTGACGCGTAGGAAATTTCCTACGTATCGTGGTCTCGTGCCACGCCAGAGCAAGGAGACCCCCACGGACCATGTCTTCGGGGCCCTCGCGCATCCCGTGCGCAGAGACCTCCTTGCCGCGCTGCTCGAGGGGCCCCAGACCGCGCAATCGCTCGCGGACCGGTACGAAATGGCCCGGCCGAGCGTCGCTGAGCACCTCAAGGTGCTTCGCGCCGTCGGCCTCGTCGCCGAACGGCAGGCGGGGCGAAATCGGTACTACTCGCTCACCCCAGAGCCGCTCTCGCTCTTGCGCGCCTGGCTCGAACCCTACGAGCAGTTCTGGCGGGGACGTGTCTCCCGGCTCGCTGCGCTGCTCGACGAATCCGCCGAAGACGACAAGTCATCAAGAGAAAAGGACTCCTTCCATGACTGACGCCAACGCCGCCGATCCCACCGAAATCCGAGTCGACGACTTCCTCCCGCACCCGCCCGCCGTCGTATGGCGCGCCCTGACGACGCCCGAACTGCTCGCCCAGTGGCTCATGCCCAACGACTTCGCGCCCGTCGTCGGCCACCACTTCACCTTCCGTAGTGCGCCGATTGAGGCGACCCGCTTCTCCGGGGTCACCGCGTGCGAGGTCCTCGAGCTGCGTGAGCCGGAGCTCCTCGTCATCTCGTGGGCAGACGCATCGCCTGAGAATGACATGAGGACCACTGTCACCTTCCGCCTTGTGGCGCACGACGGCGGCACTCGCCTCAGCCTTGTGCAGGCAGGCTTCCGCGCGGATCACCAGAATGACCAGCTGGCCCGTAAGATCATGGGCGGTGGCTGGGGCGGCCATCTGTTCCGACGTCTGGGCGAGATCCTGGACGAGGGCGCCGACGTTTCGCCCTCCTCGAAGCCCTGATTTGCAGGCCCCTCGCGCGCGGCCTAGTATTTAACGCTGTCGTATGCAGTGGAGTCCACTTCTCGGCACTGAAGACACCGTCTAACCCGCGGCGAGGAACTTCGGCTGGCTCTCACCCCGCCTGGTCACCCTCCGGAAAGCTGCAGAACTACGGTGCATCAAGGTGGCGGGACGCATCTGCGGACCGTCATTTTTACTGCAACTGTTGACTACAACTTGGAGGAGCGAACTGTGGCAGCTCATTGCCAGGTGACCGGGGCCAAGCCCGCGTTCGGTCACTCAATCTCCCACTCGCACCGCCGCACCAAGCGTCGGTTCGATCCGAACATCCAGAAGAAGCGCTACTGGGTTCCGTCCCTGCGCCGTAACGTGACCCTCACGGTTTCGGCCCGTGGCATCAAGACCATCGACGTGCGCGGCATCGACTCGGTCGTCGCCGAGCTGCTTGCGAAGGGTGTGAAGCTCTGATGGCCAAGAAGGACAAGGACGCACGTCCCATCATCAAGCTCAAGTCCACCGCGGGCACCGGCTACACCTATGTGACCCGGAAGAACCGTCGGAACGACCCCGATCGCCTCGTCATGAAGAAGTACGATCCGGTCGTCCGCAAGCACGTCGACTTCCGAGAGGAGCGCTAAACCATGGCCAAGAAGTCCAAGATTGCCCGCAACGAGCAGCGCAAGGTCATCGTCGAGCGCTACGCCGCGAAGCGTGCCGAGCTGAAGAAGACCCTTGTCGACGAGAACGCGTCGGATGAGGCCCGCGAGGCCGCTCGCCTCGGCCTGCAGAAGCTTCCGCGCGACGCCTCGCCGGTTCGCCTCCGCAACCGCGATCAGATCGACGGCCGCCCGCGCGGCACGTTCCAGAAGTTCGGGATCTCCCGCGTGCGCTTCCGTGAGATGGCGCACCGCGGCGAGCTGCCGGGCGTCACGAAGTCGTCCTGGTAAGGAACTGCGCTTCCTGAGCGCAGCGCCAGCTACGTCCGAAGGGACGGCACCCCGAGTGGGTGTCGTCCCTTCGGCGTTTCTGGAACGCTCTTCCGTTCCGCACATGCTGCCCGGCAGCATTGGTGCTATGGAGAGCATCTATCCGTCCGTCTATCGGCTCCAGCGCAGTGCCGGATCCAACGGCTACCTACTGCTCGACGACGATAGGGTCGCCGTCGTCGACCCCGGACTGCCCGCGGGCGGGGGAAAGGTGCTCGAGGAGCTGAGGAGCGCAGGCCTGCTCGACCGAGTGACGGACGTTCTTGTGACGCACGCGGACCTCGATCATGTAGGAGCCGCAGCTGCTGTCCAGGGTGCTACTGGCGCAAGGGTGTGGCTCGGGCGTGCCGACGCAGAGATCCTCGAGGGGAAGCGGCAGCCGGCGACTCGGTTCCGCCGTCTCCTCGCGCGCCGGAAGACTCCTGAGATCACAAGGGGCCTCGAGCTCCTCGAGGGAGGGGAAGAACCGTTCCCAGGGGTGATGACGATCGCCACTCCCGGTCACACCCCTGGCCACATGGTCTTCACGTTCGGGGACGTGGTCTTCGCCGGGGACGCGGTGCGGGGGAGCAACGACGGTCTGCGGCTGATGCCGGGATTCCTCACGAGCGATCCGCGCGAGGCCAAGGCGTCCCTCGAACTGATTGCCGGGCTCGGTGCACGATGGCTGTGCCCAGGCCATGGGCGGGTGCGCGAGCTGCGCGAGGCCTGACGCAGCCGCCCGGTTCTGCTCCCTGCTATTGGGAGGGCGCGGGGCGACGGGTGGGCTGGGGGTCGATTTGCAGGGCCCCCGGGGAGCCTGTAATGTAGTCCGGGTTGCCGCCGAGCAGTGAGCGGCACGAATCCTTGAAATCCAACCTAGAAATAGTCGAGCTGGACCATGTCCGAATCGGCTGGGATCGGAAATAAAGGAACCCCTCTCAGGGAATTCGAGCGGAAAGCACGGATTTGCGAGAGAGCGGGAAAACCGATAAAGTTGAACCTCGTTCGGTTGGGAGATATCCCGGGTTTTGTGCCTGGGGGATGTACTTTCTGGGCCTGTTGTTTGAG
>NZ_JTDL01000009.1 GCF_000802235.1 Sinomonas humi
GCCAGGGCTCGGCGCTGCGAGCCGGTCGAGCGCGTGAGGGCGGCGACGAGGGCGTCCTCGGCCTTCAGGAACCGGATGGATCGGTCCTCGTCGGGCCGGTCCCGGGCTCTTGCTCTTTCATCGCGTGCAAGAGCCCGATAGCTTTTCCCAGGGCGGCGTTGGTCTCCTCGAGCTCGCGCACGCGCGCGTTCAGCTTCGCGAGCTCTGCCTCCTGGGCGGCACGCTCCGCGGCGCGGGCCTTCTCCAATGCGGTGCGCCGACGCGGTGGAACAGTCATAGGACTACCTTCCCGCGGTATCAGGCCACGGTCGAGGTCGCCCTCGTACACCGCATTCCGCCACCGCCGTATCCAGTCCGCCTTCAGGCCCCGCCCCGCCAGCCAGGCGCCCTTGTCCCCGTGCCGAACCAGCTCGTACTCATGGACCAGCTCACGGACCTCCTCCACCGTCCTGCCCAGAATCATGGACACAGACCTCCTCCTTCGCCGATCGGAACTGACTCACAACCAGCTTGGCAAAGAGGGCAGGGCGAAGTTGGCGTACCCGAAACGGTCAGTGGGCGAGTTTCTC
>NZ_JTDL01000090.1 GCF_000802235.1 Sinomonas humi
GCGCTCCCGCGGTGCCCCGGACCTGTGACGGGAACAGCTGAACAGCGGAAAGTCCGGTGACGACGGCGTTGAATCCGAGGCACACTGCGAAGACCGCGACGATGAAGCAGGCGCCGAGCAGGTCGACCCGCTGGAACAGCAGGAATGCGGGGATGGCCCATATCGCCACGATGCTTATCGAAGTCACGGCGACGCGCTTCATCCCCAGTTTGTCGATGACGGGGCCGGCCAAGAGATTGACCACCAGGGCGACGACTGAGGTCACGACTCCGATGGTGAGGGACTGGGTCGGGGTGAAGTGGCGCGTGGTCGTCAGGTAGGAGATCAGGAAGGTGACGCTGAGGAAGTACGCGACCGAGCATGCCGTCGACCAGCCGACCATCACGAGCATGGGCTTCTTCGCGATCTTGAAGGCCTGCCGCAGCGGTGCGGGTTCAACGTGGCCGGAGCGCTGCAGGGCGGCGAATACCGGCGAATCATCCATGCGGAGGCGCAGGTACAGGCCGATGAGGGCGAGCGGGGCTGCCGCGAGGAACGGTACTCGCCAGCCCCACGTGAGCAACTGCGCGGAGGTCGTCGTGGAGGTCATCAGGATGCACATCAGGGAGCCCAGGACGAATCCGGCGTATGACCCTGCTACAGCCACGCCTGAGTAGCGGGCGCGCTTGTTGACGGGTGCGTGTTCTACGACATAGGTCAGGGCGCCCGTGTACTCGCCTCCGGCGGCGAAGCCCTGCACGAGTCGGCAGAGGAGGAGCAGCGCCGGCGCCGCAAGGCCGATCGTGCTGTAGGTGGGCAGGACTCCCATGGCGATTGTCGCCACGCTGATGATCCCAACGGAGGCGATGAGCGACTTTCGCCTGCCGACCCGGTCGGTGAATCGGCCGAAGACGATTCCGCCGAGCGGCCTGATGAGGAATCCGACCGCGAATACCGCGAAAGTCGACAGCAGGGCGGCTAGGGAGTTTGTTTTCGGGAAGAACAGGGCGGCGATCTGGGCGGCGAAATAGCCATACAGCACGAAGTCGTACCACTCCATGATGTTGCCGATCGTTCCTGCGAACAATGCCTGCTTTCGCATTCTGCTATCCATCGGTTCTCCTCCAGCATGCGTGGCTTCCCGTCTCTGGTGTGGAGGGGAACAGCCGTCGCGGATGGTCTGTTTGTGATGCGGTCCGGATCGAATCATGAATCATGAGCGAGATCGGAAACCTTGGCCCGGAGGATCACGTCCGGGGTGCGGCTGCAGCGAACGGCTTCCGCGTTCATTTTTTATGTCTCGTTGGACCTGCTTGACGGGTGCTATCGGGAGAACCGCGTCAGTGCGGTTTCCCCGAACCTGTGGTCTGCAACACAGTCGTGTTGCGTACAACACAAGCTAGAATACTAGGTGGAACATGTCAAGGATCCAGATGTCCAACGCTTCGCGGGAGGGGCTGCGTGCTTCGGCAAGGCCTCGGGCTGTAGGGGCTTGAGGGCCAATGGGCGAGGGTGCCGTTCCCTTCCCCATATTGTAGAAGCTAGACTTGACATGTGATCTCACATGTTTAGAGTTGGTGTGATTAGGCCGTGGCCCACGATGACGTCGCCACTCCCGGCCTTCCCCGATCGCAGGAGGAATGATGGTGGCAAGCATCTCCCAGATCAATGCGATGAGATCCCAGCTCAAGGCCCTGAGGC
>NZ_JTDL01000091.1 GCF_000802235.1 Sinomonas humi
GATTAGGATCCCGTCCGAGTTCTCGATCGCCTCCTTGAAGGAGCGTCCTTCAGGCGGGTAGTCGGCGTCGTAGTCGGAACTGTAGAGCGGCAGGTTGCCGATAGGGATCTCCGTGAATTCGAGCCCATCCGGGGCAAGACGGATGAGTGCTTTCGAAAGGGTGCGGTTGATGGACCCGGAGGCGAGGCTCCCTATGAGGTAGCCGATCTTGTACGTGGCCATGGGCTTGTTGATCCTTCCCGGACGGCGCGAGACCGTCCTCGTCCGGTTCGGTAGGGCGGGTGGTACGGGACTGTGCCCCGCACCACCCGCCTCAGTCCAGCACGAGGACGCCGTGGGCGCGAGGCTTGGACTGATACTCGTCGAATCGCCTCACACGGCCTCGGTCCGCCTGCGCAAGCCCGCCGACATGCCCGAGAGCGAGACAGCCGAGACGGAGAGCAGCACCAGCGCACCTACAGGCCCTAGGACTGCGGCTGGGGCTCGCTCGACGTACGCCATGCCCTCGGCGAGCACGAGGCCCCAGTCCGGATGTGGCGGCTGTGGGCCCATTCCCAGGAAGCCGAGCGCCGCGAGCGCGAGCGCCGTGCCCGGCAGCCGGAGTGCGGCGTGCCGGACGATCGGCCCCACGACCGCAGGCAGGATGTGCTTGAGCATGGTGCGGACTCGGCCCGTGCCGAGCACAGGCGCGATCTCCACATGTGCTTGCGCTCTCGCTTCGGAGATGAGCGCTGCCGTGTGAGCTGCGAGCGGCGCCCATCCGACGGCGCCCACCGCGATGGCGGCACCCGCGCCTGAGGCCCCCATGAGGGCGACGACGACGAGACCCGCAATCACGGGAGGGACCGCCTTGGCGACCTCGATCGGTCCGCGAGCGGCGGGACCGCATAGTCCGATGACGAGCCCTGCAGCGAGGCAGACCGCGGTGACGAGGGTGGCGGTTCCGATGGTCGTAAGCGCGCCGTGCGCGACACGGGCCAGCAGATCCCGGCCGCTCGCGTCAGCTCGGAACGGGATGGCTCCCGACGGCGGCGCGAGCCTCGCGTGCGCGGACGAGTATGCGTCCCTCGGCAGCCCTGCGACGATGAGGCCGGCCAGGGCGAGGAGGGAGGCGGCGGGGACAAGCCAGGCGCGTCGGGTGGTGGCGCTGGTGGGCGCGGCCACCGGCACGGCCGCCGCCCGCATCGCCGGGCCGAGCAGCACGTGCCTGAGGACGCCGGCGGCGGCCCCGAGCACCGTCGAAAGCACCATGAGCAGCATGACCCCGGCCTGGATGGTTGGGACGTCCTGAGCCGCAACGCCCCCGAGCGTTGCACGTCCGATGCCGGGGATCGCAAAGACGCGCTCGACGGCGATGGCCCCGCCGACGAGTCCTACGAGCACGAGCGCGAGCTGAGGAAGGACTGAGGGCAGGCTGCGCCGGAGTGCGTTGAGGGCAATGGTCCGCCGCGAATAGCCGGAGACGATCCATGTCGCGACCCATTGTTCGCTCAGTGCGCTTGCCAAGGAGTCGGAGACGAGTCTCCCGAGCAGGCCCCCGGCAGGAACGCCGAGGGCCAGAGCGGGCAGGACCGCCGACGACGCGCCAGACCACCCATACGGCGGGAACCAGCGGAGCCATACCGCTCCCACAACGAGCAGGAGGGCCGAGAGCAGGAACTCGGGCAAAGAGGTGAGTGTCGCGGCCATCGCCCCGGACGTCCTCGCGGCCTGCCCGTTGAGTCCACGGCGCAGGGTCGCCACGTTGAGTGCGACCGCGACCACAAGGGCCACCCCGAACGCCGCGGCCATGAGACTGAGCGAGACGAGCATTGCATGGACCATGCCGGGCAGCACCGGACGACCGCTGACCCAAGAGACACCCCAGTCGCCGGTCAGCACCCGCCCGAACCAACCGACGAACACGGCAAACGGTCCCGCGTCGAGACCGAGTTCCTGCCGGATAGCGCCGAGTGCTTCCGGAGTCGCCTCCTGCTCCGCGGAACGCGCTCGCAGGATCGCGAGCGCGGGGTCGCGCGAAGAGAGCCACGGCAGGATGCCGAGCAGGAACACGACGAACGCGATCGTCACGCATCTCGAGACGGTTGGAATTGGAGGCACGATCCCCGGTCGTCGCGACTTCCTCATGCTCAGTGGGCCCCGCGCGATGCTGAGCTCTGGGCCATGATGAGGGCCCGTTCCCGCGGGTCGCGCGCGACGCCGGAGACGCCCGTCGCCTCGCCTTGGATCACACGCTCGTGCAGCATTGGGATTGCCACATCGCGCTTGAGGATCTCTGCTTCGGCGGCCATGACTGCAGCCCTCCGCTCAGGCCCGGGCTCAGTGGACGAGGCCTTCTCGAGCGCCCTGTCGATCTCTTGGTCGCAGACGTGGGCAATGTTGAACGAGCCCTTGCAGGAGAAGTCGCTGAACATGTAGGCGACGGGGTCTCCAGAGTCGAGGACGGTGGCTCGGGACAGGATGACGGCGTCGAACGCTCCCGCGAGCATGTCCTTCTCGAAGTGCGCGTATTCGCGGACAACCTGCTCCACGACGAAGCCAGCCGCCTCGAGCTGCTGTTCGACGAGCACTGCGACCTCGGGGAGCTCCGCCCTGTCCGAGAAGGTTCCGAGCCGGATCTTGGCCCCGGCGGGGGAACCCGGCTCTGAAATCGATTGGCTGCTTGCGCGCAGGGCGGCTGCCCATGGGAGGGCTGGCCCAAGGAGACCGGCCGCGACGTCGGCCCGACCCTCGTACACACTCTTGACGATGTCTCCGGGATTGAGCGCCTTCCGTGCCGCGGCTCGAAGGCCCGGGTCGGAGAATGGCCCCGTCGCATTGTTGAGGTAGAGCGTATTGGTTCGAGGCATCGGGACCTCGTGGATGAGCTTGCTGTCCAGGAGAGGTGCTTGGGAGACGGGGATGGCCTCGACCACGTCGGCCGAATCGGTGCGCAGGGCCGCGCCGCGCGCGGTGCCGTCGGGGACGAACGAGACGTCGATGCCAGCCGCCGTCGAGCGCTTTCCCCAGTAGCGGTCGAAACGGTCGAGCGTCGCGGTAGAGGTGCCGTTGACCGCGACGAGCTTGAATGGCCCGGAGCCAGTGCCGACAGGGCTTACCGTGCCGTCGGCGCGGTAGGCGCTCTCGGCGAGGATCGCAAGCTGAGGGCTCGAGAGGCGCTGGGGGAGGAGCGGGTCGACCGCCGCAGTCGCGATGCGCACTCTATGCTCGCCCTCAGCTTCGGCGGTCAGCTGGACGCCGTCTAGGATCCGGGGCTTCGGTGCGGCCTTGGTTGCACGGACGAGTGTGTTGGCGACAGCGGCTGCCGTCAGCTTGGTCCCGTCATGGAACTCGACATCTTCGCGCAGGATGAACTCCCACGCTTTATCGCCCACACGCTTCCATTCGGCCGCGAGGTGCGGGAGCGCCTCGCCGTTCTCATCGAGCGTCACGAGGGTCTCAGCTGTTGCCCAGCGGGAGAGCTTGAACGCGTCGTCACTGAAGGGCGTGAGCCCCGAGCGCGGAGGCTGCAGCATCGCGAGGCGGATGCGGCCGCCGTTGTCTGTCGTGCTCGAGGTGCTCGGCGAGCATCCTGACATTGCCGCCGCAAGGGCGAGCGAGGTGCCCCCAGCGCGCAGGGCATGGGCGATCTTCATGGTTGTTGGTCCTTTCTCGGTGCAAGGGTGTGGCTTAGGTGCGAGGTGAGGTTTAGAAGGGCAGCGGCGGGATTGCGGCGAGCAGCTCCCGCGTTCGGGCGTGGCGGGGGTTGCGGAGGAGGTCGAGCGTTCGTCGATCCTCGATGACACGCCCGTCATGCAGGACGAGCGTCCGGTGGCACAGGCTCGCGACGACGGAAAGGTCATGCGACACGATGAGCAGGCCCATGCCTCGCTCGTCGGCGAGGCGGGTGAGGAGGCCGACGACGCGCTCGCGGGTCGGGAGGTCCAATCCGCTCACGGGTTCGTCGGCGAGGAGGAAATCGGGGCGCACCACGATGGCGCGGGCGATCGCGACGCGTTGGGCCTGGCCCCCCGAGAGTTCGTTCCGCCGCCGGGCGAGGTGGCTTCGGTTGAGTCCCACGCATTCCAGGGCGTCGACGACGGCCGCCTCGCGGTCGCCGTCGTACCCGAGGCTCTCGAGGGGCTCAGCAACCAGATCCCGTACTTCCATGCGGGGATCGAGGGTGTTCGCCGGGTCCTGTGGGACGTACTGGACTCGCCGCCGGTACCAGCGGAGCTCACCGGAGTTCGCCGGACGGATCGTCTGCTCGTCGCACCGCACCCTGCCGCTGTCAGAGTGCTCGAGCCCCAGCATGATCCTGAGAAGGGTCGTCTTGCCTGAACCGGAGACGCCGACGATGCCCACGCGCTCAGAGCGAGCGATGGCGAGATCCGTCGGGTGAAGGCCGACGCGTTCGAGAGCGGGTTCGTCCGCGCTTTGAACGCGTGCCTTACGGAATCTCGGGGGGAAGGACTTGCTGAGACCCGCGACATCGAAGAAGGCGGCGGTTGTCTCGGTGGGCTTGCTGGCAACGTCCGGCGGTCCTGGGCGACGAGCGCTCTCGAGCGATGCTGTTCGCGCTGCCCTCACAAGGGCTTGCGTGGACCCATTCTGAGGGCGCCGGAAGATCTCGCGGAGTGGCCCGCTTTCCACGACATGCCCATTGTCGAGGATGATCGCATCGGTGCACATTGCGGCCGCGACTGCGAAGTCGTGGGTGATGAAGAGCACCGAGAGTCTTTCCGCGGCTGCGGTCTCCGACGCGAGCACGTCGAGGACGTGCGCCTGGGTAACGACGTCGAGCGCCGTCGTAGGCTCGTCCGCAACGAGGAGCCGCGCCTCGCACGCGAGGGCGAGTGCGATGCAGGCCCGCTGTCGCTGGCCGCCGGAGAGTTCTTGCGGAAACGCCTCGAGGAGATGCGCGGGGAGGCCCACGCGCTCGCCGAGTTCGGCTGCCGCGCGGTGCGCCTCCGCGCGCGCGAGGCTTCGGTGCCGGCGCAGGGGGTGGGCGAGCTGCTCCCGAACGCGGACAAGCGGGTTGAGGGCCACTGCCGAGTCTTGGAACACCATTGCGGGCCGCGCGACTGGCAGCCGCTTCGCGGTCGGGACTCCGAGGACCTCGACTCCGTGGACCTTGATGCTCCCTGTTGCCACGGCCCCCGCCGGTAGCTGACCGACGATGGCGCGTGCGATAAGCGACTTCCCCGACCCCGAGGCCCCGAGGAGACACGTGCGCCGTCCGTCGCGGATCGTGAAGGAGACGCCATCGACGAGAACCCTTCCCTGCAGGGAAATTCGGAGATCGTCGACGTCCAGAGCTGCCACGGGCTTCCTCGCTTTCTATTGCTAACGAGAAACATTAGCAATAGAAAGCGAGGTGCTGGTGCTTCAGTGGCCGGCCTCAGTGGAGCGCCTCAGTGGACGGCCTCAGTGGAGCGCCTCAGTGGACGATGAGGGGAGGGCCTCGGTGGATAGGTTGAGTCGGAGGGCGTCTCGCGGCGAGGCAGCCTAGCGCCCGTCCTGGCCGAGCCGCTTGAGGTAGGTCTCGACGTCGTACGGGCTGCCTTTGTCCTCGTTCGCAAACCCCGCATGTGGCTGCTCTGGGATGCTTCGGCGGGGGCCGCCGTCGTCTGCGTCGAAGGTTGTGGGCCTCTCCTGGCGCGCACGGCGATAGTGCCGGTTCTCGTAGCTCTGCCGGCGCTGTCGCCTCGCTGCGGAGAGTCCGAAGCCCATGAGGATGAGCAGTACGAGCGGGGCTCCGTCGGCGCGGCCGAGGGAGAAGATCACGATGAAGAGGAGCGCAAACGCGAGCCATTTGCCGCAGATCGCGAGCACGTTGAGGGCCCAGCTGTCCCTCCCGCCGCGCCAGAGCGGGCGCGGATCGATGTTGAGCGCGGCGAGAATGCGTTCGGCCTGACCCACAGTGAGGCCCCGCAGGCTGGGCCGAACGCCCGTCTCCTGCCGGACGGCAGCGCGCACATACTCAATCTGGTAGGGGAGGGCAGGCGGAGTGCCGTCAGGCGCGAGGAGTTCGCGCCACCGGTCGGTCGTCTGCGGGGAGACAAGACCGAGCCCGTTGCGGCGGGCGCGGGACGGCTGCTGTGGGCGGCGGCGCACGGCGCGCGCGACGAACGACGGCGCCGATGCTGGCGCCGATGCTGGCGCTGGTGCCGGTGCTGCCGCCGGGGCTCGTGGCGGTGCTGTCGCCGGGGGTGCCGTGCGCTCCGAGGGAATCGCCGGGAAGCGTCGCGAGCTCTTGGGATTGCGGTAGTGGAACCGTGCCACGGAGGCCCTCCTCTCGCCCTTCTATTCTAGGCTCACGCGCACTGCAGGGGCCCGTGAGTCTGGCGGGCCTGATTGCTGCCCGGGCTTGGGTTCTGGCGGGATCCAGCTCGTGACGAGTCACTCGAAGCGGGATGCGTCTCCAGCTCCTTGGCGCGCCACTTCTGCGTAGCCACCGGAGAAGTCGATCACCGTCGTCGGCTCGGTGCCGCAGTCGCCAGCATCGACGACCGCGTCGAGGACGTTGTCGAGCCGGTCCTTGATGTCCCAGCCATCGATGAGCGGGTCCTCGTCCCCCGGCAGAAGCAGGGTGGACGAAAGGATGGGCTCGCCGAGCTCCGCTACCAGCGCGCGGACAACATTGTTGTCGGGGATGCGCACGCCCACCGTCTTCTTCTTCGGGTGCAGCATGCGGCGGGGGACCTCCCGCGTCGCGGGGAGGATGAACGTGTACGGGCCGGGCGTGACGCCTTTAATGGCCCGGAACACATCGTTGTCGATGTTCACGAGCTGGCCGAGCTGGGCGAAGTCGCGGCAGACGAGGGTGAAATGGTGCTTGTCATCGAGCCGCCGGATCTGCCGGATTCGGTCGAGGGCTTGCCGGTTGCCCATCTGGGCCCCTAGGGCGTAGCACGAATCGGTCGGGTAGGCGACGAGCCCTCCGTCTTGCAGGATCCGTACGATCTGACCGATCAGGCGGGGCTGAGGGTCCACCGGGTGGACGTCGAAGTAGCGCGCCATCCTCGTAAGCCTACGCGGATTCCCGGCACGCCGAGGCCGCGTCCTTATTTTGTCGGACGGAAAACCTAGCCTCGAAGTATGAGCGCACTTGTTGTTGAAGAACTCGAACTCCATCCACTGGCCAGCCCGCATGCGGTTCAGGCCGAGGACGTCTGCCAGGACTGCGGAGCGGGGCTTGCCGAATCCGACGAGGTTCGCTGCGCGGACTGCGCCGATCTAGCCGCGCATGCCGAATGCCGTGATTGCGGCGCCGTCCTCCGAGACGCGGACATCGATGCCGGTGCCTGCGCTGACTGCCTCGCCTAGATTCCGCCCCGCCTGGCTTCCGGGCCGGGCTGGCTTCGGCCTCGCTTAGCCCTCAGCGACGCACCCTCGGGCAGTAGGGGCCCGTGCCTGTAGGGTAGTAGGGCGCATTCGGCGCGTATCCGCAGGTCAGAGGAGGATTCGGCCGGATGATGGGCCCTCACCACGCCGCGTGCGGCGCCGCAGCCTGGGTCGCTGTCACGACCCAAGTCCACCTCGATCTCGCACCGCTTACGGCGGTCCTCGGCTGGGGCCCGGCGAGCCTCGACCTCGGTTCGCCTCTCCTGCACGCTTCGCCGCTCGGCGTCGTCGCGGGCGCCCTCGTGACGGCTGGCGCCGCTCTCCTCCCTGATGCTGATCATCCGAGAGCGACGATCGCCCACTCCCTTCCGCCCGTCTCGCGATTTGCATGCGAAGGGATCGGCGCTGTCGCAGGCGGCCACCGCAACGGAACGCACTCCCTGCTCGGAATAGCCGTGTTCACGGCGATAGCCTGGGCTGCGGGACGGTGGACGGCGGTTGTGCCCATGCTGGGGACGCTTCACATCGGCACCCTTCACATCGGGACGCTCCATGTGGGGGCGGGCCTCGTCTCGCTCCTGCTCGTCGCATTCGCGGCGAAGGTCTTGGGCGTCTTCCCCGAGGGAGTGCGCCGCATTCCTTGGCTCGTCGCGGTACCCCTAGCCGCGTTCATTGCTGTCTTCGCGCCCCACGAGCAGGACTGGTTCCCCCTCGCCGTCGCTCTGGGATGCTCGGTGCATATCGCGGGGGACATGCTCACGACCGGAGGGTGCAACCTCCTCTGGCCGATTGCGTTTCGCCGCCCCCGGCGCTTCTCCCGAATTCCCTTGCTGGCGTGGATGTGGCGCCCTGGAGGCCATGTCTCGTTTCCCGTTCTCGGTGACGCTGGCTCATGGAGGGAGTGGCTCATGCTCATTCCTGTGGGCTGTTATGCAGTAGCCGGCGTAGGCGGCGCCGTGTGGGCGCTCGGACAAGCGGGTGCAGCGGCCGTAGCCGCCGCTTGGGGGGCACGCTGACGACGCCGGGTAGCCGCTCCGGCTCTTGCCTCTTCTCTGGCTTTGGAGCTTGGCGCTTGGAGTTTGGAGTTTGGAGCCCTTGAGCCTTTCCGCACCTTCCGCTTGAACCGCCGCCTTCCCTTTGCGGCGTTCTGAGCGCCCTGGGTTGTTCCGCCCCTTTACCCCGGCTCGTTCCGCCCGAGAGGTCGTTTCGAGCGCCCTCCGGTTGTTCCGCGCCTACACCCCGGCATACCCCGGCTCGTTCCGGCCGGCCGGGTCGCTCCTGCCCCTTGATGTCGTCCGGCCTTCAGGATCTTCTCTGGCATCGGCCTTCCGGATCTTCTGGGGCTTTGAGCATTCCCTTATTTTGTCGGTCCCCATTCGTAGGCTCGGATTAGCTCTACGGAACGGGTTCTCGGACGATCAGGAGGTGAAGAGGATGAGCGCGGAACAGCACGCTTCTGAAGCCATTGCGGCTGAAAACGGGGCGAAGGGCAGCACTGTCAACTCCGCGGGCGGGACGGCTGACGCGGACAGTCCGTGCACCCCTTGGCAAGAGGACGTCTGGCCCGAGAGCGCTGGCTGGCAGGAGGCCGGCGGCTGGGCGGACCACTCTCTCCTCGCCCCTCTCCTCGGGGATGTTCACGGTGAGGAGATCTTCCATGAGGTCGCCCCGTCTGGCACGGCAGCAGATCCCAACCTCGCTGGGGCCGATGCCGGCTCAGCAGATCCCAACCTTGCTGAGGCCGATGCCGGCTCAGAAGACCCCAACCTTGCTGAGGCCGACGCAGACTCGTGGACCTCGATCGTGGTGTTCGGTGACAGGCCCGACTCGCCGCTGTTGGGGTCCATGGGCCTACCGGCCACCGAGAGCCTTTCCGCGGCGGAGGCGTTAGCAGTGGCCGAATGCGCGGAGCGGGTGATCGGCTGGGCAACAGGCATCCGGCTGCGGGCGTTGGCCCGTCTCGAGCCTGCTCTGGCCGCCGAGGGCCTCCCGCGACGGGACAGCCAGCCGGTGCGGTTCGGCGGGGACGAGGTGCATGCTCTGGCCGTAGCAGAGGCGGCCACCACGGCCGCGGTCTCCGAGGCGGCCGCAGCAAGACTGCTGCAGGACGCGGCTGACCTGACCGAAACACAGAGCCATGTCCTAGAAGCAGTCCAGACGGGGACGATCTCGTTCCAGCATGCGAGAGTCATCCTCGACCAGGCCCGGACGCTCCCACCCGAGGCTGCCGAGGCGTTCGGGCAGGAGGCTTTAGAGCGGGCAGTGACGCGCAGCGGGCGGCGTCGGACGCCTGCGGAACTACGTTCAGCTCTGAGGCGCCTACGGGAGCGGATGCACCCTGAGACCATCCAGTCGCGAAAGAAGGCGGCAGCACGGGACCGGGGCATCTGGTTCGCTCCAGAGCCTGACGGCATGTGCACCCTTACCGCACTCCTGCCTGCTGAGGTGGGCCTCGCAGTATTCAACGGCCTCGACACGGATGCGCGCACCGCACTTGCTGCTGCCCGCAGGGCCCCTGGCAGGAACAGCGACGAAGGGACTCCTGACGCCCCTGCCGCGGCAGCAGAGGAGCGCACCCTGTCCCAGCTGCGGGTCGATGCCCTGATCCACCGGCTCCTCGGTGTCCCCGATCCTGCGTTTGCCGGGTCTTTCCGTCCCGAGGTCGTTGTCACGATCCCCATCGGTCTCGCCCTGAGCGTCGAGAGTGGGCCCTCTACTCCGGTGCAGGGGCCGATCGACAACGCCCCGGCGGCGCCGATCGACAACGTCGCGCTGGGATCGATCGATCCGTTCGTGGGACCGTTCGCTCGCGTCATGGGAGCGGCCGTCAATCCAAATGGGCACGAGCGCGATCCCGCGCGCAAGCTGACCGCGCCACTCCCTTCGATGGCACAGAGCGTGCCACTCCCTGCGGCGGCAAACGCCGCGCCACTCCTTACCATGGCACAGAACGCCCCACGCCCTGCGATGGCACAGCCTGAGGGACCGGCACAAGCCCAAGGTGTGGCGCAGTTGGAAGGCTACGGACCCATCGATGCCGCCACGGCCAGGCGTCTCGCCTCCCTCGCCCCCAACTGGGACAGGCTCTTCACCGACGCACTCACTGGCGCTGCACTCGGGGTCGGGCGAACGGCATACCGTCCGCCCAAGGCCTTGCGCCGCTATCTCGCCCACAGGGACGGGGGATGCATGTTCCCTGGATGCACTCGACGCGCGAAACTGTGCGAACCGGACCACACGATCGAATGGCAGGACGGCGGGAGAACGGATCCGGACAACCTCACTCTGCTGTGTCGAAGACACCACGCCTTCAAATCCATCGGAGCGTGGAGGTACCGGCACGATCCCCGAGAGGAAGGAAGCCTGCTCCGATGGACGTCGCCCCTAGGCCGCACCTACATTTCTGAAACAGCCGTGACCGAAACGGCGGCGCAGGAACGTGCCCTGCCGACTGCTCCCACACCCTCCGAACCTCAAAACGAGTCCCCGCCGTTCTAAAGCTGTTCCGAGAATCTGAGAGCGGTTCTGAAAGTCTGAGGGCCGTTCTGAGAACCGCTTACCTCTGCATATGGTGTGGCTGGTGCAGATGATGTGGCTGGCTGATGGCGTGGTGCGAGACATCTTGCGGGAGTGCAGATTGTCGGAGGCATAGGGCAAAGTAGTCTCTGTGACCCAGCCTGCTGTCCCTGCTCCTTCACGCCCGCGACCCTCATCCTCGGCCCCCGATAGGAATGCTTCCTCCCAAGAAGGCTCCTCCCAAGAAGGCTCCTCCCAAGAAGGCTCCTCCCAAGAAGGCTCCTCTCAAGAAGGCTCGTCGCAAGTAGAACTGCGTGACGCCTTCCCCGAGAAGACCGCCGAGCAGATCTCCAAGGAGATTGCAGAGAAGATCAACGTCGTTATCGCCCGCGAGCTCGGCGTCAAGACCTGGCAGGTCACCGCTGCCGTAGGCCTTCTCGATGGAGGAGCTACGGTGCCCTTCATTGCCCGTTATCGGAAGGAGGTCACCGGTACCCTCGACGATGCGCAACTCCGTGACCTTGAGGAGCGGCTCCGCTACCTCCGGGAGCTTGAAGACCGCCGGGCAGCAGTGCTCTCGGCCATACACGAGCAGGGTGCCCTCAGCGATCAGCTGCGTGAGGCCGTGCTTCAAGCGGCAACGAAGGCCGAGCTCGAAGACCTCTACCTTCCTTACAAGTCAAAGCGCCGGACGAAGGCACAGATAGCGAGAGAGGCAGGCCTCGAGCCGCTTGCCGATGCGATCATCGCTGACCCGTCGCGCCTTCCAGATGAGGCGGCGTCTTCGTTTGTGAGCGAGGAGAAGGGTGTTCCGAACGCGGCAGATGCACTCGCCGGCGCGCGGGCAATCCTCACCGAACGGGCTGGCCAGGATACCGAGCTCGTTCACGAGCTGCGCGAGCGGCTCTGGACTCGAGGACGCGTTCGTGTGCAGGCTGCGGAGGGCACGAACCCGGAGCTTGCGGGAAAGTACGCGGACTACGCGGACTATGTCCAGCCTCTCGAGAGCCTGCCTGGGCATCGTGTCCTTGCGCTCCTTCGCGGCGAACGCGAGGGCGCTCTCACTGTGGCAGTGGCTGAGGCCGATCCTCGAGACGAGGCAGCCTTGGACGAAGCCCGCGCCGGGTACGAAAATGCAGTCTCGCGCTCGCTCGGGATTCGAGGGGGCGCCGACACCCCGGGCGGGAAATGGCTCGCTCAGACTGTGCGGATCGCGTGGCGCGGACGCCTTCAACCCCGCCTTGAGTCCGATCTCCGCTCACGGCTCTTCGAAGCGGCCGAGGAAGAGGCAGTTCGCGTCTTCGCATCGAATCTTCGCGACGTCCTGCTCGCGGCTCCAGCAGGGAACCGGGCCGTGCTAGGCCTCGACCCTGGTCTCCGGACGGGTGTCAAAGTCGCCGTCGTCGACCGAACCGGGAAAGTTGTGGACACTGCCACGATCTACCCGCATGCGCCCGCGAACAAGTGGAAGGAATCCCTCGCGACGCTCGAAGCGCTCGCCCTCAAACACCGGATCGAGCTGGTGGCGGTTGGAAACGGGACGGCGAGCCGGGAGACCGACAGGCTCGCCGGAGAGCTCTTGGCCCGCCTTCCGCAGCCCGGCACTCTCGCTGCTGGCCAGAAGAACGACGGCGCGATGAAGCCTGCGAAGGTCATCGTCTCCGAGGCAGGGGCATCCGTTTATTCGGCTTCAGCCCTTGCCTCGGCCGAGCTCCCCAACCTTGACGTTTCGCTTCGCGGCGCGGTTTCAATCGCGCGCAGGCTCCAGGATCCGCTCGCCGAACTGGTGAAGATCGAGCCGAAGTCGATCGGGGTCGGCCAGTATCAGCACGACCTCACGCCCGCGAAACTCGAACGTTCTCTGGACGCTGTGGTGGAGGACTGCGTCAACGCCGTGGGCGTCGACGTGAACACCGCATCGCCCTCGCTGCTCTCTCGGGTAGCAGGCGTGGGCCCCCTCCTCAGCCGCAGCATCGTGGAATTCCGCGACGCTAACGGACCTTTCGCAAGCCGGGCTGAGCTCAAGAAGGTTCCGAGGCTGGGCGCCAAGGCGTTCGAGCAGTGCGCAGGCTTCCTCCGCATCACGGGGGGTCGGGAGCCGCTCGACGCCTCAGCAGTTCATCCGGAGGCCTACGGCTTGGCTCACCGTATCCTCGCAGCGGCGGGGCATGCAGCGGGGACCGGACGACCGGCGGCTCCAGGGGTAACGGCATCGGCAGTCGCGACCCTCGACCCCGCCCAGTTTGCAGACGAGCGTTTCGGGCTCCCCACCGTCAAGGACGTCATGGCGGAACTCGTACGGCCCGGGCGTGATCCTCGCCCGGAGTTCGTGACTGCAGCGCTCAAGGAAGGCGTGGAGACGATCGGGGACCTCAAGCCCGGCATGGTGCTCGAGGGAACGGTCTCCAACGTCGCCGCCTTCGGGGCTTTCGTCGATATCGGGGTTCACCAGGACGGCCTCGTCCATGTCTCAGCGATGAGCTCGAAGTTCGTCTCGGATCCCCGGGAGGTTGTGAAATCGGGGCAGGTCGTGCGCGTCAAGGTTCTCGACGTTGACGTGCCCCGGAAGCGTATCTCGCTTTCGCTGCGGCTTGACGACGAGGTCTCGCGCCCGGGCGAGGACCGCAACCGCGAGGACCGGAATGGCGAGCAGCGGGGAACAGGGGAGGACCGGCGTCGCCCGCGGAACGGCGACGGCGGGCGTAGAGGCGAGGGCGGGCGCGACGGCGGCCGCGGGCGCGACCGGGCGGGCGACGGCGGGCGGGGGGCCCAGGGCGTACCCGACACCGCGCTGGCGGAGGCCTTGAGGCGGGCCGGTTTGGCGAAGTGATCGCCTTAGCGATCGAGAACTGCACGCGCGAAGGGGTGCGCGCAGCTGGCGGGGTGGGCGCTGGCAGGGTGGGCGCTGGCAGGGAGCATGCTGGCAGGGAGCGGGCCGTCTCGATTGGCCAGACTCGGCCCGCTCTGGAAGCATGGCGACGGTGTCGTTTCCTAACCGTCCCCGAAAGGACGCCGCCGAAACGCCTGTTTGGCTGAGGCGGCCTCGCCGACGAGCGAGCCCTTGGAGCCGCCCGCCCCTTTGGCTCGCGGGGGCTGTTGCAGTGGCTGCCGTGGTGTTCGCTCTCGCAACTGTCCCCGTCGTCGTCATGCTCGTCTGCGGCCTCGTCCTCGTTGTCTCCTCCGTTTGGCGACTTCGTTCCCGCCGCGCCGGGGGCACGGGCGCGATCCCTATGGCGTTCCTATGGACCACTCTTGGAGCGCTGGTACTGTCCGCAGGTGCTGTCGCAGTGCGCGGCGTGCTGCCGGAAGGCACAGCGCCGACGGCTGCCCCTGAACCGACGGTGCAGCTCGGCCCCAACCCGGCAGGGTTCTCGAGCTCGCTCGCCGGAGGAGAAACGCCGTCAGGTGCTGTTTCCGCCCCGGCGTCGATCGTCAGGTCCGTCTCGCCGTCGTCCGGGCCGACCCTTTCGCAGGCTGGCCTGATGCCCCAACCGCCCGCCCCACTCCCCGCGCCGGGCACTCCGGCGGCTGGCGCACCGTACGGCGCGCTGGCAGGCGGTGCTGCCGGCGCCCCTGGCCCCGCTGCTGCCGGTGCCCCTGGCGCGGCTGCCGGCGCCCCTGACGCCGCAGCTTCGGGCGGCGGGTCGCCAGCCGCCGCGGCTCCGGGCACCACGGGCACCCCGACGTCGCCTCGGGCCGCAAGCGCGGCGTCGTCGCCCGCACCGGCACCGTCGCCGTCCAGTTCCGCCTCGCCAGAGCCAACCACCTCGGATTCGGCTGCTTCGTCGTCGAAGAGCTGCGGCACGAGCCTGCTCGGGGTGACCGTGTCACTCGGAAAATGCAAGTAAAGAGGCTGACGCCTCAGTAGAAGGGTGAAGGCCACCTCCTGCGGGAGGTGGCCTTCACCCTTTTTTTCGGCCGGCTGGAGCTTAGGGCCTGGGCGTGTTTGCTCCGTGGGAGGCGGCATAGCACAATTGGTCTGTGCGGCATGCCCGCATGCCCACAACTGAACAAGCCTTTGATCTGCGGCGGGAGAGTCCTGCGAGCATGAGCAAGCAGGCGCCGTAGGAGCAACACCTCCCCAGGAATCTCTCAGGCACCTGTACCGCCGCGGCAAGGCGCCTCTGGAAAGCAGTCCCGGTTTCGACCGCGGACTCACCGACGGTGCAAGCCGGCCTGAAGGGCCGGCGGAATCTCTCAGGTCCGATACAGAGCGGGGAGGAACGCGATCGATGCCGTGCAGCGCACGGCCAGAGTATTGGAGTTCCCCCGTGACGGACCACGCAGTTCCCGCAGCCTTCGTCGACCGGCATATCGGTGCGCGGCGCGATGAGGACATCAAGCACATGCTGAACGCGGTCGGCTATGACAGCGCGGACGCGCTGGCCGAGACGGCGGTCCCGGACAGCATCAAGCAGGCTTCCCCGCTCAGGCTTGCGCCGGCGCTGAGCGAGTCCGAGGTGCTGACGGCACTGAGGCAGCTGGCGGGCAAGAACAAGCCGCGCGTTCAGATGATCGGTCAGGGCTACTACGACACGGTCACCCCGGCGGTGATCCGGCGGAACATCGTGGAGAACCCTGCCTGGTACACGGCCTACACCCCGTACCAGCCGGAGATCTCGCAGGGCCGGCTCGAGGCGCTGCTGAACTTCCAGACCGCGGTGGAGGACCTGACGGGTCTCGCGATCGCGAACGCGTCGCTCCTGGACGAGGCCACGGCTGTGATGGAGGCCGTGCTGCTGATGCGCAGGGCGAACAGGAACAAGGCGCTGGCCGGAGCACCCGGCGGCGGCAAGACCGTGCTGGATGCGGACCTGTTCCCGCAGTCGATCGCGATCGTGGTCGGCCGTGCCCGGGCGCTCGGGTTCGAGGTCGAGGTCGCTGACCTGTCGAAGGGCTTGCCGGAGGGGCCGATCAACGGGCTCGTGATCCAGCAGCCCGGGGCGTCGGGGCGGGTCGCGGACGCGACTGGGCTCATCGAGGAGGCCAAGGAGCGCGGGGCGATGGTCACGGTCGCCGCCGACCTCCTGGCACTGACCCTGATCAAGTCCCCGGGCGAGCAGGGCGCGGACATCGCCGTCGGCTCGGCACAGCGCTTCGGGGTCCCGCTGTTCTACGGGGGACCGCACGCGGCGTTCATGGCCGTGCACAAGGGGCTCGAGCGCCAGCTTCCGGGCCGCCTCGTCGGCGTGTCGAAGGACGACGCCGGCCGCCCCGCCTACCGCTTGGCGCTGCAGACCCGCGAGCAGCACATCCGGCGCGAGAAGGCGACCTCGAACATCTGCACGGCGCAGGCGCTGCTGGCGATCGTGGCCTCGATGTTCGCGGTCTACCACGGCCCGGAGGGCCTCAAGGCGATCGCCGAGCGCACCCACGCCCATGCCCGGACCCTGGCCGCGGCGCTCGAGTCCGCCGGGGTCGAGGTGGCCCACCGGAGCTTCTTCGACACGGTGACCGCCCGCGTCCCGGGCCGGGCCGCGGCCCTGGTCGCGGCTGCGGAGGCGAAGGGGATCAACCTCCGGCTCGTGGACGGGGACACGGTCGGGATCTCGTGCGACGAGACGACGACGGCGGAGACCGTGGCGGTCCTCGCGGACGTGTTCGGCGCGGGCCCCGCGGGCGACGGCCTCGACACCGCCTGGGGCGAGGCGGCGTCCGGGTTCGGCCTTGAGGGCGCGATGCACCGCACGGGCCTGTACCTGCAGCACCCGGTGTTCCACGCGTACAGGTCGGAGACGCAGATGATGCGCTACCTGCGCCGTCTCTCCGACCGGGACTTGGCGCTGGATCGGACGATGATCCCGCTGGGCTCGTGCACCATGAAGCTCAACGCCGCCGTCGAGATGGAGGCCATCACGTGGCCCGAGTTCGCCGGCATCCACCCCTTCGCCCCGGACTCCCAGACCGAGGGCTGGCGCGAGCTCATCGCCGACCTCGAGCAGGACCTGGCGGCCATCACCGGCTACGACCAGGTCTCGATCCAGCCCAACGCCGGCTCGCAGGGCGAGCTCGCGGGCCTGCTCGCGATCCGCGGCTACCACCACTCACGGGGCGAGGCCCAGCGCGACGTGTGCCTCATCCCGGCCTCGGCGCACGGGACGAACGCGGCCTCGGCGGTGCTCGCCGGGATGAAGGTCGTCGTCGTCGCCACCGCCGCGGACGGGACGATCGACCACGGCGACCTCGCCGCGAAGATCGAGGCGAACGCGGGCCGCATTGCGGCGATCATGATCACCTACCCCTCGACCCACGGGGTGTACGACGCCGACGTGCGCGAGGTGTGCGACGCCGTCCACGCCGCGGGCGGGCAGGTCTACATCGACGGGGCGAACATGAACGCGCTCGTCGGCTTGGCCCAGCCGGGGAAGTTCGGCGGGGACGTCTCCCACCTGAACCTGCACAAGACCTTCTGCATCCCGCACGGCGGCGGCGGCCCCGGCGTCGGGCCCGTCGCGGCGCGGGCGCACCTTGCCCCGTTCATGCCCGGCGACGCCGCGAGCTGGACCGGCCGCACCGAGGATGGCGGGGAGGAGCACGACCTTCCGGTCTCGGCCTCGCGGTTCGGCTCGGCCGGCGTGCTGCCGATCTCGTGGGCGTACGTGAAGCTCATGGGCGCCGACGGGCTGACCGAGGCCACGAAGTCGGCGCTCCTCGCGGCGAACTACGTCGCCCGGCGCCTCGACGCGTACTTCCCGGTCCTGTACACGGGCGAGGGCGGCCTCGTCGCGCACGAGTGCATCCTGGACCTGCGCGAGGTCACCGCCAAGACCGGGGTCACGGCCGAGGACGTGGCCAAGCGGCTGATCGACTTCGGCTTCCACGCCCCGACCCTGGCGTTCCCGGTCGCGGGCACGCTCATGGTCGAGCCGACCGAGTCCGAGGACCTAGCCGAGGTCGAGCGGTTCATCGAGGCGATGATTGCCATCCGGGCCGAGATCGACCAGGTCGCGCACGGGGACTTCCCCCTCGCCGACTCCCCGCTGCGCCGCTCCCCGCACACCGCGGCCGCCGTCGTCAGCTCTGACTGGGACCGCCCCTACACCCGCGAGCAGGCAGCCTTCCCCGGCCGCACCCCCAGCCAGGACAAGTACTTCGCCCCCGTGGGACGCATCGACGGCGCCGCCGGGGACCGCAACCTCATCTGCGCATGCCCGCCCCTCGAAGCGTTCGAAAGCTAAGGACCACCCCATGACTGCAGAACCTCAGATCGCTGCGAACCAGGCCGAGGAGAAGCGCACCGCGCTGTACGAGAGGCACGCCGCCCTCGGTGCGAGCTTCACAGACTTCGGCGGCTGGCAGATGCCGCTCAAGTACGGCTCCGAGCTCGCCGAGCACCGCGCGGTCCGCGAGGCCGCCGGCCTGTTCGACCTCTCCCACATGGGTGAGGTCTGGGTGACTGGCCCGGACGCGGGGGCCTTCCTGGACTACGCGCTCGTCGGAAAGCTCTCCGCGATCGCCGTAGGCAAGGCCAAGTACTCCCTCATCTGCGCCGAGGACGGCGGCATCATCGACGACCTCATCGTCTACCGCGTCGCCGAGGAGGACTACCTCGTAGTCCCCAACGCGGGCAACGCGGCCACGGTCGCGGCCGAGCTCGAGGCGCGGCGCGACCGCTTCACAGCCGGAGGCAACGCAGAAGGCTGCGCCCTGCGAGATGCCTCGGCCGAGACCTCGCTCATCGCGGTGCAGGGCCCGAACGCCGAGGCGATCGTCCTCCAGCTGGTCTCGGACGAGCACGCCGAGGCCGTCACCGGGCTGAAGTACTACGCGGCCGTGCAAGTCGAAGCCGCCGGCGTGCCCGTGCTTCTAGCACGCACGGGCTACACCGGCGAGGACGGCTTCGAGCTCTTCGTCGCCAACGACCGCGCGGCCGAACTGTGGGATGCCGTCCGCGCCGCGGGGGAGGGCCGCGATCTCGTCCCGTGCGGCCTCGCCTCCCGCGATTCGCTGCGCCTCGAGGCGGGGATGCCCCTGTACGGCAACGAGCTCTCCCGCGAGGTCACGCCCTTCGAAGCGGGGCTGGGCGGCGTCGTCGCCCTCAAGTCCAAGGAAGGCGACTTTGTCGGGCGCGCTCGGCTGCAGGCGAAGAAGGACGACGGCGTCGGCACCACGAGCGGCAGGCGCCTCGTGGGCCTTCGCGGCCTCGGGCGACGGGCCGCACGCTCGCACTACGCCGTGCTCAAGGACGGCCAGAAGGTCGGCGAAGTGACGAGCGGCCAGCCCAGCCCCACGCTCGGCTACCCGGTCGCCATGGCCTACGTCGACGTCGAACTCGCCGAACCCGGCACGAAGCTCGAGGTGGACCTGCGGGGCAAGGCCGAGCCGTTCGAGGTAGTAGCACTGCCGTTCTACAAGCGACAGAAGTGACTGAGAGGAATCCCCAGCCATGAGCAAAGTCCAAACCGGCCTCCGGTACTCCGAGGAGCACGAGTGGCTTGACACCGATGCCGCGCCCGCAAAGATCGGCGTTTCCGCTGTCGCGGCCGACGCGCTCGGCGACGTCGTCTACCTCGACCTCCCAGAGGTGGGCAGCGAACTGACGGCGGGCACGACGTGCGGCGAGATCGAATCGACCAAGAGTGTCTCCGACCTGTACTCCCCGGTGAGCGGCACCGTCGTCGAGATCAATCAGGAAGCCATCGACAATCCTGCCCTCGTCAACGAGGACCCGTACGGAGCGGGGTGGCTCTTCACCGTCGAGGTCACGTCCGAGGGCCCGCTGCTCTCTCCGGAGGAGTACGCCTCCAAGAACGGCGGAGAACTCTGAGCCGACGGGTTCGCGCTCGGCGGTTGTTCACTTGATCTGAGGAGGGAATCCGACATGGCCGTCGGCGTCTTCGAATTGTTCTCGGTGGGCATCGGCCCCTCGAGTTCGCACACCGTGGGGCCGATGCGGGCCGGGGCGGTGTTCGCCCGCGAGCTGCGGGAGCGCGGCATCCTGGGCGAGGTCGCCTCGCTGCGGGTGGACCTGTACGGCTCGCTCGCGGCGACAGGCCGCGGCCATGGGACGTTCACGGCTGTGCTCCTCGGGCTCGAGGGCTTCGAGCCCGAGGAGATCCTTCCGGAGCAGGTTGAGGAGCGGCTGGCCTCGATCGCGGACACGGGCAGGCTCGAGCTCGCGGGGAGCCGGGAGCTCGAGTACGGGGTGGAGGACATGGTCCTGCACCCCCTCACGGTCCTGCCGCGGCACACGAACGGGATGCGCTTCCAGGTCGCGGACGACGGCGGCAGCCCCCTTCACGAGGCCACGTTCTTCTCCGTGGGGGGCGGCTTCATCGTCCGTGAGGGTGAGGAGGAAGCGGCCCAGAAGGAGCTCGAGGAGTCGAAGCAGGAGCTTCCGTTCCCGTTCCACACGGCAGCGGAGCTCATGGGCCGGTGCGCCTCGAAGGGCCTCTCGATCAGCGAGATCATGCTGGTCAACGAGAAGGCTTCCCGCAGCGAGGAGGAGATCCGGGCGGGCCTGCTGCACATCTGGGAAGTCATGGAGGCCTGCGTCGAATCCAGCCTCAAGCGGGAGGGGCTCCTGCCGGGCGGCCTGAAGGTCCGCCGTCGTGCGCCCGACTGGCACGAGCGCCTCCTGAAGGAGGACAAGGACCGGGACCCGATGTATTGGCAGGAGTGGGTCAACCTCATTGCCCTGGCCGTGAACGAGGAGAACGCCTCGGGCGGGCGGGTCGTGACGGCACCGACGAACGGCGCGGCTGGGATCATCCCCGCGGTCCTGTACTACGCGCTCAACTACGCGCCGGGGATGAAGGACGCCACCCAAGAGGACAGGGACGACGCCGTCGTGCGGTTCCTGCTCGCGGCCGGCGCCGTCGGGGTGCTCTACAAGGAACAGGCCTCCATCTCTGGGGCGGAGGTGGGCTGCCAGGGCGAGGTCGGGTCGGCGTCGTCGATGGCCGCCGCCGGGCTGGCCGAGGTCATGGGCGGTACCCCCGCCCAGGTCGAGAACGCGGCGGAGATCGCGATGGAGCACAACCTCGGCCTCACGTGCGACCCGATCGGGGGCCTCGTCCAGGTCCCGTGCATCGAGCGCAACGCCATCGCGGCGGCGAAGGCGATCAACGCCGCCAAGATGGCGCTGTGGGGCGACGGCTCGCACCGCGTCTCGCTCGACGAGGTCATCGTCACGATGCGCGAGACGGGGCGCGACATGAGCAGCAAGTACAAGGAGACCGCGATGGGCGGCCTCGCCGTCAACGTTGTGGAATGCTGAGCTGAGGAATTCCGAGCGGCCTACGCCTCAGCGTGCTCCCCTTCGGAGATCTCCTCGAGCATCTTGCTGCAGAACGCCTCGAGATCGTCCGGCTTGCGGGACGTCGTGAGCCCGCGGTCCGTGACCACTTCGCGGTCCACCCAATTCGCACCGGCGTTCTTCAGGTCGGTCTGGAGCGACGCGTAGGACGTCATCTCCCGGCCCTTGACTGCACCGGCCTCAATGAGGATCCAAGGCCCGTGGCAGATTGCGGCGATAGGCTTGCCAGCCTCGAGGAACGCCTTCACGAACTCGACACCCTTCTGTTCGAGCCGCATCTTGTCCGCGTTCACCGTGCCTCCGGGAAGCACTAACGCATCGAAGTCGTTGGGATCGGCTTGGTCCAGGGTCACGTCGACCGGGAAGGACTCGCCGTGCTCCCAGTCGCCCTTCATCGCCGTGATCTGGCCCTCTTCGGGCGAAACCAGCGCGGGGTCGCCGCCGGCTTCCTGGACCGCCTTCCACGGCTCCGTGAGCTCGACCTGCTCGACGCCGTTGGTCAGAAGGAACGCAACTTTCTTGCCTCTGATGTTGTTCGCCATATCTCGTCGCTACCCACTGGCGCCGCCGTAAACCGCCGACTCGCGGACGACTAGACTGGGCTAGGCCCCCGAGACCCGAACCGAAGGGACGCACCCTACCTTGAGCAGCTTCACCGCACGCTTCGCGAGCCAGGACGAGATCGAGCACTGGGACAAGCACGTCACCGCGAACCCCAACGGCGGGAACCTGCTGCAGTCGGCCGCGTTTGCCGCAGTCAAGAAGAACTTCGGCTGGGATGTCCGCTACCTCGTCCTCGAGGGCGCCGAGGAAAGCAGCTACAACCTCGTCCTCGAGAAGTCGTTCCCGGTGATGGGCCGCCTCTGGTACCTCATCAAGGGCCCGGACGTCGCCCGCGTGGATGACGTGCCGCCGGCCCTCGAGGCCATAAGAGAACTCGTCGAGCGGGAAAAGCTGCACGTCTTCGCGGTCAAGATCGAACCGGACATTGTCGATTCCGAGGAGGCCCGCCAGGTCCTCTCGAAGGCCGGTCTCGTGAAATCGTTCAACCTCCAGCCGAACGACTCCACGGCCATTCTGGACATCACCCCCGAACCCGGTCCGCTCCTGCGCAGCCTCCACTCCCGAGGGCGCAACGCGGTCCGCCGCGCCGAGCGCGAGGGCGTCGAGGTCGAGGTCGCCGAGCCCACGCTCGAGAACTACCGCACGATGCACGCGCTCATGACGGGGACGCTCAACACCAAGTCGCGCAGCGGTGCCCAGGTCCGCAGCTTCGAGTACTACCGCCAGTTCTGGACGGAGTTCACTTCCCGAGGGCAGGGCCGGCTGTACTTCGTCTACGAGAACGGCAGACCTTCCGTGGGCGCCTTCGTCATCAACTACGGGCGCAAGGCGACGTACAAGGACGGCGGCTCGCTGCAGCACCGCAGCCAGTACGGCGATTCGCACCTCGTCCAGTGGACGGCGATCCTCGACATGAAGACGCTCGGCTGCACCGAATACGACTTCTGCGGCACACCTCCGGCCGATCGGCTCAAGGACACCTCGCATCCGTTCCACGGCCTCGGCCTCTTCAAGACCTCCTTCACGAAGTCCGTGACGGACTTCGTCGGGGCGTGGGACTACATCATCGACGTCCCGCGATACACGGCATGGACGACGGCGGGCGAGCGGCTCGCGCGCCAGCTCTACACCCGGCGCACGGGTCAGCAGTTCTACTGAGGGAAGGCATCATGGGCGAAGAAGAAGCACGAACCCAGCCGATGCCTCCCATCTCGCCCGCCCAAGCGCGGGCGAACAACGCGGCCGCGGTCAGGATGCTGCGGCGGCTCATGACGGGCGACAGCCCGCCCACCGCGCCCCTGTCGATCGTGGACCGTCTCGCGGCCAGCCCCTACGCGAACCCGACCATCCAGGTGGGCGGCGTGGACGAGTCTGCCCGCCGGACCCTCGATTTCGCGTTGCTCCTCGCCGAGACGATGTTCCGGTATGGCGCCGGCGCCCTCGAGGTCGAGTCCTCGATGATCGCCGTGACCGCCGCGCTCGGGCTCCAGCACATCGAGGTCGACATCACCAACCAGTCGGTCGCGATCAACTACTCTCCGCGAGACCAGACCCCGATCCAGCTCCTCCGCGTCGTCCGCTCGTGGACGAGCAACTACGCCGGCCTCGCACTCGTCCACCAGCTCGTGAGCGAGATCGCGGCCGGCGGGGTGGGCCGGGATGAGGCGATGCGGCGTCTCCAAGGCATCACGAAGCGTGCCAAGCCGTTTCCCCGTTGGGCAGTGACGGCGGCCTACTCGCTCTTCGCGGCACTGTTCGTCGGCGTCCTCGGCGGCGGTCTCATGGCTTCGCTCATCGCCTTCCTGAGCAACCTCGGCGTCTCGCTCGTCAGCCGCGTCATGGGGCGGTGGCGCGTCCCCGACTTCTTCACGACCCTCGCGAGCGCGTTCCTCGTGACGCTCATCGCGCTGCTCATGTTCTGGGCCAAGATGACGATTGCGCCGGCGATCGTCGTGGTCGGAGGGATCCTCCTGCTCCTGCCGACCTCACGGCTCGTCTCGGCCACCCAGGACGCCATCAACGGCTTCCCGGTCACGGCCGCAGGGCGCTTCCTCTCCGCGTTCCTCACGTTCGCGGCGCTCGTGGCCGGGATCGCGGTCGCGTTCCTCGCCGGCGAACTCCTGGGCGTGTCCCGGATCGACGTCACGCAGACCTTCCCGCCCGCGTACCCGTACTGGGTCCAGGTCATCCTGATCGGCGCGGCCGTCGCCGCGATTGCCGTCACTGAGCAGACCTCGCGGCGGCTCGTGATTCCGACGGCGCTCGTGGGGGTCGTCGGCTACTTCGTCCTCACGGGCGTCCAGCTCACCGGCGTCGGCGACCGGGTCGCTCCGGCGGCGAGCGCCGTCGTCATCGGTTTCCTCGCCCGGATCGTGGCACTCCGGATGGGCGCGCCGCAGCTCGTCGTGGCCGTTCCAGCCGCGCTCATCCTGCTACCCGGCCTCACGATCTTCCGCTCGATGTACGTCGCGACGCTCGACGTCAACCAGACCGGTGCCGGAGCGGGCGGCATGCTCACGGCGATGGCGATCATCCTCGGGGCGGCGGCCGGGATCGTTCTCGGCGACCATCTGGCCCGCCCGTTCACCCAGAAGGCGGGGTCCGTGGAACGGCGTCGCCGCTGGATGCGCCGCTAGCCACTCGTGCAGTGGCCAGCTCCCGCTCGTGGAGCGGTCAGATCTGGCCGACCGGCATCTTCTTCTCGGCCTGGAACTGGTCCTCCACCCGGCCGTGGGCCCAATAGCCCGAGAGCGAGAGCTTCTCGCGTGGGAGCTCGCGCTGCTTGAAGATGGCACGGAGCTCCTTCATGGCCCCGCGCTCACCGTGTGCGAAGACGCTCGGCGTGCCCGGGAGCCACTCGGCGTCGGCGATGGCCTCCGCGAGGACGACGGTTTCGCCCGCGGGCTCTCCTTCGCGCGAAATCCATCGGACGTCGATTCCTGCCGGGGCTTCGAGTTCCATGACGTCGGCCCCCGAGCCGATTTCGAGGAACGCGATCCCGCTGGCTTCGGCGGGGAGCGCCTCGATGGCGGCGGCGACGGCGGGGAGCGCCGATTCGTCCGCGGCAAAGAGGTGCCACTCGGCCTCAGGATCGGGGGAATAGGCGCCGCCGGGGCCCGTGCAGATGAGGCGGTCGCCAGGTTTCGCCGCCGCCGCCCACGGCCCGGCCACTCCCTCGTCGCCGTGGACCACGAAGTCGATCGCAAGCTCACGAGCCGTCGCGTCGAAGGAACGCACCGTGTAGGTGCGCGTCACGGGCCACTGTTCGGCAGGAAGCGACTCGCGGAGCCCGGCTAGGTCGACGGGACCCTCGGGCCAGATCCCGTCCGGCAGTTGGGTGGGGAATGAAATCTTGACGTATTTGTCCGTGAACCCGTTGTCAGCGAAGGCGTCGAAACCCGGGCCACCGGCGACGACGCGCACGAGGTGGGGCGTGAGCCATTCCGTCCGGGCCACCACCAGATCCAGCGTGGGGCGGGGCTTCTTGGCCGGAGCCGTGGTGGTGGAGGCTGATGTCATGCGGCCCAGAATAGCGGTTCAGCCCCACACGACTGGTTGTGCGCCCTGTTCGACGAGTAATGAATTGGCCCGGCTGAAAGGGCGCGAGCCGAAGAATCCGCGGGAGGCACTCAACGGCGAGGGGTGCGCTGAGGCGATGACCGGCGTCGTGCCCAGAAGCGGGCGGACGGACTGAGCGTCCTTGCCCCACAGGATGGCCACGAGCGGGAGTCCGCGGCCGACGACGGCGCGAACCGCCGCGTCTGTCACTTCTTCCCAGCCGACGCGCCGATGCGAGCCCGCCTCCCCGGCCCTCACGGTGAGAGCCCGGTTGAGCAGCAGAACTCCCTGCTCCGCCCAGAAGGTGAGATCGCCGCACGAAGGCGACGCGCCGACGTCGTCCGCCAACTCGCGGAAGAGGTTGGCGAGGCTCCGCGGCAGCGGGGCGACCTCGGGGCGCACCGAGAAGCAGAGCCCCATCGAATGGCCTGGAGTGGGGTACGGATCCTGGCCGATGACCAGCACACGGACCGCCGAGAGAGGGTCGCGGAACGCGCGGAGGACGGCGTCGGGCGCGGGGAGGATGACGGCCCCGGCCACGGCGTCCTGCGCCGCCGTGCGGAGGGCCCGGCGGAGCGGGGCATCAGCTGGCGCGAGCGCGGCAGCCCATTCGGGATGCATGAGCGTTTCGAGCGGTGCGTTCGCCATCGCGGCGAGGGATTCGGCCTCGTCGGCGGGGGTGGGCAGCGGCGCGGCTGCCTCGGTGCAGTGTGGTTCGCCGTCTGGGAGCTCGAAGAGCGGCTCGGTCTCGGTCACGGTCCCCAGTCTCGCACCCTCATGAATGACACCGGTGTAGTTCCCTTCTAGACTGATGCGAGGTTTGGTGCGAGGTTCGGAAGGTCGGCCGAAGGGAGCGGACGTGGGTGCAGCGGAGCCGGGAGAGTCCCCAGAGCTCGAGGATCGGCTCGAAGAGCGGCTCGAAGACGGAGCAGGCCTCTCCGAGCGGGAAGTCCAGATGCTCGCCCTCGAGCGGAACTGGTGGAAGTACGCGGGGGCCAAGGAACAGGCGATCCGCGAGCTGTTCGACCTTTCGGCCACGCACTACTACCAGCTCCTCAATGCCCTGATCGACACTGAAGCGGCGCTCGCCCACGACCCGATGCTCGTGAAGAGGTTGCGTAGACTTAGGACGTCGCGGCAGCGCGCGCGCACGGCTCGTCGCCTGAGCGGCAGCGCGTGAGCCTGCCGCGGTCCCCCCAGCGGATCGGACGAGGACCTGACGCCATGAGCACCTACCCCCGTGACGAGTTCGACGACATCCCCGAGACCCCGCGGCGCCAAGGAGTGCATCGCACTCGGGCGGTCACCGCGACGGGTCGCCGGGGCGCCTTCGCATGGGTCCTCCTGGCGGCGGCCGTCGTCGTCGTGCTTGTCGCAGCCGCACTGTTCCTAGTCCCCAAGCTCCTCCGGCCGACGGCGGCGCCGGCCCCCGTGGGCACGTCGCACGCGACGGCGAGCAGCACCCCGAAGGCTTCGGCAACCACGACTCCGAGCCCGAGCGCTGCTCCGTCAACGGCTTCCGCTTCGCCTACGCCCACGTCCCAGAGCACGGCGACGCCAACGGCAGCAGGCGCTGACCGGACCCTTCCCGTGGGCGTCTACAACGCGACCACGACCTCGGGGCTCGGCAACCGGGTCGCGACGACGGCCCGCTCGGCCGGCTGGACGGTTGCAGCGGTCGGGAACTGGTCCGGAACCCCAGTCAACACCTCCGTCGTCTTCTACCGTGATCCGAGCCAGAAGGCCTCTGCCGACGCCCTTGCCTCCGACCTCGGCATCGCAACCGTCCTGCAGGCGCAACAGCTTGGCTATCCGCTCGCAGCCGTGATCGGCCCCGGGTACACGGGCTAGTGATCCGCCGTTCGCCCGCCGGGCCGTCGTCGCCACGAGCGGCGGCGAGCCCGACAGGGGTCGGCGCGGGGGCGGTCCTCGTTGCCGTACTGGCCCTCTCAGCCTGTTCGGCCTTCTCGACGAACGCTCGGCTCGCGCAGACCGAGGCATCCGGCGACGGCGTTCTGCGCATCGGGATGCTGCTCGACAACACGGGCGCGTCTGCCTTTCTGAACGAGGCCCAGCAGGCCGCCGTCGAGCTTGCCATCCAGCAGGCGAACGCCGCGGGCGGGCATAAGGGCCGCCCCATCGAGTTCCTTCAGCCCTCCGTCACTTCGGACACCGGCGCGGCCGCGCGGCAGCTCGTCGCGGCGAAGGCCGACGTCGTCATCGGACCAACGGACTCAAGCCGCGCCCCGGCGGCGATCGACGTCCTCGACAAGGCCAAGACCGTCCTCATCTCGCCCGCGAACCTCGACCCCGCGCTCTCGGGCTACAGGAGCGACGGCTACTACTTCCGCACGGCCCCGTCGGAGACGGCCGAGGGCGCGGCCCTCGTGAATGTGGCGAAGAGCAAGGACGCCACGAGCGTCGCCGTCCTGCGGCAGAAGGGCACCTACGGGCAGGACCTCGGTGACGCCGTCGCCACTGCCGCGAAGGCGGCGGGGCTCGCCGAGAAGGGCAGCGGCGAATTCACGGGGCACGACGCCCGCGCGGCCGCGGCCGCCGCCCAAGCCGCGGGCGCCGGGGCGGTCGTCGTCGTCGCCCGCGACGACGCCCAGGCTGTGCTCGCCCAAGTGCACGACGCCAGCGTTCCCGGCTCGAAGATCCTGCTCGCCGACGCTGCCGTGGCCCAGTATGGGACGGGGCTCGCCGGCGGGGCGCTCGACGGCGCGAGCGGCCTTGTGCCCGGCCTCTTCCCGAGCGCCGCCTTCGAGACCGAGATCCTCAGGCAGTCGCCGGGTCTCAAGGACATGACGTTTGCGGCAGAGGCGTACGACGCGGCAGCCCTCGCGATCCTCGCCGCGGGTGAGGCACAGGATGACGCCGGGACCTCGATCGCCTCGCACCTCATCGGCGTATCGGGCGGCACGGCCTCCGGCGCGGCGACCCTCAAGGGTTCGGGCCCCCGGACGAAGTGCACGGCGCTCGCCGACTGCCTTGGACTCGAATCGAAGGGGAAGCCCATCGACTACGACGGGCAGTCCGGGCCCATCGCGTTCGACGCAAACGGGGACATCACGACCGCGAACTTCACCGTGATGAGCTACGGCGCAGACAACAGGTCGCATCAGGCCGGGACCCAAACGGTCGCGCGTTGACCTGTTCACCGACTTCCGCCCGGGCGTAACTCGCGCTTCGGACGCCGCCCTGTTCGCGCTCGGCATGACGCGCCGTCGGCGCTTGCACTCGACGGGGCAGAGTGCTAATTATTGACTTAGCACTCCCACGGGTTGACTGCTAAGTCTGAGGGCTCGCAAGGCTCGCCGGACCGCCGTCGTCCGCGGGGGGAAGGGAACACCTCGCTGGGGTGAGGCGTCCGCCGACCGGGAAGGAACGGGAGGCTGGCGCCGGCCGTCGCGGGCGCTGCAGCGGGTGCGCTCACCACACGATCGTCCCGAAAGGACAGAAGCCGTCATGGCCAAGATCATTGCATTCGACGAAGAGGCCCGTCGCGGCCTCGAGCGCGGTCTCAACCAGCTGGCCGACGCCGTCAAGGTCACCCTCGGCCCGCGTGGCCGCAACGTCGTCCTTGAGAAGAAGTGGGGCGCCCCCACGATCACCAACGACGGCGTCTCGATCGCCAAGGAGATCGAGCTCGACGATCCGTACGAGAAGATCGGTGCGGAGCTCGTCAAGGAGGTCGCCAAGAAGACTGACGACGTCGCTGGCGATGGCACGACCACCGCTACCGTCCTCGCGCAGGCCCTCGTGAAGGAAGGCCTCCGCAACGTCGCTGCCGGCGCCGACCCGCTCTCGCTCAAGCGCGGCATCGAGAAGGCCGTCGACGCCGTCACGGCCGAGCTCCTCGAGTCCGCCAAGGAGATCGAGACCAAGGAAGAGATCGCCGCCACCGCGTCCATCTCCGCCGGTGACCCCCAGATCGGCGAGCTCATCTCCGAGGCCCTCGACAAGGTGGGCAAGGAGGGTGTCATCACCGTCGAGGAGTCGAACACCTTCGGCCTCGAGCTCGAGCTCACCGAGGGCATGCGCTTCGACAAGGGCTACCTCTCCGCCTACTTCGTCACGGACGCAGAGCGCCAGGAGACGGTCCTCGAGGATCCGTACATCCTCATCGTCAACTCCAAGATCAGCTCCGTGAAGGATCTCGTCGCGGTCCTCGAGCGCGTCATGCAGGCCAACAAGCCGCTCCTCATCATCGCTGAGGACGTCGAGGGCGAGGCCCTCGCGACGCTCATCGTGAACAAGCTCAAGGGCACCTTCAAGTCCGTCGCCGTCAAGGCCCCGGGCTTCGGCGACCGCCGCAAGGCCATGCTCACCGACATCGCGATCCTCACCGGTGGCCAGGTCATCGCCGAGGAGGTCGGCCTCAAGCTCGAGAACGCCACGCTCGAGCTCCTCGGCAAGGCCCGCAAGGTCGTCGTGACCAAGGACGAGACCACGATCGTCGAGGGTGCTGGCGACGCCGAGCAGATCGCCGGCCGCGTCGCGCAGATCCGCGCCGAGATCGAGAACTCCGACTCGGACTACGACCGCGAGAAGCTCCAGGAGCGCCTCGCCAAGCTCGCCGGCGGCGTCGCCGTCATCAAGGCGGGCGCGGCCACCGAGGTCGAGCTCAAGGAGCGCAAGCACCGCATCGAGGACGCCGTCCGCAACGCGAAGGCTGCCGTCGAGGAGGGCATCGTCGCCGGTGGTGGCGTGGCCCTCATCCAGGCTGGCGCCAAGGCGTTCGCGAACCTCAACCTCGAGGGCGACGAGTCGACGGGTGCCAACATCGTGAAGATCGCGATCGAGGCTCCGCTCAAGCAGATCGCGTTCAACGCTGGCCTCGAGCCGGGCGTCGTCGCCGACAAGGTCCGCGGCCTGCCCGCCGGCCACGGCCTCAACGCTGCCACGGGCGTGTACGAGGACCTCCTCGCCGCCGGCGTCAACGATCCGGTCAAGGTCACCCGCTCTGCCCTGCAGAACGCGGCCTCGATCGCCGGCCTCTTCCTCACCACGGAGGCCGTCGTTGCCGACAAGCCCGAGAAGGCTGCCCCGGCCATGCCGGGTGGCGACGAGATGGGCGGCATGGGCGGCTTCTGATCCAGGAGCAGCCTTGAGCGCCTAGCGCTCTCCGCTTATTGAGCGAAGGCGAATAGCCGACGCCATAGCGAACGACGGCGGGGTTTCCACTTCGGTGGGAGCCCCGCCGTCCTTTTCGTCTCGGGTACGGATGTTTCGGGTACACAAACTGGCCGTCCAGAGCGTCTCGGGTACGGATGTTTCGGGTACACAAACTGGCCGTCCAGAGCGTCTCGGGTACGGATGTTTCGGGTACACGAACTGGGCGTGCTGAGCGTCTCGGGTACGGATGTTTCGGGTACACAAACTGGCCGTCCAGAGCGTCTCGGGTACGGATGTTTCGGGTACAGATAATTTCGCCTACCGTACGACGAGGAGCGCGCCTCATGCTCGCAAAGGTACGTTCCGTCGTCGTCCCCGAGATGTGCTCCCGTTGGCGGGAGTTGGCGTACCCGAAACGGTCTGGGGCGGGAGTTGGCGTACCCGAAACGGTCTGGGGGCGGGGCTAGGCCTCGGGGGTTCCCTGGTGGAAACGGAGGCGCCACCGGCCGTCGGACCGCTGCCAGAGTGAGCTCCTCAAGGCGGAGCCGCCCGCGCCTTCGGTCCGGTAGAGGACTTGGATGAGATCCCGTGAGAGGGGAGCGGCCTCGACGAGCTCGAACGTCACGCTGACCTCGGGGTCCTGCACGAGAGCGTCGACGATCTCGTCCCGCAGCCAGAGCCGCCCCGACTGCCCGATCTCGCGGTATTCGGGATGAAGGAGATACGCGAGCTGGCCGAAGTCGCCTCGTGTCTCAGGATCAAGGAGCTCCTGTTCGAGTTCGACGACGGCCTCGACCTCATGCGGTTGGGCCAGACGGCTTGACTCACCTCGCGCGTCGGCCTCTGGCTCGGCTTCTTCAACCCCGCCGAAGAGGTCATCCTGAACCGCCTCCGGGACGGGCGCGGGAGTAGCCGGCTGTGGCAGGTCCCGTCCTAGAGCGCCCCCGAAGCCAGGCCCGACGACGGGAAGGGCACCAGCCTGAAACGCTGTTGCACAGGCCCTCGCACGCTCGTCCGCGGCCTCGTTGAGCGAATGACCCGCGTGGCCCTTGACCCACTCGAAGGTGTAAGAGCGGCCGACGAGCTCGTCGTCAATCTGCCGCAGGAGGTCCACGTTGAGCACGGGCTTCCCGTCGGCCTTCTTCCACCCACGCCGCTTCCAGTTCGGCATCCACTTGGTGACGCAGTTGATCACGTACTGGCTGTCGCAGAGTATGTGCAACGGCTCGTGAGGCAGATGAGCAGTCGACCGGAACAGGTCGAGGACGGCCATGAGCTCGCCCTGATTGTTGGTGCCGTGCGCCCAGCCGCCGGCGTGCCACCGGTCCTCGTCGACGTACCACGCCCAGCCCGCAGGGCCGGGGTTTCCGAGGGCAGAACCGTCTGCAGCGGCGGTGATTGTCATGCCGTCCATCCTGCCAGAACAGACCGACAACCTAAGCCGGGACAACCTAAGCCGGGCCCACTCCCAGCTGCGTAGTGGGCCCGGCTTAGGCGTGGAGAACAGCGCCTAGAGGAATAGCCTCGCGTTGCTGCTCTCCATTTCCTGATACCCCACACTCGCTTGTTGAAGCGCAAGTCCTATCGCGTCCAGCGACGACTCCACCTGGACATGCGTCCCGGCCCACTGCGTCACAACCCCTTGGAAATTGGTGGCTGCCTGCCCCTGCCAGCTTGCGCCGAGGCCTTCGAGGTCCACTCGGAGGCTTCGCACCTCGGCCCGGACCCGCTCGACGGCGGCCGCAACCTTCTGGGCGCTCGCGGTCATCTGCTCGGTATCAGCCTTCAAAACGGCCATGGTCGTCCTCTGTTCCCGTGATCTTCCGCCGACGTTCCTGCCGGCTTTCCCAGTCGACTTCGGGTCCCTCGCCCGCTGTCACCACGAGCCTAGGAAGCCGAAGGGACGCCTCGCAGCCCGTCGTCGTCGTATGTGGACAACTCAGGAGATTTCGCTGTCCTCGGGGGAGGCTTTCGGGGGGATCGGGGCGACCGGAGTGACCGGGGGGACCCTTCGGAGGCCCCCAGTATCGAGCGCGGGCAGGCTTTCTGGCGGCTCGGGCGACTGCTCGGCCGCGACCTGATGGGGCAGTTCAATGACGAAGGTGGCCCCGCCCCCGGGAGTGGGCCGGTGACGCACGGTGCCGCCGTGGGCACCGACGATGGCCGCGACGATCGCCAGGCCGAGGCCTGTACCGCCCGTATCGCGAGTGCGCGACGTGTCTGCCCGGTAGAAGCGCTCGAAGATCTTGGGAGCGTCCTTCTCAGAGATGCCCGGACCGTGGTCCCGTACCTCGAGCACCGAGAAGAGCCCACCTTGCCCGCGGCGTGCGCCCACCGCAATCTCAAGGGGCGAACCCTGCGGCGTGTACCGCAGCGCGTTGCCCACCAGATTGCCCACGACCTGCCTGAGCCGACCCTCGTCGCCGAGCGCCGGGGCCGCCGCTGGGCCAACGCCGGGGGCGAGTCCCACGAGGCGCACGCTCCTGTCCGGCGCGGATGCTTGGGCGTCCACGACGGCGTCGTGGCCGATCGGGAGGAAATCGACTGGCCGCAGGAGCACGGGCCGCTGCTCGTCGAGCCGCGCGAGGGTCAGAAGGTCCTCGACCATGGTGCCCATGCGCTTGGCCTCGCTCTCGATCCTGCCCATCGCCATCCCGACGTCCTCCTGCGTCGAGAGGGCTCCGTGCCGGTACAGCTCGGAGAAGCCTCGGATGGTCACGAGGGGAGTGCGCAGCTCGTGGGACGCGTCCGAGACGAACCGCCGCATCCGGGCCTCCGATTCCGTTCGGTCGCGGAAGGCCTGCTCGATATGGGCGAGCATGGTGTTGAGCGAGGTCGAAAGCCGGCCGAGCTCGGTGCCCGGGGCCTCTTCGTCGACGCGTTGGGAAAGGTCCCCTGCGGCGATGGCTGCGGCAGTCTTCTCGACCCGGCGGAGGGGCCGGAACGCCCGCGTCACCGTCCAAGAAGCGACGAAGAAGACGACAGCGAGCGTGAGGACGCCGACGCCGATCTCGAGGAGGAGCGTGTGGTTCATGGCGTCGTCGACGCTCGTGAGCGGAAGCGCGATGAGCATCGCGGCGCGTTCACCCGTGCTCGTGATGCGGACGGGGATTGCGATGTACCGCCAGTCCGAATCGCCGTCTGTCCCGTTGGCCTGCCGGATGATGTGCTGGCTCTGCATCTGCTGCGCCTCGTCCGGGGTGATCATGGCGACATCGGGCCGCGCCTGATTCGGATTGGGCACGGGGTACGTGCGCGGCGGTGCGCTGCTCGTGTAGAGGACCAGGACGTAGTCGGTCGGAAGCTCGGGATTCGGGGTGGTCAGCAGGTCGATGTTCTGGTTCTGCTGAGCGTAGTCGGAGGCGTCGATGAGCTTGTCATCCACTTGTCCGACCAGGAACTGGTGGAGCTGCGTGAGCGTCCCCGCGCTCGTGAAGACGATTGCCGCCGTGAGGAGCACCATCATGACGGCGACGAGCTGCGAGCGCAGTGACGCCGTCTTCCAGCGGGCGAGCATGTTACCGCTTTTCGGCGGTCCTGAGGACGTAGCCGACGCCGCGCTTGGTCTGGATGAGGCTCGGTCCATTCGCGTCCACCTTGCGCCGGAGGTACGAGATGTAGGACTCCACGATCGACGCGTCACCGTTGAAGTCGTATTCCCAGACGTGGTCGAGGATCTGCGACTTCGAGAGGACCCGGTTGGGGTTGAGCATCATGTAGCGCAGGAGTTTGAACTCGGTCGGGGAGAGGTCGATGGTCATGCCGCCCCGACGGACCTCGTGTGCGTCGTCGTCGAGCTCGAGGTCGTCGACTCGGATCACCGCGTCGTCGTCGAGGATGGGCTGGGTGCGGCGGAGGACGGCGCGGATGCGCGCGACGACCTCGTCGAGGCTGAAGGGCTTCGTGACGTAGTCGTCGCCGCCCACGGTGAGGCCTTGGACCTTGTCCTCGGTCTCGTCCTTGGCAGTGAGGAACAGGACTGGAACGTAGCGGCCCGATGCACGGAGCTTGCGGGTCACGGTGAAGCCGTCCATGTCAGGCAGCATGACGTCGAGCACCATGAGATCGGGCGCCTGCTCCTCGGCGGCTGCGAGGGCTTCGCGGCCGTTGCTCGCCGCGATGACCTCGAAGCCCGCGAAGCGCAGCGACGTCGAAAGCAGTTCGCGGATGTTGGGCTCGTCGTCCACGACGAGCAGCTTGGCTTCAGGTCCCGTGTTCTTCACGCCTTTCATGTTGCGCCCAGTTTCTGAGAATCGGCTGGAGGTATTCTGTGAGCGGACGACGGCGCCGCTGGGCCTTGATTGAGAGGCATCCGAGGGGACGTGGCCGGCTCAGTCCTTCGCGAGGTCGGCCGCGTCGACGATGCGGTAGGCGTACCCCTGCTCGGCCAGGAAGCGCTGGCGTTTCGCGGCGAATTCCTGGTCGAGGGTGTCCCGCGCGACGAGCGCGTAGAAGCGCGCCGCTCGCCCGTCAGCCTTGGGGCGCAGGAGCCGTCCCAGTCGCTGGGCCTCCTCCTGACGAGAACCGAACGAGCCGGAGACCTGGATCGCGACGGCGGCCTCGGGAAGATCGATCGAGAAGTTGGCAACCTTCGAGACGACGAGGCGGTTCAGCTCGCCGGCGCGGAACGCGTCGAAGAGCCGCTGCCGTTCCTTGACGCTCGTCGAGCCCTTGATCACGGGCGCGTTCACCCGCTCCCCGATCTCGTCGAGCTGGTCGATGTACTGCCCGATGACGAGCAGCTGGTCGTTCGCATGCCGGGCGACGAGCCGTTCGACGACGTCCGTCTTCGTCTCGCTCGATGCGCAGAGACGGTACTTGTCGGCGTCGTCGGCCATCGCGTACGCCATGCGCTCCTCGCGCGGCAGGTCGACGCGGACCTCGACGCAGTCGGCGGGTGCGATGTAGCCCTGCGCCTCGATGTCCTTCCACGGTGCGTCGTATCGCTTGGGCCCAATGAGCGAGAACACCTCGCCTTCGCGGCCGTCCTCCCGGACGAGCGTCGCCGTGAGTCCCAGCCGACGGCGGGCCTGCAGATCCGCCGTCATGCGGAAGATCGGCGCGGGCAGCAGATGGACCTCGTCGTAGACGATGAGCCCCCAGTCGTTCTGGTCCACGAGCTCGAGGTGCGGGTAGAGGCCGCCGCGCTTGACCGTGAGGACCTGGTATGTCGCGATCGTCACGGGCCGGACCTCCTTGACGGAGCCCGAATACTCGCCGATCTCGTCCTCGGTGAGGCTCGTGCGCTTGAGCAGTTCCTGCTTCCACTGGCGCGCCGAGACGGTGTTCGTGACGAGGATGAGCGTCGTGGTCGAGGACTGCGCCATCGCGGCGGCGCCGACGAGGGTCTTGCCCGCACCGCACGGGAGGACGACGACGCCGCTGCCGCCGGCCCAGAAGTTCTCCGCGGCGAGGCGCTGGTACGGCCGGAGGGACCACCCGGTCTCCTCGAGCGCTATGGGATGCGGGGTGCCGTCCACGTAGCCGGCGCGGTCGTCGGCGGGCCACCCGATCTTCAGGAGCGCCTGCTTGAGCTGGCCGCGTTCCGAGGAATGGACGACGACGGTCTCCCCATCGATGCGCGGCCCCAGGAGGGGCGCGATCTTCTTCGCGCGCATGACTTCCTCGAGCACGGGGTAGTCGTCCGTCCGCATGACGAGGCCGTGCTGGGGGTCCTTCTCGAGCCGCAGCCTGCCGTAGCGGGACATGGTCTCCTCGACGTCGATGAGGAGCGAGTGCGGGACCGGGAACCGGGAGTAGCGCAGGAGGGTGTCGAGGACCTTCTCGGCGTCGATCCCGGCGGCCCGTGCGTTCCACAGCCCGAGGGGCGTGACCCGGTAGGTGTGGACGTGCTCGGGGGCGCGCTCGAGCTCGGCGAACGCTGCGATGGCGTGCCGTGCCTCGGTTGCCTTCTCGTGGTCTACCTCGAGCAGGATGGTCTTGTCGCTCTGGACGATCAGCGGACCGTCAGACACCGGTACTCCTTCTTGAGCCCGCTCTGCTGCTCAGGCCAGCTCGACGTCGATGATGCGATGCACGCTGAGCACGCGCTCGGTTTCCCGTTCCGGGTCGAAGACGCGTACCCGGCCCGCTGAGATCGAGACCGGACGCAGCTCTTCGACCGTCGAGTTGCCGAGCGCGTCAACGATATTCAAGCGTACTGCCCGCTTGAGCCGGATGGCCTTCTGCAGCGTCTCGATGCCGAGCATGGGGGCGGCCTCGTCGCCGTTGGCGACCACGGCAGACTGGTTCCGCAGGATCGCGAGCTGGGCTTCGACGTCGTCTACTGATGGGACGGCGGGCCGCGGCTCAGGAGTGGGCAGCCTGGGCGCATCCGTGCCTCCGCGCGAGCGCTGGAGCCGCACTGCCGGATCGAACGAGGAATCGATGGCCGGCGCCAAGCCGAGCTCGCGAAGGACGGTTGCTGCTTCCTGCGGCGTGGCGTTGCTGACCAACACCGTCGGTGCGATCTGGGTGAGGCCGAGCTGCTGGGCGGAGGGCTCGCGGAGGAGCCCGGCGAGGGCGGCTTCGTCGTCGCTCGCGATGAACGACCCTGCACGCCCGATCCGGATCCGTCCGTAGCGGCCGGCAGTGTCCTCGATGAGGTATGCGAGGGGCTGCGGGACGCCGGCCTCCGCGTGCTGGGCGAGGAAGGCGGAGATCGACGCGGCGTCCTCGCCGGCGTCGAGCGCTCGCCGGAGGCTCGCGGCCGAGAAGCGGTAGATCGTGGCCGGTCCGCGCCCTTCCGGGTCGGCGAGGAGGGCGAGGCGTCGCGCGAGGCCCGGCTCGAGGTAGCCTGGCGCGACCGCGGTGAGGTCGGCCTGGAGATGGATCCGGTCGACGCTCTGCGGGAGGATTTCCTCGAGAAGGGCGCGCAGACCCTCGTAGTCGCCGCGCACGACGGCGGAGCCAGCCCTCGTGATCGCGCCAGACCCGAGGAAGCCGATCATCGTCGCCTCGACGAGGACACCGTCGAGGAGGCCGCGGAGGCGGCGGGCGAGGCGAGGCTGGGCCCACTCGAGGCGGGTCCGGACGTCCTCGGCGCGGACGACGACGGCGCGCCCCTCCGCGCTGTTCGCCTCACCGCTGAGCTCGGCCGCCACTTCGAGGACCCGACGCCGGACTGCCGCCGCATCGGGGCGCTGTCCCTCGCCTGCAAGAGGCGCGAGCTGCCCGCCGCCCTCGGCGGCCATGGCGAGCGAGGCCACCCGCGGCGTGTCGAGCCAGGCGGCCGCGATGCGCAGCCATTGCTCGGGGCGGGAGAGCGCGAGCCATTCTTCGGCCGCCGTCGCGCGCCACGTCGACGTGTCGACGTCGAGCGTGATGATCCCCACGGCCGCGGCCAGCTCGAGTGCGAGGACCGTCTGATCGGAGTCGGCACGCAGCGCGGCCGTGAGGCGCCGCAGCTCCCGGGTCCCGACCCCGCCCGCCCGCAGCGTTTCGATGGGCCTCTCGGAGGCCTCGACCGCGAGCCCGCTGACGAGCCGCAGGACCTCGCCGATCGCGCCGAGCGCGGCGTTGCGCCGAAGGGCCGTGCTGGTCGTCGCGGCGGGCGGGGGCGGCGGGTCGAGCGCGAGGCCGGGGACGATCCGTCCGCCGCGCAGGGCGAGCCCCACCGGCCGGGGCAGTTCGACGTGCTCGTCGTCGAGCGGGACGAGGAGCCCGTGCGAAAGGAGCCAGTCGACCGGGTTGTCCGTCTTCCTCCCCGGGCGTACACGCGCTTCGGCGTGCGGCACCGCGCCGACGGGCCAGTTCGTGAACTTCGAGAGGACCTCGCGCGCCTTCGGGGGAGCGCTTTCGAGAGCTTCGGGGAGCGCCGCCCAACGCTCGAGCGCGTACGCAGCAGCGATGTGGTGCTCGACGTGCTGCTGTTGGGCCGCTGCCGGGATTGCGTTGACGATGTCCGCGGCCTTCTCGGCGAAGAACTGCGAGACGGACGTGAGCTCGGTGTAGCACCGCCCGAGGCCTGCCGGGTAGCTGCCCAGAACCTCCCTGAGCCGTGCAACCGGCTGATAGTAGCGCCGCCTGCTTCCGGACGCGGAGTGGATGGAATCGGGCGGATCAGCGCGGTAGATCAGGGCGAGCTGCGAGAGCTCGGCGAGGATCGCGTCGAGGGTGCCGAGTGTCGCGTTGCCCACGGCGTGGCGGAGTTCGACGGCGCTGCCGCTGCGGCCTTCGTCCTCGTCAGTGGTGAGGACGAGCGCCTCGAGCACCTGCAGTTGCGGCTTGGACAGCGATTCGAGGGCCCGCTGGAGGCTCACACGGGCACAGGCCCGAGCGGCGAGGGCCGCAAAATCGGGAACGCCGGGCGTGATGAGGTCCGGCCTGGCGGCGAAGAGCCGGCGTAGAGCATCGTTGCCCCGAGCGGATAGTTCTTCGGCGAGTGCGCGGATCGATGACATGCCCCTAGCGCTTCCTCCTTTCAAGGAACGTCGCGACGAGCGCGGCGCCCATGCATGCAAACGCGAGCGGGAGACCGTAGAGCACGACGGCGGCCATCCAGCCAGGAGGCGTCTTTCCCGAGGCGGCCAGTGCGAAGGCAAGCGCGACCATCGCGAAAGAGAAGACCGCGACAGCGGCACCGCCCCAAGAGGCGACGCGGCGGAATGTTGGCGCCATGAATCCAAACCTAACAGTGCCAGCGCCTCTGGCGCGTCCGTAGCTGGCCGGACACAGTAATCTAGGGAGAGCGGCCTGCGCCGACGGCGCCCGCTATCTCTCTTTCTTGGAGCAACCAACAGATTGGGGTCAGGGCGGTGCCCACTGGCAAGGTCAAGTTCTTCGACAAGGCGAAAGGCTTCGGGTTCATCGCGGGCGATGACGGGCACGAGGTCTTCCTGCCGGGCAGCGCCGTCCCCGCCGGCGCGGGGGAGATCAGGACCGGAACCCGGCTCGAGTACGGCATCGCCGAGGGCAAGCGCGGCCCGCAGGCGCTCGGCGTGCGGGTGCTCGAGAAGCTTCCGTCGGTGGCCCGGGCCAAGCGCATGCCCGCACGCGAACTGGCCCCGATTGTCCAGGACCTCGTGAGCGTCCTCGACAATCTGTCCGGCCAGCTCGCGAAGGGGACCTACCCCGAGAAGGGCGCCACCATCGCGGCCGCCCTCCGCCGCGTCGCAGACCAGCTCGACGTCTGACATGGCAGGGCAGCCTTCTTCCTCCGCCCTGCCGGGCGCCGCTGAGCCCCGGCCGAGGGCTGGCGTCCCGATCTGGCGCGTCGGCAAGCCGGACGCGCTCCTCGCTGGAGCAGTCGAGACAGCCCGCAAAGCTCTCCTCGAGGCCGTCGACGCTGAGCACATCGGCCGCCACCTCGGGGCCAAGAGTGAGGGCGAACGGCTCGTCACACATCTGTTCGAGTGCCTCCGCCCGGGCTACCGCGGCTGGCAATGGTACGTGACGGTAGCGAGGGTTTCGCGGTCCAAGATCGTGACGGTCAGCGAGCTCGGAGTCCTGCCGAGCGAGAACTCGGTGCTCGCGCCGGAATGGGTCCCGTGGTCGGAGCGCGTGCGGCCAGAGGAACGGGAGCAGGCGATCCTCGACGCGGCGGCAGAGGGCGTCGCTGCCGCGGACGAGGCGGAGGACATCGACGACGACGCGGCCGAGGAAACTGACGAGGCAGAGGAAGCGCTCGAGGCGGCCGACGCGGAGGCCGCGGGCATCACGGACATCGACGACGAGATCGACTGAGGTCGGCCCGATCAGCCTCCTTGCAGCCTGAATTGCGGCCCGGATTGCAGCAAGGCCCCGACGGATACCGTCGGGGCCTTGCTGTTGGTCGGCCGCGCTGCGGCTCGGATCAACCGCGCAGGCTTGCCACCACGTAGTCGATGCACTGCGTGAGCTTCGTGACGTCGTCGGGCTCGATGGCCACGAACGTTGCGATGCGGAGCTGGTTGCGGCCGAGCTTCCGGTACGGCTCGGTGTCGACGACGCCGTTGGCCCGCAGGATCTTCGCCACCTGGGCTGCGTCGATGGACTCGTCGAAGTCGATGGTCACGATGACGTTCGAGCGCTCGGACGGCTTGGGGACGAACGGCGTGGCGAAGTCGGAGGCCTCTGCCCACGAATAGACGCGGTCAGCGGAATCCGCGGTCCGCTTCGTCGCCCAGTCCAGGCCGCCGTTGGCGTTGAGCCACTCCACTTGGGCGTTGAGGCCGACGAGGGTTGTGAGGCTCGGGGTGTTGTACGTCTGGTTGAGCTTCGAGTTGTCGACCGCGGTCTTGAGGTCGAGGAAGTCGGGGATCCAGCGTCCGGAGGCTTTGATCTCCTCAACGCGCTCGAGCGCGGCGGGAGAGAACAGCGCAAGCCACAGGCCGCCGTCGGACGCGAAGTTCTTCTGGGGCGCGAAGTAGTAGACATCAGCCTCGGCGATGTCTACATCGAGTCCGCCTGCGGCGCTCGTCGCGTCGATGAGGACGAGGGAGCCCTCGTCGGCACCCTCGACGCGGCGAACGGGAGCAGCCACGCCGGTCGAGGTCTCGTTCTGCGGCCATGCGTAGACGTCCACGCCGCGCTCTGCGGAGGGCTCGGGGCGTGTGCCCGGCTCCGAGGTGCGGATGCTTGAGGCCTCGAGGAACGGCGCCTTGTCAGTGGCCTTCGCGAACTTGGAACCGAACTCGCCGAACGAGAGGTGCTGGGCCTTCGAGCGCACGAGCCCGAACGACGCCGCATCCCAGAACGCGGTAGAGCCGCCGACGCCGAGGATCACCTCATAGCCGTCCGGGGCCTTGAAGAACGAGGAGAGCCCCTCGCGGACAGAGCCGACGAGGTTCTTGACGGGGGCCTGACGGTGTGAAGTGCCGAGCAGCTTCGCCCCAGCGGCCGCTATTGCCTCGACCTGCTCCTTCCTCACCTTCGAAGGGCCGGCCCCGAATCGGCCGTCGGCCGGCAGGAGGTCGGCAGGAATGTCCAGCTGGGTCGTTTCGCTCACGAGGGCTCCTTGCAACGATTCCGGGCGGAGGCTCCTTCCGCCCCGGAATAGTCTGCCGCACCGGCTTCGCCGCGGGTTAATCCGAGACGCGGCTGCGACGCAGTGCAAGCCGCCGAAGACGAGCCGGCAAACGCTAATCTGAGCAGTTCAAAATAAGCTAGACTGGCCGTGCACTCACCGTGCTGCGCGCCCTGTTCCTGCGCCAGGCGCGGGAACCGCTGTTTCGCCTCCAAGGAGCCGCTGGCCGCATGACCGACCTCATCGACACCACTGAGATGTACCTCCGCACGATCCTCGAACTCGAGGAGGAGGGGATCGTTCCCCTGCGGGCGCGCATCGCGGAGCGCCTCCGGCACTCGGGCCCCACGGTGTCCCAGACGGTTGCGCGCATGGAGCGTGACGGCCTCGTCGTCGTGACGGGGGACCGCCACCTCGAGCTCACGGCCCCGGGACGCAAGCGGGCAACCGAGGTGATGCGGAAGCATCGGCTCGCCGAGCGGCTCCTCTCCGATGTCATCGGACTCGACTGGGCCTACGTCCACGACGAGGCCTGCCGCTGGGAGCACGTGATGAGCGAACGCGTCGAGCGGCGCCTCTACGACCTCTTGGGGCGTCCGAGCGAATCTCCGTACGGGAACCCGATCCCCGGGCTCGAGGCCCTCGGGGGAGAGCCCTCCGCGGGCTTCACGGCAGGGGTCGTGACCCTGGTCGACGCCATGCGCGAGTACGCCGCTGGCTCGCGGGTCGTGGTCTGCCGCCTCGCGGAGCCGATCCAGGTGGATCCCGAACTGCTCGCACAACTGGACGAGGGCGGCATCCGTCCGGGGGCGAAGCTCGCCCTCGAGCGGGTCGGAGACTACATCTCGGTGCGGACACCACAGGTCGACGGCGCGCTCGAACTGCCGGTCGAGGTCGCCGCCCACGTCTTCGTTTCGATCTCCTGACCTCGAGGCCAATCCCTGACCTCGGGAGAGGCACCATAACCTGTGCGATAGATCTCACAGGTTCGAACACGCCGAGAAGTCGAAAATCCAGTTCTTGGACAATTGAGAGAACGCTACCCGCGAGCTGAGTCTCGGTAAGGGTAACGGCAAGGTTACGAATATCCGTCGGGTGAGACTTCTCACTGCCTGGCTCGCCCCGGCATGAACCGACTCAAATGGTCTTGCATCGAGCCTCAGGCGCATGATTCCGGGCTTTTTGGCCCGACGACCGTGTCCTGACCGTGATCATCTGAGACCTCGCTGTGATCCGAATGTGACTTTCCGTGCGAAGTCCGCTACGCTCGTTCGTGTTCCAGCTCCAACCAAGTTGGAACATCCGGTCGGATTGCCTAGCTCTGCCGCTGGCCGGAATCCGTTCGCACAACCGTTTGGCAGGGGCGGGGGAACCACTTTCGGGCCTCTTCACCGAGGTCCTTGGGGTAAAGCAGCCCGGTGCTTGCACCGGGAGGCCGGATACTTCCAGTCCGAACCCGACAGCTCACCTCGCAGGCATTGGGAGAGGCTACCTCTGTGTCGTCACGCAACGTCATTGCGCGTCGTCGGGCCACGCCGGCCCGCAGCAGCCGTACAACGGCTGTTGCTCCGGCCATGCCTGATGACGCAGGCATCGTCGGCCGTACGGCCGTCGCCGCTGCGCCACGCTTGACTGTTGCCACGGGTTCGCCCGTGTCAAACAAGCTGCAGCGCAAAGCCTCGGTCCTCTCCGACGTCGGCAGCGCCCGCTCCGCGAGCGTCGTCGCGTCAAAGAAGTCGATTTCCGGCATGCACTCGCACGCCGCCGGTACTGGCTTCTGTACGTTCCGCTGACCCCCTGACCGTGAGGGTGCACGGCCGTCCCCCAACGGCCGCGTCCTCATCCGTGTGCCAAAACCCCTAGGCGCGCGGGCGACGAAAGAGAGAAAAGCCCCAGATGTCCACTCGTGCTGGAATCGCTCGGCACCGGGCCGAGAACACCTCCTCCATCGCCATCATCGCGAAGGCCGTGACGGAGAACGCTGGCGGCATGGGCCGCCAGGCTGCCGTTATCGCTGCCGCTTCGGGCCTCGTCCTTACCAGCGGTGTTGCCGCCAACGCGGCTGAGCTCCCCACTCAGCGTGAAGCTTCCGCGCCCACCGCCCTCCAGGTACAGACTGCCGTTGACGCCAACGTCGCTGCCGATGCTGGCGCTCAGCTGAGCTTCGAGCGGCCCGCCGTCGAGTCCGAAGCTGCCCCTGCTCCTGCCCCGGCCCCCGCTCCTGTTCAGCAGGCCGCGACGACCGTGACCCCCGCTGCGGATACCACCCCTGCAGCCACCACGACTGATGCTGCGACGGCGACGGCCCCTGCGGCGACCGCGACCGCGACCGCAGCCGTGCAGACGGCTCCTGCGGCCTCGTCGAGCGGGAAGGGCGCTGCAATCGCTGCCGCTGCCTACGCCCAGCTCGGCGTCCACCAGGACTGCACGATGCTCGTGACGAACGCGCTCGCCGCCGTCGGCATCTACTTCCACGGCTGGCCGGCCGACTACATGTCCCTCGGCCACATCGTGAGCGCCGGTGAGGCGCAGCCCGGCGACCTCGTGTACTACCAGAACGGTGGCATGGGGATGGCCCACATCGCCGTCTACGTCGGCAACGGCATGGCTGTCCACGGTGGTTGGGACGGCGACAACACCGTCCTCTACAGCGTGAACGTCGGCTCGGGCCCGGTCTTCATCCACGTCGACCGCTGATCCTGGTCTTCTCCTCGAACGGCGCCTCTCCCACTCGGGAGGGGCGCCGTTTTCGTGTCTCCGGGGTGAACAATCGGTAGAGGTTGCGGCCGAACACCCCCATGGTTCGTAAAACTGCAAATTCGTTCAGTACTCTAAAAGGGTCGATCAGCCCGACCATGCACAGGGCAGCCGGCCCTGTGCCCCTGACCGGGTGCGGCCGTGAAGAGGAACGCAGCATGCGCACACTCGTCCTGAATGCCGGTTACGAACCACTGGCGGTAGTGAGCTTCCGCCGGGCCCTCGTGCTTGTCCTCGCCGGAAAGGCGAGCATCGTGGCGGAGGACGGCGATCCAGTCGTCGGTCCGCGCGATGTGCTCGGACGCCCGTCAGTGATCCTGCTCAACCGCTACATCAGACCCCGGAGAACGCACACCGCGACGGTCAGCAGACGCGGCGTGCTGCGCAGAGACGGGCACCTGTGCGCGTACTGCGGCAAGACTGCCCACACCATCGATCATGTGCTCCCCAAGTCGCGCGGCGGCCAGGACACATGGGAGAACCTGGTGGCGTGCTGCCTGCGGTGCAACAACGTCAAGGGAGACCACACTCCTGGAGAGATGGGATGGAAGCTTCGCTTCACCCCACAGACCCCCGTCGGAACGGTCTGGCAGATCAAGGAGCTCGAGAAGCCGACCGCCCAGTGGAGTCCCTTCCTGCTTCCGGAGTCGGCGGCCTGAGCGCTGAAAAGCCAGCCGTCGCGTTCGACGCCGTCGTCCTGGCAGGCGGGCGCGCTTCGCGGCTCGGAGGCTACCCGAAGCCACGGCTCGTCTACGAGGGCGCCACCCTCCTCGATCGCGCCCTCCGTGCCGTGAGCCAGGCGGGGAGGGTCGTCGTCGTCGGTCCCCGGCAGCCCGTGGCGGGCGTAGTCCATTGGGCGCGCGAGTCGCCGGAGTTCGCGGGGCCCGTCGCCGCCCTCGGCGCGGGCGTCGCCGCCCTCCCCTCGGCTGGCGAGCCGCAGGGGGCCCCGTGGGTCGCTGTCCTGGCCGCGGATCTCCCGCTCGCCGCCGAGGCACTCGCCCCACTCCTCGCGGCGTGCGCGCTCGGGGCCGAGTCGGACGTCGTGCTCGCCGAGGACGAAGGAGGGCGGCAGCAGCCGCTCCTCGCCCTGTACCGGCGGGCGCCCCTCGAGCGGGCTCTTGCCGATCTGGCCGAGGACGGAGGTCTGGCCGACCGACCGCTTCGGCATCTCGTTGCTAGGCTGTCGGTGCAGCCCCTGCGCTTGGAGCCGCGCCTTGCCGACGACGTCGACACATGGTCCGCCGCGGAGCGTTGGGGCATTCGACGCCCGGACTCACCGGGTGTCCAGACCGAGTACGAGGAGCCCGAGATGCCGGAGACGGACAACGATGAGATCCTGCGCGAATGGTGCGCCGAGCTTGTTGACGCCTTCGAGCTCGACGGGCTCGAGGTCGACATCGACGCGGTGCTCGGGCTCGCGGGGGTAGCCGCGCACGGGGTCGTGCGCCCGGCGGCGCCGCTCACGACCTTCATCGCTGCCTACGCCGCAGGCTTCGCCGCAGGCAGCGGGCAGGCTCCCGAGAAGGTCGCGATGGAATCCGCCATCGACCTCGCCCGCCGCGTCCTGAAGTCACGGGCCGATCGGGCCGGGTCAGGGGAATGACGGCCGGCGCCCCGGGCGCCGCGCACTCGCTGCACCACTCGTGGTCGGAGGCCCGCGCGGCGGCGGCCGCGGCGGGGTCCCCGATCCCGCCGGCGGAAGCCCCGCTGTCGGCATGCGCGGGCCGCGCCCTCGCTAAGGACCTCACGGCGCTCACGCCGCTGCCGCACTACGCGTCGTCGGCCATGGACGGCTGGGCCGTGAGCGGTAGCGGGCCCTGGATCCTCGCCGAACCAGGGGAGCCCCTCGCCGCGCATCAGGCGAGTCCGATCGTCACGGGTGGCGCGCTGCCCGCCGGGACCCGCGCCGTCCTGCGCCGCGAGTACGGCGAGATCGCGCCGGACGAGGAGGGCCTCCCTCACCTCCGCCTGAGTCCCGCCGCCCCACCCGGCGCGCCTTCCGGCGGGGCGGATATTCGGCCCGCGGGGGAGGAAGCCCAACCTGGGGACGTCCTTCTGCCTGTGGGGACCGAGCTCGGCCCGGCGCAGCTCGCACTGGCCGCGATTGCTGGATACGACGAGCTTCCGGTCGAAGGGCATCCTCTCGTGCGAATCGTGCGGACGGGCTCGGAAGTCGTCGAATCGGGGATGCCCGCGCCGGGCCGCGTCCGCGACGTCTTCAGCTTCCTCATCCCGCCGCTCGTGGCTGCCTGCGGAGGCATCCTCGTGGGTCAGCGCAAGATCGGCGACGCCGCGGAGGAATGGCACGCGGCCCTCGCCGACGATGCCGCTGGCGAAGCGGCGGACGACGGCGCGAGCGGACTTGCAGTGCTCGGCCCGGCCGACGTCGTCATTACCACCGGCGGCACCGGCAAGGGCGAGTCCGATCACCTGCGCGACGTCGTGGCCGCACTGGGTGGTCGCCTGCTAGTCGACGGCATCTCGATGCGCCCCGGCCACCCCACAGTTCTCGCGGAGTTGCCCGATGGCCGGTTCTTCGTGGGACTCCCCGGGAACCCGCTCGCCGCGGTCATGGGCTTCCTCGCGGTGGGGGAGCCGCTCCTCGCTGCCCTCGCGGGGCGCCCTCCGCTGGCTCCCCTCGAGCTGCCGTCCGGAGCGGTCTTCGAACCGGAGCTCAAGCGGACAAGACTCGTTCCCTTCCGGCGCATGTACGGGATGGCCTCCCCGGCGGGTGCCACTGGCTCCGGGATGCTCCGTGGGCTCGCGCGGGCCGATGGGATCATGGTGATCCCGCCGCACGGCGTCCAGCTCGGCGAACCCGTGCAGGCGCTGCCCCTTCCTTGGGGACGGCCCCTGACGGAACCGGCCCCAGACGCCACCCCGAAGCCAAAGCCGAAGCGCCGGAGCGTCTCGTCGAAGGAACCGGTCGACTGGAGCGGGCTCGATGCCTGACGGCGGGCCGGTGGCGCGAGTGCAAGTCGGCTGCTCGCTTTGAGTCGGTTCGGAGGAGCAGGATGGTGTTACGAGCGTTGATGGAGGTATTCCCATGGGCCGGCTGAGTCAGCGGCGCCGCGTGCGCAAGTTCGTCCTCGGCAGTGAGTATCCGGTGCGGGACAAGGAGGACGTGCTCGCAGTCGAGGAGCCGCTCGAGATCCGGCTCGCAGGTACCGCTCGGACCTTCTCGTACAGCGTGACGATGCGGACGCCTGGAGACGATTTCGACCTCGTTGCCGGCTTCCTCGTCTCGGAGGGCGTCGTGTGGGAGCCCGGGCAGATCATCGCTGAGCGGTTCTGCGGCGGCGAGGATGAGGAGGGGCGCCAGACCTTCAACGTCGTCCAGGCCCAGCTGAGGCCGGATGTCGTGATGCCGGAGACAGGGCGGGCCGTCTACACGTCGAGCTCGTGCGGGATCTGCGGAACGGATTCAATCGAGTCCGTGCGCCGCTCCGGGCACTACAGCCCGGCGGACGACGGCGTACGCCTCCTCCCCGAGCTCGTCGCCGGCCTGCCTGCCCGGCTCCGGGAGGCGCAGGGGCTCTTCGACAAGACCGGCGGCGTGCACGCTGCGGGCCTCTTCCGGGTGGGCGACGGCGGGACGTCCGCGGAGCTCCTCTGCCTGCGTGAGGACGTCGGGCGGCACAACGCCGTGGACAAGGTCGTGGGGTGGGCCCTGCGCTCCGGCGCCCTTCCCCTCTCCGAGACCGTGCTGCAGGTCTCTGGCAGAGCTTCCTTCGAGCTCGTCCAGAAGGCCGCTATGGCTGGCATCCCGGTGCTCGCGGCGGTCAGCGCGCCGTCCTCCCTCGCCGTCGAACTCGCGGAGGAGACCGGCATCACCCTCATCGGCTTCAGCCGGGGTGCGGGCTTCAACGTCTACGCCGGGCACGAACGGCTGCTTTCCTGAAAGGCAAGCGCTTCCACTCGGGACTACGGTCGAGTAGCTTTGAAGGGGGACCGTTACTCCATCGATTGGAGCGAGAGAGCACGTGCACGACGACCGCCTCATCACTGAAGCGCGCATCGACAGATTCCTTCGGGATCGGCTCGAACCAGCTGTCTATCGCCGGAGCATTCCGCTCACCGCAGAGCGCTGGGACGCTCCCGGGGAGCCGGTCCCTGTAACCGAGGCGCTCGAGCAGACGTACCGGCCGACTCGCGAGGGCGAGGCTTGGGGCCCGGCGTGGGGGACCACATGGCTGCGGCTCTCGGCCGATGTGCCCGAAGGATGGGGCGAGGGAGGCTTCGATCTGGAGGCCGTCCTCGACCTCGGCTTCTCGCCCCAGGTGCCGGGCTTCCAATGCGAGGGACTCGCCTGGTCTCCGGATGCCACACCGATCAAGGCAATCAACCCGCGGAACCGGTACATCCCGCTTGCCGCGCTTGGCGGGGGTCCCGCCGTCGTCTTCTACCTCGAAGCGGCAGCGAACCCGGACCTGGCCCAGAACTGGGGCTTCGCGCCCACGGCCGAGGGCGATCTCGAGACGGCGAGCCGCGAGCCTCTCTACCGGCTCGGCAGAATGGAACTCGCCGAGCGGGACCTCGAGGTGTGGGAGCTCGTGCAGGACGTTCACAGCATCCGTGGCCTCATGCACGAACTCCCGATGGACCGCCCCCGGCGCTACGAGATCCTGCGCGCCCTCGAGCGGATGTGCGATGTCATGGATCCCGACGACGTCTCCGGCACCGCGACCGCGGGCCGAGAGGCGCTCGCGGGCGTGCGTGCGGCCCCGGCGACTGCAAGCTCCATGCGCCTCGTGGCGACAGGCCACGCGCACATCGATTCGGCGTGGCTCTGGCCCGTGCGGGAGACGATGCGCAAGTGCGCGCGCACGTTCTCCAACGTCGTCTCGTTGATGGATGCTGATCCCGAATTCACGTTCGCCTGCTCGTCCGCCCAGCAGCTCGCCTGGATCAAGGAGCTGTACCCGGACCTCTTCGAGCGCATCAAGGAGAAGGTCGCGGAAGGCCGATTCGTTCCCGTGGGGGGCATGTGGGTCGAAGCCGACGCCAACATGCCCGGCGGAGAGGCGATGGCGCGCCAGTTCATCGAGGGCAAGCACTTCTTCCTCGAGGAGTTCGGTGTCGAATGCGAGGAGTGCTGGCTGCCGGACTCGTTCGGCTATTCGGCAGCACTCCCGCAGATCGTGAGGTCGGCGGGTGCCCGGTACTTCCTCACCCAGAAGACCTCGTGGAACCAGGTCAACAGGATCCCGCACCATAGCTTCTACTGGGAGGGGATCGACGGGAGCCGCGTCTTCACGCACTTCCCTCCGACCGACAACTACAACTCGGACCTCGCCGCCTCCGAGCTCGCATACGCGGAGCGGAACTTCCGCGAGAAGGGCCGCGCGAGCCTGGGGCTGGTTCCGTTCGGCTACGGCGATGGCGGCGGCGGTCCGACCCGGGAGATGCTCGCAGCCGCGCATCGCGCGCGGGACCTCGAAGGCTCGCCGCGCGTCGAGCTGGGCCGCCCGAGCGACTTCTTCGTGGAGGCCGAGGCCGAGTACAGAGACGCGCCCGTCTGGACGGGCGAGATGTACCTCGAGAAGCACCGCGGCACGTTCACGACGCAGGCTGGGACGAAGCGGGGGAACCGCCGTTGCGAGCACCTCCTGCGCGAGGCCGAGCTCTGGTGCGCAACCGCCGCGGTTCGTGCCGGCGCCGCCTACCCGGCTGCGGACCTCAAGCGGCTCTGGCGTACCGTCCTCCTCCAGCAGTTCCACGACATCCTGCCCGGAAGCGCCATTGCTTGGGTCCACCACGACGCCGAGCGCAACTACGCCGCCGTAGAGGACGAGCTGGAGCGGATCATCGCCGAGGCTGCGAGCGCGGTGGTCGGCGAGGGCAGCACGCCCCTCCTGCTCAATGCCGCGCCGCACCCTCGTGATGGCGTTCCCGCTCTAGGGGCGGGCGCCGTCGTACGCACCGCCTCCTATGCGGAGGTGAGCGAGCAGACGACGGCGACTGGCCGCCGCTGGCTCCTCGACAACGGCCTCGTGCGGGCCGAGGTCGACGAGCGGGGCCTGCTCGTGTCGCTGCGTGACACGGCGAGCGGGCGCGAGGCCATCGCTCCGGGCGAGGCCGGGAACCTGCTCGAACTGCATCGGGACACACCCAACGAGTGGGACGCCTGGGACATCGACGTGTTCTATCGGCGCGTCTCGACCCGACTCGACGAGGCGACCTCGATTGCTATCCCGCTCAGCGTCGACGGTGTGGCCGCGATCGAGGTGCGCCGCGAATTCGGCGCGTCGAGCGTCACGCAGCGCCTCTCGCTGGCGCCGGGCTCTCCGTCCCTGCGCATCGAGACCGTCGTCGAGTGGCATGAGCGGGAGAAGCTTCTCAAGCTCGGCTTCCCGCTCGACCTCAGGGCCGAGCGTTCCGCCTCCGAGACGCAGTTCGGGCACGTGTTCCGGCCCATCGCGACCAACACCTCATGGGACTGGGCGCGCTTCGAGACGTGCGCTCACCGCTGGGTGCACGTGGGGGAGGGAGCATTCGGCGTCGCCGTCACGAATTCCTCGACCTACGGGCACGATGTCACCCGCTCCGTCCGCGCGGATGGAGGCACGACGACGCTCGTCCGGCTCTCGCTGCTCCGCTCCCCGCGCTACCCGGACCCGGAGACGGACCAGGGGCGGCACGAATTCACCGTGACGCTGCGGCCGGGCGCGGGCATCGCGGACGCGGTCGAGGAGGGGTACCGGACAAACCTCGAGCCGAGGTTCGTGAAGGGGGCACGGGAAGCGGCGCCGCTCGTCGTCGTCGACAACCCCGCGGTTGTGGTGGAGGCTGTCAAGCTCGCCGAGGACGGCTCGGGCGACGTCGTCGTGCGGCTCTACGAGTCGCGCGGAGAGCGGGCGGAGGCGAAGGTCGTTCCCGGATTCGCGGCGGCAGGGGTCAGTTCCGTCGACCTGCTCGAGCGGCCGTGGGCTAGCGGCGAGCCGAGCGCGGCTCGCGTCCTCAGTGAGCGGGAGGGCACGGCGATGATAGTCCTGAGGCCGTTCCAGATCATGACGCTGAGGTTCCGAAGGGGTGTGTGAAAGGAGCCTCTTGGGCTGAGTGGAGGCGGCCCGGAGGCCGCCGCCACTCATCCCCCCAATGCAGAAGCGCCCATCCCCCTGACGGTCGCGTTCACACATCCATGATTCTGGCACACACTAATGAATTTGTGAACTCGTTCATCAAGTGTGTGGATTTTTTACCTGGGTCCCCGCTACGTTACGGGCCCGTGCCCTGCCGACGAGTGAGGACACCCAGACGAGGGCGAGTCCCGCGCAGAGCAGCAGGATCGTGCTGTAGTTGATCGTCTGCGACAGCCACAGGTACTCCTTCGGGAGCACCGTGATGATGTTCGAAATGGCGAGGTCGAAATAGCCGAGGCCGAGCAGCGCTGCGGCCCAGCGCAGGAGGGCCGGCCCTCGTCGCCGCACCGCCGAAGTGAGCACCGGGAGCAGCACGATGCCGGTGAAAGTCGGGTAGATGCGCCCCATCGTGCCGTAGATGGCGGGCCAGAGCTCAAGGTCGGGCGTGTTGAATCCGACTCGTGAGGTGGCCAGGTCGGAGAGCACGAACGAAGCCACGAGGACCGCGCTCGCAGCGGCGAGCAGCCCGAGCCCGAACGGGCCGAGGAGCGCCCGCTCGGCGCGGAAGCCCGAGAATGCGCGGGCCACACGCACGCCGAGCAGGAGCGTGAAGCCGAAGATGATGAAGCGCAGGACGAGGTTGGCCACGTTGTGACCGCCCAGAAGACGGTCGATCGCGAGGTAGGGACCCGAAATGCTGAGCAGGACGGCGAGGTCGAGCAAGGTCATGAGCCAGAACATGAGCCGATTGTGACCGCGCAGGAAGGCGGGAAGCCGGGTCAGCAGGAGGATCGTGACGACCGCGCACGTCGCCCATTGGAGCAAGATCACGCTAGATGATCCCACGCTCGGCGGGAGGCCCGCTCATCGTGCTCCTGACGCTTGAGCGAGCGGCCGAGCACGGCAAGCCGCTCAGAAGCGAGCAGTGTGAGCTCGGCATCGCTCATCCGGCCCAAGGCGTCCTCGACGGCCGAGGGCGGCCATCCCGCCTCTTCTGGCGTCACGAGTCCCGTGACCACGAGCCCGTTGCGGAGGCCGACGCCGGCCTCCCGCGCGGTGCGTACGGCGAGCTCGGGCGTGAGGCGATTCGCGCTCAGCTGCGCCGAGTAGTTCTGGGGAGCGATGCCCGCGGCGAGGCTCACTCGATGGCGGAGCTCGCCGTCGTCGATCGCTTCGACCCACTGGCGCACGGCCGGCTGCTCACCCAGGGGGAGCGCGGGGGAGTCCAGCGGAGCCGGCGCCGCGGGCTGGGCCCCCACACGCACCAGCAGCTCTTGGAGGAGCCGGGCGGTCGGGGTCTGGCTCAGGACCTCGGCATCCGTGGGCGGCGCGACGCTCACCGCGAGCTCGCGGTACTGGTCGAAGTCCGCGAGCCCCAGCACGGGGTTGAGTCCGTACGCGCGCGCGACGGCGACGACGGTCGTCTCTGCCACTTTTCCGCGCACCAGCTGCTGGGCGAGAGTGCTCCGCTTGACGCCCGACTGGCGGCATACATCAGCAGTGCTCGACCCGGGGGCAAGCTGGCTGATCCAGCGCTGGAACGCGATGGCGGAGACGGACATTCAGGACCTTCCTCGTCAGGTCGGGCGGCTCCCAGAGACTAGATGGCGTGTCGACCGATTTAGATTTTACGACCGTCCACGGGTGGTCTATGCTGAATCCAAGCCCGCCGGCTCGCGCACCCCCCAATCGCGAGCCGGCGGGCGCTTCAGTTAATTCGAGTTCACCGGTTAGTCGAGTTCACCGGGTCGAGTTGTGCGAGGCACCGGCGCGCCTATTCTTAGGCGCGCCTATTCTTATTTGGCACGGAAAGGCGGTGACCGGCGGATGAGCATGGACCGGGCGGCGTGGAGCTATATGCACGCCATGGGCAAGGCAAAGGATGGGGCGAATCCCTTCACCAAGGTCACCCTCAAACGGGTCCTTGGCTTCGCCAGGCCCTATCGCCTGCGGATCCTGGTCTTCATCGTCTTCTCGATCCTCGACGCGGTCGTCTCCGTCGCCACCCCAGTCCTCGCGGGACAGGTCGTGGACGCGATCGTGGCGCGCTCGGGCCTCGGCCCCGTCGTGTTCCTTGCGGCGCTCATCGGCGTCCTCGCTATCGCCGACGCCGCCTTCAGCCTTCTCTCTCGCTGGATGTCCTCGCTCATCGGCGAGGGCGTGATCCTCGACCTGCGCCGGGCCGTCTTCGACCACGTGCAGAAGATGCCGATCGCCTTCTTCATGCGAACGCGGACGGGCGCGCTGGTGAGCCGCCTCAACAATGACGTCATCGGAGCGCAGTCGGCCTTCGCGGGGACGCTGAGCGGCGTCGTGAGCAACAGTGTCTCGCTCATCCTAACGGTCGCGGTCATGGTGCAGAAGTCGTGGCTGGTGACGCTCCTCTCGCTCCTCCTGCTCCCGTTGTTCCTGCTGCCCGCGCGCCGCATGGGCGCGAAGATCGCCGATATGCGCCGAGAGGCGGCCGCGTACAACGCCGCGATGGGCAACCAGATGACGGAGCGGTTCTCGGCGCCGGGCGCGACGCTCATCAAGCTCTTCGGGCGCCCCGACGAGGAATCGGCCGAGTTCGCCGCGAAAGCGAAGCGTGTGCGGGACATCGGCGTTCGCAGCACCGTGCTCGCGTTCGCCTTCATCACCTCGCTCACGCTCGTCTCATCGCTCGCCCTCGCCCTCGTCTACGGGGTGGGCGGCTGGCTCGCGGTGAGCGGGCAGATGGCGGCGGGCGACGTCGTCGTGCTCGCCCTGCTGCTCACGAAGCTGTACGCACCCATCACCTCCCTCTCCAACGCGCGAGTGGACGTCATGAGCGCGCTCGTGAGCTTCGAGCGCGTCTTCGAGGTGCTCGATCTCGTCCCGCTCATCCGTGAGAAGGATTCGGCGAGGCCGCTCCCGGAAGGGCCCGTCTCGGTCGAGTTCGACGACGTCCGCTTCTCCTATCCCTCCGCAGACAAGGTCTCGCTCGCCTCGCTCGAAGAGGTCGCCGTGCTTGACACGAGAGGCGGCGAGCAGGTGCTCCACGGGCTCTCGTTCACGGTCGAGCCCGGCCAGACGGTCGCGCTCGTCGGGTCCTCGGGAGCGGGGAAGTCGACGACGGCGCAGCTCATCGCGCGCCTGTACGACGTCGACTCGGGCGCCGTGCGGATAGGCGGGGTAGACGTGCGGGACACCACGTTCGCCTCGCTGCGCTCAACGGTCGGCATGGTGACCCAGGACGGGCACCTGTTCCACGAATCGATCGCGACCAACCTGCGCCTTGCCGCCCCGGTCGCGACGGATGAGGAACTCTGGGACGCCCTGCGGCGGGCGCGGCTCGACGGGATGGTCCGGTCGTTGCCTGACGGGCTTGAGACGGTCGTAGGTGAGCGGGGCTACCGCCTCTCCGGAGGCGAGCGCCAGCGGCTCACGATCGCCCGCCTGCTGCTCGCGCAGCCACGCGTCGTCATCCTCGACGAGGCGACCGCCTCGCTGGACTCGACGAACGAGGCGGCCGTCCAGGCAGCCCTCACCGAGGCCCTCGAAGGCCGCACCGCCCTCGTCATCGCCCACCGGCTCTCGACCATCCGGGCCGCCGACCAGATCCTCGTCGTCGAGGATGGCCGCATTGTGGAGCGCGGAACCCACACCGACCTGCTGGCGGCAGAGGGCCGTTACGCCGAGCTGTACAACACACAGTTCGCCCAGGCCGTCGCGGTCGCCGAGGACGCCGGCGTCGACCTCGCGGGTTAGGCTCGTCGGGTGCCTCCGATCGTCGTCTCCGCAGTCTGCGTCTTCTCGTCCGATGGTCACCTCCTGACGGTGCGGAAACGCGGAACGAGTCGCTTCATGCACCCGGGCGGAAAGCCGGAGCCGGGGGAGAGCCCGGCCGAGGCCGCGAGCCGCGAGCTTGCCGAGGAGGTGGGGATCCGCATCGGGGCGGACGAGCTCGAGCCCATGGGGTTCTGGGTGGCCCCGGCGGCCAACGAGGCCAGCACGGACATCCAGGCGACGGTGTTCACCGCTCCCGGTGCCCACGACCCTGCTGAGATCCACCCTTCCGGGGAGATCGCCGAACTCCGCTGGCTCGATCTCGAAAAGGAGCTCCCCCCGGACCTCGCTCCGCTCCTGACCGATCACGTGCTCCCTGCGCTCAGGGACCGGCGCCTTGGGAGCGGGCGCCTCAGGAACGGGCGCCTCAGGAACGGCGCGTGAGGCTGCTCGTCAGGAGGAGGTCTTTCGCGGGGCCCCTGACGGCCCACACGTAGCGGAACTGGTCCGGGCCGAGGACGGTGTAGGAGACGCGGTAGTCGTCGGGGTCGCACCAGTGCTCGGCCTCCAGGCCAGAGGAGTCCCCGGAGAAGGACACCCGATGGAAGAAGCGGCCGTCGGGGAAGAAGACGTCCATGGTGGCGGCTGCACTCGTCGGCCGCCACACATACTCGCGGGTGGCCGGTCCCTCGTGGTTCCCCCAGCGGACGGTGCCGTGCTCGCTCTGGAGGAGGGCGCCGTCGTCCGTTGCCTCTTTGCTGGAGGCGGATCTCGGGGCGAATCTGGGTGCGAAGACAGCGGTCCCTGTGAAGGTACCGGTCGCGCCCGTGGAGCGATCGAGCATGGTGCGCTCGACAGCCCACGTACCGCTCACATACGAGCGCAGGTCCGGCACCGAATACGACAAGTGCCCCCGACCGGAATCGAACCGATGGCCTGCCCTTTAGGAGAGGGCCGCTCTATCCTACTGAGCTACGGGGGCCGGGCCCGGGTGTCCCGGGCACGCTCTCTAGCATATCGTTTTCGCGCGCCAGGTTGCGCACCGCCATTACCGCCCCAGACGCGGTACCGCTCGCTAGTGTTTGCTCATGCGCTCCCGCGAGACCTTCCCCGCTCCGGCGGATGTACGGCACTATCTGGGCGCGTGGTCGGCGGTGAGCGTCGTGCAGTTCTTCGTGGCCGAGGCAGTCGTCGCGCTCCGCTGGGCGGGACCGACGCCCTACAGCCGGACCGCGAACTTCATCAGCGATCTCGGGGCGCTGCGCTGCGGGCTCCACTCCGGGAGGGAAGTCTGCTCGCCGTTGAACTGGCTCATGAACGGCTCGTTCGTGCTCCAAGGCCTCGGCATGCTCTTGGCGGCCGCCCTCATCACCTCGACCGTGCTCGGCGTTGCCGCCCGTCCCACCGAACCCTCGCCGACGGGATTCACGGCCACGACCGCCGTCCGAATTCTGCTCGCCGTGGCTGGCGCGGGGCTCGTCGTCGTCGGCTTGGTCCCCGAGGATTCGATCGACGCGCTCCATCTGACTGCAGCGGGCTTCTACTTCGGGGGCGCCTCGCTCGCGCTCGTCGTACTCGGCGTGCAATGGCTTGCACACACGGCCGCCGGATGGCCGGTCCTCGGGCTGGGTGCGGTCTCGCTCGTCTCGACCGTCATCGGGGCCGTGACAGACCTGCACGTGCCAGCCCCCGGTCTGCTCGAGCGCTTCATGGCATATCCCATCACGTTCGGCATCGCGATCATGGGTGCCGTGATCTTCGCCGGAGCACGGAACCGGCGGGCGGAGATCAGGCGTCTGCGGGCTGCACGGCCTTCTTCTGCCTCCAGCTGAGGAGCGCGACCGCTCCGCCGCCCAAGGCAAGAAGGATGAGCAGCACCCAGCCGAGGACGACGAGCACCGAGGCGAGCGTCGCGAGGCCGGCGCTGAACGTGTGCGAGCCCAAGGCGCCGTCGATCGCGATCTGCCCCGAGATGCTCACGACGGCGAAGAGCAGGACTCCCGCGAAGCCCGCCCAGCGCACGGCGCGGGACTTGGCCCACGTTCCGAAGACGAGGAGGAACGTCAGCCCGAACACGACGACGAAGATCGTCCCCGCCGTCTTGTGCACGTAGCTCAGCTGCCCCAGGGCATCGGAGTTCAAGACGTCCCGGAGCTGCTGGAGGTACCCGCCCGAGAAGCCGCCGATGAGCGAGTCAGGCATCGCGAGACCGTTGCTGAGCTGCGTCATCTGGGTGAGCGTCAGCAGATGGAAGTACCAGAACATGAACAGGGTGGCGCCCAGCGCCGCGATGATGATGAGCTTGGGGTTGCCCTCACCCGGCTGGGCTGGCCGCATGGGCTGGCCGGCAGGCGCGCCGGCGCCTTGCCTGGCGGGAGGGCGCTGCCCGGAATGCTGCTCCGAAGGGGCGACGGCGGCGCGCTCACCGTGCTTGCGGAGGCGTTGGGCGGGGGTCTTGGACATGATTCCATTATCGCTAAGCTGATGGGGTGCCCCAGCTGAGCGAAGAATCGGTCCTCGACCCTGCCCTCGACGACGCCGCTCTCGCAGCCGCGCTCGTCCGCAATGCCGGCAGTCTCGCACTGCAGATGCGCACGGAGGGGCTCTCGGCCGAGCGCAAGACCTCCGTCTCCGACATCGTCACTGCCGCGGACAAGGCCGCGGAGGCGTACGTCGTCGAGCAGTTGCTGCGGTGCCGGCCCGACGACGGCGTGTTCGGGGAGGAAGGAGCCTCGATCGCCTCCTCCTCGGGCCGGACCTGGGTGATCGACCCCGTCGACGGAACGTTCAACTTCTTCTCGGGCTCCCGCTACTGGTGCTCGGCGATCGCACTCCGCGGTGAGGCCGCTACGAACGAGGCGGACCCCGCCGTCGAACTCGGCGCGATCTTCCAGCCGCAGGAGGACAAGCTCTGGGTCGGCGGGGCGGACGTGCCGGCCACGCTCAACGGCGAGCCGCTCGCGGGCCCCGCGGACGCGCCCCTGGCCATGCTCGGCACCGCGACCTCGATCCAGCCGCGCTGGCTCGAGCAGCCGCTCTCCGCGATGCCGTGGCACAACGCGGCAATCAAGGCAGCCTCGATCCGCATCCTCGGCTCCGGCTCGTGCGACCTGGCGCGGGTTGCACAGGGAGAGATCGGAGCCTGGTTCCAGCACTCGTGCCCTCAGTGGGACTGGCTGCCGGGGAAGGCCATCCTTGGGGCGGCCGGCGGGACCACGGGGACGGTCATGGTCAACGGGCTCACATGGTTCGTCGCGGGCGGCCCGACGGCGGTAGGCGAAATCCTTGCTGCCCTTGCCGAGGTGCAATTCGCCTGACGGCGGGCGAGGCGTTCGCCGAACGCGCGGCGGCCTTGACCCATGGCGGGAGCGATGCTGTGCTGGAGGAACCCAGTCAGCGACAGCTAGGAGGGGCATCATGGCCAGCATCGAAAACCAGGATCCGGTCCGCAGCCTCAGCGAAGACGAGGATCCGTCGCTCGACTACCCGGTGGAGCCCGATCTGCCGGTGTGGGATGACGAGGACAGCGTGATTGACGACGAGAACGTCGTCGTCGAGGCCGACCCGGCCGACATCGCAGAGCAGCATCGGAGCCTTGAGGACTGACCTCCGCTCGGCCGTGCCGGGCATTGCCGCCTCCCGCAACCGGGGGGAAAATTGTGGGAGGGACTGCTCGGCACGGCCGCTGCCTTGGCGTCCGCGGCCGGTGGGTCCGCGGAAAGCGAGGTTGCGCTGTGTTCGAATACTTCACTGAAGCCCACGAACTCTTCGTCTACCGATTGGGCATCGCCCGCGGCACTAGCCGCCGGGCCATCGTGACGCTCGGAACCCTCGAGCACCACGCCCAGCGAAGGGCCGTCAACGCCCTCATGCGGGACCTCCAAGAGGAAGCCCGCCTGCACGCCGCCGTTCTCGAGGACATCTTCGCCGACCTTGAGCGGAACGTGTCCGTGCCGGCGGGCCACACCGCCGATGGTCTGAACCACGAGGCAAACGTGGTCCTGCGGAAGACCGACAAGTCGCTCCTTGACTTGGCCGTCCTGCCTCTCTCGCTCGAGATCGTCTACGGATCTGTCGCTGTCTACGAGCCGCTTGCGGTCTATGCCCGCGTCTGGCTCGAAGCGAGCATCGCCGAGCGCCTCGAGAAGATCCTGGTCGAGCTGCTCTCGGCGAGGAATCGGATCCTCGGACTCTTGGGCGAGGTCTTCGAGAGCAGCGAAACGGTCCAGGCGACGCCGGACTGAGCTGCTCGGGGCGGATCTCAGGCGGATTGCACGCGGATTGAACCGGACGCCTCGCGGCGGCGTTGACATGGGCGTTGAGAGGGTGGGGGCACTGGAGAGGATGAAGGAACCATGAGCGAATCGGCGACCGACGGCGGGGGCTACGCCAACGCGGGCGGCGTTCAGCCAGGTGAGCCTCAGCACGCCAAGACCGAGCGGGCAGGGCTGCGGGAACCCGGAGCTCCGCACTCTCGGCTCGGCCACTTCATGAGGACCATGGGGCACCTGCGGAGCATCTACGGTCCCGCTGCGCATCGGGACCTGAGCGAAGAAGCGCCCCCTAGCCACAATCCAGAGGACATCAAGGAGTCCCGCGAACTCGAAGGGATCGACGTCCAGACGGACTCCGAGGGGCACCATTACGGGGTCCGGCGGCCGCCTGAGGAGGGCCAGCCGGAGGCCTAGGCCAAACCGATCCGGGGTGCGTGCCGGGCCGCCTTCTAAGGCGGTGCCCAGAACTGTCGGGGTGCGGCCTTAAAATGGAAGCATCATGGAGATGCTCTTCGATCCGTATGCTGACCTGCCCAAGCCCGGCACGCCTGGCGGCGCGCAGGAACCGGACGACGTCGAGCCTCCGGTCCTCGACGTCGCGACGGATGCTCGGGCCGAACGGCTGCTCGAGGGGCTGAACCCGCAGCAGCATGAGGCCGTGGTGCACGCGGGGAGCCCGCTGCTCATCGTCGCAGGAGCGGGATCCGGCAAGACGCGCGTGCTCTCGCACCGCATTGCCTACCTCATCGCGACCCACCGGGCGCATCACGGGGAGATCCTCGCGATCACCTTCACCAACAAGGCGGCTGCAGAGATGCGCGAGCGCATTGAGTCGCTCGTCGGCGACCGCGCCAAGCGCATGTGGATCTCCACATTCCACTCTTCGTGCGTGCGGATCCTGCGGCGGGAAGCATCCGCCCTCGGGCTCAATTCGAACTTCTCCATCTACGACGCCGCGGATTCGCTGCGGCTCATCACGCTCGTCCACAAGGGCCTCGAGCTCGATCCGAAGAAGATTGCACCGAAGGCGGTGCAGAACAAGATCTCCGCCCTCAAGAACGAGCTCATCGACGCCGAGGACTTCGCGGCTCGAGCCAACATGGGCGACCCGTTCGAGGCAGGCGTGGCCGAGGTCTACCGGGGCTACACGCAGCGGCTGCGGCAGTCGAATGCCATGGACTTCGATGACCTCATCGCGGAGACCGTCTACATGTTCCGCGCGTTCCCGGCCGTCGCAGAGGGCTACCGGCGGCGGTTCCGCCACATCCTTGTCGACGAGTACCAGGACACCAACCACGCGCAGTACGCGCTCGTGCGAGAGCTCGTGGGCGCCAAGGATGACGCGCAGAGCGTCGAGCCCGCCGAGTTGACGGTGGTCGGGGACTCGGATCAGTCGATCTACGCGTTCCGAGGTGCGGACATCCGCAACATCGTCGAGTTCGAGAAGGACTACCCGAACGCCCGCACCATCAAGCTCGAGCAGAACTACCGCTCGACCCAGACGATCCTCTCGGCCGCCAACGCCGTGATCTCCCGCAACCCCAACCGGCCCGAGAAGACGCTGTGGACGGCCGAGGGGCACGGCGAGAAGATCATCGGATACGCCGCGGAGAACGAGCACGAGGAGGCCCGCTTCATCGCGGGCGAGATCGACCGGCTCGTCGATACGGGGGACTACCGGCCCGGCGACGTCGCCGTCTTCTACCGTACGAACGCCCAGTCCCGCAGCCTCGAAGAGATCCTCATGCGCGTCGGGCTGCCCTACAAGGTCGTCGGCGGCACCCGCTTCTACGAGCGCAAGGAGATCAAGGACGCGCTCGCCTACCTGCGGGTCCTCGTCAACCCAGACGACGACGTCAACTTGCGCCGTGTGCTCAACGAGCCGAAGCGGGGGATCGGCGACAGGGCCGAGGGTGCGTTGGCGGCGCTCGCCGAGCGGGACCGAATCTCGTTCATGGCGGCGATGCGGCGCGCGGACGAGGCTCCCGCGATGGCGACGCGCTCCGTCAACGCGGTCAAGGGTTTCGTCAAGCTCCTCGATGACCTCGCCGTCGTCGCTTCCGGCTCCGGCGCGGCGGCGTCGCTCGAGGCGGTGCTCGAGCAGACGGGCTACTTGGCTGGGCTGCGTAGCTCGACTGATCCCCAAGATGAGTCCCGCGTCGAGAACCTCGCCGAGCTCGTCGCCGTCGTCCGTGAATACGAGCGGGACAACCCCGAGGGAACCCTCTCCGACTTCCTTGAGCAGGTCTCGCTCGTCGCGGACGCGGACCAGATCCCCGACGCGCCCGGCGCTTCGCAGGAGGAGGTCGAGGCGGCGGTGGCCGAGGCCAAGCGGCAGGGCGTGGTGACGCTCATGACGCTCCACACCGCCAAGGGCCTCGAATTCCCGGTCGTGTTCCTCACCGGCATGGAGCACGGGGTTTTCCCGCACCGACGTTCGGCGACGGATCCCGAGGAACTCGCGGAGGAGCGGCGGCTCGCCTATGTGGGCCTTACCCGGGCGCGCGAGCGGCTCTACCTCACGCGGTCAGAGGTTCGCAGCCTCTGGGGCCAGAGCGAGTACTACCCGGCGAGCCAGTTCATCGGGGAAGTCCCCGCCGAACTCATCGAATGGAAGCGGGAGGGCTCGGCACGGCCGCCCGCAGTCGGGACGGCGGGAGACCGCTTCTCGTCCCGGTACTCCGGCTCCTACTGGGGTTCGGGCGCGAGCCGGAACGCGCAATTCGACGCCATCTCGTCGCCGCCGGCTTCCGTCCGGGCGAACCGAGTCCAACCGCAGAAGGAGATCATCTCCGTCTCGATTGGCGACAAGGTCAATCACACGGCATTCGGGGACGGGACTGTCATCGGCGTCGAGGGAACTGGTGACAAGACAGTCGCGAAGGTGACATTCTCAATAGGGGAGAAGCGTCTCCTCCTGCGATATGCGCCGCTCACGAAAGTGAGCTGATGGGTACTCCCACAATCAAATAGCGAAAGCCCTTGGGAAGGGGGCGTTGACGATGCCTCAGCCAATCCCAGCAGGTGTGAGCGCGCGTCTCTACAATGAGGATCTCGCGCCGGCGGAGCACCGCAAGTGGGGCGCCTATTCGCTCTTTGCCATGTGGATGTCGGACATTCACTCGCTCGGCGGCTACACGTTCGCCGCGGGTCTGTTCGCGTTGGGGCTCGGCGCGTGGCAGGTGTTCCTGGCGCTCGTCGTGGGAATCGTCATCGTCTTCCTTCTCATGAACCTTTCCGGGTACGCGGGCCAGAGGATGGGAGTCCCCTACCCGGTCATCGCCCGGATCTCGTTCGGAACGCTCGGCGCAAACCTGCCCGCCCTGATCCGGGCCCTCGTAGCCATCGCCTGGTACGGCATCCAGACATGGCTTGCCTCCCGCGCGGTGATCGTGATCGCCCTCAAGCTCTGGCCCGACCTGAAAGGGCTCACAGGCAACAACTTCCTGGGTGAATCGACTCTCGGCTGGCTCGGCTTCCTCCTGATGTGGGGGCTCCAGCTGTTCCTGCTTCGTCATGGAATGGAGACGATTAGGAGATTCCAGGACTGGGCAGGGCCAGCCGTATGGGGGGTCATGGCACTGCTCGTGCTCTATATCCTCGTGAACGCAGGCTGGAGCCTTTCACTCGACCTGCCCGGAGGAACACCTCAGTGGGGCCTTGGGCAAGCTTTTGCCGCGGCCGTGGCGCTGACGGTCACGTACTTCTCCACCCTGCTGCTCAACTTCTGTGATTTCTCTCGGTTCGCCCCAACGAGAAGAGCTGTGCGTACCGCCAATCTCTGGGGCCTCCCCGTCAATTTCATGGCGTTCTCGGTAGTCTCCGTCATCGTTACTGCCGGGACCTTCAAGGTGTACGGCCAGCACATCTACGACCCTGTAGACATTGTTTCCCGGATCAATAGCCTCTGGGCGCTGCTGCTCGGCGCTGTCACTTTCGCTGTGGCCACCTTGGGCATCAACGTAGTCGCCAACTTCGTCTCGCCCGCTTACGACCTCTCGAACGTGTGGCCCTCGCGGATCGACTTCAAGCGGGGCGGCCTGGGTGCCGCCGTCGTCGCCCTCGTCATCACCCCGTGGAACCTGTTCAACAGCCCGGTCGTCGTCAACCTGTTCCTCGGCGGCCTGGGAGCGCTGCTCGGGCCCCTCTTCGGGATCATCATGACCGACTACTACGTTCTCCGGAGGCAGCACGTCGTGGTCCGGGACCTGTTCAGGGACGAGGGGTGCTACACGTACAAGCGCGGATGGAACCCGAAAGCGGTCTTCTCGTTCGTCGCCTCGGCGGCCCCCGCCGTCGTCGTCGCCCTCGTTCCCGTCTTCGGTGCGGTGGCGCCCTTCTCCTGGTTTGTGGGCGCCATCGTCGCCGCCCTCGTGCACTACGCGATATCGCGGCATGACAGGAGCCTTGTGGAATCGATCGCTGTCGCGGTCGCCGAGGCGTCTGCTTCCCGGGCGCCGGCGGAAGGAAGTCCAGGCGTATCGCCCCAGACGACCTAGGCTGGCAGGCCAGGGATTCTACACGACGTAGAGCTGTGCGCTTAGTCACGAAAAAGGGCCCCGGGGGACTGCGCCCGCGGGGAGGGGCTAGAGTTTCCCCTTGGAGCACTGGGCCCGCCGACGGGGAGCTCCCACCGGCGAACCATGGGTGTTCCGAGTCAGAACTACTTCGACGTAGAGGACACTGAACCGTGGACCTGTTTGAATATCAGGCGCGCGATCTGTTCGAGGCACACGGCGTGCCCGTGCTGGCCGGAATCGTTGCGCACACCCCTGAGGAAGCAAAGGCTGCCGCCGAGAAGATTGGCGGCGTGACCGTCGTCAAGGCGCAGGTCAAGGTCGGAGGCCGCGGGAAGGCCGGCGGTGTCAAGGTCGCGAAGACGCCCGATGAGGCGTTCGAGCATGCCCAGAAGATCCTCGGCATGGACATCAAGGGCCACACGGTCAAGAAGGTCATGATCGCGCAGGGCGCGGACATCGCTGAGGAGTACTACTTCTCAGTCCTGCTGGACCGCGCGAACCGCAACTACCTCGCGATGTGTTCCGTCGAGGGCGGCATGGAGATCGAGCAGCTCGCGGTCGAGCGCCCCGAGGCGCTCGCGAAGGTCCCGGTCGATCCGGCGACCGGCATCGATGCGGCCAAGGGCGCCGAGATCGCCGAGGCAGCTGGCTTCGCGCCCGAGCTGCGCGAGAAGGTCGCTGACGTCATCGTCAAGCTGTGGGATGTCTTCAAGGGGGAGGACGCCACGCTCGTCGAGGTCAACCCGCTCGTCAAGACCGGCTCCGGAGACCTCATCGCGCTCGATGGGAAGGTCTCGCTCGACGAGAACGCCTCGTTCCGCCACAAGGAGCACGAGGAGCTCGCCGACAAGGAGTCCGAGGACCCCCTCGAGGCCAAGGCGAAGGCCCTTGACCTGAACTACGTCAAGCTCGACGGCGAGGTCGGCATCATCGGCAACGGCGCGGGCCTCGTGATGTCCACGCTCGACGTCGTCGCCTACGCCGGGGAGAAGCATGGCAATGTCAAGCCCGCGAACTTCCTCGACATCGGAGGCGGCGCCTCGGCCGAGGTCATGGCCAACGGCCTCTCGATCATCCTCGGCGACGAGCAGGTCAAGAGCGTCTTCGTGAACGTCTTCGGCGGCATCACCGCGTGCGACGCGGTCGCGAACGGCATCGTGGGCGCGCTCTCCAAGCTCGGCGACTCGGCGAACAAGCCGCTCGTCGTGCGCCTCGACGGCAACAACGTCGACGAGGGCCGCCGGATCCTGCACGAGGCGAACCACCCGCTGGTCACCCTCGCAGAGAACATGGACCAGGGCGCCGACAAGGCCGCCGAGCTGGCTGCTAAGTAAGGGACATACGAAATGTCGATCTTCCTGAACAAGAACAACAAGGTCATCGTCCAGGGCATCACGGGCAGCGAGGGCTCCAAGCACACCGCGCGCATGCTCGCGGCGGGGACGAACGTCGTCGGCGGCGTCAACGCGCGCAAGGCCGGCACCACCGTCAAGCACGAGGACCAGCACGGCTCGCCGATCGAGCTGCCGGTCTTCGGCTCCGTCAAGGAGGCCATGGCCGAGACCGGGGCGGACACCTCCATCGTGTTCGTTCCGCCGGCCTTCACGAAGGACGCCGTCGTCGAGGCGATCGACGCCGAGATCGGCCTCGTCGTCGTCATCACCGAGGGCGTTCCGGTGCAGGACTCGGCTGAGTTCTGGGCCCTCGCACAGTCCAAGAAGGACGCCGAAGGCAACCAGATCACCCGCATCATCGGCCCGAACTGCCCCGGCATCATCACGCCGGGTGAGGCGCTCGTGGGCATCACCCCGGCGAACATCACCGGCAAGGGCGGCGTGGGCCTCGTCTCGAAGTCGGGCACTCTGACCTACCAGATGATGTACGAGCTCCGTGACCTCGGGTTCTCCACCGCCATCGGCATCGGCGGCGACCCCGTCATCGGCACGACGCACATTGACGCCCTCGCCGCTTTCGAGGCTGATCCCGAGACCAAGGCGATTGTCATGATCGGCGAGATCGGCGGCGACGCCGAGGAGCGCGCGGCCGAGTTCATCAAGAACAACGTCACGAAGCCGGTCGTCGGCTACGTGGCTGGCTTCACCGCTCCCGAAGGCAAGACCATGGGCCACGCAGGCGCCATCGTCTCCGGCTCCTCGGGTACCGCGCAGGCCAAGAAGGAGGCCCTCGAGGCCGCAGGCGTCAAGGTCGGCAAGACCCCGTCCGAGACCGCGCACCTCCTGCGCACCGTGTACCCGAAGCACGAGGAGCCCTCGAAGCTCTGACGCTCGCCTCGAGCACTTCGTGAGAGGTCGACCACGTTGTTATAGGTCGACGACGTTGTTAGAGGTCGACGACGGCCGGTGCCTTCCCGCGCGGAAGGAACCGGCCGTCGTCGTCCCCTCCCTCGCCCTCCCGTTTGTTGGTCACGTCCCGCGGGTGCGGGCGCGTTTGTTGGTCACGTCCCGCGGGTGTTCACCGTCGTTAGGTGACGGTTGGATGGGTGTTCACGGTCGTTAGGTGACGGTTGGATGGGTGTTCACGGTCGTTAGGTGACGGTTGGATGGGTGTTCACCGTCGTTAGGTGACGGTTGGAGGGGAAGGGGCCGGGGTAGGTTGGAGGTGCCCCACCCGAATCCGCAGGAGAGAACATGCGCGCGACGATTATCCACGGCACCCGCGACATCCGCGTCGAGGATCGCCCGGATCCCGAAATCCACACGCCGGACGACGCGATCGTCCGGGTGACCGCTGCCTGCGTGTGCGGTTCCGACCTCTGGCCCTACCGCGGCGTTCGCAGCACTGAGAAGCCGCGCGCGATCGGGCACGAGTTCGTCGGCGTCGTCGAGGCAGTGGGCGAAGGCGTGACGACGGTCAAGGTCGGCGACCTAGTGGTCGCGCCGTGGGCGGTCTCATGCGGCGAGTGCCCTCCATGCCGCAACGGCGTCCAGGTCGCGTGCGAGCATCGGGCCGCATGGGGTGGCGCCGACGAGCTTGGCTTCCACGTCGACGGCGGCCAGGGCGAACTCGTGCGGGTGCCCATGGCGGATGGCACACTCGTGCCAGTACCGGGCGTCAGCGAGCCTGACGAGCCCCTCCTCAAGAGTCTCCTCACCCTCTCTGACGTCATGGGCACGGGGCACCATGCGGCGGTAGCGGCCCACGTTGGGCCCGGCAGGAGCGTCGTGGTGGTGGGCGACGGCGCGGTGGGACTCTGTGGGGTGCTCGCCGCCAAGCGGCTGGGGGCGGAGCGCATCATCGCGATGTCGCGGCACGAGGACCGCGCCGAGATTGCCCGCAAGTTCGGGGCGACGGACGTCGTTGCCGAGCGCGGCGAGGCCGCGGCGGACAAGGTCCGTGAGCTTCTGGGCGGTGTTCTGGCGGATTCGGTGCTCGAATGCGTAGGCACGGCCGAGTCGATGGATCAGGCGCTTCGCTGCACCCGGCCCGGAGGGAGCCTCGGCTTCGTCGGTGTGCCTGCGGGTGGTGCGGAACTCCCGATCGGTGTCCTGTTCTCGAAGAACATCAGTGTTGGCGGCGGCGCGGCTTCGACCCGCGCGTACCTTCCCGAACTGCTCGATGACGTGCTTGCGGGCGCCATCGAGCCGGGCCTCGTCTTCGACTCAGTCCTCCCGCTCGAGGAAGCCGCCGAGGCCTACGCTGCAATGGACGAGCGGCGGGCCATCAAGGTCATGCTGCTCCCTGAGAGGGCAGGGCGCTGAACGAGAGCTGATTCGAGGCGGGCTCCGAGCGCTTGCCCCGCCTCGTTTCGGGTACTGCTCCCGCATGCAGCGGCATCAGCTAGCAAAAGCGCAGGGCCTGTTCAACGTCGCGAGCGGGGCGTGGGCGCTCGTGCATCGGAAGAGCTTCGAAGCCGTGTTCGGCCCCAAGGCCGACTGGTGGCTCGTGCAGACCGTCGCGGGGCTGCTCGTCGGGAACGGCTTGATGCAGCTGAGATCGGCACGCGGCGAGGGCAGCCTCGAGCAGGCCCGCCGCGTGGGCATCGCGACGGCCAGTACACTCCTCGCGATCGACCTGGGGTACGGGGCGACAGGGCGCATCCGGCCCACGTACCTGGCCGACGTTCCCGTCGAACTGGGGTGGATCGTGCTGTGGCTTCGCAGCCCACGCTCTTCCGGCCCCCGTCCGCGAGCGCCCCTGTCTACGGCGCCGACCTCAAACCACTGACCCGAGGAACACGCCGAGGCTGGCGGCGACGAGTGCAAGCCCGAGCGTACTCAGCGCGTTGGCGGCGGCCGTAGCGACCCGCCCCGCCTGTATGAGGCGGACTGTCTCGACGCTCGCGGTGCTGAATGTCGTATAGCCGCCGAGGAAACCCGTACCGAGGACTGTCTGCAGGGCCATCGGGGAGCCGCGAAGTGTGGCGCCCGCGATGAATCCGAGGGCGAGCGCGCCCGAGACGTTGATCGCGATGGTGCCCACGGGGAGCGCTGTCCGGACGCGGGCGCGGATGAGGCCGTCGAAGACGAACCTTCCCACGGCTCCGAGCCCGCCCGCGAGCCCGAGGAGGATTGCGATGAGCGCGCCGTTCATCGCGGTCCTCGACGTGTTGAGCGGCTGGCGGCGACCCAGATGCCCAGGAAGCTCGCGACGAGGCCACCGAGCAGGGTGGCGGCATCGTAGAGGACACCGTCCGCCAAACGGCCGGCGGTGAAAAGGCGCACCGATTCGACCGCGAACGTACTGTACGTCGTAAACGCCCCGCAGAACCCCGTGCCGACGAGGAGGCGGAGGGTCCGGCGCGGTCCGTGGTCCGGGCCGCGCCGGGCCAGCGCCTCGAGCAGCAGGCCGAGGATGAACGCGCCGACAAGGTTGATGACGAGCGTGGGCAGCGGCCAACCTCCGGGCGCGGGCAGCGCGAGGCCCAAGCCGTATCTCGCGAGCGCCCCGGGAATGCCCCCGACCGCGACGAGCAGGATGTACCGAGGGTCAAGGTGCAGCGGGCGTCGGGGACGCCGGACGCCGAGTGTCCCGGCGTCGGGGTCGACGTCGGGCCCCTGCCCCGGGATGTGGCCGGCTGCTCGTGCCTGGGGCTCGGACTCCATCAGCCCTCCTCGGCAGTGTGCCGGCGCGGATGAGCGTGCTTGTGCTGGGCTAGCGGAACGACGACGACGGGCCGGTTCTGTCCGTGGGCGAGGTGGGTCGCGATCGAGCCTCCGATGAGCTCCTCGAATCGAGTGCCGATGCCGTGCTCGCGCGTGCCCACGACGATGAACGAGGCACCGACGTGATCCGCGTACGCACGGAGTGCCTTGGCAGGCTCGCCCGAGACCGCAGCGAAGTGCCACTCGAGTCCGGAGCCCTCAAGCTCGTCCCGCAGTCCGTGGAAGAGCTCGGCGCGGACCCGCGCGGCATCGTCGTCGACCGTGTCCGGGTCGATCGGAAGTACCGCGATCCGCCCGTCCGCCTCGCGTTCCTCAACCGTCGAGGGATCGGCATGCACGCACACGAGCGCGACGCCGAGGGCCCGCGCGAGGTCCGCTGCCCGGTGGACGACGGCGAGGCTCTGCCCGGGCGTCACCCCCGCCAGCACTGGCCCTGTGGCGCGCTGAGGATGGTAGGCGCCGCTACCGGAACGTCCATCGCCGAGCCGGGGCTGGGTGTCCTCCACGGGTCCTCCTTCCGAGGTCCGCCGACGTCCGCCGAACCCATCCGACAGACTATCGCCGCGAGTTCGCCCTAGGCGATGAGCCCTTCTGCTCGGGACAACAACTCCCGGGCGGGGCCGACGCCGCCCCCACCCGCAGGTGCATAGGCCGCCGCCCGCTAGGCTGGGCAGGCGATGACACGGAATGAGCGATGAACAGGAAGACCAGCAGCCCGCGGCCGCCGTTCGGCGAACTGCATGTGCTCGACGAACGCCACGGCGTCGAGATGCGAACGGGAGGGGACGGCGAACGAGCGTTCGCCCTCGTCCACGGGATTGGGGCGTCGTCGGTCTATTTCGGCCCGCTCGCCCATGAGCTCGCAAGACATGCCCGCGTGTACCTTCTCGAACTGCCGGGCCACGGGCGGAACCTTGAGCCGCGCCGGGCCCTGACTATGGCGGAGTTCGCCGAGACCGCGTGGTCTGCGTTCGACCGGTTCGGCGTGCGGCACCCCGTGATCGTGGGTCACTCGATGGGCTGCCAGGTCGCCGTCGAGATGGGCATTCAGCGCTCAGGGCCCGAGCCGATCGCCCTTCTCGCCCCGACCGTCAATACGGCGGAGCGGTCCGTCGTGATGCAGGGGCTGCGCCTCGCCCAGGACACTCTGCGCGAGCCCCGCGAGGTGAACCGCATCATCACGAACGACTATTTCAGGTGCGGCGCCAAATGGTGGCTCAAGACGCTGCGGGAGATGATGGCGCACCACATCGAGGAGCGCATCGGGCACGTCGAGCGCAAAGTACTCCTTGTGGGCGGCGAGAAGGACCCCATCGCGCCACCCGAATGGCTCCGCACGCTCGCGTCCCTCTGCCGGGCCCCCGAGGTCGCCGTGCTCGCCGATCAGCCGCACGTCATGATGTATACGAGGCCGGAAGAGGTAGCGCGCCTCCTCCTCGACAGGAGCTGAGCCCGCGCCGTGAGAGGCTGGAGTCCGACCCCTCCCGAAAGGACTCCGTTGTGACCCGCCGGATCGGCCGCGCCTCGGCCCTGGCCCTGCTCGCCGTCGGCCTCATGTCCCTCAACGCCCGCGCGCCGCTCGTCGGCCTCGCGCCGGTGCTCGGCAGCATCCAGCACGACACCGGGCTCAGCGCCGCCGTCGCCGGGCTCCTGACGGCTATCCCGGTGCTGTGTTTCGGGCTCGTCACCCCCGCCGCGGCGTGGTTCATCGGGCGGATTGGGATCAACCACGCCAATCTGTACTTCTTCGGGGGCCTCGCGGCCGGGGTCGCGCTCCGCTCCTTCGGCGGAGCGGCGGGCGCGATCCTCGGCACCATAGTGCTCGGCGTGGCCATGACGATCGTCAACGTCGTCACACCACTGCTCGTGGGCCGCGACTTCCCCCAAAGAGCAGCGCTCATGACCGGGCTGACGACGGCGGCCGTCAACGTCGGCACGACGCTCGCCTCCGCGCTGACGGCACCGCTCGCGGGCGCGGTCGGGTGGCAGTGGTCGCTCGTCTCCTGGCTCGTCCTCACGGCGCTCGCGGCGATCATCTGGTTCTCCGTGTTCCCGCCGTCGAAGGACGGTCCGCGCTGGTCCGACGCGGAGTTTCCCGGCCCTCTCGCCCGGGCGGTGACCCGCCGTCGTGCGGAGCTTCGCGCAGCGCAAGGCCAACCGGGCACGTCTACGGGCCCGTTGCCCGTCAGCCCACCCCGGAAGGCCGGTCGCCCCAAGATCAGTGCGGCAAACCGCCGCATGATGCGGCTCTTCACGGTTGCCTTCGCGCTGCACAACCTCGGCTACTACGCGATCACCCTGTGGCTTCCGACCTTCCTCGTCCAGACCCGCGGCATGTCGCCTTCGGAGGCGGGCCTCGCCGCGAGCATGTTCCAGCTCTTCGCGATCGTCGGCCCGCTGCTCATCCCGGCCCTTTCGAGGTGGGGCGGCTGGGGGCCGCAGCGGCTCTTCATCCTGGTCGCCGTCTGCTGGATCGCGTTGCCTGCAGGGCTCCTTCTCGCCCCGAGCCTGTGGGCCCTGTGGGCCCTCGTCGGCGGCGTAGCCCAAGGGGGGACGTTCACGGTGGTCTTCACGGTGGTGATCCAGCGGGCGAGGTCCCTCGACGAGAACCGGAGGATGACGGCGTTCATCCAGTCCGTCGGATACGGGTTCGCGTCCCTCGGCCCGATCCTCATGGGCTACCTGCGGGACGCGGCGGGCGGGTGGACGGCGCCATTCCTCCTCGTGCTGGTCGCCGTCGTCTTCATGGCCGTGAGCGGGCTCGCCGCGATCAGGACGCACGACGACGCCCGGCGCCCCGCAGAGGCCCTCCGGTAGCGCTCGGGCCGGCTTCCGACGGCGGGCGGCAGCCCGAGCGTCAGATGAGGCCGAGCGTCGTGAACGCGTGCACGAGCCCCTCGCGTTCAGGGCCGGGGACGACGTGGGCCGCCGCTTCGAGGACCGCCGGGACCGCGCCGTCGATCGCCACCCCAACCCCCGCATAGGCGATCATCTCGACGTCATTGGGCCCGTCGCCGATGGCGATGACTTCCTCGCGCGAGATCCCGAGGTAGTCGACCACCGCCTGGATGCCGACGGCCTTGTGCACGTCCCTCAAGTAGAGCTCGCCCGCGGTGTCTCCCATGCCCGGGATCGAACTCGGCAGCGCGCCGACCTCCTCCCCGATGGCCGTGGCCAGGGCCGCGAGGGGCTCGCGGGAATCGAAATAGATGATCTTGCCGAAGGAGGTGTGGGCGAGATCCTCGGCCATCTCGAGCGCATTGAGGATGTCCACCGGGCCGTCGTGCTCGGTGGCATCCCCGGAGCGAAGCTGGCCAGTCAGCAGCTCGGTGAGGCGAACGTCCAGCCCGGGACGACCGTAGACCGCCTCCGGGGCCTCGAGCAGGTACGCGACGCCGTGCCGGTCCAGAACCGCGACGGCGCGCCGCGCGAGCTCGGGCGGGAATCGCCGGTCCACGAGGACTCGCCCATCGATCTCCACATAGCCTCCCGCCGCACCGACGAAACCGTCGAAGCCCGCCGCGAGCAGGTGGGGCGAGAGCAGGCACTTGGGGCGGCCCGTACACAGGAGGACGCGGTGACCGGCTGCCCGCACCGCTCGGACCGCCTCCACGTGCCGGGGAGGGACGATCCCCCGGTCGGCGTACGTGCCGTCGACGTCGAGGAAGACGGCGCGCGCCCCGCTCACGGGCGGTCCTTCTGGGCCTCGGCGGGCGGCGGCGCCGTCGACCCCCGGACCACGAGGCGCGGGGAGCTGCTGAGGTCGACGGCGGGCGCAAGCGGGTTCGCGAGCCGCTCGAGGGCTGCTCGGCCAGCCGAGCGCCCTAGCTCGGGGGCGTGGAGGTCCACGGAGGTGAGGCCGATCCCGTGGAGCCGGGAGATGCGCGAATTGTCGTAGCCGATGAGCGAGAGATCATCCGGTACGGCGAAGCCCAGGCGGTAAGCGGCCTCCCGCGCGCCGACGGCGAGGACGTCATTGTGGGCGAAGACCGCCGTCGGCCGCCCGCTGTCCGCGAGCAGCGGGAGGATGGCCCACTCTGCGGCTTCCTGCGTGTAGTCCTCTGCCGTCACGACGCGCGGTGGGAGGCCGGCGTCGGACATCATGCGCTCGTAGGCGCGCCGGCGCCCTTGGTGCCCCTCGTGCGGCGGGCCGGCCAAGTGCGCGATCCGCGTGTGTCCGAGCTCGAGGAGATGGCGCACTGCCGCCTTCGCTCCGGCAGGATCGTCCGAGTACACGCTGTCCACTCCAGGCACTCGACGCGCTACGCTGACAAGCGGCACCGTCTGGGCGAGTTCCTGAACGTCCGCGTCGGAGTCGAGGAGTGTCGCCGCGATCACGATGCCGATCCGGGCCTCGATGAGGGAGTCGACCGCGGCACGCCCGAGCGAGTTGGCGGTGGGGGAGACGCTCAGGATGAGCCGGTTGGGCGCCTCTTCAAGTGCCTCGCGCACGCCATAGAAGATGTCGGCGTAGACCTCGTTGCGGAGGTCGAGAAGATAGAGGCCGACGGCGGAGGGCTGCTTTCGTGCGAGATCCGCGGCTGCTGCGTTCTGCCGGTAGCCGAGGCGCTGGGCTGCGTCGAGGATGGCCTCACGGGTTTCATTGCTCACGCCGGGCGCGCCTCGGAAGGCGAAGGATACGAGCGTCCGCGAGACTCCCACTTCCCGGGCGACGTCCTCCTGGGTCACGGCGCGCCGGGGCGTTCCTGGGCTGTGGGGGCCTGGGAGCGCCGGACGTGTCACGCTCATCATCCTTGCACGAGCGACCCTTTAAAAGTTTTTGTCCGTTTGACCTTACATTCTTATCTTTCGCGCGTTAGTGTTGTGTGAGACGCGGGCCACATGCCCGCTTCGGAACGACAAAGGAGTCCCTCATGGCTACAGCCCACGCCGGAGCGTCGAGCGCCGCCTCGCTCCCGCCGCTGACTGACGGTCCTTACCGCAAGCGTCTTGGCGTCGTCGCCCTCGTCGCCACCTTCGGTGGCTTGCTCTTCGGCTACGACACGGGTGTCATCAACGGTGCGCTCAGCCCGATGTCCACCGAACTCGGCCTGACCCCGTTCACGGAAGGCGTCGTCACCGCCTCGCTCGTCTTCGCCGCGGCGATCGGAGCGATCTTCGGCGGGCGTCTCTCCGACGCTTGGGGCCGTCGCAAGACGATCATCCTGCTCGCCGTCCTGTTCTTCGCCGGGACCTTGGCGGTCGTGTTCACCCCGAACTTCGATGTCCTCGTCGTGGGCCGCATCCTCCTCGGCCTTGCCGTGGGCGGCGCCTCGACGGTCGTGCCGGTCTTCCTCGCGGAGCTCGCACCCTTCGAGATCCGCGGCTCGCTCGCGGGCCGCAACGAGCTCGCGATCGTGATCGGGCAGCTCGCCGCGTTCGTCGTCAACGCCGTCATCGGCAACGTGTTCGGCAATGTGGGCGGCGTGTGGCGCATCATGTTCGCCGTCTGCGCACTGCCCGCCATTGCATTGTTCTTCGGCATGCTGCGGATGCCCGAGTCGCCGCGCTGGCTCGTCGAGAAGGGCCGACGCCAGGAGGCGCTCGCGGTGCTCCAGACCGTCCGTACGAGCGACCGTGCCGTTGCGGAGCTCGCGGACGTCGAGACCGTCGCGAGGGAAGAGCGGGAGAGCCATCAGATCGGCTGGCGCGCTATCTTCTCCAACAAGAATCTCTTCCGCATCCTGCTCGTTGCGATCGGCCTCGGTGTGGCCCAGCAGCTGACCGGCATCAACTCGATCATGTACTACGGGCAGACCGTGCTCACCGAGTCCGGCTTCAGCAAGGACGGGGCCCTCATCGCGAACGTGGCTCCGGGGGTCATCGCGGTCATCGGCGGCATCATCGCCCTGAAGATGATGGATCGCCTCGACCGCAGGAAGACCTTCATCACCGGTCTGTCACTGACGACGGCCTGCCACGTCCTCATCGGCATCGCGTCGATGGCGCTCCCCGCGGGCAACCCGGCGCGTCCCTTCGTGATCCTCTTCCTCGTCGTCGCCTTCGTCGGCTCGATGCAGACGTTCCTCAACGTCGCCGTCTGGGTCTACCTCTCGGAGATCTTCCCGCTGCACATGCGCGGCTTCGGCATCGGCGTCGCCGTCTTCGCCCTGTGGGTTATGAACGGGTTCCTCTCGCTCTACTTCCCCTCGATGGTGGCGGCGATGGGAATCACCGGAACGTTCTTCCTCTTCGCGGCGGTCGGCGCCCTCGCGCTGATCTTCGTGATCACTCAGGTGCCAGAGAGCCGCGGGCGGACCCTCGAAGCGCTCGAGGAGGATGTCACGACGGGCGCGATCTACGCGGTGCACAAGAAGTAGAAGGTCGCAGTGCGAGTGTCGCCCCGCGCCGACTCTTGGGTCGGTGTGGGGCGGCATTGTTCTCGCCACTTTGTCAGGACAAACCTTGACCCACTCGGGCTTTGTTAGTTATTGTTGTATTGTACGAACAAAGTTCTCGAAGGAGTCTCTCCCATGCCTCTCGTCCGCATCGATGTCAACGCAGGCCGCGCTCCTGAGCAGCTCTCCCGCCTGAGCCAGGCGATCCACGACGCGATCCTCGCCGAGTACCGGATCCCCGAGCGCGACTACTTCCACGTGATCACCGAACACGCTCCTGGGCAGATCGTGGCGCAGGACGCGGGGCTCGGATTCGACCGCTCAGCGGGTGTCGTGATGGTTCAGATCTTCACCCAAGGGGGCCGGAGCCAGGAGGCCAAGGAAGGCCTCTTCGCGGCGATCGCGGGGAATCTGGCGGACGCGGGCGTGCCGGGCGAGGATGTCTTCATCGGTTACGTCGAGAACGGGGCTGGCGACTGGTCCTTCGGCTTCGGAAGGGCTCAGTACATGACGGGTGAGCTTGGGATTCCGGCACGCTGAGCGGGTTCCTTCCGCGTGCAAATCATGTCAGTACAAACTTTTGACAGCACATTAAATCTGTAGGAGAGTTGACCTGTGGTCGCCGCCACAGGCAGCGCAGCCGGCTCGGGTTTCCGGGCTTCGAAGCAGGAAGGGCACAGCGATCGTGACCTACGACGTTCTCACGATGGGGCGCATCAGCGTCGACATCTATCCCAACGACATTGGCGTCGGCCTCGCGGAGGTGGCGAGCTTCGGCAAGTACATGGGCGGTTCGCCGTCCAACGTGGCCGTGGCTGCTTCCCGGCATGGGCGCCGCACCGCCGTCATCACCCGCACGGGGGACGATCCGTTCGGGGTGTACCTCCACCGCGAGCTGGCCAGGTTCGGCGTCGACGATCGCTTCGTCACCCCGGTCGCGGGGCTCCAGACGCCCGCCACGTTCTGCGCGATCATGCCCGAGACCCACGAGTTCCCGCTGTATTTCTACGGCCGGTTCCCGACGGCCCCGGACCTGCAGATCAAGGCCGAGGAGCTCGATGCTGAGGCTGTCCGCGGGGCGCGGATCTTCTGGTCCACGGTCACGGGGCTCTGTCAGGAGCCGAGCCGGAGCGCGCACATCGCGGCGCACGAGGCGCGCCCGCGGGCCAGCCTGGGGGAGGGCCGGTTCACGGTCCTGGACCTGGACTACCGGCCGATGTTCTGGGACTCGGAGGACGCCGCGCGCGAGCAGGTCGCGAAGGTCCTGCCGCACGTGACCGTCGCGATCGGCAACGAGGAGGAGTGCGCGGTCGCCGTCGGGCACGGCACGCCGGACGAGCAGGCGGACCGCCTCCTCGTGGCGGGCGTGGAGATCGCGGTCGTGAAGCTGGGCCCGGAAGGCGTGATGGCCAAGACCCGCGACGAGCGCGTCGTCTCCGCACCGGTGGCGGTGCAGACCCTCAATGGCCTCGGCGCGGGCGATTCCTTCGGCGGGGCGTTCTGCCATGGTCTCCTCGCGGGCTGGCCGCTCGCCCAGGTCCTCGACTACGCGAACGCGGCAGGGGCGATCGTCGCATCCCGCCTCTCCTGCGCCGATGCGATGCCGACGCCGGCCGAGGTCACCTCGCTGCTCGCCGAGCGCGGCCGCCTCGTCCCCGAGGCGGTGGCCCAGTGACCACGACGACACCTACTCCCGTGGGCGGGCTCCCCGAAGGCGCGTTCGACGACGATCCTCGCCGCTACGAGCACCTCACCCGGATCCGGCTCGAGGACCCGGAAGCCATCGCCCGGGCAGCCCGCGAGCGGAAGCCGCACCCCGGCGTCGTGCTCGGGAAGCAGAACTTCATCGTCGCCGCCGACCACCCGGCCCGTGGAGCGCTCGCAGCGCAGGGTCGCCCGGAGGCGATGGCGGACCGGCGTGAGCTGCTCGACCGGCTCCAGCTCGCCCTGGCGAACCCCGCTGTGGACGGGGTGCTTGCGAGCCCGGACATCATGGACGACCTGCTCCTGCTCGGGGCGCTGGACGGGAAGCTCCTGTTCGGGTCGATGAACCGCGGCGGGCTCGCTGGGTTCGTCAACGAGTTCGACGACCGCTTCACCGGACACACGGCGGCCGCGCTCGAGGCGATCGGGGCGACCGGGGGGAAGATGCTCACGCGCATCTGCCTCGGCGATCCGGCCACAGCGGGGATCCTCGAGGCCACCGCGAAGGCAATCGACTCCCTCGCCGAGCGTCGGCTCGTGGCGATGGTCGAGCCGTTCCTGTCGTCGTGGGTGGACGGCAAGGTCACGAACGACCTTTCCCCGGAAGCGGTGATCCGCTCGGTCGCGATCGCCTCGGGGCTGGGCTCGACGAGCGCGTACACGTGGATGAAGCTCCCCGTGGTGGCGGAGATGGAACGTGTCATGGCTTCCACCACGATGCCGACCGTGCTGCTGGGCGGAGACCCGGCCGGGCATCAGGACGAGGTGTTCGCCTCGTGGGGTGCCGCGCTCGCCCTTCCCGGGGTCCAGGGCCTCACCGTGGGGCGCACCCTGCTGTACCCGGCCGACGGCGACGTCGCCGGGGCCGTCGCAGCGGCGGCGTCGCTGCTGCGCAACGAAGAAATCGCGCCCCTCGGGCAGAAGAGCAAGGAGGCTGCACAGTGACGACGCGCAGGATGACGGTCGCCCAGGCGCTCGTGGAGTTCCTCGGCAGGCAGTACACCGTGGACACGGTCGGCGGGGAGACGTTCCGGGGACGGCTGATCCCGGGGATGTTCGGCATCTTCGGCCACGGCAACGTCGCGGGCGTGGGCCAGGCGCTGAAGCAGTGGCAGGTCGTCGACCCGACGCTCATGCCGTACTACCAGGGAAGGAACGAGCAGGCCCAGGCGCACCAGGCCGTCGGGTATGCCCGGCACACGCGCCGCCGGCAGACGTTCGCGGTCTCGACCTCGATCGGCCCGGGCTCGTCCAACCTGCTTACCGGTGCGGCCCTCGCGACGGCGAACCGGCTCCCGGTTCTGCTCCTGCCGAGCGACACGTTCGCCACGCGCGCCGCCGATCCCGTGCTGCAGCAGCTCGAGCAGCCGCACGGCTACGACATCACGGTCAACGACGCCTTCCGTCCACTGTCCAAGTACTTCGACCGGGTCAACCGGCCCGAGCAGCTTTTCTCCGCGCTCCTGCACGGCCTGCGCGTCCTGACCGACCCGGCCGAGACCGGCGCCGTGACGATCGCCCTTCCGCAGGACGTCCAGGCCGAGGTGTTCGACGTTCCGGAGGAGTTCCTCTCCGAGCGCGAGTGGCGCATCCGCCGGCCCGAGCCGGAGGCTGAGGACATCGCCCGCGCCGCGGAGGCCATCCGCGCCGCGAAGCGCCCGCTCATCGTGGCCGGCGGCGGCGTCCTGTACGCGTTCGCCCAGGATCAGCTGCGCGAGTTCGCGGAGGCTACGGGCATCCCGGTCGGGTGGACGCAGGCTGGCGTCGGCGTCCTGCCGTGGGACCACGCCCAGGCCCTCGGCGCGATCGGCTCGACGGGCACGACCGCATCGAACGCCCTGGCCCGCGAGGCGGACCTCGTGATCGGCATCGGCACGCGCTACGAGGACTTCACCACGGCCTCGCGCACGGCGTTCCAGAACCCGGACGTGCGCTTCGTGAACATCAACGTCGCCCCCATCGACGCGTACAAGCACGGCACGTCCCTGCCGGTCGTCGCCGACGCGCGGAAGGCGCTCGTGGCGCTCACGACGGCGCTCGGCGGCTACCGCGTGGGCGCGGACCTCGAGCAGGCGGTCGCCTCGGAGAAGTCCCGCTGGGACGCGACCGTCGACGCGGCGTTCGACGAGCGGTACTCCCCGTTGCCCAGCCAGAACGCGATCATCGGCGCCGCCAACCGCGCGATGGACGCCCGCGACGTCGTCATCTGCGCCGCCGGTTCCCTGCCCGGCGACCTGCACAAGATGTGGCGGATCCGGGACCCCTTCGGCTACCACGTCGAGTACGCGTTCTCCTGCATGGGGTACGAGATCCCGGGCGGGCTCGGCGTCAAGCGGGCCACCCTGGATGCGGCGGCAGGCCCGAGCGGGGAAAACCGCGAGGACCCGCGCGACGTCGTCGTCATGGTAGGGGACGGCTCGTACCTCATGATGCACACGGAGCTCGTCACCGCGGTCGCGGAGGGCATCAAGCTCATCGTGGTGCTCATCCAGAACCACGGGTACGCCTCGATCGGCGCGCTGTCCGAGCAGCTCGGCTCGCAGCGGTTCGGCACGAAGTACCGCACCCTGGACAGGGCGCACCACACGTTCGACGACGGCGAGAAGCTCCCGATCGACCTCGCCACGAACGCCGAGAGCCTCGGCGTCACGGTCCACCGGATCGAGCCGGGCCCGAACGCGATCGAGGACCTCGAGGCCGCGATCGCCAAGGCCAAGGCCGCCCCGGAGGGCTCGGGCCCGATCCTGATCCACGTCGAGTCCGACCCGCTCATCGACGCCCCGAGCTCCGAGTCCTGGTGGGACGTGCCCGTCTCCGGCGCCTCGGAACTCGAGTCCACCAAGCAGGCGTTCGCAACCTACATCGAGCACAAGGCGCAGCAGAAGCCCCTCATCGGCTGAGCCTCACAGCATCGGCACCCCAGACCTAACTGCGAAGGAGCAACTATGACTGTCAAGACGATTCCGCATTTCCTCAACGGTGAAGAGACCAATGGTGTCGGGGAGCGGACCCAGCCGGTGTTCAACCCCGCGACCGGGGAGCAGACCGGAGAGCTGCGCCTCGCGGACGCGGCCGACCTCGAGACCGCGGTAGCGAACGCGCGCAAGGCCGCCGAGACCTGGGGAGACATCTCCCTGGCCAAGCGCACCGCGGTGC
>NZ_JTDL01000092.1 GCF_000802235.1 Sinomonas humi
CTCATAACCCGTCATTGCCCTGGCTCCTTCACCGTTGAACTCTCCGAGAACGTCCCACAGTGCATCATCGCAGAGCTGGACGTAAGCACGCCCTGAGCTAGGCCTCGGGCTGTCTGATTGAGGGGCGAAGGCGCGATTGGGGATGGCCGACGGCCTTGCAGCAGCCTTTCCACTGGAATGACATAGCGAGGGTCACCCGCCCGCGGACCCGCGACAAACGGGGGCCGCACGCCTCGCGGATCCTTGACCTGGGGACACTGCCTCAGTCCGGGCTTCCTGCACTGGAGCCGTACTTTTGGAGGCGTTGGAGTGCACTCTATGCACCTTTCCGTGACTCGGCTCGTCAGGGCACGGGTCGCCAAGGGCTGGCGGTTGGTTGGTCACCTGAGCTTCTGTGGGGTGCTTTCCTGGATCGCGAGTGCCAGGTAGTGGTCTTGGATGGCATCAGTGATTATGTAGGCCCTGCCCCGGACACCACGGCATGAATCCTCTCAGCTGCCGCCTGCCCTCCCGAGGGAGGATTCTTTGGTTCGGCAACTGGCCCTCCTACCGTCCGCAGTGGTTTGCCGTCTCACGGCTGTGCCAGCTGGGCGCGATTCGGGGTGAGCGTCCGGGGCTCACGGACCGGTGTCGTCCTTGGGTGCGCAGTCCGGGTCTTGGGCGAGGACGCGGACGTCCCAGGCCCCGAGCTCGATCTTCTCGAGCTCCTGGGGGACGGGGTCGAGGAGGTCCCGCATCGGGACAGATGCCGCGAGCGTCACGGGCTCCCAGGTCCAGTTGTGGAGGAAATGGATGCGGAGGGGGGAGGGGTGCCCCGCTGGGCCAGTGGCAGTGCGGGTTGTACTGACCCTACGGTCCGAAATCCAGCATGAAGGAGGCGATGTTATCGCTGCCCCCGCCCGGGTGGCGATCGCCCGGATCCTGGGCTGCACGTTGGACGAAGCGAGCGACATCGACCCCCTCGAGGAGCTCGACCTCACGGCCGAGCAGCGCTCCTTGCTGGCAGAGGCCGCTGCTGCCGAGTACAGGCACGCCGCGAGCACGATCCTGAGCCCCTACGGCTTCACCCTCTCCTGTGAGGGGAGGCCATCAGCTCCGACGAGCTCGGGGAAGACGACGCCTACCCGTGGGACGAGGAGGCCGTCCGGGAGGAGCTCGCCGCGATCGGCCTCCCCTGGACCGTTGCCTTCGCCCAGGCCCTGAGCGCGCACAACAGCTTCACGGCAGTGCCATCGTCCGACGCCAGGACGGCACGGGACAGCGCCATCGTCCGGGCCGCGCGGGCCGGTGTCTCCGCCCACCGGCTCGCAGAGGCGATCGGTCTCACTGACTCGGACCTCGAACGGATCATCGCCGAGGACCTCTGCCGATGATCCCGGCACGCCCGCACCAGGGGCCGGCAGCGATCAACGGCGAGCCCGAAAGGCATGGCGTCTCCGGGGAGGCCCCGACCGGGGGCGGGAGTGTGCGGGCGGGTAGGCCCTGGGCGGTGTCGACGAAGCCCAAGCGCGAGGACCCAGTCCATGCCCGTAAGCTCCAGCGCCATCCGGACCTGTCCGACGGCGTTGGCGATCCTGAATTCCCCTCAGGCCTGGTGTGCCGCATCCACGCAGCAGCCGACGACGGGCCGAAGGACGCGTGAGTCCAGGACCTAGGAACAAGGCCGAGGGGCTTCACAGCCCTGCCCGCGCGGTGGTGGACTGGCTGCTGCCACAGTTCCCGACCAATCATGGCGTCAGAGGGGGAGAGCAGATGAGCGACGAAGGCACCGTGCCGGAGACGGAGGGGGTCAGCCAGGAGCTCCTCGGGGAAGTCGACTTGGGCCCAGAGATCGAGGGTATGGCCGGGCGCCGGCTCCGGATGCGGATGGTGACCATCGAGCCCGGGGGCGTATTCGGCCCGGTCCACGGCCACAAGGGCAGACCGGGCATCGTCTACGTTCTCCAGGGAACGATCACCGACCACCGGGACGGCGCCGCCAGGGACTACGGACCCGGAGTGGGCTGGCCCGAGGACAGGAACACCACGCACTGGCTCGAGAACAGGGGAACCGTGCCCGCGGTGGAGATCTCGGTCGACATCGTAACGGAGACGTGAACGCCCGGGCCTTGCGCTCCGCACGGGCCTCGCACGGCTTTCCCGCCCTTTCGGCCAGAGGATCCGACGCTGAGGCCTCCACGAATCCGGGGCCATGCCATTGCGGCCTACGAGAATGTCTCCTGCCATGGGCAGCATCTCTCCGCACCAGGAGGTCAGACGCTACGTCTGGCATCGTCCCGGTCAAGGCCTTCGGCGAGATGAGCACGACCACCTGTCGCTCGGCGAACGGGCCGGCGCCCCGGGCGAAGCGGCCTGGGCGGGCGGTGCGGAGGCCGTGCTAGGACTTGACCTTGATGGCGTCGATCACGGTCTTGTCCTTGGCGGAGAGGGCCGCCGAGAGCGGGGCACTCTTCGCGGCTGCGGCACCGGCCTGCTGGCCGGCCTGGGAGACGACGTAGTCCTCCCAGGCCTTGACGAGGTCCACGGTGGCCTGGTCCTTGTAGGAGGAGCAGATGACGTGGTACGAGACGAGGACGATCGGGTACGCCGTGGGATCGGTCGTCGTGCGGTCGAGGTTGAGCGCGAGGTCGTTCGCCGCCCGGCCCGTTGCTGGCTGGGAGAGCTGGACGGCCTTGGCCGCACCGTCGGCCGAGAGGGCCACGAACTGGCTGCCGACCTTGATCTTGGCCTTGCCGAGGCTGCCGCTGACGGCGGAGTCGTCCGAGTAGGCGATCGCGCCCTGGGTGTCGGTGACGGTCTTGACGACGCCGGAGGTGCCCTTGGCGTTCTCGCCCGGGAGCGACGCCGGCCAGGTCAGGCTGGCGGCGTCCGTCCAGGCCGAGGGGGCGGCCTGCTGCAGGTAGTCGGTGAAGTTCCAGGTCGTGCCCGAGTCGTCCGAGGGGTGGACGGGGGTGATCTTGAGGTCGGGGAGGCTGGTCCCGGCGTTGTCGGCGGCGATCGCCGGGTCGTTCCACTTCGTGATCTGTCCGCGGAAGATCTTCGCGATCGTCCCGGCCGTCAGGTTCAGGGATGTGACGCCCGGGAGGTTGAACGCCACGGCGATCGGCGAGATGTAGACCGGGATGTCCCAGGCCCCGTCGGCACCGCACTGGGCCTTGGAGGAGGCGGTCTCCGCCGGGGTGGCGGCCTGGTCGGAGCCGGCGAACTGGGCGGCGCCGGAGAAGAACGTCCTGCGGCCGGCGCCCGAGCCGACCGGGTTGTACTGCACGGTCACGCCGGGGTTGGCCTGGGTGAACCCCTGCTTCCAGGCGTCCATCGCAGCGGACTGGGCGGTCGAGCCGGCGCCCGTGATGGTGCCCTTGAGGCTCGAGGCGGCCGAGCTGGCGGCGGAGCCGGACGCAGCGGCGACGGTGGCGTTGTCGGAGCCGCACGCGGACAGGGCGAGCGCGCCGGCGGCGACGACGGCGACGGCCGGGAGGCGGCCGAAATGGATAGCCTTCATGAAAATGACCCCTTCCAGGGCGATCTGGTTCCAGGTGATCTGGGGTCCGCAGTGCGAGAGGCGCCGACCATCCGGTGCACGTAGCTGCTCGGAACCTAGGCCGGAACGGTTAACCGTGCCCGGTCCTGAGGCGACCGGGAGGTGAACGCCGCCCTTCGGCTTGGCGATCCTTCGAACTAGCCTCCGGTTTCGGAGCCGGCGAGGAGCGAGCGGGTCAAGCTTCCGGTTGCTTCGTCTGCTCGGCTTCTGTGAGGTGTCGCCTGAGGCCGACGCGGCGGCCGGAGTGCCGGAACGTGTGCTTGTTTCCGCACAGCATTGCTTCATGCCAGGACGAGTCCGCAGTGTTCGGGGCCATGGGCCGTTCTACCT
>NZ_JTDL01000093.1 GCF_000802235.1 Sinomonas humi
GCCCAGGCCCCGTCCGCTTTCACGAGATCCTGCGGGAATGGCGCGCCACCTCGATGGACGACGTCATCGTCCCCGCGCCCGTCCTCGTCAACGAATAGAAGGAAGAAGAACCCGATGTCCCAGACAGTCCCTGGCCGCTTCGAGGGCCGCACCATCATCGTCACCGGCGCGGGCTCCGGAATCGGCCGCGCCACCGCCGGCAGGCTCCTGCGGGAAGGTGCGCGGGTCATCGCCACTGACCTCATTGCCGCGCGCCTCGATGAGCTCAGCGACGAATTCGACAGCGACGCGCTTGTCACGGTCGCCGGCGACGTCGCCGAGCCCGCGACGATCGACGCCATCCTGAACGCCGCGGGAGAACGCATCGACGGCCTCGCGAACATTGCAGGCATCATGGACGGGTTCCTTCCGCCTGCGGAAGTGGACGACAGGACCTGGGACCGAGTGATGAGTGTGAACCTCACTGCCCCGATGCGACTGACACGGGCCGTCCTCCCCGCGATGCTCGACGCCGGCAGCGGCGCGATCGTGAACGTCGCCTCCGAGGCCGCGCTGCGCGCCTCGGCGGCCGGCGTCGCCTACACGGCCTCGAAGCACGCGGTGGCGGGGCTGACCAAGAG
>NZ_JTDL01000094.1 GCF_000802235.1 Sinomonas humi
GCTACCGGCTTCGTTCCGTTTATCGCCGGAGGCACGTCATGAGACCCACGTGGGATCCAATCGGTGACGCTGTCGCCAACGCAGTCAAGGATGCTTGGTCCCAGCTTGCGGGAAAGCTCTACGAGGGTGTTGTGGCTGCTTTGCAGTGGCTTTCGACGTGGTGGCTGAATATCCCGGCTCCGCAGTTGATGACTGACGGCGGGGATTCTCCGGCGCAGAAGGTGATGCTGTACACGCGTGCCCTGGTCGGTGTTGTGGGGTTCATCAGCACGGTGTTCGTGGTGGTGCAGTATGCGATGCGCAAGGGCAACCACAAAGGCGAGGAGCTGGGCTGGGCCATTGGCCGGGTGGTGGTGTTCTCGGGGCTGACGCTCTCGGTCGTTATGGGGCTGCTCGCGTTCGGCGACCAGTCCGCGCCGTGGTTCGTGAAGACGATCGGCGGGGAGACGGACTTCACCAAGGCGATGACTGGCCTTTCGGGGAACCAGAAGGACGTCATGGCCATCCTGGACAACTCGGGCCTGACGCTGATCCTGATCATTGTGTTCCTGCTGGCCCTCATCGGGTCGTTGGCGAACCTGTTCTTCATGCTGTTCACATACGCGATGCTGCCGATTGTGGCCGGGATGATCCCGGTCCTCGCGGCGGGGTCGGTGACGGAGCGTGGCGCGGCCGCGTTCTACAAGGTGATCGGGTGGACGTTGGCGACGTGCCTGTTCAAGCCGGTTGCCGGGATCATCTACGGCGGCGGAATCGCGATGGTGAGGCTTCTGACGTCTTCGGAGGGCTCGAAGCTGGGCAGTGACCAGATCGCGTTGCAGACCATCTCCGGCTTCATGGTGATCGGCGCCGCGGGGCTCGTCCTTCCGGCCTTGGTGCGCCTGATCGTGCCGACGATGGCCGCGGCTTCCCGCGGCGTGGGGGCCGGCGGGCTGGTGATGGCGGGCGCGACGCTCGCGGCCGGTGCGGTCATGGGCGGGGCCTCGCTGATGGCGAAGCTCGGCGGGTCCCGCGCCCAGGCCCTCGCCGCGGGCGGCCGGATGGGTGCTCCGATGATGGGCGGCGGCCCTGGGAACCTCGGCGGGCCGTCTCCTGATCCAGTGAACCGGGGCCTGGTGAATCCGGCCCGTCACGGCTACTCGAACACGCCGCCGCCACGGCCACAGCCGCAGGGGCAGCACCCGGCGCCTCCGCAGGCACCGCCTGTGAAGCCCAGCGAGCTGGGCGGGCCCCTGAGCGGGTCGCGGCCCGTTGGGCAGGGGCCGGGGCGGCCTGTTGCTCCCCGTCCCGCCGCGCCTCGGCCGGGCACGGGGGCCGGGCGACGGCGGATGGGGTCGGCCGGTGACCATCTGACGCAGCAGTTGCACAGAGTTGAAGACGCAGTCGAAGGGGGAGAGTCGTAATGAGCCGACCAGCATATGGGAACATCACCACACCGCGCGCCGCGGGCTTCCTCGGCCTCGGGATGGCCGCCGCTGCGGTGGCTTTCGGTTCGGTCGCGGTCGCCGCCGTCCTGCTGATGGTCGGCTGGCTGATCCCGGCCGGCGCTGTCCTGGTCGTCGGGATCTGGGCGGTGGTGTGGATGGCCAGGGGGAAGCGACAGGGCCGTTCGTCGCTCGAGCAGCGGATGAACGCGCGCAGGTTCCGGAAGGCGCAGCGCAAGGGCACGGTGAAGTACGTCTCGGGTCCGGCGTCGAGGATTCCCGACGGAGCTTCCCGTGCCCCGGGCCTGCTTGCCGGGACCATCCCGTACCAGGGGACGGATGCGTTCGGCCAGGAGTTCGGGATGCTTTGGAATCCCCGTGACCGCACGGCGACGGTGTTCTTCTCCTGCGCGGGGCAGGGACGTGGGCTGTCGGACCAGTCGAGCATCGACCTGCTGGTGGACGGCTGGGCGGGGTTCCTTGCCCAGGCGGGCCTTGTTGCGGATCTGGTGCAGATCGCGGTCACGACGCAGTCGACTCGGGACCCGGGCGAGCGGCTGCCCGCGGCCGTCGCGGGGGCCCGCGCGAATCACGGCACCGCGGACCCTGCCTCGCTGGGGGAGGCAGGGACGTTCGTGCGCGGCACGGTCGATGAGATCGTGCAGACCATCAACTGGAACATGCCGAGGATCTCGCAGCATGTGGCGTTGACGTTCTCGGGGACGGAGATCGCCAGCGAGGGGACGGTGGCGCGGCAGGCGGAGGACATGCTGGCCGATCTGGCCATCCAGATGCCCGCTCTCGCCGAGCTGCTCACGGGTGCAGGCGCGCTCACGGTCTCGCGGATGAAGATCGCTGACATCGTCGACTATGCGTTCGTGGCCTACAACCCGGACCGGGCGCTTGCGGTTGAGCGGGCCAGGCTGAACGGCGGGACGAACCTGTCGTGGTTCGAGGTCGGCCCGGCGGCGGCCGAGGCCGGTCTGGAGCACTGGGAGCATTCGGGGTACGTGTCCCGGACGATGACGGTGTGGAAGCCTCCGGCGGGGTTCTTCATGGACGATTCCCTCACGGCGCTGCTGCTTCCGGACGGCGTCTCGGAGCAGAAGCGCGTGACGATGCTGTACCGGGTGCTGGGCCCCGAGGAGTCGATCGCCGCCCTTGAGGCGGACAAGACGAACCGGCTGTTCGAGATCAACCAGGGCGGCAAGGCCGCGACGGCGGCCGCGGGCCGGGATCTCGGCAGCGCCGTCGACGGGGCCGACGAGCAGGCCCACGGCGCGGCCGTGGTCCGATTCTCGTTCGTGATGACGAGCACCGTCCCGAAGGGCCCGGATCAGAAGATCCGCCTCGACAAGGCCGGCGCGGCGCTGCGCCGGGCGTGCAGCACCGGGGTGCAGATGAGCATCCGCCCCTCGGACGGGGCCCACGACTCGGGGCACGCCATCGGGCTGGGCCTGGGCGTCATGCCCGCAACTCACGCCACCGTCAGCGCGGCCATGCGCAAGTCCCTCTGAGCGAGACAGGAGCACCTGATGGGTTGGATTGACGACACTGCCGATTGGACGATGCGCAAGTGGTACCGGCTTCTGCGCAAAGAGATGCCCGCGGTCGTCGCGGCCTATGAGTCCCTGCCCGGCCTGACCACCCGGGGCTTCGTGGCCCCGGGCGGCGGCGCCCACCTCCATGTGGATGCCCCTATCCAGTTCCAGGGCATGTCCACGCAGGTAGCCGGGCTGTGGCCGTTCAGCAACGGCACCTCCTCGCCGCTGATCGGGGCCCCGCTGGGTCGGGACCAGACCACGGGCCAGCCGTTGCTCGGCGACCCGCTGAGCCTGTTCCTATACGGGATCATGAGCGCGCCGAGCGCGTTCATCCTGGCCCTCAACGGCCGCGGGAAGTCTTCGCTGGTGGTGCGGATCTGCCTGGGCATCATGGACCTCGGCTTCATCCCCCTGTTCCTCGGGGATCTCAAGCCGGACTACGTCGGCCTGGTGAAGGCTGTCGGCGGGCAGCATATCCGTCTGGGCCTGGGCGGCGTCGGCTGCGTCAACGCGCTCGACGCAGGCCCGATCGCCAAGTGGCTTCACCGGCTCTCGCCCCAGACCCGCACCGAGGTCGAGGGGCAGATCCACGGCCGCCGGGTGAACACCGTGGCCGGGCTCATCGAGATGATGCTCCGCCGCCGCCTCAGCGAGGAGCAGTCCGAGCACATGGTCCTCTCCACGGCCATCCGGGTGGCCGCCGAAGAGGCCGCCCAGGAGGGCCGGCAGCCGGAGCTGGCGGACGTCCGCCGGGTGATCGTGGCCCGGCACCCACGCATCCGGGAGGCGATCCTGGACATGAGCGAGGACGAGTACGACGCCGAGGTGAAGTCCTTGGTCAAGGGCATCACGGCGCTGGGCCCGGAAGGCGTGTTCGGAGGCATGTTCTGGGGGCAGACCACGGTGGAGATGGATATGCACGCTCCGGTCGTGTTCGACGTCTCCAGCATCGACGAGGGCGAGGCCGACCTGCGGGCGGCGGCGCAGCTGGTGATCTGGTCCTACGGGCAGGCCGGAGCCCTTGCGGCCCAGACTTTGGCCAACGAGCCCGATATGGAAGACCCGGAACCGGACGCGGCCAAGAAGCGCCGTCTGGGGCCCGAGGTGCACCACCTGATGGTCATGGACGAGCTGTGGCAGATCCTCCAGGCGTGGGAGGGGTCGGTGTACCGGATCAACACGATCACCAAGGTCAACCGGCAGAAGGGCCTGGGGCAGATCATGATCACGCACTCGATGAAGGATCTTGAGCTGTCCACGAGCGAGCGGACCAAGATGGCGTTCGGCTTCGTGGAGCGGTCCTCGATGGTGTTCCTGGGCGGCCTGGCCGAGAACGAGCAGGAAGACCTGCGGCGCATCCGGCGCTTCTCAGACCGCGAGATCGCGCAGCTGGTCGAGTGGTCGGCCGAGGGCACGGTGAACCCGGCGACGGGCGAGATGAACCCGCCTCCGGGCCGTGGGCGCTTCCTGCTGAAGACCTCCGACGCCCCGGGCATTCCGTTCCGGATCGAGCTGACGTCGCAGGAGAAGGAGATCCACGACACCAACGCCGCCTGGGCCAACGCGATCGCCGCGGCCCGCGGGGAAGGGGCGGCGGCATGAGCTCCGCGACGATCAGGGGCGCGCGGCCGGGCAGCTGGTCCGGCACGTGGATGCCCGTTGTGCTGGTCGTGGCGGCCGCGGCCGCCGTCGACGTCTCCGCCTGGGTAGGGGAGTGGCTGACTCCCACGGGCACGGACTGGGGTTTCAACCCCTTGTCCGTGCTGCTGCTCTGGGCCACGGGGACGCGGATTCCGCCTGCGTCCGTGGCCATGCTGGCAGTGTTCGCGGCGGCCTTGCTGTGGGCTCTGGTGAAGGTCTTCAAGGGCCGCGGCAGAGTCTCCCCGGCCAAGAAGATCCGGGCGAAGGCCGAGCTTCTGGCCTCGGCCGAGGAAGTCGCCGCGGTGACGTTCCCGATCCGTGCGGCCGAGGCGCGCAGGATGCACCCGGACAACCCGGACGTGTTCCCGGGGCTGCACATCGGGCGGTGGGTGCTGGGTAGCTCCGAATGGCTGCTCCAGGGCCTGCGTCAATGCGCGTTGTTCGTGATGGGGCCGGGCCGGGGGAAGACGACGGGCCTGCTGGTGCGGGCCGCCCGGTACACGGCCGGGGCGTACGGCATGGCCGGGAACAAGGTCGACGGGGTCCGAGAAGTGCTCGCGGCCCGGGCGATCTGGCACCCCGGCGGGCAGGTCTGGATGATGGACATGCAGCAGGTGTTCCGCAAGAGCGGGAAGCCGTCGTTCACGTTCAACCCGCTGCTGGGCATCAAGGATTCCGAGCAGGCCACGAACCTGGCCGCCGTGCTGGAGGCCGCGACCCTCGGCGGCGGGGACAAGAACGGCGACGCCCAGTTCGATGAGCAGGGGCGTTCGTTCCTTGCCGCCTGCATCCTGGCCCAGGCCCTTCAGGCCGGGACCATGGAGGGGGTGCACGAGTGGGTCGCCAACGCCGACTTTCTCTCCCCGCGCCGGGTGCTCCTCGAGGCACCGTCCCGGAACCCGGAAGAGGGCATGGACTTCCGCCGGCAGGCAGACCAGCTGTTCGGCATGTCCCGGCAGCCCGCCGACACGAAGGGAAGCGTGGCCGCCTCCGCGCAGCGTATGGCCTCCTCGCTGATCCACGACCACCTGCTGGCGTGGATCCGCCCCACCGCCGGGGTCCCGGAGTTCGACCCGGCGAAGTACCTGACCTCGCATGACACGCTCATTGCCCTGTCGAAGGGCTCCTCGAAGGTCGTCACGGGCCTGATGACCGCGTTCTGGGAGTCGATCTTCGCCATGGGCGAGCGGCTGGCCGAGGCGAACGGGGGCCGGCTGAAGACTCCGGCGACGTTCGACCTGGACGAGTTCGGCAACACGGTGATCCTACCGAAGATGCCGGACTGGTTTACCTACTTCGGCTCGATGGGGATGAACGTGCGCGTGTTCATCCAGTCCGAGGCCTTCGGGAAGAAGGTCCTGGGCGAGGCCGGGTGGGACACCCTGCGCGATGCCGCTGGCATCTGGGTGTTCGGCGGCGGGGTCCGGGACGAGGCCTATCTGACGAGCCTGTCCAAGCTGCTCGGCAAGCACGACGAGTACGTGGCCTCCTACACCTCGAACGAGCGTGGCCCGGCGTCGCGGAACATCAGTACTCGGCGCGAGGAGATCTTCGGCGCCGATGAGCTGTTCAGCCTGCCGATGTGGCACGCGATCGTGCACGACGCCTCCAGCGGCGTCAAGACGGTGGTGCGGATCGTGCCCTGGTTCCAGGACGACGAGCTGCGCGGCCCGATCCAGGCCGCCCTCGACGCAGGGAAGGAGCGCAAGTGAGCCAGGAGCCGGAGGTCACCGAGGACGGGTTCACGGTGGACGGGAACGGCGAGGTCCTCGCCGACCCCGTCGACGTGCCCGACGTCGCGGACGGTGCTGGCGAGGGAAGCGGCATTGACTTCCTCCTCGCGGCTCGGGAGTCGGCCGGGTTCCTCTCCGAGGCCCTGGGCCGGAGGCTCTCCACGGCGTCCTTCCGGCAGCTCGTGATCGACGGCGACGCCCCGGCGGCGGCCGATACGTCGGGAGGGACCGCGAAGTGGTCCATGACCGAGCTGCGGTCCTGGGCCGATGCGGTCCTGGAGGCCGAGGCCAGAGCGGCGGAGGCGATTGACCCTGTCGAGGAGGCCGAGAAGTCCCGCAGCGCCTTCGTGCGCTGGGTTCAGGGCAGGCTGGCCCGCCTGGAGTCGGTGAACGAGGGCGACAACTCGTGGTGCCCGGTGTGGTGGGACCACCCCGAGGCCGTGGACCGGCTGCACGCCCTCTGGCTGGCGTACATGGCGGCCGAGGCCGAGGGCGAGCTGTCCGGCTGGTGGGTCAACCACTGGGACCGGCACTATGCCTTCCTCTTCGGCCACGAAGGCGTGTTCAAGCAGTGCCCCGGCGGCCGCCACATCAAAGCCCAGGAACGGGGCTGGCTCGCCCATGAGCCGGTCCCCGAGAAGTGGCTTCCCTACCCCGAGCGTGCCCAGAAGAAGGAGTCGTGATGCAGTTCCTCGTTGTCCTGGCCCACGTGGCCGTCGCCGCGCTCATCGTCTGGTGGACCAGGCGCTCGTGGGCGAGCAAGCCAACACTGGCGCAGCGCCTGGAGCAGGCCGGATTCAAAGCGGGAGTCGGGCTGATCCTCGACTTCCTCGTGGCTGGGAACGTCGCCAACATCGGCGGCGTTCCCGTTCCCCACGACGTCTACGACGTGGTGATGGCCGGCGTGTACGTATTCCTGTTCGCCGCGGCCGCGCTGTACCTCGCGACGTTCGTAGCCGGGATCATCGGCGGCATCCGTGCCCGCGAGGCCATGAGGCTGAGCGGGCATCCAGTCCCGCCCCGGCTCCGCGCCCCGTGGAAGATCGCGCTGGGGACCGCTGCGGCGGCCTTCTTCCTCTTCCTGGGCGCGATGTTCGTCGCTCAAATGTGGCTATACACGGCCCGGCAGGCCTTCCCGCTCGATCCCAGGCTTGGGGACGGGAGGCTGCCTCAGGAATGGATCATCGGCGGCGGCATTGGGTTCTGGGCGGCCGTCGCGTTGGCCTGGGCCGTCCAGCACGTGCGGATCTGGAAAGCCGAGCGCGAGTACGCGCAGCTCACCACCGGCATTGAGCACCGGCTGGAAGAGCAGCGCCGGAGCCTGCTGGCCGATGCCGAAGGCGAGGCGTGAGCGCCATGGCCAAGGACACGAGCCGAGCGTGGCGCAGGCGGGAGCCGCGGATGCCTTGGAGCGCCGAGGACGAGGAGACCGTCATGCGGGAAGACCTCAGTGCGGAGCAGGCGGCCGAGCTTCTCGGACGCACCCTGTCGGCTGTCATCGGTCGACGGCAGCTCCTGAGCTACACCCGGCGGCCCGTCCTGCCGCTGCGGTAGCCCCCACAAAGGCTGACAGGTGACACTGTCGGAGAACGATGCCCGGCACCGTGTTGGTGCTGGGCATCGGTGTTTTGAACTCACAAGTCGCCCTACCTCCGCCGGTGAGGCTTGGGAAGGAATGCGATCGCGAGGCTGGTTCCCGCCGTCACGGCGGCCCCCCAACCTACTGTCCAGCCGATCAAGAGTGACGCGGTCGCGATCAGCGCAAGCGTCAGAAAAGGGCTAGTGCCCCGCCAATGCTTGGGTCGCGGGCCCTTTGGATCTATATTCAAGGCATCTCCTCGTTAGCGTTCAGCACGTTGTACGGAGATCAGCTAGGCCTCCTCTGCTGGAACAGAGGGGGCCTTCTCCGTACCTACAACTGAACTGCGGCGCAAGAAGACGGGTTGAGAATCGTGCAACACTTATCAGGATCGGCGTGTCGTGAGTAGGGGGCTCGGCCGTGTCCAGCGATCGATCATCGCTTCGCTGCGGGATGCCGAGGAACTTGGCCGCCCGGAACTCTGGTGGTCGTTAGCAGCGCTCGGACTTGGGCTGGGCTCCGAGCCCACAGTCGAATCATCTAGCCATCGGCGTGCGGCGCACAGGCTGGCAGAAGCAGGGTTGGTTGAGCTCAAGTACGAGTTCTGCCAGGCGATCGACCACGGCAGAGAAAATCTGGATCGAGGCTATCGGGTCGCGCTGTTGCTTAGGCTCGCACTGAACAAGGAGCAGAAGCGCGACGAACGGCGCCTGATGGAACAGTTCTGGGCCCGCAAAGCGGAACATCGCGATGTCTTGCTGCAAATCAGGGAAAAGAACCCGCGAGTCTACTCAAAGGAAGCCTGGCTGAGGAACCCGGAAACGGCAGACTCGGCCAAGCGGTTGCTTGAACTGGAACATTGGCTTCAGTGGTATGAGGCTCCGGTAGCGAGCGGGGCGACTCTTGCAACGGATCCATACCTAATGGACGAATCGAGGGGCAAGCCCTCTACAGAAACACATGAGAACTTCAGAATCTGGGTAGAGCAGACCGGAACATTGTTGGAGCGCCTTAGAACGATCGAAGGCTGAAACGCGGCTACACGACCGATCAGGACGAACTGTCGATCGCCAAGACCACAAATGGCTACGCTCGCCAGGACCACCGGGCCGATACCGGCCTCTCCGACGCCCGGCCAAACCTTGGCGTCGGATATTTCACGAACTCACAAGCCCCCAAAGGCTCAGCGAAGCCCGAAGGCGGCGTTTGGGTCGGCGCGAACCGGCCGCAGCGCTTCCCTCGGCACCCAGCGCTCGATCACGGCCGGGTCGGGGTCGCCCTCGACGTCGACGACGTACAGAATGCGTGCGTGCCATTGGTAGCTGTGGCGTCGCCAGGAGACGATCAGGGCCTGCCGCGGCTGGGTTCCGGGCTCGTCGTTCTCGAGGAACCATGCGTGCCGCGTCTTGTGCGGGCGCGGGTACAGCCGGTCGCGCCGCGGGGTGGACATACACCAAAGATAGAACAGGTGTTCACACCTGTTGATATCTAGTGGATAGGTATTCCCATCGTCCTCAAAGTGCTGGCACTGCCAGCCCGTGGGCCTTGCCACAGCTTGTCGGTACCCCGATGGATGATGAGCCCATGGCTGACTACACCTACCGCAATCTCACGAGCGCGATCGCCGACAAGGCCTCGCCCCTGCGCCTGTACCTGGACCAAAGATTCCCCAACGCACGAGCGCTTCAGAAGGACTACCGGTCCAGAGCGGGCGAGCTGAGGGTTCCTGGTGGCACCGCGAACGGCGGGACGCTGGGAGCCGCGTTTGATTTCCGGATGCGGTTCCTGATTGACGCCTCTTACGTTCCGGAGGTCGCCGTTCACGCGTTCACGGCTCGCCCTGATTACGAGCGCGCGGTTCGTGGCGTGATCAAGCACGCGCAGAAGGCGGCGAAAGGCAGCAACGCGACCGAGCTGGACCGGGCGTGCTGGGCGCTGGCCCTGTGTACGGAGGCCTACCGCGCCGGCGTAGGCGTCGTGTGGTCTCTGGTGCAGCTCATCGAGGCCGGCGACTTCACAGTGAAGCGTCTTCTCCTCCTTGCCCCGGATGACGCGCTCCGGCAGCTCGTCGACCTGGATGCGCTCGCGCGGGAGCACCTGATCCCTCAGCTCGAAGCGCCGTTCTATCTCGGCCCCACTTTCGACGGGTCGATGTTGTGCCCGGCCGACGCCGACGTCATCAGCGGCGGACTGCTCCTCGACTTCAAGGCCGGGCTGAAGGGGGGCGCGCTCACCAAGGAGGAGCTGTACCAGCTCCTCGGGTACACGTTCTTCGACCGCTCCGACCGATATGGCATCAACCGGATCGGCATCTACGCGGCCCGGTTCGGGGCACTCATCACATGGGACCTAGCTTCGACTCTGGAGCTTCTGGCCGGTGAGCCGGTCGACGTCGCCGAAGAGCGCGAGACGGTCTGGGGGCTGCTCGGAGGCACGGGCGCTCTCAAGGCGAGATTCGTCCAGGTCTTCGGCGTGGACGACGGGCGGTTCGACGATCATTCCGCCCGCGGCGAGGACGACGACTCCGGATATGGGCCGGACAGCTACTTCGCACGGGCAATGGACAAGGACGACTGACGCGGACGGGACAAGCACATAGCAGGCGGCTCAGTTCCAGCCAAGGAGCTCGTCGGCCCAGTCGGCTCCCGTCGATCTGGTGGCCGCGTACACGACGGCTGCGGGCGTCTCGTCGTCTCCGTGGTGGATGACCTCGAACTCGACGGCCAGCGCCGCGAGGCGGCGCAGGGGAAGCTCGGCGAGGACGGATTCGAGGATCGCTTCGCGACGGTCGATCGTCACTCCGATGACTCCCTCGGGGTGCCCGTCGCGGTGCTCGGTCGCAGCGAGGTAGGTCGCCCCGGAGACGAGCATCAGGCGCGCCTCGGCGTGGTTCACGCCAGCGGCGAGTGCGTGGTCGAACTGGGCGGGCGTTGCGTAGCGGGCCTCCGCCGTCGCGTCGACGACGGAGGCGAGCGTGTACTCCATGGCCGGGTTAGATCTGTCCTGGTCTGTGGGGAGGCCGGGGGCGGCCGCGTGGAGGCTGGTAGATGAAGCCGGTGTAGTCAGGGTCGGGGTGCTCTCGGTCAAACTCCTCCAGTGCCCGCGTCGTCGGGCATGGCGCTGGCAGGCCGCACCCGCACATGGAATCGGTCTCGGAGTCGGTGTGTACGTCGAGGACCGCGATCATCCTCCGCTCGACCCACTCGCGCCGCTTGTGCGATCGGTAGGAGGCCCGCTGGGACATCTTGTGGTCTTCGAGCGCGGTCTCTTTGTCCTTGGCGAACTGGCGGGCCTTGTCCATGGCTGACCGGGCTAGTGCGAGGGCGCGGGCCGCGTGGCCCTCCAGCGCTGCAATCCGCTCGGCGGCGCTGCCGTCGAGCTTGTGGCCCTCACAGGGCTGACAGCGTTTCGGGACAACGTACGCGGTCCGCGGGCCCTTGAAGGCGAATTCCATTCGGCAGCACGTGCAGGTCGCGCTTAGGTCGACCACGTCCTTGCCCGACATTCCCACACCGAAGGGATTGTTCACGATGCCCACCTTCGACGTCCCCTCTCGACAGATGACAGAAGGCTACTTCGCCGGACCGACAGTCACCGGTCATCGTTGCGCCCAACTCGCGCGGCCGGAGGGTCAGAGGTTGCGGCCGCGGTCGCGGTTGCGCTCGTCGGTACGGCCGCCGTCGTTCCCGCCGGGAGTGTCCTTGCCACGGGGCTTCCGCTCGGCGCGGCGCAGGGCCTCCTGCTGCTCGCGGAGCCTGTTGATCGCGGCCAGGGAGTCCTTGGCACGCTGGGTGGCGGTGACACTGGTGGCGTCCTGCCCGTTGGCGGCGCGGTCCTTGTCCGAGGTCCGCTGTGCCTGGGCCTTGGGGGCGTGGGTCGCGGCCGCGCGCTCGACGGCCTTCTGGGCGGCCATGGTGGTCTCTTCTGTGCGTGCCGGTGCCGAGTTGGTGCCGCGGGCGAGACTGACGGTGCGGGTGTGGAGCTCCGCCCCGGTGATGTAGTCCCGGAACCGCTCGGGGATCGGGGCTGTCTCGGCCGTGGGGATCTTGTAGTGGTCTCGGAACGCGGCGACCTCGGCGGCGGTCTCGCGCCAGCGCTGGGCCCGCTCTGGGTCGGCGGGGACGGGCCCGAGGCCGGCGGCCCAGGCGGGGGGCTCGGCGGCGATGAGGTGCCCGGTCTCCTCGAACCGGGCCGCGAGGACGGCGCGGCGCTCGTTCAGCTCGTTCCGCCAGTTCGCCGGGGTGAACTCATCCGTCGCGGCCCGGTGCGGAGCGGCCCATTCGGGGAGCCTGTCCGGTGCGGTCTGGGCGGCCTTGGCCGGGTCGGGCACGAGCTGGCGGCGGCGCAGCTCGTCGCGGATGGCCGCGGCGATCTCGTGGGACTGCTGGTGGCGCTCGAGGTGTCCGGCCCCTGCGGCCTTGCGGTTGGCGTGGCCGCGTTCGGCCAGCTCCGCGACGTCCTGGGCCGGGTCGAGGCCCTTGCGGTGCCGCAGCTCGTTCTGGAGCGCGCGGATCTCCCACGAGAGCTTGCGGGCGTCCTTGGCCGGGGCCTCGACTCCGAGGCGCTCGCGCTGTTCCTTGGTGAGCAGGGTCGCGTCCGTGCGGGCAAGCAGTCGGTTGGCCCTGATGCGGGACTCGATGGCCGCTTCGGTCAGGTGCCCGAAGGGGCGGTTCGTCCAGTGCTCCTTGGGCCATGGTCCGTGCTGGGCGGCGACGGCGGACTGCCGGTGCGCGAGTGCCTTGGCTTCGCGGTCCTCGGCAACCTTGAGCGCCTTGTAGAGGCTCTCCTCGCTCTGCGTGGCCAGGGATGCGTGCTTGGGCGTGGCGTTCTCCGGGGCCTTGGCGAGGAGTCCCTCGATGCGCCAGGCGAGCACGGCCGCGGCGTCCTCGGAGCCCTCGAAGGAACGCATGTTCACGGCCTCGACCAGCAGGGCACGGGGGTCGAAGCCGTCGGCCTCCGCGACGGCGAGGTGTGTGGACACGGCACCCCAGGCGTCGGAGGCGGTGAACATCGTGGCCATCGGCCCGAGCGCCTGATGGGCCATGCCCTTGAAGCGCAGCTCGTCCGCGAGCCCGCTCACGTGCCGGTACTCGGCCGCGAGCTGTTCGGTCGAGTCGATGCGCGCGTGCTCGTCGGCCATGACCTGGTGGACGCTGCGCTCGATGCCCTCGTTCGCTGCGATCCGGCCCAGTACCTCGTCGAGGGTCTGGCCCTCCTCCAGCTGCACGTACAGCTGGTTGGTGACCTCGCCGCGGGTCATCGCCACGTACACGAGGTTCCGTGCCGTGGAAGCCGAGACAATGGGGATGCCTGCGGTGACGGTCATGCCCTGGGCCCGGTGGGTGGTGTAGGCGTAGCCGAGGTGGACGTGCTGCTCGATGTAGTCCCCGGGGAGGGTGGTGCGCTTCCCGTCGCCCTGGTGGCGGACGGTCAGTGTGCCGTCCCGGTTGACCTTCTCCACCCTCCACAGGTCGCCGTTGTGGACGCGGACGCGGTCGGACTTCGTCTCGATCCATTCGTTCCGGCGCGTGACGATGGTGTCCCCGGCCCAGGCCTTGGACCCGTCCCGGAGGGTCCGCCCGTCACGGGAGGTGTCGATCTCCCCGAGGATCTCCAGGGCCGCCTGGGCGCGCTCTGAGAGCCGCTGGGCCTGTTCGTTGGTGGCGGCCATGACCACGGCTGGGGTGCCCTTCTGGTGGGCTTCCTGCCATCGCCGGAACGCCAGGGCTTCCACCATCGCGCCGTCGCCGGCCTGAACCCTGCCGTGCTCCCTGTACCAGGCGAAGGGGTCCGTCTCGCCCTCGACGCGGCGGCGGAGGGCGAGGGATGCCTGGGCCTCTTCGGGGTCTTCGAAGCGGTGGATCGTGTCCAGCTCGACGGCGCCGAGTTCGGCGGCGAGCATCCCGAATGCGCCGCCCGCGGCGACGGCGCCGATCTGTGCATCGTCGCCGAGGAGGGCGATGCGGGCCCCTGCGGTCTCGGCTCGCTCGACGACCTCAGCGAGCAGCTTGGTCCCGCACATGCCGGCCTCGTCGAGGATGACCAGGTCACCGGGTGCGACGGCCCCGGAGCCGATGGCGAAAGCGTCGGCGGTCATGCCGCGGATGCCGAGCTTGTCGCCAAGGAGGGTCGCGGCGACGGCCTGCGGGGCGAGGGCGATGACGTTGCCGCCGGAGCGCTGGACGACGTCGCGGACTACTTCCATGGCGGTGGACTTGCCGGTTCCGGCCGGGCCCTTGCCGACGCTGAGGAGCTTGTCCGAGACGGTGAACTCGAATGCCATGCCCATCTGCGCGGGACTGAGCGGGAAGGCTTCCCCCGCCGCGACGCGGGCGTTCCGCTCGTCGACGACGGCGTGGAACGTCTCTGGGGAGGCCACCGGGATGACGTCCCGCTGCCCTGCCCGCAGGAGGTAGTTCTCCGCCCGGATCAGGCCTTCCGAGGCGTACAGGATGGAGCCCTTGTGCTCGAACACGTTGGACCCGTCGGCACGGGTGAGCGGTTCGAAGGCGGCGTGGACGCGTTCCGGTGTGACGCGTTGGGCTTCGTGGGTGAGGGCGTGCCTGATGATCTCCCGGACGGTCTCGGACGCGACGCTGCCGTTCTCGAGCGAGTATTCCTTCGCCCACCGCTGGGCGGCTGCTTCGAGGTGGTTCTGCCCCCACACGGCACGGTCGGCTTCGACCACGGCGACGAGTTCGCGGGCGACAGTGGCGACGTCGACCTGCGCGGCCTGGCGTGCCTCGTGGGCTCCGATGACGCGCTCGGGAAGGCGTCCGAGGGTGCGTTCACCGACGACCGATGCGGCGCGGGAGCGCCACTCGGTGACCAGCTCCTCAAGGCTCCGCCCGCTCTTCTTCGCCGCGCGGGTCTCCAGGGTGGCCTGCTGGGCGAGCTTGAGCATCGCCTCTTTGCCGGGGGCGTGGCCGAACTTCGCCGCGTACTCGTCGGCGAGCCGGTCAAGCTCCTCGCGGATGGTCGCACGGCGCGTGGAGAACTCCTCCACCAGCTCCGCGGGGATGCCCTTGACCTCCATGACCGGCTGCTTCCCCGGGCCCATTCCTCGGGCTTCGAACTGTACGCCGCGGGCGGCAAGGTGTGCCTGGATTCGGGCGTTGTAGTGCTCGGACGCGGACACGCTCATCTTGTGCAGGAGGCGCGAGTCGATGGTCTTCCACTTGCCGTCTGCGGTCTGGACCTTGTTGGAGATCACGAGGTGATCGTGCAGGTTCGGGTCGCCTTCGCGGGAGTCGTAGTGGCGGAAGACCTGCGCAACGATGCCCCCGGGGACGTCTTCCTGGGCCACGCCGTTGGCACCGGTCCGGGTCCGGACGGCATGCTCCTGGAGCCAAGCCACAGTGTCCTTCACGGCCTCGTGCTGGGCACGCTCGACGAGACGGCGGGCTTCGTCTCCGCCGACTGCCCACAGGACGCTGACGCTCTTCACGGGGGTCATGGTCATGTCGAAACCGGCGACAGCCGACTGCTGCGAACGCAGCTGGCCGGTGATGAACTTGGCCAGCTCCTCATTGTCGTCAGGGCCCCGCCCGTGGCGTTCGCGGAAGAGCTTCGCGCCCTCCTTGCGGTGGATCTTCCGCTTCTCGGCGTCGCGCGGATCGCGCTGGTTCAGCCGCTTGAAGTCCTCCTCTGCGGTCTTGATGCGGGCCGCCAGCTCACCGGTCTTAGCCTCGTACTCGTAGTACTTCCGGCCCAGCAGAGTCTCCGCCTCGGCCTGCTTCGCGGTCTTGCCCTCGGCGAGGGCATCGGCCCTGATCCGCTCGGCGTCGGGGTGGATTCCCATCCCCATCAGGTTGGCCATCTGCTCCTTGGAGACGTTCCCTGACACGCCCAGCGCGGTGCATCCGTCGCCGATCCATTGCCCCGGGGGAAGGCCCCTGGCGTGGTAGTAGTCGCCCAGCTCGTAGCCGTCCGCGCGCAGCTCGTCGCCACTGACCATCTCCGAGGTGTAGTACTCGTAGCCAGTGCCCGCCGAGATGACTTTCAGGGACATCACGCCCCAAGCATAGCGCGGGAGACAGCCTCACTTATTCAGAATGCCAGAGGTGTGAGCCAGATTGGGGGTTGAATCCAGTCTGGAAGCAGCGAAGGAGCTTGCGGGGGAGCTGGTGGAAGACGCTTTGGATTCGACACGCGGTCTGGCTCCATCGATTCTTCGATGCGATTGTGCACATGAGAGCCGCAGGCTCGACTGTGTTCAATCGCCAGCCGCGCTGTCCACAGGTGGGCAAATCAGCGAGACCAAAGGATGAATCTCGCGTGTCCACGTGTGGTCAGGGTGGCGGCCCGCGCCGCGGGCGCAAAGAGGGTCCGAGCGCCAGCGAGGTCCGCGCGCTAGAGGGCGCCACCGCGACGCCGTCGCGGTATGGTGGACGTGAATGACAGGCGCGGCCCGCCTCGTGTGGCCGCTAGGTTCTCGAGGGGATGGATCTGATGGCCAAGGCTCACAATTCGAAGCTCGTGGAAGCTCGCCGGAAGGCGCGCGAGCTGGCGACCGCGCAGCAGGAGCGGCACGAGAAACTGATCGGGCTCGCAGAGTCGTACTTCGTCGCGAACGGCGAAGCTGAGGGATTCTTCGCCGACGCAACGGAAGCGGCAGAGAAGCTCATGGAGGACGCCATGGCGAAGGGGCGGGCACTCGTTGCCGAAGCCAAGGCGAAGGCGGCCGGCAAGGAGAAGGACGCCCGGCAATTCATCGCCCAGATGGTCGCCACTGGGGCATCGGTCGCCGACGTCGCCTCACGCTTGGACGTGAAGGTCGCCGTGGTGCGCGCCGCCGTGAAGGAGGCCGCCGAGGCGGCGCACTCCGAGCACCAGGAGGCCGGGTCGACGGCAGAGGCCGGCGGGAACGCTGACGACACCGAGGGGCACGACGGAGAGCAGCACGACGGCCACGCCGCGTGATCGCCATGAGTGATGCCGAGGCCCTCGACGAGGCCCCCGACTCCGTCCGCTTCTGGTCGAAAGTCGTGAAGGGCCCGCGGCCTTCCGACTGCTGGATCTGGACAGGCGCGATCGGTGACGACGGCTACGGCCGGTACTGGCAGCGTGTACCCGGCGGGCAGCGCATGTGGCGCGCCCACCGCTTCGCCGTCACCCTCGTCTTCGGCGGCGGCGAACTCTCTGAGCATGAGACGGTCCGCCATCAGAGCTGCGACGTGCCGCTGTGCGTCCACGCCGCGCTCGGCGCAGACTCGCATCTGATTCTCGGCTCGGTGGCAGAGAACAACCTCGATCGTTCGCGCGCTGGTCGGCACGCGAACATGCACAGCCTGCGGCGCTCGGGAGGACGTCGGCGCGACCAGGTCACGGCTTCGCGCGAGCTCCGCGACCACCTCCTGACACACGGGTGGGACGCCGCCTTCCCGACGCTGCTCGCCGGCTACTCGATTGATCAGGAACAGCTCTTCTAACAGCGAGCGACTGCTGCTCCAACGATCAATCGGCCGACCCCTGGGTCCGGGCCGTTTTGTGAAGTGGCTCGCCTGTGAATTCCTTGGGCACGTCGGAGACGTCGATCTCCTCCGAGGTCGGTTCCGGGAGGTCTTGGGGCACGAGGGCCGCGTCATCCGGGTGGTGGAAGATCCATTCCCGGGCGTTGTTCAGGGTCGCCCAGTTGAACGTGCGGGCGGCTCGGCTCGAAGGCGGTTGGGTGATGTCGAACCGCCCTGTTGCGACATCACCAGCGGTTACTTCTCCGAACATGGGTTCGGGGTTCGCCAGCATGAGGCCGATGCTCCGTGTGAGAGGCACCGAGATTCCCCAGGCTGTCGCAAGTCCGATTCCTAGGGGCGGCAGGGCTGGGTCAGTGCCTTCTCGAATCGCACGTGGGAGAAGGCTGATCGGCGTGTCGCATGTAAGGAGCGATCGGCGTTGGAACCGGAAGAGGGCCCACGGGCGGCCCGCGAAGTACGGGACGAACTTCGGCAGCAGGTCAAGCAAGTGCTGGATGTGAGCTGCCGGTGAGATGTCGATCGTGGGGCCGCCGGCCCTTGTGGCTTCCTCCCAGATGCGTGCGGCTTCCTCCTCGGATATGGTCTTGCCGCCTCGGCGCTGGGCCCAGGCAGCGACCCCGTCTTTTCCCCCGAATCCGATCTCCATCCGGGTCATGACGGACATCATCTGCTCCATCTTCCGGCGCCGGTCGGGGCCTCTGAGGAACTGGAGGGTGAGGAAGACCACGAGCGTATCGCGGTCATCAGTTGTCAGCGGCCACACGCCCTTGTCGGCGATCTTGCGGATGACCTTCGATGCGTCGGCCTCCATCGCGGAGAGCTGTCTCTCGAATGCGTCCGGCCCGTCGTCGTGCCCGGGTGTTGCATAGAAGTCCTTCTGCGTCGACGCGTCGCCGATCGGCTGGACGAATCGGTGCTTGCCCGTCAATCGGACCGTGCCGATCCGCCCCGCGTCGTTGGCGAATCCCTTCAGGTAGAACTTCGGCACGGTGTGGTGCTTGCGTGAGACTTGCGGCAACTACTCCTCCTCTTGTTCAGTTAGCTTCCGATTCGTGTCTTCGTGAGAGCGCGGTTGACGCCGGATGCACCGACGCCGAGGACGCCGGCGATGTGGGCGATGCTCTTGCCCTCGGTGCGCATGCGCCGGACCCTCGGCTAGCCGCGGGGTCGCTTCGCTCATGCCGGTCCTCCGGTGCTCATGGTGAGGCGGTCTCTTTGGGTGCAGCATAGGGCTCAGTAGAACCAGAACCAGGTGCGGCGGTCCTCGTCCCGGATGGGATTCAGGGAGGCGAGGTAGTAGATCGCGTCGCTCCTATGGCCGGCGACGATGAAGTACCCGGGGCTGACGGGCCCGGAGGTGTAGGCGGCAGGGTGCTCGATGACGGCCCAGGGCTCGCCGTGCTCGGCGGCCTCGGCGGCTGTGTCGAAGCAGTAGTCGGTGTCCGCCTCGATAGGGTCGGGGACGGCTGTGTACTCCTCGACCCACCAGCGAGGACTCGTTTCGGCCATCGGGCCCGTCTCGTTCAGCATTGATCCCCTTCCCTTCTCCTGCGGTCTGCGTCCCAGGGGACCGGGAATTCCGACGGTCTGTCGCGAATCGTGAACCCAAGGGGACACGCGAGGAGGAGGGGCGTCTGATGCCCCCCCCTCCTTTCGCCTGCGGGTTAGAACGGCGGTTCGCTCTGGGCCCCGCCGTTGCCCCAGCTTCCTGCGGGCTCGTGCTGCTGTGTGCCCCAGGGGTCGTCCTGGCGGGACTGTGCGGGCCGTCCTCCTTGGGCCTGGCCGTCGCCGCGCTGGGCGCGATTCACGCGAGCCGTCGAGTACCGGAGGCTGGGGCCGATCTCGTCGCACTGGATCTCGATCACGGTGCGCTTCTCGCCTTCCTTCGTCTCGAAGCTGCGGGAGACGAGCCGGCCGGTGACAATGACGCGCATTCCCTTGGTGAGGGATTCGGCGACGTTCTCTGCGGACTCGCGCCAGACCTGGCCGCGGAGGAACATGGTCTCGCCGTCCTTCCACTCGTCGGCGGCCCGGTCGAAGGTGCGCGGGGTGGAGGCGACGGTGAAGGACGCGACGGCGGCGCCGCTGGGGGTGAAGCGGAGCTCGGGATCGTTGGTGAGGTTGCCGATCACGGTGATGGGGGTCTCGTACATTGGAGTGCTCGCTTCCGTTTCGGTTTCGGTGTGGCTTTCGTTGGCGGTGTGGTGGTCGAGCTCTGCGGCGAGGGCGTCGATCGCGGTGCGGTAGGCGGCCTCGACGTCGGGGGAGGTGTGCGACCAGTGCCGGGCGGCGCGCAGCTGCTCGGCGGCGTGCTCGAGCGCGTGCACCTGCGGGTGGCCGGTGTAGCCGGCCGGGTCAGGTTCGGGGATGGGTGCGGCGTGGCCGGCGAGCCAAGCGGCGTCCTGGTCTTCGGTGTAGGCGGTCATGGCCGGCCCCCCTAGGCGGTCCGGCTGAGCGCAGCGGCGACGGCCTCAATGCGGTCCGGGTTAAAGCCTGCCCAGTGGTTGTCGTCGTCTACTACGATCACCGGCGCCATTGAATATCCCAGGTCCTCGGTGATGTACTCGAGCGCGGCCGGGGTGGTGGTGACGTCGACCTCGGTGTACGCGAGGCCCTTTTTGTCGAGGGCCTTCTTCGTCATGTTGCACTGCACGCATGCGGGCTTCGAGTAGACGGTGATCCGGGTCTCGGCGGTGGTGTTCATCGGGCTCATCTCGTTTCGTGTAGGTTTTAGTTTCGTGCGTCCCCGCTTATGGCTCTATTCTATTTGACCGTGGTGCGAATTGGAAGCATTTATCGTGAATTAGTGGTCCTTTTTCCGGGAGTTTATGCGCGCTCCTTGGTGGGCCCGTCAGCTCGCGGGCGAATGCCCACACCCGCCCCCGGTCCGCGGAATAGAGCCGCTTTGGAACCCGCCCCCTGCACCCTTGGCGAGGATCGAGGCCCGGCCCTGTCGCTGCATCCCACTGCCTCGTTTTAAGCCCATGAATCCGGCGACCACGCGGAATGGTAGGATTCGCGCCGAATTTGAAATTCCCCGACGGGCCCGCATGGCAGACAATTGGGTTTCGAGGTCCGCACTTGCTTTTGTCCGGGATTTCCGGGCCGGGCTCTTTATTGTACGTTTATGGCTGGCCGTCTGGGGTTTTCCAGATGGGCCTGCGGAAGGATCGGAGCTGCTGTCGTTTTCCGCGGGCTGCGACGAGGGTGCGCCCGGGGGTGTTCGGCCTCCGCCAGGATGGTGGCCCCGGAGACGAGCATTGTGCGTGCGCGTCGCTGGCTCCGCTGGCGAGGGCGTGGTCGAACTGGGCCGGTGTGCAATACCTGGCCGCGGCGACGAGGGCGGCGCGCGAGTGCGGCATGGGAGTCATGCTCGCTTGCCGGCTTCGGTCGCGGCTGACGGGCCGGTGCCGCAGGCAGGCGCTTAAAAGAGTGCGGAGGCCGTGTTCACCACAAACACGGCCTCCGCGGGGTTTTCCCGTCACCAAGGGAAATCTGTATGGAGTTGGTGTGGCCGGCGCGGAGCGCTTGGGGGAAGCACTGCACGCGCCGCCCACTGGTGCCCAGTCTATGAGGGGGGCCCGACGTTTCCGCAAGCAGGAACGGGATCTGGGCGTGGGCGGCCCGGACCGGGCCGCGGGCGGGCGTTCGCGGGGCGAACGGGCCGCCCACGTCGGCGGCCGCGGGCGGGCGTGTGGGCTATTCGGTGCCGTCGTGGAGCGTGGTGACGACGTCGTGCGTGCCGGTCAGGCACTCAGCGGTGCCGTCGGATAGGAGGGCGTGGACGCCGCTGGAGGTGAGGCTGTACAGCGGCCCGGGCACGCCGAGGACTCGCCGTGAGAGCCGGTCGGCGATGCGGGCGGTCTCAAGGCTGGCCGAGCGCGGGCTGGCCTCGACGAGGCACACGACGCCGGCGAGGGCGGCGATCAGGCGGTTCCTCGCGATCAGCCGGGATCGGGTGGGCGCAAGCCCGGGGGCGAGCTCGGAGAGGATCAGCCCAGTTTCGCGGAGCTGGGCGACAAGGTCAGCGTTCCCGGACGGGTAGGTCCGGTCTATGCCGGTTGCAGCGACGCCGACGGCTGGCAGTCCGGTGCTGCCGGTGTGCAGCGCGGTGGCGAGGGCGTGGCCCTCGATGCCGTAGGCGAGGCCGGAGCACACGGTGTAGCCGTTCTTGCGCAGCGCGTTCGCGACGTCCGCGCCCACCGTGAGGCCGTAGGCGGTGGCGTCCCTGCTGCCGATGACGGCCCCGGTCATGGCGGGCTCGCGCAGCGCTTCGATGTCCCCGGAGTACCAGAGGCCGATCGGGGCGGCGGTGCCTAGTTCGGCGAAGCCTTCGGGCCAACCCAGATCCTCCGGGATGATGAACCCTCCGCCGTACTCGGCCGCGCGGGCCAGCAGGGCCTCCGGCTCCGGCAAGGGCCGCCAGCCGCCCCAGCGAACGACCGCGCGCTCGTAGCCGATGGGGGCCGGGAGCTCCCGACGGATGACGCGCAGCGCGTCCACGGGGCCGACCTCGCGGATCAGGGCGACGGCTTCGCCGTCGAGGGGCTCGACGGTCTGGGTCAGTGCGGCGCGTGCGGCGCGGATCTCGTCGTGCATCTTGTCTCCTTGGTGACGTGGTGGGCCGGGAAGCTGTGGTGACCAGCCGGGGTGTCTCCCCCGCCCCCGTTGTTTTTCCGGCTGGCGAACTTGTTCGCTTGCGCCCGCGGAGACGGCAGCAACCCGTAGGGCGGTGCCGGGGGAAAATCTGCGGAGGAAATAAGCGACGAAGGAGCGCCGCAGCAGAATTTCCCCCGGTGCCGGCCCCGACGGAGGAGGGGCTTGTGCCGGTGGAGCGGGTGCGTACAATC
>NZ_JTDL01000095.1 GCF_000802235.1 Sinomonas humi
GTCCCGGATGCCTCGCCGAAGGCACCTGCGCCCATCATCTTCACCACGTCATCGATCACGGAGACGAAGCCGTTGATCCCGTTGGTGACGAAACGATCGGGGTCGAGCGAGCGTACCTTCTCGGCCATGCGCCGGCCAAGGCTGGCTCCGAAGCGATCGCCTGTCTCAGGAATCTCGTTGCCGATGGAGTAGAAGAGGACGCTGGCGTGGGTGCGATCACGGAAGACCATCGCCTCCAGGTCCCGTTCCCACCAGTCGGAGAACGACACCGAATAGTCGAACGATGACTTCTGCACGGTCCAAACGTCGAAGGACTCGTCCATCACGATCATGCCCAGCTCGTCGCACGCATCGAGCATGGCCTCGCTGATCGGGTTGTGGGAGCTGCGGATCGCGTTGAACCCCGCCTCTTTCAGCAGCCGGATCTTGCGGAACTCGGCATCGCCGAACGCGGCTGCACCGAGTGGACCATTGTCATGGTGGATGCAGGCGCCCCGCAGTTTCAGCGGAACGCCGTTGATGCGCAGCCCCCGCCGGGGATCAAGCTGCACGGTGCGCACCCCCACGCGGAGGGTGTTCGCGTCCAACGTCGTGTCGCCGTCACGCAGCTCGATCCGGGCCTGGTACAGCCGCGGGTGGTCGACGCTCCAGCGCTCGGGCGCTTCGACGTAGAGGCGGATCCGCACGTCAGCGCACGCGCGTGGGAGCACCGTGACGGGCTCGACGGCCTCGGCCGCCTGCTGCCCGTCTGGTGCGATGAGCACGACTCGCGCATCGACAGTGCGGGTCTCGCCGCTCAGATTGTCCACGGGGAAGGCGACCTCGAAAGTGGCCAGTTCGTCGTCGACCGTCGGAGTCCTCACCTGCAGCTGGCTCGCGCGGATGTGCACAGGCTCGCGCACCTCGAGCCGTACGTCACGGTAGATGCCGGCGCCTGCGTACCAGCGGGAGTCGTCGTGGGTTCGCACGTCCACCCGGACGGCGTTCGATTCGCCGAAGCGAAGGTACGGATCGAGCACCGCGTCGAACGGTGCGTAGCCGTTCGGGCGGTTCGCCGCAAGGGCGTCGTTCACGTAGACCATCGCGTCCCTGTACGCGCCGTCGAAGTGGAGCGTAACGTGCTTGCCCCGCCATTCCTCAGGCACGTCGAACCTCTTCGAGTACTGGAACGCGGCGCTCGGGAAGTACCCGCCTTTGCCACGATTCTCCGGCGCCCGTGGCGTTGAGATGAGGGCATCGTGAGGCAACGTGACGGCCGTCGACACATCTGCTCCGCCCAGCTTGGCGAACAGGCTGATCTGCGGGGCGACGCTCCAGTCGTCGTTGAAGTTCAGTGCGGTCACAGGGGGCTCCGGAATGGTCGGGTGTGGGCGTGCGGTCTCGGGGATCGGCTCAGCGGACCGCTTTGACCCTAGCGAAGATGATGACGGCCCCGGCGAGAGCGAACACGGCCGTCAGGAAGTAGAGCAGGGTGTAGTTCTTGGCATCCCCCGCGGCGCCGATCGTGATGACGAACGCCGCAACCACGGGTGCGATGACGTTCGGGATGCCCTGCGCGAAGGCCATGAGCGCCGTGTAGCGGCCGGCATCGGTGTCGCGCTCCGGCAGGACGTCGAGGACGATCGCCTGATCGACCGCGCTGAAGACGCCGACTCCCAGGTTGCTGACGAGGATGCCGATGCCGAGGCCCGCCATATTGTCGGCCAGCGCGAGGATGACGGAACCGGCAGCGAAACCCACGGCTCCGACGAGGATGAAGATGCGCCGGCGCTTGATCTTGTCCGAGAGGAACCCGCTGCCCAGGCCGCCGACCACACCGCCGACGATCCCGAGCAGTGAGATGGTCGCCATGACGCCAGCGACCTGCTGGACGGGCATGTTCAGCCGCTGGGCGAAGAAGAAGGTCGTGAAGGTGGTGCTGCCGGTGATGCCCATGAAGAAGACGAGCCGGCCGAGCCAGTTCCACGCATAGGCCCGGTGCTTGCGCGGGTTGAACACGTATTTGGCGCCCACGGACGCGAACGAGAGCGGTGCCAGCACCTTGCCCCGTGTATCGGGGTCCTTCATGAAGAGCCCGAGCAGGATCACGAGCACAGCGGCGATCATGCCGGGGACGACGAAGAGCAGGAACTGGTTGCGGACGAGGCCGACGGCAAGTCCGACTCCGATGACGGGAGCCGTCATCGTTGCGAAGCCGGTCAGACCGGCCACGCGTCCGCGCTGGGCCTGCGGCAGTCGGTCGGCCTGGATGTTGGTCAAAGCCAGCGACACCGTGTTCAGGCCCAGGACCGTGACAATCCAGCCCATATAGAGCGATCCCACGCTGTTGGCCATGCCGAGGACGACGAGGCCCGCGAGGCCGACGACGGCCCCGCCGGCCAGGAACGGGCGGCGCCGCCCGAAGCGCGACCGGGTGCGGTCGCTCCAGATGCCGAAGGCGGGACCGGTGAGCATGCCTCCGAGCGCGCCGACGGAGGCGAGGCCGCCGAGCACCTGCTCCTGGCCGGGCGCGATCCGGGCGAGCGCCACGGAGAGCGAAAACGCCGTCGGGAGGATGAACGCCATCATGGCGGCGAAGGTCGCGAGCGTGAGGCCGGCGATGAACATCCCGCCCACGCGCGGGAGTTCAGCGCGGGCGTCGGCCATTACCGTCGCGGGAGCAATGTCCCGGTTGATGGGGACTGCCGCGGGGGACGCCGTGACCGTAGTGCCGCGCTCCAATGCGGAGGCCAAGGTGGTTTCGGGGACGGCCCCTTTCGACGCGTTCCCCGATGCGTGGGCCGGCGACTTCCGTGTTTCTGACATCAAGATCCTCCTCGATCTGAGTGCTCGTCCTAACAGCCGCTAGGTGCTGGGGCTTGACGCTAGCATAAATTCCGCGCTGCAACGGTATTTTTATTTAAAGAATCTTGTTGCGACCCGAGTTTCGAACACGACCGGCTGCCGGCGGCGATCAGGGGGTACCCCTCACCGTGTTCCAAGCCGCCCATCGTGGCCGCGACGAGCAGCCAACGAGTCGCGTGGGACGTTTCAAGAAATGCGTCCGGATGCCTTGACCGAGAAGCATCTCGACCACTAGCCTTTTCGCGTAAAACGTTATCTTCCCAGCAGCCGCAAGGTTTCTGGGCTAGTCAGCCACGAGCCCATTGGGGCCGAGGACTTCGCGGGCCGCCATTACGCGTCTGCCTCGGCTTCCCGCGGGACCCCGATACCGAACCGGCCGATCCCTCAGCTCCTGCCTTTGTCCCTGTCGGTTCGATCCTTCGCGAGACGTTGGAGTTGCTTATGCCATGGTTGCAATGGGGCACCGGTGCGATGACCGGCCGGAGAATGCTCGCCTTCCTTCTCGTCGTCACAGCAGGACTCGCGTGCTGGCAGGTTGCGCTGCCGGCTCCGCGGGCCGCAGCCACTACCATCCGGGACTACTTCCCCGTGCCCGACGCGGCGCTGGTCAGACCGCTCGGTGAGATCGACCCCGGGACCTGCGCGCCGGCGCCTGCCGCCCAGGAGTGCCAGGGGGCTGCGCCGAGTGCGGCCGATTCGATCTTTGGGAACTACCCGATGTCCGTCCCGGGGCTGGGCATCCCAGTCGGCGGGGTCGGCGCCGGCTCGTTCATGATCAACCAGGCGGGCACGTTCGGCCCGTGGAACTTCGGTGGACAGCAGGGCAGCAGTTGGGAAACCAGGATCCTGCCGCAGGCGGCCTTCCATGTCCGCGAGCAGATCGGCAACGATCCCGCCACCGTCCGGACCCTTGCCACTGACGGCCCCCAGCGAGTCGGCACCCAAGGTCCCGTGGCACAGCGGTCCTGGGGATCCCCGCTCCCGGCGTGGAACGCGCTCCAACCGGGTGAGGGGAGCTATGCCGCTCTGTATCCGTTCGGTTGGATGAGCTACACGCCGTTCAAGACGGACGTTTCGATGCGGTTCTTCTCCCCTATCGTCGCAAAAGAGGACCAGCGGACTTCCCTGCCCGTGGTGTACTTCGACGTCCGCATCGCTAACCACACTTCTGATCCCGCGAAGATGTCGGTGATGTTCACCATGCCGAACGCCCCCGACCATGTCGCCGGGACCTTGGCTGACCCGACCGTTGCCACGCCGCCCGCAACCGTCCGCCAGGGGTTCAGCAGCCACTACCAGAGCACGGACGGGGTGCAAGCCGTCACGATGAGCGCCGATGACCCCGGAAACACCCCTGATGCTGCGAATTCAGAATGGACTCTTGCCGCGATGCCGCAGGCAGGACAAAAGGTGTCCTACACCACCTCTTGGAACGCGAACGGGGACGGATCGGACGTCTACGCGCCCTTCACAGCGGACGGAAGTCTTCCCGACAAGCCCATCGACGCAAGCTCCTCGGCCGGAGCCGTCTCCGTCTCGGTGAACCTTTCGCCGGGGCAGGTCGCCACGGTGCCGTTCGCCCTCGCCTGGGACTTCCCGCAGGTCGGCTTCGACAACAATCAGACGACCTGGATGCGCCGATACACCGACTTCTATGGAGCGCAGGAGAACGCCCAGAACGAGTACGTCCAGGGCACCTACCCCTTCCACCAGAGCTTCGCCATAGCCCATGACGCTCTGCTGGGACATGGCGCGGCACTCAGCGCTGTGCAGGGATGGTGGAACCCAGTCGCCACTGACCCGACGTACCCCGCGGTCCTGCGCACATCGGCCTTGAATGAGCTGTCGATGCTCGTGTTCCAGAACTCGTTCTGGGAAGGCGGGCTCGTGAGCAACAGTGTGGTTCCCACCGGCTTCCCCTACGCCGGCCCGGGCCAGCACCTAGGCGCCTCGACGCCAGGAACCCACCTGTTCGGGTTCCAGGACACGGGAGCTGGCGGCGTGTCGGGCATGGGCAGGACAACCGACATCCAGGCCTATGGCTATCGCGCCTATTACAGCCTGTTCCCCAACCTCTTCCGCGGGATCCTCACAGCCAGTGCCGAGGCAACCGAACTCGCCTCGAACCACAACGCGCCGGACCTCTACGTCAACATCCCCAACGGGGACCCGTTCATCACCTGGGGGAACCCGCAGACCTCGACGACCCAGGGAGGGACGGACTCGAGGCCACCGGTACCCGGGGTCACGGAGTGGGGCGACAGCCCGAGCAAGTACATCTTCCAGTGGTACGCCTATGCGAAGCTGACCGGCGACCAGAGCCTCCTGCAGTCTTC
>NZ_JTDL01000096.1 GCF_000802235.1 Sinomonas humi
CATTGACTCGGACTTGGACGAGGTCGCCGGGTGTTGCCTGTTTGGCATGGAAGGTCGAGACCGGCATTGCCGGGCGGGGGCCCTCGCCGCTTCCCGGTTCACCACATGCACTTTTCATAGCTCACGCCGAAGGGGACGTCGGGGTGGAGTTCGAGGGTGAATTCTCGAGGGGAGTAAGCGGTGACAAGGATGCCCCGATCGCCCCGTTCAAAGGCGAGGACCCGCAGTTCTGCTTCGGCAGTGCCCAGTTGTGTCTCAAGGCTGTTCCGGTCGTCCACCTGAACGAAGAGGATGTGCTCTGCTGTTTCCGTCTCGTTCAATGCAACCTCCTTAGGATCTGTTAGGCGGCGCCCACTGTGAAGGCGGGTGGGATCGGCTCCGTGCGGGGTGAGGAATCCCCCCACACGACTCGTCTCACGAGTCGTTTGGCGTGGTGCACACGAGGGGACGCTAGCGTCGGGCTGTGGGGGAGAGGGCTTGGGCTGGATTCGAGAAGCGGAGGCTGACGGCCAGCCCGATGAACGCGATGGCCATGTAGAACAGGGTCATCGCGGCCGTAAGGCCTTCAGGGGTACCTCCCGGGTTGGACATGGCGCCGAAGATCGTCACCACGAGCGTCTGGGTGTTGGCTCCGGCCACGAAGAACGTCAGCTCGAACGACCCGAGGACGCGGACGAATGCGAGAACGCCTGCGGCAACGATTCCCGGAGCGAGCAACGGGACCAGGACGTCCTTGAAGAGGTGCCACTTGTTGGCGCCGAAGACACGGGCGGCATCCTCGGTTTGAGGTGGGATCTGCTCCACGAATGGGACCGTGATGAGGACAACCAGAGGCAGGATGGGCACCAGATTGACCAGGATCACCGCCGTGAGGGTGCCGCCGAGGCCGAAGCGGTACATGAGCGCCGCAAGCTGCACGGCGTAGGTCAGCGTGGGGAGGACAACCGGCAGGAGGATCCCGAGCATGACAACCGACCGCCCCGGGAAGTTCTTTCGGGCGAGGACGTATCCTGCCGGGACTCCCAGCAGCAGGGCCAGGAGCACGTCGACGATGGCCACTTCGAATGTCGTGACGACCGATGGCGTGAACTGCGGGATGGACAGGACCTGGGATATCCAGTCGAGCGTGAAGCTCTTCGGCCACCAGGTTCCCCCCCAGCTCTGGGCGAA
>NZ_JTDL01000097.1 GCF_000802235.1 Sinomonas humi
GGTTTCCGTGGCCGGAGTGGGACATGACCCCGGCGGCGAAGAGCTGGTGGGCTGCTGCGACGACGGCCTCCCGGTGGGCCGGGTGCTGTGGCTGCTTCTCCTGCATGGGATGCTCCTTTCGAAGAGGGGTCCGGCCCTCAGGCCTGGAACCCGTGGCTGCGGTAGATCTGCCGGCCTTCCTCCCCGGCGAGGAATGCGGCCAGTGCGGCTGCGGCGCCGGGGTGGGGGGGCATGGTGGACGACGGCGGCGGCGTTCTGCCCGCGCTGGCGGGTCAGGGCCTCGAGCTCCAGGGCTTGGACGGGCAGGCGGTCGTGGACGGAGTGGACGGCCTCGGTCTGCCAGACGATCGCTGCGTCGATGCGCCCCTGGGCCAGCCAGGCGGGGCTCTGCCGGTGATGGATGCCGGTCAGCACCGTCTCCCCGGCGTCGCGCTTGGCGCCCTGGATCCTCTCGAGCAGCGCGGTTCCGCCCTCGTCCTCGAGCGCGGCGAGGGCCAGGCGCCCGATGCCCTCGGTCTCCGGGTCGGGGAGGGCGAGCCGGAGACCGGCCCGGCCCAGGTCTTCCAGGCTGCCGATGCCCTCGGGGTTCCCGGGCGCGACCAGGAGGGCGAGGCAGTTCCCGGCATAGACGGTCGCGTCTCCGACGAGGCCTTCGTCCTTCAGAGCGGCCAGCGCGGCGGGGCTGGCGGCGATCAGGTCCGGGGTGAAGCGCAGCTCGAGGGCCCCGACCCTGAGGGCTCCGGCGCGCAGCTGGCGGGCGATGATCCCAGGGGGCAGGGTCTCGTAGAACACCGGGCCGGACCCGGTGGCGGCAGAGAACGCGGCGAAGAGCTCGGGCAGGACCATGAACTGGTTCCCGGCGAACAGTGCCCGCAGGCCGGCGCCGAGGACATCGCCGCAGAGGTCCAGGGACGCATCGAACGGCTCGGCGGAGAACTGGGCTGGCTCAGGGGCGCACATATGCCCACCCCTGCCGCTGCCGAAGCACGAGCTGGGCGATGCCCGAGGCGACCGTGTGCACGCCCCGGGCCAGGTCCCCGGCCCGGATCCCCTCCCGGTCCATGGTGTTCTGGCAGGCTGCCACGCCTATGCCCCGGCCGAGCAGGTCCTGCAGGGCTCCGGCCGTGTCGGCGCCGGCCAGGACGGCGGCGATGGCGGGGCCGTGGACGACGAGCTCGACGGGGGAGCCGTCGTCGAGGGCGTCCAGGAGGTTCCCCACGTTCCGCAGCACCCGCCGGTGGGTGTCCGGGTCGGCGTCGTCCAGGTGCACGACCGTGCCCTGGCGTGCGCCGGCGGTGTCCTTGCCCTCTTCCGATGCCATTGCCCTGTTTCCTTCCGTCAGGCTCAAAGGGGTTTCCGTCTGCCGCACGCGCTTCCGGGCTGCTGCCGGCTTGGTGGCCTATACCCCGTGCCGTATGTTGTTACACATTCGGCAGGTCGGTCAGGAGGTCCTTTTGGCGGGTTGGGGTTCGATCGCTTCGGCTTCCCCGGTGTGCGTGCTCGTTCCGGTCGCCGCAGCCGTTGCGGTGCTGCTGGCCGCAGCGGTGGTCCGGGCCCGGTGCGCGCGAGCGGTGGCCGCGGCCCTGGCGAGCTGCCGGCGGGGGGCCAGGAGCGAGGCCCGGCAGGTGCTGGACGAGCGCTATGCGCAGGGCGAGCTGGGCACCGAGGACTATCTCGAGCGGGTGCGGGCCTTGGGCGAGTGGATGTGAGCGCCCAGGGCCCGCACCCCGATCCGGTGGGGGAAGGGCGGGCTAGCGGGGGAAGAGCGGCCGGCAGGTCGAGCAGGCGGGGCCGGTGGCGGGCCCCGAGAGGGCATCGGCCGCGATGCCGAGCCGCCGGTGCAGGGCTGCTGCCGTGACGGCGATTGCCGCCGCTCCCAGCCCGGGCTGCACGGCCCATCGGATCGCAGCCTCGGGCAGGCCGGCAAGGAGCTGCGCGAGCAGCCCGCTGGGGGCGCCGGTGGTGGCCAGGGACAGCCCGACTGCCCCGAGCAGGGGCCAGCGCAGGTCGCAGACGGTGGGCTGTGCGCCCGCGGGCGCCCTGAGGTAGGTCCCGGCGAGCATCCCCAGGGCTGCGGAGCCGACCGCCAGGAGCGCCACGGCCATGGCGCCCCAGCCCGGGCCGGCTTCGAAGGGGGCCGAGGCCGTGGAGAGCAGGAGCGCCGCTGCCGCGGCTGTGGCTCCGGCAGCGGCCCACCGCCTGGGCCCCCAATCGCGCAGCACGCCGAGGCGGCTGCGGCGCCGTCCCCCCGCCGGCAGGGGCGGGGGCAGAGGCGCTGCCGCCGGCTGGCCCTCTGCGGACCCCTGTACGGGGGTCTGCTCCGTGCCGGTTCCCTGGGGACTCATCTTGTCGAGTCCGCAGCGAGGGTCTGGCCCGCGGCGAGGGCGGCGAGGTGGCGTTCGGCGTCCAGTGCCGCGGCGCAGCCGGTGCCCGCTGCCGTGATGGCCTGGCGGTAGCGGTGGTCGACCGCATCGCCGCACGCGAAGACCCCCTCGATGCTGGTGGCGGTAGTGGGGTGCGCGACGACGATGTAGCCCTCCGGATCGAGCTCGAGCTGCCCGGCGACGAGCCCGGTCCGGGGGGTGTGGCCGATCGCGACGAAGATCCCGGTCGTCCCGATGTGCCTCCGCTGCCCGGTGAGGGTGTCCTCCAGGGTGGCCCCGGTGACCTTCTCCTGGCCGTGGATGGCTGCCACGCGTGCGTTGTACTCGAAGCTGATCTTCGGGTTCTCGGCGGCGCGCTGGGCCATGATGCGCGAGGCGCGCAGGGCGTCCCGGCGCACCACCACGGTCACGGTGCGGGCGAAGCGGGACAGGAAGAGCGCCTCCTCCATCGCCGAATCGCCCCCGCCGACGACGAGGATGTCCTGGTCGCGGAAGAAGAACCCGTCGCAGGTGGCGCACCAGGAGACCCCGTGGCCGCTGAGGCGCTTCTCCTCGGGCAGGCCGAGCTCCCGGTAGGCGGAGCCGGTGGCGAGGATGACGGCGACGGCCTCGTGGGTCTGCCCGGAGCCGGCGGTGACCAGCTTGGGATCGGCGGCCAGGTCGACGGCGACGGCGTCGTCGAAGACGATGCGGGCTCCGAAGCGCTCGGCCTGGGCCTGGAGGCCGTCCATCAGCTCGGGGCCCTGGATCCCGGCGGGGAAGCCGGGGAAGTTCTCGACCTCGGTGGTGCTCATCAGGGACCCGCCGGCGGTGACCGCCCCGGCCAGGACGAGGGGCTCCAGGCCAGCCCGTGCGGCGTAGACCGCGGCGGTGTACCCGGCGGGGCCGGAGCCGATGATGACCAGCTGCTCGCTCATGCGCTCTCCTTCCTTCCCCGCCCGCGTCAGGAAGCCCGCGCCTTCACGCGGGCGCGGACCTCGTCCATGTCCAAGCCCTCCACGGCGGCGATCAGCTTCTCCAGGCCGGCGGGATCCAGCGCCCCGGGCTGGGAGAAGACCAGGATCCCGTCCCGGAAGGCCATCAGGGTCGGGATCGAGGTGATGCTGGCCGCGGCGGCCAGACGCTGCTCGGCCTCGGTGTCCACCTTGGCGAAGACCACATCCGGGTGCTTCTCCGATGCGGCGGCGAAGGTGGGGGCGAACCTGCGGCAGGGGCCGCACCAGGATGCCCAGAAGTCCACGAGCACGACCCCCTCGCGGGCGACGGTCCCGTCGAAGGTCTTTTCGGTGATGTCGATGGTAGCCATGCCGGAATAATACCCCGCGGGGTATCCTTGGGACAAGCGGCGTCCCGGAAGAGCGCCCCTCGAGGGCCCCCCGGGCCGAGTGGGTCGAGGCATGGAGGAGAGCATGGCGGACGGGAAGCGGAGCGCGGATGCGGCCGAATGGGACAGGCGATACGGCGGGGCCGGCCCGGTGTGGAGCGGCGGGCCCAACCAGTGGGTCGCGCAGGAGCTCAACGGCCTTCCGCCCGGGCGCGCCCTGGACCTGGGCGCCGGGGAGGGCCGCCATGCGGTGTGGCTGGCCGGGCGCGGATGGCAGGTGGACGCCGTGGACTTCTCCGCCGTCGGGCTGGAGCGTGGCCGGCGCTCGGCCCAGGCCCTCGGAGTGTCCGGGCGCATCCGGTGGCTCGTCGAGGATGCCACGCTCTGCACCCCAGAGCGAGCCAGCCTCGACCTCGTGCTCGTGGCCTACCTCCAGCTGCCGACCGCTGCCCTCCGGGCAGCCCTGGCCTCGGCCGCCTCCGGGCTGCGCCCCGGCGGCCGGCTCCTCCTGGTCGGCCACGACGCCGCCAACGTCGAGCACGGAACCGGGGGGCCGCAGGACCCGGCGGTCCTCCAGGACCCCGAACAGGTCGGGGCCTGGCTGCGCGCCTGCGGGCTCGCCGCCTCCTCGGCCGAGACCCGCCGCCGCCCAGTCCCGAGCAGCCTCCGCCCCGCCCTGGACTGCGTCGTCCTGGCGGAGGCGCCCCCACACCGCTGGGCTGGGCATTGATACCCCCGCGGGTATTATGCTTGGATGGGGGGCCGGAAGGCCCGGCCTCCGCAGGAAGGGAGTCCAGCATGAACAGCATCTCGGTCGACGACCTCGCCGCGCTCGGAGTGGATGCCGCGATCGTCGACGTCCGCGAGGCGGACGAGTACGCGGAGGCCCGCGTGCCGGGTGCGAAGAACGTCCCGCTCTCCCGCCTGGCCGAGTCGACGGGGGACCTCCCGCCGCACAGGCCGGTGTACGTCATGTGCGCCTCGGGGGGCCGGAGCGCCCAGGCCGCCGCCTTCCTGGCAGCGCAGGGCTTCGACGCCGTGAACGTCCTCGGCGGGATCTCTGAGTGGCACCGCAGCGGCCACCCCGTCGCTTTCGGCCCCCAGGGGGCCTGAGGTGAGTGCCCCTGCGCTGCCCGTGCCGTCGCCCGGGGAGGCCCCGCCGGCCGGGGCTCCCGAGCTGCGCCGGCTCGCCAACCGCCTCAAGCGCGCCCGCGGCCAGCTAGGGGCCGTCATCGGCGCCGTCGAGTCAGGAGCCGACTGCCGCCATGTGATCACCCAGCTGGCCGCGGTGCGCGGGGCCCTGGACAGGGCCGGCTTCGAGCTCATCTCCACAGCCATGCGCGACTGCGCCAGCGCCCCAAGGGGCGCCTCTGCGCCCGCCGAAGGCGCGCTGACCATGGAGGAACTGCGCCGGCTGTTCCTCACCCTCGCCTGAACCACCCCCCAATATGCCCCCGCCCCCGGGCGGGAGAAGGAGCCATCCATGGGTGAAAGCCCCGCCCTCGTCCCCGGCCTCGTCGTCCACGGCAGCGGCCCGTCCCCCGAAGCCTGGCTTCCGGCCGCGATGCGCACCACGCTGAATGCCGCGGCCGACCTCGGGGGCGGACGCGCCGTCGAGCTCGTCGTCCAGGGCCCGGCCGTGGCCCTGCTGGCGACGCCCGGAGGTCCCGCCGCCCAGCTCGCAGACCTCCTCGCCGCCGGCATCGGCATCCTGGCCTGCGGGAACAGCCTGCGCTCCGCGGGCATGACGGGGGAGGACCTCGCCGCGGGCGTCGCCGTCGTGCCCGCCGCAGTAGGGCACCTCGCCCGCCGCCAGTGGGAGGGCTGGGCCTACATCCGGATCTGAGGCGGCGGCCGACTTGCCGGACCGATACCCCCGGGGGGTATCTTTGGGAGTGGAAGCATGACCGCAGAGCATCCTGGAGGAACACGATGGACGTCATCGTCATCGATACCCCGCAGCTGGGAGACCGCAGCTACCTCGTCCACGACGGCCGCGCCGGGCTCGTGATCGACGCGCAGCGCGACATCGACC
>NZ_JTDL01000098.1 GCF_000802235.1 Sinomonas humi
TGCCTGGACTGCCCCCGAGTCGATCGGCCGCGAGGAGCTCCTGCGCCGGGTAGCCGGCGCCGACGCCGTCGTGAGCCTGCTGACCGAACGCATCGACGGCGAGCTGCTCGACGCCGCCGGACCGCAGCTCAAGGTCGTCGCGAACGTCGCAGTCGGCTATGACAACATCGACGTGCCAGCCTGCACCCAACGCGGCGTCGTCGCCACCAACACGCCAGGTGTGCTCACCGACGCCACCGCCGACATTGCGATGGGCCTCGTCCTCATGGCGACCCGCCGGCTCGGCGAGGGGGAACGGCTCATCCGCTCGGGCCAAGCCTGGAAGTGGGGCATGTTCTTCCTGCTCGGCAGCAGCCTGCAGGGCAAGACCCTCGGCGTCGTCGGCATGGGCGGCATCGGGCAGGCGACCGCGCGCCGGGCCAAGGCCTTCGGCATGCAAATCGTCTACCAATCGCGCAGCGAGCTCGATCCGGGCATCGCGGCGGAACTGGGCGCCCGGCGGCTCGATCTCGACGAACTGCTCGCAGTCTCCGACGTCGTCTCGCTGCACTGACCCTATGGGCCCGCCACGCATCACCTCATCGGCGCCGAGCAGCTCACGGCGATGAAGAGCTCGGCGTACCTCGTCAACACTGCGCGCGGACCGATCGTCGACGAAGCGGCGCTCGCATCCGCTCTTCGCGAGGGACGAATCGCGGGGGCGGGACTCGACGTCTACGAGCACGAGCCTCGAGTGCACCCCGAGTTGCTCGAGCTCGAGAATGTGGTGCTCCTGCCGCATCTGGGCTCCGCCACGGTGGAGACACGCACCGCGATGGCGATGCTCGCCGCCGAGAACGCGCTCGCCGTGCTCAACGGCGAGCGACCGCCGACACCCATCAATTAGGGGAAGGATCTCGTGGCCGGGAACCGTAGTGCTCGGCCAGCCTCGCGAGCCCCTCGTCGAGCGAGACGGCGGGGGTCCAGTCGAGGAGCTCACGGGTCTCGCGCTGGTCGAACCAGTGGGCGGTCGAGAGCTGCTCGGCAAGGAACCTGGTCATGGGCGGCTCCTCCTTCCGCCCGGCCCAGGTCCAGAGCTTTTCCACCACGGCACCAGCGGCCCGCGCCACCCTGCCGGGGACCGACCACGACGGCGCGGGGGCGCCCCCTGCGGCACAGATGCCTGCCAGCAGCTCGCCTACCGGGCGGGGCTCTCCGTTGCTCACGACGAGAGCCCTGCCGTGGACATGCTCCATGCGGTGCAGCGCGGCGACGATGGCCGAGGCTGCGTTGTCCACGTAGGTCGTGTCGATGAGAGCTGCACCCGAGTCGAGCAGGGGCAGACGACGGCGCCGGGCACGCTCCAGGACGCGTTCCACGAGCTGCGTGTCGCCTGGGCCCCAGACGATGTGCGGGCGCACCGCGGCGACGCGGAATTCCGGAGCGTCCGCCGCCAGGGCCAGCAGCTCCGCCTCGGCCTTGGTGCGGGAGTAGTCGCCATGTGCGTGCTGGGGGTCTGCCGGCTCGGCGCCGAGGCCCGCGATGGCGGCGCCGGAGTTCGCCACGGACGGGGAGGAGACGAACACGAAGTCCCGCACTCCGGCCGCGCGGGCGGAGCGGAGAAGACGTCGGGTCCCTTCGACGTTCACCTCGTCGAACTCGGCGGCATGGCCCGTGAAGGAAACCTTCGCCGCCAAATGGATGATTCCTTCTGCCCCCTGGACCGCCGCCGAGACCGCTTCATCATCGGTGACGGACCCGCAGAAGTCAGCAGCGCCGTCGACCCTTGATGGACGGCGCTGGAACGTGGTCACGGCGTGGCCCTGGCTGACCAGGAGCCGCGCCACTTCCCGCCCGAGCAACCCGCTCGCACCGGTGACGAGAACCCTCATGGCTCTCCCTGGCGGCCACCGGCCAGGACTCGGGAAGCCCAGCGGGAAAGGCGAGTCCTGTCGATCTTGGCGTTGTGCCGGATGTCCGTGGGCAGCGCGGGAACCACGAGCACAGCGGAGACCTTGACGCCAGCCTCGAGGGCGGCCGAGCGGACGCGCGCGGCAAGCTGGCGGTCAGCGGGGCCGGCCTTGCGGGCGGGAGGCACGGTCTCGACGACGGCGACAATGGCCTGCGTTCCTGCCAGTCCGACTCCCGCAATAGCGGCCAGCCGGATGCCGTCCAGGCGTTCTATAGCCTGTTCGGGGCCCACGGGCGTCACGACGGCGCCGGGCGCAGTCACGACGTGGGCGAGACGTCCCTCCACCCACAGCCGCCCCGCGGCGTCGAAGTGCCCCACGTCGCCCGTGCGATGCCAGCCGGGCAGGCTGCTGCTCTCCCGCTGGGTGGCCCAGAGCCTGTCGTAGGCTTCCTTGACGTGCGCGGCGCTCACCAGAATCTCGCCGGTCACGCCGGCCTCCGTCACGGGGTGGGGACCGGGAGCGGTTCCGTCCGCGGCCAGCGGGACGACGGCGATGCGGGCGCCGTGCACTGCCCTCCCCACGCACACGCCATTGCCTGCTCCCGCCACGCTGCCAGCAGTGGCTTCGGCGTCGGCCGCCTGGATTTCTTCGAGGCTGATGTCGGTGACCGGCAATGCCTCAGTCATGCCGTAGGGGGTGTGCAGCGAGGCCCGCGGCAGCAGCCGCTGCACCTCCGCCAGAAGCGGTTCGGGGACGGGCGCCCCCGCAGACAGCAGCACGGCGACACGCTCGAGAGCTCTATGCCCAGCCCCATCCAGGCCATCCCGCGTGGCAAGGACGTTCCGCAACGCCGCAGGCGAGGCGAAGACTACGGTGGCGTCGATCGCCGCAGCGGCGTCCGCGAGGGAGCGGGCCGTCAAGGTGCGGGGCGCTGTGACGTCCATGGCGGGCGTCACCGAAACTGCTCCCAGAGCGGGGCCCAGCAGGGCGAACGGGGCGAAGCCCGCGACCAGCCGCGAACCGGGGCCGATCCCGAACGTCTTGGCCACCGTGTCCCGCATGGCGCCCAGCTGCTGATGGGTATAGAGCACGCCCTTGGCAGGACCGGTGGAGCCTGAGGTGAAGAGGACGGCAGCCGGGGCCGTCGGGTCCACGCTCGGCATCGGGCGGCCTGGATCGAGTTCAGCACCGGACCGGGCCAACGCCGCGAGGGAGGTTTCGACGCCGAGGAATCGGCCGACGGCGGGCGGGAGGTCCCGCACACTGATGCGCCGTCCGGGCCAGCCGAGCACCCGGGCGGCTGCCAGCGCTTTGTCGATCCCTATGAGGAAATCGGGCGTCGCCCCCTTTACGGCGCGGCTCAAGCCCTTGGTTCCCAATCCGGCGTCGGCCACTACCACCACCGCACCCAGCCTCAGGCAGGCGTAAAGGGCTACGGTCAGGTCCACCCCGGGCGGAACCATGAGGCTCACCCGGCTGCCGCTCCGCACCCCGGTTTCCCGCAGCCCCGCAGCGAGGTCCAGGATGTTCCGCTCCAGCTGCTTCCAGCTCAGCGAGCGGGCCGGCGTGCCCTCCGGCGCCATTTCGGTGATGGCGGTCTCGTCCGCGGACGGCCCTGCTGCCTGCTCAGTGAGCAGCTCCCAAAGCGCCCGGAATCCCTCCGGCTCCGACTCAGCCTGCTCGTTCGCCAGCTGGCGATCGGTCGGTGCGGCCTCCGTCGTCGGAAAATCGCCTCCGGGGTGACCGCCCTGCATGGCCAGCCACTCGAAGAGGGGTGTGGCAATGTCTCGGTCTTCGGCGACGAGGTGCCCCGCGCCTTCGAAGCGATGCACTTCGGCGTGAGGAAGGCGGTCGATGAGGTCTTTGAGGTACCGGTCCGAGAAGATGGGATCGCGTGGACCCCAGAGCATCAGGGCCGGAACCTTCAGCCCGCGCACCCCTTCCGCAACGCCGTTGAGGGTCGGGAAGCTGGGGTGGGAAGCATCCACCGGAATGTCGGCAACAAAGTTTCCCACGCCGGCCCTCCGGGCGGCTCCCCGGTAGGGGGCCATGTAGGCCCTTCGGACCTCGGGAGCCAGCGGCGGGCTCGCCAAGGCGTGGGTCACCCGAAGAAAGGCGTCCGACGTCGTCGTGCCCCACCGGTGCACGGCAGGGTGCAGGGCGAGCTGCAGCGCAGGTGGGATCCTCGAACCGGAGGGCTGGTGGACGGCGGTGTTGGTGAGTACCACACCAACGAGGTGCTGCGGGTGCGCCAATGCCCAGCCCAGGCTCACCACCCCGCCCCAGTCGTGGCCCACCGTGACGACGGGCCCCTGCAGGTCCAAGGCGTCCGTAAGGTCGCCCAGGTCGTTGATCCGGTCCTCCAAGCGCCGGAACGTGCCGGTGCGTTCTGAATAGCCCATGTCCAGCTGGTCCACCGCCACGACGCGCCACGGATGGGCCGGGTCGGATCCCGCGGCCAGCAGCGTTCGCCATAGGTAGGACCAGGTTGGGTTGCCGTGGACGCACAGGAGGGTGCCCCTTGCCGCTAGACCACGGCGGGAGAGTTGTGCAGCGTTGTCCAGCAAATGCCAGCGGCGCTCAGTGCCTGGCGCATCGACGGCGGACGTCGACTTTACGAAGATTGTCCGGGACCACTCGGGATCGAGCCCGGGACGGTTGCTGCCTACCAAACGATTTCCACCATGCCGGTGTTCAGCCCCGAGCCGACGCCCATGCACAGGACCCTGTCCCCCGAGGTGAGTGACTGCGCCTCGGCTGCAAGCGTCATGGGGAGCGAGGCAGGGCCCACGTTGCCCCAGTACGGGAAGGTGATCGGAACCCTGTCCGGGTTCAGCTCAATTGCCTTGATGATCGCTTGCGTGTGGGCGTTGCTGACCTGATGCGTGACATAGCGGTCCATGGCCGCCCAGTCCCACTCCGGCTGGGCTTCGCGCCAAGCCTCGACGACGAGCTGAAGGCCCCCGTCGAGCAGGCCCTTCGCATCGGTGCTCATGCCGTCGACGCCTCCCACGCACAGTTCGTGATGTTCGGTGCCAGCACGCATCACGCCTCCGACGAGCCGGTGCCCTCCGGGGTGCGCGTCCGCCGGGCCCAGGACCGCTGCGGCAGCCCCAGATCCGAGGGTGAGAGTGGCGAACTCCCGGTTGAAGTCCTCACGCGTGGTCTCAGGCCGCTGCAATCGGGCCAGAGTGGTCTCCTGGACGGCCTGGGAGTCCTCACCGTTGACGATCACGGCGTACTTGATCTGGCCGGAGTCGATCATGTTGGCAGCCAGGATCATGCCGTTCACGAATCCAAGGCACGCATTGGCCAGATCGAAGTTCATGGCCGAGGACGTCAGGCCCAGGCGGTGATGGATCTTCACCGCGACGGACGGCTCGAGATTGCGCCGCGTGACAGAGGTGTTGATCAGCAGGCCGACTTCGGTCGCTTCAACGCCAGCCTCGGCCAAGGCCTTCGCACCGGCCTCGATCGCGGCATCATCGAACGAGGTGCCGGGGGCCCACCAGCGGCGGTGCGTGATTCCGGCGACGCGCTCCAGCAGTCTGGGAGGGAACTTCAGCCGTCGAAGGGTCGGTGCCAGCCTGTCGTCGAAATGCGTGGAACTCACGATCCTCGGAGCTTCGACGCTGCTCACCGAAAGCAGCGCAGTGTTGGTATGCCGGAAGGTCGCATTCCCTGCCAAGTCAAGCCCCTGTTCGTTTCCGTGCTGCATTCATGCCGTGACTGTACCCAGAGAGGCACCAACCCAAGACAGAAGCGCAAACCCAAGAGCTTAACTATGCCCCTCCGAGGCGGTAGTTGGATATTTCACGGCCGGAAGCGCCGCGACGTGAACGCGGGAGATGCTAGGGGAAAGGGTTAGGCGTACAGCTCGGCCAGCCATTCGGTGAACGCCGACGTGTTCGCCTCGGCGCGGGCTGCGCGCTCGTCCGCTGAGGCCGTATCAAGCGAGAAGTCGTGAACCGTGAGGCCCACGCGGTCCCCGAATGCGTTGCGGCCGAAGACCCGAATCATCGCATCCGGCGTCCGGAGCCCAAGGAAGTTCTCATTGCGGAAGTCCACGGTCGTCTCGACGAGGGTCGGCGCCAACGCACCGAGACCTGGGAGTTCAAGATCGCGCTTCTCGCCTTCGATCGCGCCGTCGAGGCCGAGCTCGGCAACGAACCGCTTGAATGCGTCTGGCTCCGCGGCCGCGTCAGGGCCGCGGACGTCGCTGAATGCCACCGCACGGCCGAAGAAGTGCTCGAGATACTGCCCCAGAGTGTGGTGGTAGAAAACGGTGTGCTTGGACGCGCCGTCGTACTGCTGCTCCCAGTTATCGGTCATGACGCCGGAGTGGACATAATGCAGCTCGGCACCGTCCGGCCCCGGCGTGATGACATGCTCGAGCTGGTTGTACCAGCCGTTGGGACCCTCCATTCGGGAAACGAGATGGGTCGGGTACTCGTCGACCGTCCGGACAGCCGGCCACTGGTCGGTCGGGAACATCCAGGCCGCGGTGTCGTCGGTGACGGCTTTCCAGATCTGCTCGGGGGTGGCCCGGAGGACACCGTCGTGGACGATCGTGAATTCGTGGTTCATGGCTGAATCTCCTGGCTTTCTGATGCTTCAAGGGACGCGCCCTGTTCGGAGCGGGAATCCTTCTTCAGGCTGGGGTGGAGGGCGACGATGACTCGATGCGGCCGGCCGCCCGGCGCATCCGCGTTGTGGTACTTGGTGGCGAGCCGCGCGACGTCGGCCGCCAGTTCCTCGGCGAAAGCCGCGCGGGACGCCGCAGAGGCAAAGGTGATTTCACCGTCCACCGCGAACGTCGCAAGCTGCTGCTTCGCTGCGGTTGCCCCGACAATGAGGCGGCCTACCTCGTGGACCATGCGCGAGGCGAGCGCGAGCAGCCAATAGGCGCTGAAGCGGTCACGGTAGCGCGTGGGGTCCGGCTCGACAGCGGCGAGCGCCGCCGGCGAGATGACGTATGAGGCCGCTGCTGCTTGGAGGACGCGCTCCATGACGTTTCCCTTGCGGCGCTCCTCGACCAGCTCGATGAGGCCGTGCTCCTCGAGGGCCCGCAGGTGGTAGTTGATCTTCTGCCTCGGCAGGCCCACCTTCCCCGCGAGTCCGGCGGCCGAGGAGGGCGTTACGAGTTCCCGAAGGAGCCTCGCCCTGAGCGGGTCGAGGCTGGCCGCCGCTGCGGCGGGATCCTCGATCACGACTACGTCTTGCATGCCTTAAGTGTCGCTACCGACAAACTTATTTGTCAAGGACGAGTCTGCTTTCGGTGCGTTCCGTCCCACTTCTGGGCCAGCTAGGCGCGTGGCAGCGGCCGCCGCGCCGCGTGGCCGACTGATTGGGAAAACACAAGTGGGCGGGAGCGGGGCTACTGCTCCTCGAGGGTCTGCTTGAGCTCCCGATACTGCTCGGGCGTGATCTCGCCGCTCACGAGACGCTCGTCGAGGATCCGCCGCGCTCGGCTCCTGCCGGGAGGCGAAGGAATTGGCGGGACTGGGGCTGTAGGACCCGGAGCGCCCTGCTCGGGGCCCGGGTACTGTCGCGAGGGGTTCCCCGCGCTCTGCTCGGGGTCCGGGTACTGTCGCGAGGGGTTCCCCGCTCCCCGCTCAGGTCCCGGGTACTGTCCGGGAGGGTGGCCGGGCAGAGGCGGCACCGCCCCGGGCGGGATGCTCCCCTGGCCGTGCCACGGCTCATGCATGAACAGCCGCACGGCGATCACCACGAGCAGGGCAATGACAATCAGGAGCAGGATCGCGACGAACAGACCGCCGCCCATCCCTACTCCGCCCCAAGGAAGCATCGAAACCTCCAGGCTCGAACGAACCACGTCGCGGGGCGTCCGCCAGCGCCGGAACGGGCTGTCGTGACGTCGAAGCGTCGTGATGCCAGCGTAAGACCGTCGGCCCTAAGTCCCTAGTCCCCAGCTCTTGACAGGTACACAATGAGGCAACTGGGCCCGAAGACGGGATCAGCTTCGGGCGGACGGAGGAACGCCGTGGAACGGGATGCAGCACGGGGAATGCAGGGCCCGGGGCCCTCGGCAAGGCTGCGGGTCTTCATCCTCGACGACCACGAACTCGTGCGCCGTGGCCTGCAGGAACTGCTCGAGGACGAGGGATTCGAGGTCATAGGAACGTCGGGGAGCGCGGCCGAAGCAGCCCGGCGAATCCCTGCGCTCCACCCGGACGTCTCGGTTCTCGACGTGCGGCTTCCCGATGGTACGGGCATCGAGGTGTGCCGGGACGTGCATGCCGTCGACCCGTCGCTCCCCTGCGTGATGCTCACAAGCTACGACGACGACCAGTCGCTTCGCGGCGCGATCCTCGCCGGGGCGAGCGGGTACGTGCTCAAGGAGATTCGGGGGACGGAGCTCGTCTCCGCTCTCCGCCGTGCAGCCGCCGGCCAGTCCCTCTTCAGCCCCGAAGCCCGCGCGAAGGTCCTCGACAAGCTTTCGCCCATGCACAAGATGGACCCTCGGCTGGCCCTCCTCAGCCCTCAGGAGCGGCGCGTCCTGGAGCTGATCGGCCAAGGCCTGACGAACCGTGAGATTGGAAACGAACTGTTCCTTGCCGAAAAGACGGTGAAGAACTACGTCTCCTCACTTCTCGCAAAGCTCGGCTTCGAGCGGCGGACGCAGGCCGCACTGTTCATCGCGCGGAACCACCCCGCCGCGCACTAGTTGAAAGAGATTCGCCGCTTGAGAGTGCTGGCCCTCAGCCTCGCTTGACCTCGATCTTGTTCGATAGCCGCGCCGGCTTCTGCTCCGGGATTGGGACGCGGATCTCGAGCACTCCGTCGGTGTAGGTCGCGGTGATGTCGTCCGCGGAGGCGCCTTCGGGAAGGGCGAGCGTCCGGGTGAAGGAACCGTAGCGGAATTCTGTCCGGTAACCGCCCTTCTCCTTCTCCTCCTGCCGTTCCTCGCGATGGGCCGCGATGCGGAGCTGCCCTTCCGAGACGCTGACGTCCACATCCGTCTCGGGATCGATCCCGGGGAGCTCGGCCCGCACGACGAGCTTTCCGTCGTCGACCAATTCCTCGACCCTGATCTCCGCCGAAGCGACGGCATCGCCTTCGAACAGTCGCTGGAACAGGTCAAACGGCGACCGCCGGGAATCGAACCACCTGGTCAGATCTGACATGACGGCATTACCTCTTTCCCTCACTGTTGGAGCCGCCCTCTCGGACACGGGCACTTGACCCGTTCCACAACAGCTTGGGCGAGAGCGGGGGCAATGTTAAGAGGCCAAGTGCCCTAGGAAAGCGCCGTCCGGAATTTGCGCCTCACCGCCGAGTCCACGAGCCCTCACCCCGTGTTCCGGAGCCCCGCAGCGACGCCATTGATCGTGATGAGGAGCGCACGCTGGAGCCGCTCGTCAATTTCCCGTTCCCCCGGCTGCCCAGCCTCGGGGGCGCTCTCCCGGATGCGCCGCAGGAGCTCGACCTGGAGGTAGCTGATGGGGTCGAGGTACTGGTCGCGGATTTCGAGCGTCCGCTTGAGGGTCGGCGTCGCCTCGAGGAGGTCCCGCTCACCCGTCAGGCGCTCGACCTCGACGACGGTCAGCTCGTACTCGGCCCGGATGTCCTCGAAGATGTGGTGCAGCTCCTTGGGTACGAGCGAGGAGACGTAATGCGAAGCGATCTCGAGATCCGTCTTCGCGAGCGTCATCTCGACGTTGGAGATGACCGATTGGAAGAACGGCCAGCGCTCCTGGAGCTCCCGCAGCTCCGCGTCCTTCCCCGCTTCCCGCGCCGCTCGTAGCCCGGAGCCGACGCCGAACCAGCCCGGGATGATCTGCCGCGACTGGGTCCAGCCGAACACCCACGGGATGGCCCGCAGCCCCTCGAGCCCCGCCCCAGAGTCCGGGCGCTTCGACGGGCGCGAACCGATGTTCAGCTGCCCGAGCTGCTCCACGGGAGTCGATGTCACGAAGTACGCCGGCAGGTCCGGATCATCGATGAGCTTGCGGTAGCGCTCGAACGCCGCGTCCGAGATGAGGTCCATGAGCTCGCCGTAGCGCTCACGCTCGTCGTTGGTGGTGCGGGGGGCGCGGTGCAGGGCCGAGGCGCGCATGACGGCGGCAAGGGAGAGTTCGAGGTTCTCCCGCGCGAGCTCGGGCAGCGAGTACTTGTCGCTGATGACCTCGCCCTGCTCCGTGAACTTGATCTCGCCCTCGAGGACGCCGTTGGGCTGGGCCATGATCGCGTCATAAGTCGGGCCGCCACCGCGGCCTACCGAGCCGCCGCGGCCGTGGAAGAGGCGGAGCCGGACGCCGTGCCGCGCTGCGACGTCGCGCAGCTTGCGCTGCGTCTTGTGGATCTCCCACTGGCTCGTGAGGACGCCCGATTCCTTGTTGGAGTCGGAGTAGCCGAGCATGACCTCCTGCACGTCGCCGCGGAGGCGGACGATCTCGCGGTACGCCGGCTCGGAGAGGAGCTGGTCGATGATCTCGGCGGACGCGCGGAGCTCGTCGACGGTCTCGAGCAGGGGCGCGAAGCCGACGTGTGCGTATGGCGCCTCGCCGAACAGCCGAACGAGGCCGGCCTCGCGGGCGAGCAGCGCAGGTGCGAGGACGTCGTCGGCGCCGCGAGTCATGGACACGATGTACGTCTCGATGACATCTGGACCGTAGACGCGGCGGGCCTGGCGGATGACGCGCATCGTCTCGTACACGCGCGCCGCATGGCCGGGGAGCTCGACGGGATGGCCGGACAGAGGACGGCGGCTGCCGAGCTCGAGCGCGAGGACGCGCCTGCGCTCGTTGCGCGGGAGGTCGAGGTAGGGCCGCGAGAGCTCGCCGAGCGGATCGAGGAGCAGGCCGACTGCCTCGTGGTGGTAGTCCGCGTGCTCTCGGATGTCGACCGTCGCAAGGTGCAGCCCGAACGAGGCGACGACGCGGCGCACGGTGGCCAGCGCGCCGTCGGCCACCAGCTGTGCCGCGTGCTCGCGGAGGGAACGGTCCAGCACGGCGAGGTCCTCGGCGAGCTGCGAGGTCGCGGCGTAGTCGCGGCCCGGCTCGTGGGGAGTGGCCGCGGAGATGCGACGGCCCGTGTTGAGGAGCTTCGCCTTGATGCATGTGAGCTTGAGACGGTAAGGCTCCTGCGCGTTGAGCTCAAGCACGCGCTTGTCGAGCCCGGGCAGCTTGGCGAGGTCGGCGTCGATCGATTCGAGCAGCTCGGGCTCGACGCCGGCGATCGCCGCCGAGTTGGAGAGCACGCTGATGAGCTCGTCGATGAGCTGGACGGCGATGCGGACCGCCTGCTGGCTTTGAAGCGCGAGGATCTCCCGCGTCACCTCGGGGGTCACGTTGGGGTTGCCGTCCCGGTCACCGCCGATCCATGAGCCGAACCGCAGCGGCGACGAGGTCGAGGGCAGGGTCGCACCGTGCTCGGCGAGGAGGCCTGAGAGCTCGTCGAGCACCTCGGGAAGGGGTCCGCCGAGGATCTGGCCGAGGTAGTAGACGGCGTTGCGTGCCTCGTCGAGGGGCGTGGGGCGCACCTGCCGCAGCTCGTCCGTCTGCCACATCTGGTCGATGATCTCGGCGAGGTGGCGATCCTGACGACGCCGGAGCTCGGTTCCCTCGGTCGAGGGCACCGAGAGGACCTTCGAGACGGCGCGCAGCTTGTCGAGCACGGACCGCCGCGAGGCCTCGGTGGGGTGCGCCGTGAAGACGGGGCGGACATCGAGCGACGCCGCGACCTCCCGGAGGACCTCCGGGCCCGCCTGCTCCGCGATGTCCCGCACTGCAGTCGCAAGCCACCCGGAGTTCTCGGGGCGCGACTCGAGCTCGCGCACGCGGTGCAGCTGCTCTGCCGCGTTTGAAAGGTGGAAGTAGAACGCGAAGGCGCGCACGAGCTCGGTCGCCTCGTCGATCGGCAGGGAGGCGAGGAGCTCGCGGACCTGGGCTGCGACGTCGGCCGCGTTCCACGGGCCGAGCGCGCCCGCGCCGCCGCGTGCCGCCTCCTTGGACTCCTTCGTGAGGAGCCGGACCTCTTCAACCAGGCGCAGGAGCTCCGGGCCGTGCTGCCGGACGAGCGAGGCGCCCAGCAGCGTCGAGACCCGCCGGACGTCGGCGCGCAGCTCCGCAGCTGGGCCGGTGGGGCCAGCGGCCGCCTCGGACCCGGAGGTCAGGTCCTGCTCGCTAGGGGAAGACGGCATGCGGGCACTCCTAAAGGATCGGGGCTCGTACGCAACGCCGGATACCTTGAGCCGGAGGACTTTCTCAGCGCCCGAGAATACAGCAGGCGGCCGCAGGGCCGCCGCTGGCGTCCGCATGGTGGTTGCCCGATCTTCCCCCGCTACCCTTAAACGGTGATGAAATCCCCCCTCCCCGTGCGCGACGGCGTCAACGCGACGCGCCTTCGCCTGCCCACGGAGGGGCCCTGGGACACCGCGCTGGACTACATGCTGCACCGCTGGGGGCACATCGATCCGGAGGGAATCCTCCAGAGGTTCGACGACGGCGAGATCGTCGGGGCGGACGGCGCACCCCTGCATCGGGCCACCCCGCTCGAGGAGTACACCTTCATCTGGTATTACCGGACGCTGCCGAGCGAGGAGCGGCTCCCGGTCGAGCTCTCGGTCCTGCACCAGGACGAGCACATTGTGGTGGTGGACAAGCCGCACTTCCTCCCCACGACGCCTGGCGGAACCTACATCCAGGAGTCCGCGCTCGTCCGGCTCCGCAACAAGCTCGGACTCCCGGATCTCGTACCCATGCACCGGCTCGACCGCATGACAGCCGGCGTGCTCCTCTTCGCGGTCAACCCGGAGACGCGGGGGCGATATCAGGTGCTCTTCGAGCGGCGCAAGGTGCAGAAGGAGTATGAGTGCGTCTCACGGGTCGGTGACGAGGAGCAATTCCTCGAGCAGTTCGCGGAGCCCGTCACGGTGCGAAACCGGATGGTGAAATCGCGGAATTACCTGCTCGCGAGTGTCGTCGAGGGCGAGCCCAACACCGAGACCCGCATCAGCCTCCTCCGGCTGGACCGTTCGTCCGGCCATCCACGGGCGCTGTTCCGCCTCGAGCCGCACACAGGAAAGACCCATCAGCTTCGCGTTCACATGGCGGGCCTCGGTGCAGGAATCATGCACGATCCCTTCTACCCAGTGCTCCTCGACAAGGCGCCCGACGACTTCAGCCGCCCTCTCCAACTCCTCGCCCGCGCCGTCCGCTTCCGCGACCCGATCACCCATCGCGAGACCGAATTCCGGAGCCGACTCGAACTGCAGGAAGCTCCTCCTGCCGAACTTGACTAGAACAGTCACGGACTCCACAGGGAAGTAACTATCGGTTTCCTTCAGCGGATCTAAAGCCATTGGCTCATTTCCACTTCTAGGCGACACTGGTCCCATGAAGATCGACATCGTCACCGGCGACATCACGACCCGGCCCGTCGACGCGATTGTGAACGCCGCGAACAGCTCACTCCTCGGGGGCGGCGGCGTGGACGGCGCCATCCACCTCGCCGCGGGTCCCGAGCTTCTCGAGGCCTGCCAGGAACTGCGCCGCAGGGACTACCGCGACGGCCTCCCCGTCGGGCACGCGGTTGCGACCCCAGGCTTCCGCCTCCCTGCCCGATGGGTGATCCACACCGTCGGCCCGAACTGGCACGCGGGCCAGCGCGACCCCGACCTCCTCCGTTCCGCCTTCTTCGAAAGCCTCATCCTCGCCGACAGCCTCGGCGCGGCCTCCGTCGCCTTCCCCGCGATCTCGGCGGGGATCTACGGGTGGGACCCGCGCGTCGTCGCCCGTACCGCCGTTGACGCGGTCCGGGAGGCCGACACCCAGAAGGTGGAGCTCGTCGAGTTCGTCCTCTTCAGCGAGGACATGGCCGACGTCTTCGTCGCGGCCGCCTGAAGCTAGACCGGCACCCATTTCCCCCGCCGCTGACGCAGGACCCGCAGCCGGCCCGTCGTCGCGACCTCGTCCACGGCCTCGTGCATCGCGAGAGCCGACGCCCACGCCGCGGCGGTCTCGTCGTCGTCGGACGCCGCCTCGACCAAGAAGCGCAAGGTGATCTGGGGGACGCCGCGAACGACGTCGAGCTGGCTCGCCTCGACCAGATGCCGCGACCCGAGCGCCTCCTGCGCCGCCTCCATGACCCGCTCGGGAGGGTGGCCGGGGCGGAGGCCTGTGATCTGGAGGACAGCGCGATAGCTTGGCATCCCGCCCAACGTATCCTGAGTCGGTGACCCTCCAGAATTCCTTGCTGGGTTTCGCCGCGCTCGCTGCGCTCATCACGGTGATTCCCGGTACCGACACCGCCCTCGTTCTCCGCTACACCCTCAGCCAGGGGCGCCGCCACGCGTACACGGCCGCGCTCGGGATGATCTCGGGGGCCTTCGTGTGGGGCGTCGCCGCGGCGACCGGCATCTCGGCGCTACTGACGGTTTCCACCGTCGCCTACGACGTCCTTCGGCTGGCCGGCGCCTTCTACATGGTGTGGCTCGCTATCGGCCTCTGGCGCGCCTCGTTCAGACGGCCGACGCCGGGCACGGCGGACGACGGCGACGGGTCACCCCTCGCGGCAGGTTTCCCGCGCCTGGGCTACGAGCCGCTCGGGCGCACGTGGGCCAAGGGACTCGTCTCGAACCTCCTCAACCCGAAGTACGGGATGTTCTGCATCGCGGTCATCCCCCAATTCCTCGTGCCAGGCGTTCCGGCCGTGTGGATGGGCCTCATGCTGACGGTGGTCAGCAACGTGGAGGCGGTCATCTGGTTCATCGCAATAGTCGCCGCGGCCCACTTCTTCCGGAAGTGGCTCGACGGGCCCAAGTTCCGGAAGTGGATCGATCGCGTCACCGGCACCGTGCTCGGCGCGTTCGGAGTGGTGGCGGTGCTCGAGACGCGCGTGGCGTGACGCTTACGGCCGTTCGTTGCCCGCACGAACGTCGGTTGCCCGCACGACCGTTACCCGTACGGCCGTCCGTTGCCCGCACGGCCGTCGGTTCTCCGCACGAACGTCCGTTAGGGGCATAACCGCCGGGCGTGCGGGACGGTTATGCCTTTGAGCGACGGTTGTGCTTGCGAGGGCCGGTTGTGGTTGGGAGCGACGGTTGTGCTTGCGCGGGACGGCCGTGCGAAACCCTTGCAGGGCGGGCCGAGCGGGGCGATCGTGGGTTCATGACGGACACTCTTGAGGGTTCCACCAACGAAACCGATCAACTCGCCCGCTGGCAGCGCTTCCGCGAGAACCGGAACAATGCCCTCGCCGAAGAGCACGGCTGGCTCACGCTCACGTCTCTCCAATGGCTCGCGCCCGAGCCCTCTCCGTCGAGCTCGTGCCCGGCCTCTGGTCCACCTCGGAATCCGTGGGGCTCGAGACGGCGGTCCTCACGGCCCACGCGGACGATGGCCTCGTCTTCGACGAGGAGGGCGATCCCGTGGACGGGACGTTCAGCGCGCACCTGTCCAATGAAGAGTCCCTGAACTGGGTGCGCTACGGGACGATCGTCGTCGAGCTTGCCATGCGCGGCGGCCGCTACGCGATCCGCACACGAGACTCGCAATCACCCACCCGGACCGAGTTCAGCGGCGTACCGGTCTTCGACTTCGACCCCGAGTGGGTCATCGAAGCCAAATGGGAGCCGTACCCTGAACCTCGCGAAGTACCGATCTCGACGGCGAATCCCCTCGTGGACGGCGTCCACCGCTCGGCCGGCGAGGTCGTGTTCCGGCGGAACGGGCACGAGTACCGACTCCAGGCCGAGCAGGGCAAGCTAGGCGATCTCACGATCACGTTCCACGACGAGACGAACGGCCGCACGACCGAGGACTGGCGCAAGGTCACGACCGCCCGGCCGAGGCCCGACGGCAGCGTCATCCTCGACTTCAACCGGTCCATCAACTACCCGAGCGCCTTCACGCCCTACGGGACGTGCCCGATGCCGGTGAGGGACAACTCGCTCGACCTCGCGGTCGAGGCCGGTGAGAAGGTGTTCAACGAGGGCGAGTAGCACCGGCCGACGGGTGTGGGTTACTTCGGGGCCATCCGGATCGCGCCGTCGAGCCGGATGGTCTCGCCGTTGAGCATCGCGTTGTCCACGATATGCGCCACGAGGTTCGCGTACTCTCCTGGCCGGCCCAGACGCGCGGGATGAGGCACCTGGTGCCCGAGCGACGCCTGGGCCTCCTCGGAGAGCCCGGCCATCATCGGGGTCTCGAAGATCCCTGGGGCGATCGTGACGACGCGGATGAGCGAACGCGCGAGCTCCCGAGCGATGGGGAGCGTCATGGCGTGCACTGCGCCCTTGGACGCAGAGTACGCGGGCTGCCCGATCTGGCCCTCGAAAGCGGCGACGGACGCGGTATTGACGATGACGCCACGCTCGGGGCCGCCGAGCTCGGTGCTGACCGGCTCGGCTTCCACCATCGCAGCGGCAGCAAGTCGGAGCACGTTGAACGTTCCGAACAGGTTGACCCGGACGACTCGCTCGAACTGCTCGAGCGGCAGCACGCCGTCGCGCCCGAGGACTTTGCCCGGCGTCGCGATCCCGGCGCAGTTCACGACGATGCGCAGCGGCCCGGGCCCAGAGGCCTCAGACCCGGCAAGGTCGACGGCGGCGGCAACCTGAGCCTCGTCCGTCACGTCGGCCGGGACGAAGAGCGCGGGCGGTCCCCCGCGCCGTGATGCACTGAGCTCCTCCGCGAATTCGGCGCCGCGGCTTCCCGGGAGGTCGACGACGACGACGCCGGCCCCGCCGTCGTGCAGGCGGCGCGCGGTGGCAGCGCCGAGACCGGAGGCGCCGCCCGTGACGAGAGCAGTTGCACCAGCGAGATCCATGGGTCCTCCGATTCCGAGTTTGAACAGGCGGCTGAGTTAATGCCGGCTAACCGAGCTCATCCTAACGGCTGAGGTGAGCAGCGTCACGAGGCCCTACCTGCATCCTTGTAGCCAATTTGGCTACAAATCCTGATCTCCGGGCGCATCCTAGTGCCCTGACGTTAGCGTGGTGGGGTGAGCGATCAGGAGAAGACCGGAGGCTCCGCGAGCAGCGCTGCGCGGGCGAACGCCGCCGCCGAGAGCGTAACGACCTCCTTTGGCCACGAGCCCCTCGGCATCCGCGGCGCGTGGCTCGCATGGGTTCAAGACCCGCATCACCGCCCCCAGCTTCCGTGGAGTGAGTGGCACTACTGGTGGCAGGCTCATCTGCTCGACTGCCTCGTGGACGCCGCCGAACGCGAAGCGGAGGGGGCCGACGCCGTGCAATCAGGCCTCTCCCCGTGGCTTGCCCTCGCCCAGCGGCACCTTCGGGGGATCCGGTTGCGGAACTTCGGCCGCTTCCCCAACATGTTCTTCGACGACATGGCCTGGCTCGCCCTCGCTTCCCAGCGTGCAGAGGCGCTCGCCAGACGGCTCACGGGCCATGGGCTCCCGCCTGCGGAGACGGCCTTGCGGGAGCTCGGGCGCCGCCTCCTGGCAGGCGAAGACGAGCTCGGCGGCGGCATGTTCTGGAACACCCGCCGCCAATACAAGAACACCGCGACAACCGGCCCGGGCGCCCTGTTCTTCGCTCGCGCCGGCGATCATGAGCGAGCCCAATCCCTCGTCGACTGGCTCTACGAGACCCTCTTCGACCCCGAACAGGGCCTCTTCCTCGACGGCATCCACGTGCCGAACAAGGGCCAAGAACCCAGCGTGACCCGGGATATCTGGGCGTACAACCAGGGAACGGTCCTGGGCGCCCTGCTCGAACTCGGGACGAAGGGCGGGGATACGGGCGGCGAAAACGCGAACCTCGAGCGCGCGGCCGCGCTGGTCGACGCCGTCGACCGGGAGCTCACCGTCGTCGTTGCACCCACGGGGACGGAGAAGGCCGAAACCCGGGTCCTCAAAGCGCACGGCGGTGGCGACGGTGGCCTCTTCATGGGCATCCTCGCCCGGTATCTCGGGCTCGCTGCCATCGACTCCCGGCTTCCCGAATCAACGCGGGCGACGGCGGGGCGCCTCGTCAGAGACACCGCCGAGGCGCTGTGGCTGGGGCGCGACGCAAGGCCGGAGCACGGCCGCCACCCGAGCTCGCAAAAGCAGCCCCACCTGGTCTTCCCGGCCCACCCGGGCGAGCTCGCGTCGTCGTCGTACCCGCCCGGGCAGCCCGTCGAGCTGTGCACCCAAGTGCAGGCCTGGACCGTGCTCGAGGCCGCGCACAGGGTCACAAAGGGCAATTAGGTCACGCCGAAATTGCGTAATTGAAGTGATTTACGCCACAATTAGGCCAGAATCGCTCGGAGGTTAGGTGTGGCTAACCTACAGTCGTTCTCGGAGGCAGCCGCCTCCACCCTCGACGTCGAAGCCTCACCGCACCCTTCGGGCTGGCCCTCACGTGCCGGCCCTCGAAAGCTACGAAAGGACCTTCTGTGAAGATCCGTTCCCAGGCCCTCGCGGGCATCGCGATCGCCGCGGTTGCTGCGCTCGGCCTCTCGGCTTGCGGCAGCTCGCCCGGCTCGTCGTCCGGTTCGGCAGGGGCCACGGGCGGCCCCACCGACACCATCACGGTCTACAACGCGCAGCACCAGGAGCTCACGCAGGCGTGGGTTGATGCGTTCACGAAGCAGACCGGCATCAAGGTGAACATGCGCAACGGCGACGACACCGAGATGGCCCAGCAGATCATCCAGGAGGGGAAGAACTCCCCGGCCGACGTCTTCCTCACCGAGAACTCGCCGGCCATGAGCGCCGTCGAAAACGCGGGCCTGCTCGGCGACCCGGGCTCACAGGCGATCGCGAACGTCCCGCAGGCCTACCGCCCGTCCACCGGCAAGTGGGTCGGCATCGCAGCGCGCTCGACCGTCCTCGCCTACAACAAGACCAAGGTCAAGGCGAGCGATCTCCCCAAGTCGATCATGGACTTGGCCGATGCCTCGTGGAAGGGCCGCTGGGGCGCCGCGCCCTCGGGCGCTGACTTCCAGGCCATCGTCTCCGCCATGCTCCAGCTCAAGGGCGAGAGTGCCACGCTCGACTGGCTCAAGGCCATGAAGGGCAACGCCAAGACCTACCAGGGGAACACGACCGCGATGAAGGCCGTCAACTCCGGTGAGATCGACGCCGCGGTCATCTACCACTACTACTGGTTCGGCGATCAGGCGAAGACCGGCGAGAACTCGAACAACGTGGGCCTCTACTACTTCAAGAACCAGGATCCGGGTGCCTTCGTCTCGGTCTCGGGCGGCGCCGTGCTCGCCTCGAGCAAGCACCAGACGGCGGCTCAGAAGTTCCTCGCGTTTGTCACCGGCGCGGACGGGCAGAAGGTCCTCCAGACGGGCTCTTCGTTCGAATACCCGGTCGGCTCGGGAGTCGCCGCGAACCCGAAGCTCACCCCGCTCCAGGAGCTGCAGGCGCCGGCCGTCGACCCGGCGAAGCTCAACTCCCAGCAGGTCACCGACCTCATGACCCAGGCAGGACTGCTCTAGACCTTGTTGCAGACCACAGCTACCCCGGCACGCCGGAGCCCCTCAGCGGACGGAGGCACGCGCCTCCGCCCGCTGAGGGCTTTCCGCCCGGGGGCCAGAATCCGCTCCCTGCCGTGGACCGTCCTTGTGCTGAGCATCCTCATCGGCGCCCTCTCGCTCGTGCCGCTCGGCTTCGTCGTCGCGATGACGATCGCAACGGGCTGGGACACCGCGATCGCGCTCATCGTGCGGCCGCGCGTCCTTGAGCTGCTCGGCAACACGATCTGGCTCGTGGTCATCACCGTGCCGCTGTGCCTTGTGATCGGCGTGGGCGGCGCTTGGCTCGTCGAGCGCACGAGGCTGCGCGCCCATCGCACCTGGGCCGTACTGCTCGCCGCCCCACTCGCGATCCCGGCCTTCGTGAACGCCTATGCGTGGGTCTCCGTGGTCCCCTCGATGGCGGGGCTCGGCTGGGGCGTCTTCATCGCGACGCTCTCGTACTATCCGCTCGTCTACATCCCGGCCGCCGCTACGCTTGCTCGCCTCGACCCCGCGCTCGAGCAGTCCGCAGCCTCCCTCGGCCTCGGGCCGTGGAAGGTCTTCTTCCGCGTCGTCCTCCCTCAGCTTCGCATCGCCGTGACCGGCGGCGCGCTCCTCGTGGGCCTGCACCTCCTCTCCGAGTACGGCGCCTTCGCGATGATGCGCTTCAGCACGTTCACGACGGCGATCATGGAGCAGTACCGCTCGACGTTCAACGGCGCCGCCGGCAACATGCTCGCGAGCGTGCTCGTCGCCCTGTGCCTCGTCATGCTCGTCTTCGAGGCCCGAGCCCGCGGCAACGCCCGCTACGCGAAACTCGGCTCCGGCGCGCAGGCGGCCCCGACGCGGGCACGCCTCGGGGCGTGGGAGCTGCCAGCCCAGCTGGGGCTCCTCGGGCTCGCTATCATCGCCCTCGGCGTCCCGCTCGCCGTGATCGGCCGTTGGCTCCTCGACGGCGGCGCGCAGATCTGGGAGACGGCCGACCTCGCCTCGGCCCTCGGCCAGAGCCTATGGCTCGGCCTCCTCGGCGCGCTCGCGACGACGGCCGCTGCCTTCCCGCTCTCGTGGCTCGCCGTGAGGTACCCCGGGTGGCTCAGCAAGTCGCTCGAGCTCGCGAACTACGTCACGAGCTCGATGCCCGGCATCGTCCTGGCCCTCGCGTTCGTTACCGTCGCGCTTCACGCCATCCCGGACATCTACCAGAGCACGCTCCTGCTGGTCATTGCGTACGTCCTGCTGTTCCTCCCCCGGGCGCTCGTGAGCCTGCGGGCCGGGCTCGCCCAGGCCCCGAAAGAGCTCGAGGAAGCCGCGAGGGCTCTAGGTCGGCGGCCGGCGGCTGCCTTCTTCCGCGTGACGCTGCGGCTCGCGGCTCCAGCGGCGGCCGGCGGCGCGGCGCTCGTCTTCCTTGCCGTCCTCAACGAGCTCACGGCGACGCTCCTGCTCGCCCCGACGGGCACCTCGACGCTCGCGACGCAGTTCTGGAATCTCTCGAGCGGCATCGACTACACGGGCGCCGCCCCGTACGCGCTGCTCATGATCCTGCTCTCCGCACCCATGACCTACCTGTTGTTCCAGCAGTCGAAGAAGGCGGCCGGCCAGTGACCGAACAGAGCCCCACCCCCACCTCGGCCTCCCGGCTTCCCGAGCCGCGCATCGCGCGGTCCATCGCGGACACGGCGAACCATCACCTTGAGATCGACGAGGTCACCAAGACGTTCGGGCGTCAGCAGGTCCTCAAGGGCATCAACCTGCACGTCGCGCGGGGAGGCACGACGGCGATCGTCGGCCCGTCCGGGTCGGGCAAGACGACGCTCCTTCGCCTCATCGCGGGATTCGAGGCCCCCGACACGGGCCAGATCAGGCTCGACGGGCGCGTGGTCGCCGGCGACACGTGGGTGCCCGCGCATCGGCGGAACGTGGGCTACGTGGCCCAGGACGGCGCGCTCTTCCCCCACCTGACCGTGGGCCAGAACATCGCGTTCGGGCTCGACAAGGCGCACGGCGGGTCACGCAAGCAGATCGCGGCGCGGGTCGAGGAACTCCTCGACATGGTCGCCCTCGACGGCTCCTATGCGAAGCGCCGCCCCCATCAGCTCTCCGGCGGCCAGCAGCAGCGCATTGCCCTTGCGAGGGCCATGGCGCGCAGGCCCGAGGTCATGCTCCTCGACGAGCCGTTCTCAGCGCTCGACGCCGGCCTGCGGGTCGCGACGCGGCGTGCAGTGGCGAAGGTGCTCGCCAAAGCCGGGGTGACCACGATCCTCGTGACCCACGACCAAGCCGAGGCCCTCAGCTTCGCCGACCAGGTCGCCGTCATGCGCGGCGGGAAGCTCGCCCAGATCGGCAACCCCTTCGTCGTGTACACGCGCCCCGCGGACCGGGCGACCGCGGAATTCCTCGGCGACGCCGTCATCCTCGACGCATGGCTCGAGGGCAGCCTCGCGATGTGCTCGCTCGGCCCGGTCCCAGTGCGGCACCCAACCGCGCAGGGCCACGTTCAGATCATGCTGCGGCCGGAGCAAATTCGAATTGCAGCGGAATCGCCCATTCATGGGACTGTGCTGGACTGGGACTATTTCGGCCCCGAGTCGTCGGTACGGATCAAGCTCGCCGATCGGCCCTGGGACCAGCCTATTCACCCGGGCCTTCCCGGCGGGGGCGAGGTCATCACGATCCGCCACTGGAACGCCGCAATGGCACGCAAAGGCATGGACCTCGCGCTCAAGGTCATCGGAGAGGGCGTCGCGTTCCCACTCGGGGAACCCTCGACGGGCGTGAGCACTCTCGCTGAGTGAGCCCTAGCCGCCCCACACGTCGCCGGCGAGGAGCCGAGCTGCCTCAGCGCGCGCGTGCTCGTCGCCCAGGCCGGCCTTCCGCAGATCTGCTACGAGGTGCTCCCACAGGCGCAGGGAGGAGAGCTCGTGCCGTTCCGGCCGGAGGACTCGGAGGCGGCCCCTCTCCGAGCTGGCCCGCGACGTCTTCTGTTCCGACCGGGCGGCGGATGAGCTGGCACCTTGTGCTCTGGAGTGCATTGTTGCTGTTCCCGTCAATAGCGACGCGCGGCACGCCGTCGTGCCCGTCCCATTGCTCGAGATGTTCCTCAATGATTACCCATAATTCGCCTTCTGGAAACCGGGCTTGAGTTGCCTTCGTTCTCGTCGCCTGTCTCGCTTGGCTCGTTTGCCTCTCGCTAGGCTGTTCCCTGTGACTGAATCGCAGCCCTCGCTTTGGGTCCAGAGTTCCGAGCTCACCCGTTATCGTCTGGCCCCCAACCCGGGCCCGATGAGTCTGGACGGGACGAATTCCTACGTCATTTCCGGCGCGAGCGCCGCCGCAGCGGGAGGCGCGGACGCCACCCACGAACCGCCCGTCGTCGTCGTGGACCCCGGCCCCCTCGAGGCGACCCATCTCCGCGAACTCGCCGCGGCCGGGCGCGTGGAGCTCGTACTCATCACGCACCACCACTCAGACCACACCGAGGGCTCCGAGGAGTTCCATCGGATCACCGGGGCGCCCGTCCGGGCGCTCGACGGGTCCCTGTGCTTCGCCGCCCCGCCGCTCACTGACGGCGAGATCATCGAGGCTGCGGGAGTTCGGATCGAGGTGCTCGCGACGCCGGGGCACACGGCCGATTCGGTGTCACTGCTCCTCCCCGACGACGGCGACCACGGATCCGTCCTCACGGGCGACACGATCCTGGGCCGCGGCACCACCGTCATCGCGTACCCCGACGGCCGACTGGGCGACTATCTCGCGTCCCTCCGCCGCCTCGAGGCTCTCGGGCCGAAGACGGTGCTCCCCGCACACGGGCCGGTCCTGCCAGACCTCGGCGAGATCGCGCGGGCATATGCCGCCCACCGCGAGGAACGTCTGGCCCAGATCCGCGCGGCCCTTTCGAGCCTCGGGGCGGAGGCGCCGGTCGGTGCGGTCACAGACCTCGTCTATGCCGACGTCGACACGTCGGTCCGCAGCGCTGCCGAGACCTCCGTCGCGGCCCAGCTGGACTATCTCCGCGGCTGGGCGTGAGCTCGCCTCACCAGACCGAGAAGTGGCGGAATTCCCCGGTCGCAGGGCCGATCGAGGCCTCGACCCCCTCGACCCGTCCCGGAGTCTCGCCTGACTGGAGCCACCTGAGGAACTGCTCGACGTCGTCGCGATTCCCCTCGGCCACGATCTCAACGGTCCCGTCCAGCCTGTTTCCGGCGCTGCCCACGAGGCCGAGCCTGTTCGCCTCGCCTCGCGTCCAATAGCGGAAACCGACGCCCTGGACCATGCCCTTGACGGTCGCGTGCAGCCGCGCCTCGGGTACGTGTGACATGAGAACTAGTTCCTCTCAGCGCGGCTCTTCTGGGGGTGGACTGTCTCACCGCGGGCGAGCATGTCCACGAATTGGGCGATCTTCTTTGCCCTCGTCTCCGGTTTCTTCACCGACTCCGTGCGGTAGATAAGCGCATAGCGGTTGACTGCGGTGAGCTGTTCGAACATCTCCTGAGCGGCGGGATTCGCCGCGATCGCGGCGGCCAGATCCGGGGGAACCTCGGCAGATGCCTGGCCCGCATACGCCGCCTCCCAGCGACCGTCGGCCTTCGCGGCATCGACGACGGCGCGGCCCGCGTCAGTCATGAGGCCAGCCTTCTCGAGCCGCTCGACGTTGGCCACGTTGAGCTTCGACCACTTGCTCTTCGGCCCGCGAGGCGTGAACCGGGTGACGTAGCTGCCCTCGTCGCGGCGCCCGATCTGCCCGTCCACCCAGCCGAAGCACAGAGCGTGGTCGAGGGCGTCCGCGAAGGTCAGGCCGGTGACAGAACCGCCCTTCTTGTGCTGCACGAGCCACACGCCGGGGCTCGTGGCGTGGTTCTGCGCGAGCCACGCCCGCCAGGCAGCGGCGTCGGGAAGAAGCAGCTCGGGCAATTCGATGGCCATGGGCCTCAGAATAAGGGTTGGGGGACGCAGCTGAGGAGGACGCCAGCCCACGTCGACGCCGCCGTCATCGGGGACATCGTCGATTGGATGCTGTAGAAACTTACCTATGGCAGTGCGCACACCCGACCCCTACCCTGGCTGGCTCTCCCCTGAGGATCTCTACGAAGCCAGAAACCGCCTGCCGATGCTGTACGTCGAGGCGGTGCCTGTGCGCCTCGACCCTCTGGGCTACGTCAACGAGGTCGGCCTGCTCCTCCAAGCCGACGACGAGGGCAACATGATGCGCACGCTCGTCTCGGGCCGGGTCCTCTACAAGGAGACCATTCGAGCGGCGCTCCTCCGGCACCTCGAGAAGGATCTCGGTCCCCTCGCACTCCCCCAGCTTCCCGTGAGCCCGGTGCCGTTCACCGTCGTCGAATACTTCCCCTCGCCATCCCAGACCGGGTTCACGGACGAGCGGCAGCACGCCGTCGCCCTTGCGTACGTCATCCCGGTCGCGGGTGAGTGCCAGCCCCGGCAGGATGCGCTCGAGCTCACGTGGATGTCTCCGTCCGACGTGCTGAGCGGGCCCGTCCAGGCCGAATTCATGGGCGGCCGCGGCGAGCTCGTGCGGCAGGCGCTTGCGTTCGCGGGCGTGGCCGGCTGATCGTGCTCTAGCGGACGCGGCCTATGGCGCGCCTCGGAGGGACCGTTACCGGACCTTTATAGACTGGGGCGCGGACCGACAGCGACTTGGAGGACTCCGCCATGCAGTACCGCCCAGATTCTGAGCCCAGCGGGTCGAACCCCCACGCGCTCGAGAACTTCCGATCGATCGACGCCTCCGAGCTGCGGCCCGGGCACCGGCTCGTGCTTCCCGACGGTGAGGGCACGGCCGAGATCATCGAGATCGACACGGTCCTCGACGACTACGACAACCCCGCCCTCTACTTCGCGATCCTCGACAACCACCTCAACCTGCGCGTCGCGCACGGCACGTCTGCGCGGATCGTCGCCCCCCGCCCGAGCCGCCCTGCCGACCTCCTGTTCTCCGGTCCTGCGGCGACCGGGCCTGAAAAGGGTGGGCCAGAGAAGGCTCGGGGCGAGAAGGGTGGGCCGGAGAAGGCGCGGGGCGAGAAGGCCGGGCGAGAGAAGGCGCGGGCCGGGTCTGCGGACGAGGACAAGGGCCCGTTCGATCCCGCCTATGCTGCGATTTGGGGCGGCGAAGCGGCCGACGGCGATCTCCGGACGCAGGCCGAGGGGCGCCACTTCCAGAGCTACCCGTTGGAGAACCAGGGGCAGCCAGACAACGGCCGTGCGGACGACGACGGCCCGGCTGCACGCGACGGCGGCCCGGACGACGGCGGCCCGGACGACGGCGGCTCGGCTGCACGCGACGACGGCCCGGCGACGGACGAATCAGCTGGGGGCGCCGCGGAAGCCGACGGGGGCGAACCCGAGCGCAGGGAGACGACCATCACGCTCGACACGGGGGACGTCGTCGTCGTTCCCGGCAAGGCCCGCGTGTCGACGGGAGGCCCCTCCCCGGCCCAGCTCCGACTCATCCCGCAGCTCGAGGGGCATCCCGAGGATCTCATCCGGCATATCGACGCGGTACACCCCGGACGGCACGCGATCCACGAGCTGTGCGAGCGGCTCGGGAAAGGCATCAACACGAAGTCAGGCGCGTGCCTCCAGGATCTGCGGGAGCTCGCCTACGAGCTCTACGTGAGCCAGAACGACCCCGAGAACGCGCAGAAGGTAGCCGACCTGCTCGCCGTCGTGCCCTTCGACGGCAACCCGGGGCGGTGGGCGTCGGTCGAGTCCGGTCTCGCATTGGCCGCCCACCTCGCCCGCGAGCGGGGCGAGGACGCGCGGGCGGCCGTGTACTCCGAACTGCTCCGTGCCCCAGAGACGGCAGAGAAGGACCCATTCCGCGCCCAGATGGCCGCCCGCGTCCGGCAGCGGACCCTCAACGAGCCCAACCTCTACGACAAGGAGGTCTCCCGGGCCGCGGAGACCGGCGACGAGGCGGAGGAACACAGCTGGCGGATCCTGCGGCTCGACACACTGCTGCACCTCCGCGCCCATGGGGGCTCGGAAGCGTTCGACGGCGCCGAGCTCGATCGCCGGATCAGGATCGAGCTCGACGCCGTCAAGCGGTGAGGGTGCGTGGCCCCGGAGTCGGTCACGCCACGGGCGAGGGGCCTCCCGGCTCCACGAACCCGTGCTGCCTCTCCTCGATCTCGAGCACCCTTGGATCAGTCTCGTCGGCGCCGTAGTCCGAAGGCCGCGTCATGTCCGCGCCCTGAGGGACCTTGAACGCGCGGAGCACGAGCGTGAGGACTATTGCGACGATCAGGTTCAGCACGAACGCCGATATCGCGATGTACACGCTGATGTTCGTCCCAGGGATGTTGGCCAATGAGCCGCCGAAGTGGGCATGCGTGGCGGGATTCACGACGTCATAGGCGGACACCGTCCCGAAGATGATGCCGGCGGCCCACCCGATGAGCAGTGCCCAACGGTCGAACCAGCGCGTGTAGAGGCCCGCGACGACGGCTGGGAACGTCTGCAGGATCCAGATGCCGCCGAGGAGCTGCATGTTGATGGCCGCCGACTGGTCCATCGCGATGACGAACACGAGAGCGCCGATCTTCACGAGGAGCGAGACGATCTTCGAGACGTTCGCCTCGGTCTTCGGATTCGCATCAGGACGGAAGAAGTCCCTGTAGATGTTGCGAGTGAACATGTTCGCCGCCGCGATCGACATGATGGCAGCTGGCACGAGCGCCCCGATCGCGATCGCGGCGAGCGCGATCCCCGCGAACCACGACGGGAAGGCATCGAGGAACAGCTGCGGGATCACGAGCTGCGGGTTCGCCGTGCCGTTCAGGTCGATGGGCTTGGTCCCCGCCTTGATCGCCACGAAGCCGAGGAGCGCGAGGAACCCCAGCATGAGCGAGTACAGAGGCAGGATCGCGGCGTTGCGACGGATCGTATTGCGCCCCTTCGACGCGAGAACGCCGGTGACCGAGTGCGGGTACATGAACAGCGCCATCGCGGAACCGAGCGCGAGCGTCCAGTAGGCCGAGTAGTTCGTGGGGCTCGGGATGAACACGCCGGCCGGCTTGCCCGTGGCTGGACTGATCGCGCTGAGCTTGGCCTGCGCTGCCCCGAAGATCGTGTCCCATCCACCCAGCTTGATCGGCAGGTAGATGACCGCGACGATGATCGCGAGATAGATCAGGATGTCCTTCACGAACGCGATCATCGCCGGCGCGCGCAGGCCGGACGTGTAGGTGTAGGCGGCCAGCACGACGAACGCGATGATGAGCGGGAGATCCGTCAGGAACGCGTTCTGGGCGCTGCCGAGGCCCAAGACCGTCAGGACCGACTTGATCCCGACGAGCTGCAGCGCGATGTACGGCATGGTCGCGACGATGCCGGTGAGGGCGATCGCGAGCGACAGCCAGCGGCTCCCGTAGCGGCCGCCCACGAAGTCCGCGGCCGTGACGTACCCGTGGCGGTGGGACACCGACCACAGGCGGCTCATGATGATGAAGATGATCGGGTAGAGCACCACAGTGTACGGAACTGCGAAGAAGCCGCTCACGGCGCCGGTGGCGTACATTGCGGCGGGGACGGCCACGAACGTGTACGCCGTGTAGAGGTCGCCGCCGAGCAGGAACCACGTGATCCAGGTTCCGAAGCCGCGGCCGCCTAGTCCCCACTCGTCAAGGCTATGGAGGCCTGTGGCCTGCTCGCTCCGCCGCCAGCGTGCGGCCATGAAGCCCATGGCGGCGACGATCAGGAAGAGGATGATGACGATGATGAGCGCCACCCAGCTGATAGGACGGGTCATGGCCGCTCACCCCCCTCGAAACCGGCCCCGGCTGCCCGGGCCTCACGGCGCCGTCGTCGGTCCTCGCTCGTGACGAGCCAATAAGCGAAGCTGCTCAGTATGGCCGAGATCGGTACCCACAGAAGTTGGTACCAGTAGAAGAAGGGCATCCCGCCGAGGCGCGGGGAGTCGAACGAATACATCTGCGGCAGAAGCGGGAACACGACCGCTGCCGCGAGCAGGATGCCCGCGATGACGTACGGGAGCGGTCGAGCGGGACCTCTGGTCGGAGTATCCCTGGTCACCTGATCACGGCTCCGGCCCCCGTTTGCTCCAGGGACGGCAGGGATGGGGCGCTGGTCGGGCGCGGGATTTTCTTGACCGGACATCAGGACCTCCTTGTCAGCCCGTCCGGCCGTTCCCCCGAACACTCGGGAAAATCAGCTGGGCGGAGGCGCATATGTCTGTCCCCCCGCCGTCTTTGTACCGCAGTTTGACGTGGTCTGGAAGGGGCCGCGCCGCTTCCAGACGACGAAACGGCCGCTGAATGGGTCAGCTCAGGGAGCTGAGCGATCCCTCAAGCTGCTTGAAGAGAATCGCCGGCCCGTTCGGGTTGGGCAACTGCGTGTTGATGAGGATGGCCACGGTCATGCCGGTGCTGGGCTGGTACATCGTGAGGGACTCATAGCCAAGGCCCGTGCCAGTGTGGCCCCACCAACCGTCGAGCTCGCCGGCCGCGAGGCCGTAGGCGTCGTACTCGGGGCTTTGGGGGTCGTCAGCGTCTGGATTCGAAATCGCCGAGAGCCGTTGCTGCTGGAGGGACGCCGGGAGGAACTGGCCCGAGCCGAGCGCTGTTCCCCACCGGAGGAGGTCGCCGATATTTCCGAAGAGTCCGCCAGAGGCGCCGTAGAGCGACGGGCTGACCTGAGCGAGGCTCTCGAGATTCGAATCGCTGTCGATCTCGTAGGGCGTCGCGACGGGCGGAGCCGGGTCACTCGCTCCCGAGTAGGCGACAGAGCTGAGGCCGAGGGGCGTGAGGAGCCGCGATTGGACCTCTTGGTCCCACGAGTTGCCCGTGACTGCTTGGATCACCTTTCCGAGCAGCACGAAGTTCGTGTTGCTGTACTCGTAGTCACTCCCCGGCGCGAAATCGAGCGGCTGCGCGAACGCGAAGCCGAGGAGCTGATCGTCCGTGAACGGCGCCGTGTAATCGGTGTTGAGCTGATCCGAGAATCCCTGCGTGCCGGAGAACTCCGGCAGACCGGTCCGCATCTCGAGGGCTTCGCGGACCGTGATCTGGTCGCCCACGGCGGAGCCGTTGTACTGGACGGAGGAGACGTCGGGGACGTAGCGGGAGACGGGGTCGTCGAGGTTGAGCTTGCCCTCGGAGACGAGCTGGAGGACCACGGTGCCGACGAAGCTCTTCGTGATGCTGCGGAATGCCGAGCGGGTATCGGTCGACCACGCGACTCCGTCCGCGGCATTGCCCTGGGTTGTGACGTAACGCGCGTTGCCGCCGGACGACGAGGAACCACCCGTCGATACAGCCACTGCGATACCTGCTGCACCTTGGTCCGAGAGGAACTGCGAGACGATGTCTGAGATCTGCGAGGGCATCTGCTGCCATGCAGGCTGATTGGACTGGCTTGACTGGGCGGGGGCCTGTTGGGCAGCCGCGGGCTTCGGATGAGCTGGGGTCGCAGCAGAGACAGGCGCGTTGAGGAGCAGATTCGGCGCGTGGCCGCGAAGGGCGCTCGCACTCGTGATCCCGGCCGTTCCAGCAATGAACACGAAGGCAGCTCCCAAGGCGGCGGCGACGAGTCGACGGCGCCGGACCCGGACCGTCCTTCCCAAAACCGACTCGAGAGGAAGGCGGCGCACGCGTCGGGGACCACCTGCGTGCTTCATCTGTTCTCCTGTCCCCTCAGTGGTGCGCCCATCAATCTAGGAGACGATTCTGTGCGAGCACTGTGGAAACGTGAGCGTACGGCAGACTGGTGGGGTGCCGATTTCCCATCCTCGCCAGTCTGACTTCGCCTTCCGTGTGGACAGCCCCTTGATGGCTTCCGACGGCGCCCGCACTCTTGGCAGGACTGGAACCATCACGACGCCCCATGGCGAGATCCGAACGCCCGCCTTCATCGCCGTCGGCACGAAGGCGACAGTCAAGGCGGTGCTTCCTGAGTCAGTGCGCGATCTGGGTGCGCAGGCTGTGCTGGCGAACGCCTACCACCTCTACCTCCAGCCCGGCCCAGAGATCCTCGACGAGGCGGGTGGCCTCGGGAAGTTCATGAACTGGCAGGGACCGACATTCACCGACTCCGGCGGCTTCCAGGTCATGAGCCTCGGCTCCGGCTTCAAGAAGGTCATCGACATGACGGCGGTGGATGCATCAGGCCCCGACGATCCGACGCGAGGGCACTCTGCGCGAGAGCAGTCTGCGCTAGGGCACCCCGATCGAGACCTAGCCGTCGCGCCCGGCAAGGAACGCCTCGCGCATATCGACGAGGACGGGGTCTGGTTCACGAGTCACCTCAACGGCGATCGCCACCGTTTCTCGCCGGAGATCTCGATGAACGTCCAGCACCAGATCGGAGCGGACATCATGTTCGCGTTCGACGAGCTCACCACTCTGCAGAATTCACGCGGCTACCAGGAGGAATCGCTCGAGCGGACGCGGCGGTGGGCCGAGCGCTGCGTTGCCGAGCACTTCCGGCTCACCGACGAGCGGAGCCATCGGCCCTATCAGGCCCTCTTCGGCGTGATACAGGGTGCGCAATACGAGGATCTGCGGCGGAAGGCGTGCCGAGACCTCGGGGCCATGCCGTTCGATGGTTTCGGGATCGGCGGCGCGCTCGAGAAGGAGAACCTCGGCACCATCGTGGCGTGGTGTTCCGAGGAGCTCCCCGAGGACAAGCCAAGGCATCTCCTCGGCATTTCCGAGCCCGACGACATCTTTGCCGCCATCGAAGCTGGCGCCGACACCTTCGACTGCGTCTCCCCCACCCGCGTCGCGCGCAACTCGGCCTTCTACACCTCCGAGGGCCGCTTCAACCTCTCCGGCGCAAGGTACCGGAAGGACTGGGGTCCGCTCCAGGAAGGCTGCGACTGCTACACGTGCCAGAACTATTCGCGCGCGTACATCCGCCACCTCTTCAAAGCCAAGGAGATGCTCTCCCACACCCTCATCTCGATCCACAACGAGCGCTTCGTGGTCCGAATGGTCGACGACGCGCGCAACGCGATCGAGGACGGCACCTTCTGGGACTTCAAGGAGGAGACCCTCGGCCGCTACTACCCCGCTGCCGCCAGACGCTAAAGGCAGCACGGATGTTGCAGAGGGCAGGGGATGCCTCTCACGAAAGTCACGCATTCAAAGCACTCGAATGCGTGACTTTCCTGACCAACGATGCCTCTGCTGGTCCAGCTCTCGAGCCTCCGCCGCTGGCCCGGCTCTGAGCCTCAGCTGCTGGTCCGGCCCTGAGCCTCAGCCGCCGTACAGCCGTTCCCGCCGTCGTCGAGCGCGCGCCCGGGACGAACACGAGCTGGAGCAGAATCGTCCTCGCCCATCCTGGCTTCGGTCCAAGAAAGGCAAGCCGCAGACGGGTGCGGCGCAGCGACGAACTCGCCCGAGCTGTCCGTCCACAACGAGCGCCGCAACTGCCGGGACGAGGACGGCGGCAATTCGTGCAGCGGGGTCGCCGCGCCGCGAGCGAATGGCGTGGCGTCCCTCGTGGTCGATGCACGGAAACAGCTCGAACTCGACGCTTAGCAGTGCAACCTGACGCCGCCGGGCCTGGTCTTCGAGCGATGCATTCAGGATCTGGGCCAGGGAATCTCTGAGCTGTTGCAAGGGGAGGATGTCGGAGTCGCCGGGAGCAGGGCAGACGTTCGACTCCCACGGCTCCGGTTCTCGCGGCACCGATTCTCCCGGCTCCTCCAGATGTTCATGGGCGCCGCCGGAAGTGGTGCGCCGCTGACTAAGGAGTTCGCGCGCGAGATCCTCGAGCGTCGGTGTCTTCTCGACGACAAGGCCTGCGGTCTCGGCAATGCCGCGAACCTGTGAGGGGTAGAAAAGCCCCTCGAAGATGCCTGCAGCTGGTGCTGTCGCCAGCAATTCCATCAAAGCTCGGACACCGTTCGGATCCACCATGGATCAACCCTGCCACTCGGCGGAACCGGCCAGAGCGGAACCACGGAGCCGGCCAGGGGTGGCATTGGGCATCGGCGGCTCCAAGCCCGGCCGCTTACTGCGCCCGTTGGCTCACTGCGCCCGTTGGCTTACCGCGCCCGTTGGCTTACCGCACCCTGTGGCGTTCCCGCCGCCCGTTGGCTGACCGCACCCTCTGGCGTTCCCCGCCCCCCCTTGGCTCACGCGCCGGAGTGGGCCTCGAGAAAGGAATAGACCTCGGTTTCGTCGACGCCGGGGAAGGCGCCGGGGGGCATGGCGGCGAGGAGATGGGAGTGGGCGCGCGCCGAGGGCCACGCGTTGCCGGCCCAGTGGTCGCTGAGCTCGACGGGCGGCCGGCGGCAGCACGCGGGATCCGGGCAGCGGGAGGTGGCTCGCGCCGTCGTCTCCCGCCCGCGGAACCATTTGACGTGCTGGTAGGGCACCCCGACACTCAGGGAGAACTCGCCGCTCGCGCTTCGCTCCGTGCGGGCAGTGCACCAGAAGGTGCCGTTGACCGTGTCGGTGTATTGGCTGTACGAGCTGAACTTGTCGGGCACGTCGAAGACCGCGCGGCTCGTCCACGCCTTGCACGAGGGCTGGCCCTCGATGGCGCCCGTGTGATCCATGGGGAAATTGACGCCGTCGTTCTCGTAGGCCTTGTAGATGATGCCGCTCTGGTGGGTCTTCTGGAAGTGGGTCGTGATGCCCAGGTGCTGGGTCGCGAGGTTCGTGAACCGGTGGGCGGCAGTCTCGTAGCTGACGGCGAAGGCGTCGCGCAGGTCCTCGACCGAGATCTCCTTGCGGGCCTTGGCCTGTTGCAGGAATTCAACGGTCGTGTGCTCGGGTAGGAGAAGCGCCGCGGCAAAGTAATTGGTAGCGACTCGTTGAGCGAGGAAGTCGCCATAGCTGCCCGGAGTCTCATGCCCGAGGACGTAATGGCCGAGGGCTTGGAGGAGCACCGATCGGGGGTCATGATCCGAGCGCTGGTTCTGAGTGAGATAAATCCGGCGATTCTTCAGGTCGGTCACGGAGCGGGTTGAATGCGGCAGATCGCCCACGTGGTACAGCGTGAATCCGAGGTGGGCGGCAATGTCGGCGATGAGGTGCTGGCTGAGCGGGCCCCCCGGATAGCCCACGGCCTTGAGGACCTTCTGCGCCTCGGCCTCGTACTCCGGGAAGTAGTTACCGCGCTCGCGCATCATGCGGCGCAGTTCCCCGTTGGCCCGCCGGGCTTCCTCCGGCGTGGCGACCTGCTCGTTGAGCTTTCGCTCGAGCTCGCGCAGGAGTCCGAGCTGCGACTCCAGTACATCGAGAGGAGTCCTTGAGCTGATGCGGATCTTGGGCAGATTGAGGGATTCGTAGAGGGGGCTGCGCTGGTAGCGTTCGAGCTCGATCTCGAGGGCCGCGCGCCGGCTCGGCGGCTCGGCCCCGAGGAGCGAATCCACGCCCACTCCCAGTGCGCTTGCGAGCTGCTGGAGCAGGCCGAGCTTCGGCTCCCGCTTCCCGTTTTCGATGAGGCTCAGCTGGCTTGCCGCAGCGCCCACGGCGGCGCCGAGCTCGTCGAGCGTGAGGCCCGCGGCCTTCCGCAGATGCCGGACCCGGCGACCCAGGCTGATCACGTCGGCGCCTCCCCCGGGCGTGGCGTCGACACCCTTGCGGGCGGGACTCGTAGGTCCGGATGGGCGGGCCCAAGAGGATGCAGGCGACATTTCTTGAGAATACGTGAAGATTCGCATTTCTTGCCAGCACATTTCTCTGGAAGAGGGCTTGCAGAGGCGGAAAAGTTGTTCTCACGAAGAATTCCACCCGGCGGAGCAGCCGGAGGACGAGTCGAAGGAGACCGCGATGACCGCAGCATTCGAGCAGCCCCAGACCCCTCAGCAGCAGGCCGAGGCCCTCAAGCTCGAGTGGTCCGCCGACCCCCGTTGGGAGGGTGTAGAGCGCGACTACACGGCAGAGGACGTCGTGAAGCTCCGTGGCCGCGTCGTCGAGGAGCACACGCTGGCGCGCCGCGGTGCGGAGAAGCTGTGGAGCGCCGTGACGGAGGGCCGGGAGAACGGCACCGGCTACATCAACGCCCTCGGAGCCCTCACGGGCAACCAGGCCGTGCAGCAGGTCAAGGCCGGCCTGAAGGCGATCTACCTCTCGGGCTGGCAGGTCGCCGCGGACGCGAACCTCTCGGGACAGACCTATCCCGACCAGTCCCTCTACCCCGCCAACTCGGTGCCCGCCGTCGTACGCCGGATCAACAACGCCCTCCAGCGGGCGGACCAGATCGAGTTCTCGGAGGGCAAGTCGAGCGTTGAGGATTGGCTCGTGCCGATCGTCGCGGACGCGGAGGCCGGCTTCGGCGGCCCGCTCAACGCCTACGAGCTCATGAAGTCCATGATCCAGGCCGGCGCGGCGGGCGTGCACTGGGAGGACCAGCTGGCCTCGGAGAAGAAGTGCGGCCACCTCGGCGGCAAGGTCCTCATCCCGACCCAGCAGCACATCCGCACCCTCAATGCTGCTCGGCTCGCCGCCGACGTTGCCGGCGTGCCGAGCGTCATCATCGCCCGCACCGACGCCGAGGCCGCGACGCTCATCACCTCCGACGTCGACGAGCGGGACCGCGAGTTCCTCGTCACCGAGGGCGGGGCGCCCGTGCGGACGCCGGAGGGCTTCTACAAGGTGCGCAACGGGGTCGAGCCCTGCATCGCCCGCGCCAAGGCCTACGCCCCGTACTCCGACCTGATCTGGATGGAGACGGGCACCCCGGACCTGGCCCTGGCGCGGAAGTTCGCCGAGGCGGTCAAGGCCGAGTTCCCGGACCAGATGCTCGCCTACAACTGCTCGCCCTCGTTCAACTGGAAGAAGCACCTCGACGATTCCACGATCGCGAAGTTCCAGCGCGAACTCGGCGCGATGGGCTTCAAGTTCCAGTTCATCACCCTCGCGGGCTTCCACGCCCTGAACTACTCGATGTTCGACCTCGCCCACGGCTACGCCCGCAACGGGATGAGCGCGTACGTCGAACTCCAGGAGCGCGAGTTCGCCTCCGAGGACCGCGGCTACACCGCGACCAAGCACCAGCGCGAAGTGGGCACCGGCTACTTCGACCTGGTCTCCACGGCGCTGAACCCGAACGCCAGCACCCTTGCCCTGGTGGGATCCACCGAAGAGGGCCAATTCCACTGATTCGAGCTGACGACGGCGGGTGCCGCCTGCGCCTCGGGCGCCCACCCGCCGTCGTACCTCACGCCTCTAGGAGACCCCCATGAACAGCTACAGCGATGGCATCACCATCAACGGCATCACCCTCACCGCCCAGCCGCTCGCGCGGCAGCACGAGATCCTCACCTCGGGCGCCCTCGAGTTCATCGCCCAACTCCACCGGGCGACGGCGGGGCGGCGCCAAGAACTGCTCGAGGCCCGCCACGAGCGCCGCGCCGCGATCCGCAAGGGGCAGGACCCCCGGTTCCTGCCGGAGACGGCGCACGTCCGCAGCGACCCGTCGTGGCGGGTGGCCCCGCCCGCGCCAGGCCTCGAGGACCGACGAGTCGAGATCACCGGGCCGGTCGAGCGGAAGATGACCGTCAACGCCCTCAACTCGGGCGCAAAGGTCTGGCTCGCAGACATGGAGGACTCGCTCACCCCATCCTGGCGGAACGTGATCCAAGGCCAGATCAACCTCATCGACGCCCTCGCGGACCGGATCGACTTCGTCTCCCCCGAGGGCAAGGAGTACCGGCTCCGCCCGGCCGAAGAGCGGCCCACGATCGTGGTGCGCCCCCGGGCGTGGCACCTGCCGGAGAAGAACATGCTGATCGACGGCAAGCCGATCGCGGGCGGGATCGTGGACTTCGGGCTGTTCTTCTACCACAACGCCCGCCGGCTCATCGGGCAGGGCAAGGGCCCCTACTTCTACCTCCCGAAGATCGAGAACCACCTCGAGGCCCGGCTCTGGAACGACGTGTTCGTGTTTGCCCAGGACCTCCTCGGCATCCCTCAGGGCACCATCCGCGCCACCGTGCTGATCGAGACCATCACGGCCGCGTTCGAGATGGAGGAGATCCTGTACGAGCTCCGTGACCACGCCGCGGGCCTGAACGCCGGCCGGTGGGACTACATCTTCTCGGTCATCAAGAACTTCCGGACCCGCGGGCCGCGCTTCGTGCTCCCGGACCGGGGCCAGGTGACGATGACGCAGCCGTTCATGCGCGCCTACACCGAGCAGCTGGTGCGCGCATGCCACCGCCGCGGGGCGATGGCCATCGGCGGGATGGCGGCGTTCGTGCCCAACCGGAAGGATCCCGAGGCGAACGCGATTGCGTTCGAGAAGGTCCGCGCCGACAAGACGCGCGAGGCGAACGACGGCTTCGACGGCTCATGGGTGGCCCACCCGGATCTCGTGCCCGTGGCCCGCGACGTGTTCGACTCGGTGCTCGGCGAGCGCCCGAACCAGCTCGACCGGCTCCGCGAGGACGTCACCGCCGACGATCGGGCCTTCATCGACATCGCCTCCTGCACAGGGACAATCACCGAGGCCGGGATCAGGAACAACATCGAGGTCGGGGTCCGCTACATCGAGGCGTGGCTGCGGGGCTCCGGCGCCGTCGCCATCCACAACCTCATGGAGGACGCGGCCACGGCGGAGATCTCCCGCTCGCAGATCTGGCAGTGGATCTACTCCCACGCCATCACCGATCAAGGCGAGGTCATCACCCGCGAGTGGGTCAAGGAGCTCTTCGAGGAGGAGTTCGCCAAGCTCGAGCGCTTCGACGGCGACCGGTTCCGCGACGCCCACGAGATCTTCGAAGAAGTCGCCCTCGCCCCCGAGTTCCCCACCTTCCTCACCCTCCCGGCCTACGCCCGCTACCTGTGCGAGACCGCGGGCAAGGAGGACGAGTACGAGGCCGGGCTGCCCGAACCCGAGAGGGCGCTCGCGGCGGTCGTCTAGTCGGGGCCGCCCAGGCTTCTTCTCACCCGTCCACCACCCATACTTCCCGACGCCGGCACGCGCCACTCGCAACACGCACCCCGAAGGCCGGGGGCCGGCGATCGGGAACCAGAGTTGAGGGGTCGATCCACGTAGTGGTGCTGCGCGGATCGGCCCCTCGACCCATTCAGCCTTCGACCAGCATGCGGCCCACGATCAGGCGCATAATCTCGTTGGTCCCTTCGAGGATCTGGTGAACGCGCAGGTCCCTCGCGATCTTCTCGACCCCGTACTCGTGCAGGTAGCCGTAGCCGCCGTGGAGCTGGATCGCCATGTTGGCGACCTCGAATCCGGCGTCGGTGGCCACGCGTTTCGCCATCGCGCAGAGCCGTAGAGCGTCCCTGTCGTTGCGGTCGAGGGCGGCGGCGGCCCGGCTGAGGAGGCTTCGCGCGGCCTCGAGCTTCATCTCCATGTCCGCGAGATCGAACATGAGCGCCTCCTTGTCGGCCAGCCGGCCCCCGAACGCCGTCCGCTCCTTGAGGTAGGCCACCGTCTTGTCCAAGGCCGCCTGCCCGCCGCCGAGGGAGCACGCTGCGATGTTCAGCCGCCCTCCGTTGAGCCCCTTCATCGCGATGCTGAAGCCCGATCCTTCCTCGCCCAAGATGTTCGCTGCAGGGACGCGGACGTTCTTGAAGACCACCTGGCTCGTCGGCTGGGCGTTCCAGCCCATTTTCTTCTCGCTGCGCCCGAAGGAAAGCCCCGGCGCGTCCCCCGGCACCAGGAACGCTGTGATGCCGTGATGGCCTGTATCCGCCGTGCGCGCCATGACGATGTAGAGCGCCGAAGAACCGGCCCCCGAGATGAACTGCTTGACGCCGTTGAGGACGTAATCGCCGTCGTCCGCCGTCGCCTTGGTGATGAGCGCTGCGGCGTCGGAGCCCGCCCCGGGTTCGGTGAGGCAGTAGCTGCCGAGCGATTCCATGGAGGCGAGCTTTGGGATCCACTCGGCGCGCTGTGCGTCGGTGCCGAAGGTATCGACCATCCAGACAATCATGTTCTGAATCGAAATGTAGGCAGCGATCGTCGGATCTGCCTTGGCCAATTCCTCGAAAATGAGGACGGCGTCGGCCCGCGAAAGGCCGGATCCCCCATACTCCTCGGCCACATAAATGCCGCCCAACCCCAGCTTGCCTGCTTCGTGGAGCACGTCCACCGGGAAATGCTTGGTCGTATCCCATTCCAGTGCGTGCGGGGCGATCTTCTCCGAGGCGAAATCATGGACCATTCCCACGAGATCGCGCTGGTCCTCTGTCAGTTCGAACATCGTCATCGTCGACTCCTGCCCTGCGCGCTGCCGTACTGCTGGTGCTGTCAGTCTCGGACACCTTCGCTCTCAAGGGAATAGAGGCCAACGGGCGCGCCTTTGAACAGAAGTGAACGTTGACATTTGGTCCGATATCGCCTGCCCGTGGTGCTTCATTGGAAAGCGCCGATTCGAGAAGGCTCTCGCTGGGTTCCCGCACAAAGACCAGGTAACGGTCACCTGGCACAGCTTCCAGCTCGACCCGTCGCTTCCCGAACACTACGACGGTACCGAGCTCGAGTACCTGAGCCAGCGCAAGGGCATGCCCGAGGACCGCGTCGCGCAGATGTTCGAGCAGGTCACGCAGGTCGCGGCCGGCGAGGGGCTCGCGTACGACTTCAGCACCGTCGTCGTCGCCAATTCCTTCCCCGCGCATGAGCTGCTGCACCTCGCCAAGGCACGCGGAACCGAAGGAGCGGCCGACGCCGTCAAGGAGGCCCTGCTCTCGGCCCACTTCGAGCACGGGAAGGACATCGGGAGCCGCCAAGTGCTCATCGAGGTCGGGACCGCCGCCGGGCTCGCCGAAGCCGACATCACTGCAGCGCTCGACGCCGGCACCTACCGTGACGCCGTCCGCGCCGACATCCGGGAGGCCCAGGCGCTTGGGATTCAGGGGGTGCCGTTCTTCGTCCTCGACCGCAAGTACGGCGTCTCCGGCGCTCAGCCCGCCGAGCTGTTTGCTCAGGCGCTCGACACCGCGTGGCGCGAGTCGAACCCGCTGGTGATGGTCAACGCTCCGGCAGATGACAGCGCAGGGCCCGGCGCGGGTAGGGGCGACGACGAGCTCAACGGCCAAGCCTGCGGCCCCGACGGCTGCTGACCCGAGCCTCCCTCGACTGCCTTCCCTCCCTCGACTGCCTTCCCTCCCTCTGCCGCCGTCCCCCTAGACTTGGTCGTCCTCGGCCGCGTGCGCGGATTCCGACCTGGTTTGAAGCCGTTCGCGCCCCCGCTCGGGCGTGTCTGGCCTCGACACGCCTAGTCGCGGGCTGAAACTTGGTCGGAATCCGAGGGTGGAGTTATCCACATAAGCGCGAGATCGCGGACGACGGCGCGTGGCGGGCCCCGAGGATGGCCTCATGGGGAATTCTCGGGGCCGGATAAGCCACGTCATGCACTTGTTCCACGGCGTCTGCCGCCTGCGGGACCTGCTCTCGAGGGGAGTCGCCGAGCGCGAGGTGCGGGCCGCCGTCGTCCGCGGAGAACTTGTCCTGGTCCGCAAAGGCCTCTACGCACTCCCGAAGGCCGACCCTGTGTTCGTCGCGGCCAGGCGCACGCGCTCACTCCTCACGTGTGCCTCCGCGGCGGGCTTCTACGGCCTCTGGACGCTCACCGCCCAGGGCCGATTCCACCTATTTCGCCAGACTGGCGGGGACCCGCCTGACGCCGTCATCCACCGGGGCACCTGGGTTCCGCCGGACGCCTACGCGCCCGTGGCGGGCCTGGCCGACGTCGTCCTCCACGCGGTGCGGTGCCTCCCGGAGCTCGAAGCCCTCCTCATCGCCGAGTCGGCGATGCATCGAGGACTTTCTATGGACTTCATCCGGGAGCGGCTCCCCGGCAACCGGAACGGGCCAGCGCGGGCCGTGCTCGACCTAGTGGACAGCGGCTCTGAGTCGCCGATCGAAACCCTTGCGAGAGTGCATCTTCGGCGTGCGGGCTTCCGTGTCGACACGCAGGTGGAGATCGACGGTGTCGGCTGGGTCGACTCCCTCGTAGAGGGGTGGCTGATCCTCGAGCTCGACGGCAAGAGCCACGAGGAGCGCGCTCAACGGGAGAAGGACAGGCGCCGGGACCGGGCGGCGCAGCTGCGCGGCCACCCGGTCTTCCGGTACGGGTATGCCGACATCGTCCACCGTCCCGAGGTCTTCGTTGCCGAGGTGGCTCGGATGCTCGGGTTTCCGACCGGGATCGCGGCGAGGATCGGCTGAACGGCGGCGTGTCTGCGCGACACGCCGCCGAGAGCCTCTCAAAGGTGGTCGGAATCGTGAGGCGGCAGGAACGGAGGCCAGCCGGCCCCCGCGGGGTCAGAACCCCGCCGGCTCGTGCGGCGTGTAGGCCTCCTCGAGCTCCGCCGCCTCGGCGTCGTCGAGCTCGATCTCAAGGGCGGCGATGGCATCCTCGAGGTGCGAGCTCGTGGTCGCACCGACGATCGGGGCGGCGACGACGGGGTTGCGCAGCACCCACGCGAGGGCGACTTGCGCACGCGAGACGCCGCGGCGGTCTGCGACCCGGCCGACGGCATCGACGATCGCCTTGTCGCTCTCGTGGTACAGCGTGCGGCCGAACTCGTCGGTCTCGGTGCGGTTCGTCGTCGTCCCCCATTCACGGGCGAGGCGCCCACGCGCGAGGGGGCTCCACGGGATTGCCCCGACGCCCTCGTCCGCGCACAGCGGGTACATCTCGCGCTCTTCTTCGCGATTCAGCAGGTTGTAGTGGTCCTGCATCGAGATGAAGGGGGTCCAACCGTTCGCGCGGGCAATGTACTGGGCCTTGGAGAACTGCCACGCCCACATCGAAGAGGCCCCGATGTAGCGCGCCTTCCCGGCCTTGACGACGTCGTGCAGCGCCTCGAGCGTCTCCTCGATGGGCGTGTGCGGGTCCCAGCGGTGGATCTGGTACAGGTCCACATAGTCCGTGCCGAGGCGGCGCAGGCTCGCGTCGATCTCGCTCATGATCGCCTTGCGGGACAGGCCGCCGCCGTTGGCCCCCTCGTGCATGCGGCCGTGGACCTTGGTCGCGAGGACGATCCAGTCGCGGTCGGCGAAGTCCCCGAGCGCGCGGCCCACGATCTCCTCGCTGCTGCCTGCCGAGTAGACGTTGGCTGTATCGAAGAAGTTGATGCCGGCCTCGACCGCCTGCTTGATGAGGGTACGGCTCTCCTCCTCGGGGAGACTCCAGGGGTGGTTGCCCCGCTGCGGGTCGCCGAAGCTCATGCAGCCGACGGCGAGACGAGAGACTTCGAGGCCGGTGTTGCCGAGACGCGTGTAATGCACAGTTCTCCCTTGTTCGGAACCGTTGGGTCTTTCTGAACCAGTCTTACCACCGGAGGAGCGCGGCCGCCGCCTCGCCGTTCTCGAGCGCGCCCTTCGGGAACAGGACCGTGTCCGCCTTCGTGAGTACGGCGGCGCGCAGGAGCGCTGCGGATGCGTCCACGTTGCCGAGCACGGGCGCGCCGAGGGACTCGGACTCGTCGGTGGCGATCCACGGCTCGGCTCCCAGCGCAAGGAGGGTGCGCCCTTCAGCGACCTCCGGCGAGAGGAGCAGCGTGTCGACGCGTGCCTGCTGGAGCGCTCTGAGGGTCTCGGTCCAGTCACCGGCCGCGACGCTCCCGAGTCCTCCGACGAGCCGCTCGAGTATCTCGTGCTGTCGCCGGGCAGCGACGCCGGCGACGACGGCGTCGACCTCCTCCTCGAAACGCTCCCGATCCGCGCCTGCGGCTGAGGAGTTCATGTCCACGGTCTGAGCGAGGGCAGCAGCACGCTCGCTCAGTGCGTCGAGCACCATCTGCCGTGCGCGTTCGTCGCCGGAGATGACGACCAGCTGCACGTCCCCCTCCTCGACGATCCTGTTGATCTCCGCCGCGACATCGGCACCGTTGCGGCGCCAGATCTCCTCCGTGCGGTGTTGGTACTTCCCTTGCGACCAGCCACCTACGGGCACCTTCCGCAGGTTCTCGGTCTCGCCCGTCATCTCCTGCTGGTCCAGCGGCCCCCGCGCAGAGGCGCGGTAGCGGCCGATCTTCGCCTCGGCGCGCTCGACCTCGACCACGAGGTATTCGAGGTCCGAACCGCGCACCGCGGCGAGCGGCAGCAGATTCGGGATCGCGCCGCATTCGACGACGGGCTGCGTCGGCGCGCCCGGGAGGACTTCGTCCACCACAGCTTCGCCGTCGCGGATGAGCACGAAACGCGAGACCGGGCCCGCGGCGCCTTTCGCGGACCAGACCAGCTGGCCCGCGGCTTTCGCATCCTCGGGACTCGCACCGGCGTCGGCGAGCTGACGGGCAAGGTTGTCACCCAACACCTCAGTCGCCTCGAGGCTGGTGACGGTTCCGGTACTCACGTTCGCGTGAATGGTGCACCAGGGGCCATTCTCACGGAGGGCTTCGGCGAAGTCCCTGAGGGCATGCATGTGGTTCCTCCTCGACTCGATTCCAACTCGATTCGGTCGGCTCAGTACGCCCTACCCGCCTCCGGGGATTTCACTCGGGATTTGTGCGGGGAAGGCCGGGAATGTGGCAACAGCGTCAGCTGGTGGGTTTTTCGATCGAGAAGTCCCCGCCCGGGAACACCACGGACTCGTGCCCGTCATCGAAGCGGACCACGTAGGGCGGATCCCCGTTGGTTCCCTTGACTTCGACGATCTCCCCATGCCGGTCCTTGGAGTCCACCGTCCGGCCGTGGATGATGATGCGGTCTCCCTGCACAGCGTTCATCGCGGATCACCTCCTAGCCCCGAGGGTACGTAGCGGCATCGCCGGACGGAAGGGTCCATGAAGGCCTCTCCCAACCTGCGGGAACCCACCAACGAGGCCGCTTCCGCGGCCGACCCTCTTGCGCACCGTGCCCGCCCACGGATAGGAGTGGTGGATGGACACCGAGACGACTGAGGGCCCCTCTGAGTTCTGGAACGGCTTCTACAGCGAGCGTGAGCGCGTCTGGAGCGGCAAGCCCAACGCCGCGCTCGTGCGGGAGGTCGAGACCGTTGCCCCTGCGCGGGCCCTTGACCTCGGGTGCGGCGAGGGTGCCGACGCGATCTGGCTCGCCGCTCGCGGCTGGACGGTCACGGCGGTGGATGTCTCCGCCGTCGCGCTCTCCCGCGCGCGGCAGCACGCCGAAGACGCGGGCGTCACGAACCGGGTCCAATGGCTCGAACGCGACCTGGGCGAGTGGGAGCCGGAGGGCGAATACGACCTGGTCTCGGCCCAGTTCCTGCACTCGCCGATCGAGCTGCCGCGCGACCGGATCCTTCGCCGTGCCGCGGCTGCCGTCGCGCCGGGTGGCCTCCTGCTCGTGGTCGGACACACCGCCTTCCCGCCGTGGGGCCGCCACCGCCACGCGGACGAGGCAGAGCTTCCGACGGCGGAGGAGCTCGCCATGAGCCTCGGGCTGCGGGCTGGCGGGTGGGAGGTCGAGGCCACGACGTCGGAGGGCCGGGAAGTCTCGGGGCCGGAGGGCCAGACGGCGGTCATGACCGATGCCGTGCTCAGGGCCTGGCGCCTCGCGGCGGACTGAAGCGCGCGAAACCAGGACTAATCTCGAAAGGGCAGAACTGACCCCTTCCTTTCGAGGTGAACAAGCGTGACAGTGGCGACAGCGGTGGCGTCGGCAGCGGTATTCGTGTGGCTCGGGATGGTGCTCGCGATCTCGTTCCTCGAGGCGCCGCTCAAGTTCCGGGCGCCCGGCATCACGATCGAGCTCGGCGTCGGGATCGGCCGCCTCGTGTTCCGCGCGCTCAACACCGCCGAATGCGTCCTTGCCGCCGTCGTCGTCGTGTGCCTCGTCGCCTTGGGCGGATCGACGCCGGCCGCGGCGGTCGTGCTCATGGCGATTCTCGTCGTCGTGCTCGTGCTCGACGTCGCCGTGCTGCGCCCGCGGATGGACCGCCGCTACACGAGCGGAAACGTCAGCGACGCGATGCCGCGCCACAGCCTGCACCTCTGGTACGTGGGGCTTGAACTCGTCAAGGTCGCCTCGCTCGTCATCCTCGGGATCTCCGCGCTCACCCACCTGCCCGCATGACGGCACGCGCCCAGGCGACGACGCTCGCGGACCTCATCGAGGCCGCCACCCGGCTTGCGTCCGGGAAGCGGCGCACCATCCTCGGCATCACGGGGGCGCCGGGCGCCGGGAAGTCGACGCTCGGCGAAGGGATCGTCGAGGCGCTCGGCCCGGAGCGGGCGGTGCTCGTGCCCATGGACGGCTTTCACCTCGCCGATGCAGTCTTGGCCGCCCGCGGTCTCCGCGACGTCAAGGGCGCGATCCACACTTTCGACGACGCCGGCTACGCCGCCCTCCTCGAACGCATCCGCCACCCGCGCCCGGGCGAGATCGTCTACGCCCCGCGCTTCGACCGGAACCTCGAGGAGCCGATCGCCGGAAGCATCGAGGTGCGCCCCGACGTCCCGCTCGTGGTCACCGAGGGGAACTACCTCCTGGCGGACGACGGCGCGTGGCCCCGCGTGCGCGCCTGCCTCACCGAGTGCTGGTTCCTCGAGCCCGCGCCAGACGTGCGCCGGGAGCGCCTCATTGCGCGACACGTCGCCTTCGGCAAGAGCCCTGAGGCCGCGCGGGCGTGGGCCCTCGGCACGGACGAGGCGAATGCCGCGCTCATCGCGGCGACGGCCGAGCGCGCGGACAGGGTGCTGCGGATCGCGGAGGGGTAGGCGGCGTTCGCGTCAGCCAGCCGTCGCCATGCTCAAGAGGGCGGCTTCGATGCCCGCCGGCGAGAGCACGTGCTGGGAGACCAGCTGACTCGCGCCCATGACGGCGGCACGCTCGCCTGCGCGGGAGAGAACGATGCGCAGATTCGTCGTGGCGAGCGGTGGCGAACGGCGGTAGACGACCTCCCGCACACCCGCCATGATGTGCTCTCCGGCGGCGGCCATCGAGCCGCCGATCACGATCACGCTCGGGTTGAGCAGGTTCACGCACGTCGCGAGCACCTCGCCGATGTCCCGTCCGGCCTGCCGCAGGGACTGGATCGCGGCGCTGTTGCCGTGCGACGCGAGCTCGACGACGGTGGCGCCGTTCGGTGCGTCGACGCCTTGCTCGGCGAGGGAGTGCGCGACGGCGTCCCCCGAGGCGAGGGCCTCGAGGCAGCCGACGTTCCCGCAACGGCATACGACGCCGTCGCCCCGCGCGACGCGCACGTGGCCGAGGTCCCCCGCGGTGCCGTCGGCGCCGCGCTGGAGGTGGCCACTGCTGATGATGCCGGAGCCGATGCCGGTGGCGAGCTTGATGAACAGGAGGTCGTCGACGTCGGGCCAGAAGCCTGCCCGCTCGCCGAGTGCCATGATGTTGACGTCGTTGTCCACGAGAACAGGGACACGGAGGGACTGCTGGACGAAGCCGACCACGTCGAACCCGTCCCACCCCGGCATGATCGGTGGCTTCACCGGCCGGCCTGTGGCGTGCTCGACCGGGCCGGGGAGCCCGATGCCAACGCCCGCGAGCAGGCTCTCCGGGTGGTGAGTCGCAGCGAGCAGGCGCTCGGCGGATTCGATGACGTAGCCGAGCACGGCTTCGGGGCCGGCCGCGACGGGCATCAGCTCGCGTTCCTCGGCGAGCACCTCGCCGTTCAGATCGGTGAGGGCAACCCGGACATGGCTCGCCCCGACGTCGACGGCGAGCACGGTGCGGGCCTCCGCGTGGAACGCGAAGCGGGACGGCGGGCGGCCACCGCTCGAGCTGGCCTCACCGACGGACACGACGAGGCCCGAACTGAGCAGGAGGTCGACCTTGCCGGCGACTGTGGAGCGCGCGAGGCCCGTCGTCGTCGCGAGCTCCGCCCGCGTCCACGCTTTCCCGTCACGAAGGAGCTGGAACAGGTCGCCAGCGCGGGGACCTGAGCGTCCGTCGTCTGCCATGCGCTTAGTGTGGCACAGCGACTTCGGTACGTCGACCCTTCAACTTTTGCTTGCGTACCGTCAAAAGTGCCCCTAGGCTTCAAGTGAAGTAGATCACGCCACGCTGCGCTGACCTCCGCCAACCCGAGAGGACCTGTCCCATGGCCTATTCAGTCCAGCTCTACACAGTCCGGGATGCGATCGAGAAGGATCTGCCCGGCACCATACGCCGGCTCGCAGAGATCGGCTACACCCAGGCCGAGCCGTACAAGTTCGCAGAGCGCGCCGAGGAGTTCGCCACTGCGTTCGAGGAGAACGGTATCAGCGCCCCGACCGGGCACGCCCCGCTGCTCTCTGCAGACCAGGACGAGATCTTCGCCGCCGCCAAGCGGCTCGGCATCGGCACGGTCATCGATCCGTTCGTCCCGGCCGAGAAGTGGCAGGACGCCGAGACCATCCGCGACACCGCAGCCCGACTGAACGAGGCCGCGAAGAAGGGCGCGGAGTACGGCATCCGCGTCGGCTACCACAACCACTGGTGGGAGCTCGAGTCCAAGGTCGAGGGCACGAACGCGCTCGAGTTCTTCGCTTCGCTCCTCGACCCGGAGGTCGTCCTCGAGGTCGATGCCTACTGGGTTGCAGTGGGCGGGGAGGATCCCATCGCCGTCCTCGGGAGGCTCGGCGACCGCGTCGTCGCGGTCCACCTCAAGGATGGCCCCGTCAACGAGGACCGCAAGGCCCAGCAGCCCGCGGGCCAGGGCAAGGTGGACATCTGGGGCGTCATCGCCGCTGCGAAGAACCTCGAGGTCGGCGTCGTCGAGTTCGACGACTACTCCGGCGATATCTTCGAGGGCGTCGCGGCCTCGCTGCGCTACCTCGAGGCCGGGGCGCCGACGGGCGAGGAGGCTGCGCGATGAGCCGCGGACCTGTTGGCGTCGGCCTGATCGGCGCCGGGGTGATCAGCAAGCAGTACTTGGACAACCTCACGAAGTTCCCGGATCTGAAGGTCCACGTGATCGCGGACCTGTTCCCCCAGGCTGCCGAGGCCCGCGCAGAGGAGTACGGGATCGCCGAGCATGGCGCCCCCGAACTGGCCCTGAACCACCCGGGCGTGGACATCATCGTGAACCTCACGATCCCGGCCGCGCACGTCGAGGTCGCCACGGCCGCGGTGCGCGCCGGCAAGCACGTCTGGAGTGAGAAGCCGTTCTCGCTCGACCGCGAGAGCGGCCTCGGCCTGCTGAAGGAGGCGGACGACGCCGGGCTGCGGCTCGGGTGCGCTCCCGACACCTTCCTCGGGGCGGGCATTCAGACGGCCCTGCGCGTGATCAAGCGCGGCGACATCGGGGAGCCCCTCACCGCGCAGACCGTGTTCCAGAACCCTGGCCCCGAGTCGTGGCACCCGAACCCCGCGTTCCTGTTCCAGCGCGGGGCCGGACCGCTGTTCGACATGGGCCCGTACTACTTCACAACCCTGGTCCAGGCCTTCGGCAGCATCCGCCGGGTCGCTGCGCTCGGGTCCAAGTCAAAGGCCACGCGCGTGATCGGTTCGGGGCCGAAGGCCGGAGAGGAGTTCGAGGTCGAGGTCCCGACGCACGTCAGCGCGCTGGCCGAGTTCGAGTCTGGGGCGTCCTCGCACAGCATCTTCAGCTTCCAGTCGCCCTTCAAGCGCGTGGGCTACGTCGAGATCACCGGCACGGAGGCGACCCTGTCGGTGCCGGATCCGAACTACTTCGACGGGCCCCTCGAGATCCACCCCAACGGGTCGGACGGGTGGACGCCGATCCCCACGACCGGCCCGGCGAACGGGCGGGGCATGGGCGTTCTGGACATGGCCCGGTCCATCCGCGCAGGCGAACCCCACCGGGCCACGGGCCAGCTCGCGTACCACGTGCTGGACACCATGGTCTCGGTCTCCGAGTCGATCGACTCGGGCGCGTTCACCGACGTCGCCAGCTCCGCGCCGTCGTCCGCCCCCCTGCCCGAGGACTGGGCCCCCGAGACGGCCACCCTCGACGGGGTGCTCGCATGAGCGCACCCGGCCTCCCCGGGCGGGAAGCGACGCCGCGGCCCCTCGGGGTCGCGGCCATCGGGTATGCGTTCATGGGCAAGGCGCACTCGCAGGCTTGGCGGAACGTGGGGGCGTACTTCGACGTCCCCGCCGTCGAGCAGCGGGTCCTCGTGGGCCGGGACCCGGAGTCCGTGGCCGAGGCCGCGGCGCGGTACGGGTGGGCGGAGTCGGCGACGGACTGGCGCGAGGTGATCGCCCGGGACGATGTGGACATCGTGGACATCTGCGCGCCCGGGTGGCTGCACGCCGAGATCGCGATCGCCGCGCTCGAGGCCGGCAAGCACGTCCTCGTGGAGAAGCCCCTCTCCAACACCCTCGCCGAGTCCGAGGCCATGGTCGCCGCCGCCCAGGATGCCCGCGCCCGCGGCGTGCAGTCCATGGTCGGGTTCAACTACCGCCGCGTCCCGGCCCTCGCGTACGCGCGCCAGCTGATCGCGGACGGCCGGCTCGGCACGGTCCGGGAGGTCCGGGCATCGTATCTGCAGGACTGGCTCGCTGATTCGGAATCGCCGATGACGTGGCGGCTGCGGAAGGAGACCGCCGGGTCCGGGGCGCTGGGGGACATCGCCTCGCACGCGATCGACCAGGTCCAGTACCTCCTCGGCGACACCGTGGCCGAGGCGTCCGGGCGGCTGCACACCTTCGTGGGCCGGCGGCCCGGCCGGGACGGCCTCGAGGACGTCACTGTCGATGACGCTGCTTGGGCGATCCTCGCGCTCTCCGGCGGTGCGATCGCCTCGGTCGAGGCCTCGCGCGTGGCGCTCGGGCGGAAGAACTCGCTCCGGATCGAGGTCTACGGGTCCGAGGGCTCGCTCGCCTTCGACCTCGAACGACTCAACGAGCTCGAGTTCCTCGACGGCACCGGGCCGGTCCAGGAGCAGGGGTTCCGGCGGATCGTCGTGACCGAACCCGAGCACCCGTACCTCGAGGCATGGTGGCCGCAGGGGCATGTGATCGGGTGGGAGCACACGTTCACCCACCAGATCCGCGACTTCCTCCTGGCGATCCGCGACGGCAACCCGCCCTCGCCCTCCCTCGAGGACGGCCTTCAGGTCCAACGAGTCCTGGCCGCGATCGAGGAATCCGCCGCCGCGAAGTCGACCACCGTCCAGCTCTAGACGTCCAGCTCTAGAACCCCCTGTTTCGGGTACGCCAACTCACCCCAAAACCCATCTCGGGTACGCCAACTCACCCGCCCGACGAGCAGGCTCTACGCTCCAGCCCACTTGTGATTTCTCAATCAGTCAGAACCGCGGCGTGTTGCGGCCGGACCCGATTTCGCTGGCCCAGAAGTGGGCTGGAGCGGATGCTGGGGGCTGAGAGCCTGCCTCACCAACCGAAGCAGGCGGCCCCAGCGTTCACCGCGTCACCGCTTCATCGCCGCCTCGGTCCGAGGAGAAGGGTGTTCGTGCAGCAGAATGTTGAGTCCCCAGCCCATCACCGTGAGAAGCACAATGGCCGCCGCCATCGTGCCCCACGCCGTGAAGCCGCGCAGGATCCCGAGGCTCACGATGAGCGTGGTCGCCCCGGCGGGAGGATGGGGCAGCTTGACGCACGAAAGTATGAGCGTCGTGACAGCCACCGACAGCGCGCCAGCAAGGACGTGGCCGAGGGTGAGACTGCCGCCGGGCGCGAACGGAAGGCCCTCGAGCCCGAACGCGAAGAACATCGCGATGCCCACCACGAGCGCAACTCCGTGCCCGACGAGCGTGTCGAGCGGTCGCGCCGCCTTGGCCTGCGGGGTCTCGAAGAACATCATGGCGGTGGGGCCCAGGCTGGGGAACAGCCAAGGCTCATGCAGCCCGAGGCCCACAATCCCCGCGACCGTGAGCACCACGAGACACAGCACTCCAGCGTAGAGCCCGGCGCCCAGCGGTCCGACCCTCTCTGTCAACCACACCAGCATCCCGGTCTCCTGTCCGCTCATCGGCTTCGTCCACCTTGGCGCTACCCCGAGCCGAGCACCCAGAATCGGCAGATCAGCTCGCGGATGGATCTCGCTTACTGACACATCGACTTAAAATGGGCCTATGCCCCGCATTCAGGCAGAATCCAACGCCGCCCAGCGCGCGCTCACTCAGCGCCGCATTCTCGACGCGTTCGGCGAACTGCTCTTCACGCGCGGCCTCCCTGGGCTGACGATGACAGACGTCGCGCGCCAAGCCGGCGTCGGCCGGACGGCGGTCTACAACTACTACGCGGATCTCGAAGAGCTCCTCATCGGCTATGCCCTCGACGAGACCGGCCGCTTCCTGAGCGATCTCAAGGATGAGCTCGGGCGCCTCGACAATCCGGTCGACCGCCTAGCCGTCTACATCCGCGCCCAGATCGAGGACCTTTCCCGCCGCCACCTCCCGCCGGGCCCTGCAATGCGGGCCGTGCTTTCGCCGTCATCGTTCGCAAAGCTCGGCGACCACGTCGGCGAGCTCCACGCGGTGCTGCGGGACATCCTCCGAGCATGCATGGACGAGGGCTACATTCCGCGGGCCGACCTCGACGAACTCGCCCAGCTCGTGCTCGGCTCGCTCGCCGCGAGTGCCGACCGCGGACGCCGGGAGGGCGACGCCGAGGCCCAGGACCCGGAACTCCGCGTGCCGGACGCGCGGCACGATCGCCACACCGAAGCCACTGTGCGCTTCATCCAGCTCGGCGTGGGGGCACGCTTCGACGAAATCGGGAGACCGGTCCGCGGCTGAGCCCGGCAGGCCTAAGGCGCCGGGGGCGCGGGCGGGGCCGGGCTCGGCGAGGCCCCGGCGCACACGAGTCCGCCGGGCGTCTGGTCCACGAGGCCCGGGTCCTTGAGGCCCGCGAAACCGGGCAGGAGGATGAGGTCCACGCTCGAGTCGCCCCGCCCGTCGGCGGTGTAGACGCTCCCCGGCACGGTCCGCTGGACCGTGAACGCCGCCCCTTCACCCGCGGCCCCCGACACGATGAGTGCGGGCGGCGCCCCATCGGCCGTGGAGTTGGCGACCTTGCCGACAACGAACTTCCGCTGTGCGAGCTGATCCGCGATGCTGCGCGCGAGACCGTCCTGGCCCGTGGCGTTGAGCACGTTGACGTGAACCGACTGCGGGGCAGCGTAGTCGAATGGACCGGCGGGGCATCCCATGGTCGGCGCGGGCGAGGCGGCCTGCGGCGAGAGGACGATCCGGCCGGTCAGAACGGCCCAGGCTCCCGTCGAGCCGCCGACGACGAGGAGCAGCAGGAGCGTGAGCATGACGCCGTGCCGGATCTTCCGCCATTTGCTCCGCTGGCGCTCCCGCTCGTCGCGTTCCGCCTCGAACTGCGAGCGCAGGTGCTCCCCGTCGATGACGTGGTGCCCGTGGTAGACGGTGAGGTCCTTGGGCTTGCGGCTCATGGCGCCCTCGGCTCAGGAATCGAGATCGAGGACGCGCGCGTGGATGGCCGTGCGCTGGTGAAGGGCCGTCCGCAGGGCGCGGTGGAGTCCGTCCTCGAGGTAGAGGACCCCTTGGTATTGGACGACGTGCGGGAAGAGGTCGCCGAAGAAGGTCGAGTCCTCGGCGAGGAGGGCCTCAAGATCCAAGGTGCGCTTGGTCGTGACGAGCTCATCGAGCCGCACGGGACGCGGCGGGAGGGCGGCCCAGTCCTTGGGCGTGTGGTACCCATGGTCCGGGTAGGGGCGCCCGTCCCCCACAGCTTTGAAGATCACGCGACTAGAGTAGGCAGGCGCTCGCCCGAGCGTCATGCCGCATGCCGCGCCCCTCAGGATTGTGGCCGAACGGTTACGGACCGCTTCGGAAAGCCAGCGGACGACGCCGATTTGTCGCCGTAGCCCGTCATCGGCGGCTTGCGCACGGGGTGCCTGAAAGAATGGGTGGCATGGACCTCCGACCCCCTTTCGCCCTCCTGCTCGATGTCGACGGCCCGATCGCGAGCCCTGTGAGCCGCTCAGTCAAGCCCGAGATCATCTCGCTCCTGCTCGAGCTCGGCGAGGCCGGAATTCCCCTTGTCTTCAATACTGGCCGCTCGGACGCTTTCATCGCGGGCCAGGTGATGGAACCGATGCTGGCCGAGGGGATGCCGTCCTCGCTCACCGTTCACGCGATCTGCGAGAAGGGCGCCACCTGGTTCTCCTTCTCCGGCGCCGCCGCGACTCCCGTCCGGGTGGACCGCGACCTCGCCGTCCCCGTCGGCTTCGCGGACGAGGTCCGGCGCCTGGTGAAGGAGAAGTACGCGGACTATATGTTCTTCGATGAGACCAAGCGGGCGATGGTCTCGGTCGAGCAGCGCGTCGACGTTCCGAACAGCGAATATCGCGCCATCCAGGAGCATTTCGACTCCGACGCGATGGCCATCATGGCGCAGCTCGGACTCGGTGCTGTGCGGTTGGACCATCACGTTCCGGGCCAAGACGACACGGTGGACTACCGCGTGGACCCGACGATCATCTCGACCGACATCGAGTCGGTCCGGCTCGGAAAGGACCTCGGGGCGAGCCGCGCGTGCGAGCTCCTGCGCCGGGACGGGATCGTGCCGCAAGCCTGGTTCACCATGGGCGATTCGCGGACCGACTACGCGATGGCCGATTGGCTCCACCACAACGACCACGAGGTCTCGCACGTAGACGTCCGCCCTGAGGACGGCGTTCCGGAGAAGCCGTACGAGATCCTCACGGCGGGCTATCTCGGCCTCGGCCCCGAGGTCATCCACGACGACGCCGGGCTCGCCTTCCTGCGCGAGTGGCGCAACGCGGTTATGGCCAATCGCTGACTCAGCGTCCCGGGAACGGCCCAGCTCGGGCTAGGGGGTCGGGGTCGCGGTAGCCGTGGGCGTAGGCGTTGCTGTCGCGGTAGGCGACGGGGTTGGTGTCGCCGTCGGGGTTGGTGACGGTGTCGCCGTTGCTGAGGTGGCCATCGACGGAGCGCCATTCAACGTCGCGGTGGGGCTCGGCGTGGGCGTAGGGGTCGCCGTGGGCGACGGCGTGGGGCTCGGCGTGGGGGTGGGGCTCGGCGTAGGCGTCGGGCTCGGCGTGTGGCTGGGGCTCGCGGACGACGACGGGCTGGCCGACGTCTGTTTCGACGTGGGTGCCGGGCCGGTAGTCGGCGCGGGGTTCGAGGCTGCCGGTGAATGGCTGGGCGTAGGGGCCGCCGCTGGCCCCGGAGCGGTCGGTGCGGGTGCCGGCGCCTTCTGGATCGTCTCTCCCGGGGCTGGCTCGTCGAGGGTCGTGGGAACGCTCCAGTTCTGGTTCGCCGGGGTCTGACCGCTCTTGGGCGTGTAGTCGGTGAGGGTGAGATTCGTGACCGGATCTGTCTGCTTGATCGGGATATACGTCCACTTCATGGGGTCCTCGTAGACGCCGCTGAGGTGGGTCTCGAAGTGGAGGTGCGGGCCTGTAGCGCTGCCCGTGTGGCCCACGAGACCGACGACCTGACTCGGCTGAACCGAGTCCCCAGCCTTCACGGCGCACGCGTGCATGTGGTTGTAGGTGGTCACGAGACCGTTGCCGTGGTTGACTTCGACGCGGTTCCCACCACCCCAGGGGTGCCAACCCGCGGCCTGGACAACTCCGGCGTCGGCAGCGTAGACGCGCGTGCCCTCCGCGGCCGCGAAGTCCTGGCCCCAGTGGAACTCGCCCGGCTGCCCGGTCAGGGGGTTGATCCGATAGCCGAAGGGCGAGGTAGGCACAAGGGTTTCGAGCGGAGCGTACAGTTGCCCCTTCGCAGGCCGAGGAAGGTCTGCCGAGGCGACCATGACTGTTCCCGAGTGATTGCCGGCGGGGATCGAACTGACCGCAGAACGGTCGAAGGTGAGGGTCGCGTTCGGGTCAGCGCGCACGACGTCCGAGCTACCGGAATCGGCGAACGCCGCGTTCGCGCCGCAGACCGCGCAGGCTATCGGTATAAGTAGCCCGACGAAGCCTCGACGACCGATCTGACGCCCTGCACCGCTTTGCTGCTCCACGTGACTCCCCAATCAGTCATGCGTTTTTCGGCATGATCTATCCAAGTAATTCGCGCCGAATGGCTCCATTGTCAGTTAGACAGAGCGATCCCGCTAGACATTGACAGAGTCACACAGCGCTTCGACAGCTTGTCAAGAAAACGGGAGCAGTGAGAGCAGATCCGCGCCAATCGAGGATCAGAAATGGACTGGCGCTACGCACAAGGCTCGGGTGTTCACCGCAACCGCTTGGGCGCTCGGGCCGCTTATGTGCACTCGAGCCGCTCGTGGGCGCTCGCGCCGCTTATGCGCGGCGGGGCAGCCGCGCATAAGCGGGGCAGCCGCGCATAAGCGGGAAAGCCGCGCAGGTGGAAAGGCCGAGGGCTCGGCCTCCGGGAGAGACGAAAGGGACGAAAATGGCCCCGGAATCGAACCGATCCCGGGGCCACAACGGCGGAGGATGGGGGATTTGAACCCCCGAGGGCGTGAACCCAACACGCGTTCCAGGCGTGCGCCATAGGCCGCTAGGCGAATCCTCCAGATTGCCCCACGCACAGCCGCGCCCCTTCGGGCACCCTGTGCAGAGCAGACTCTAGAGTACCCGAGGTTGGCGGAAGCTGGCGAATCGGCGGGTGCGAGACCTGTGGACTGCGAGACTGTCCAGATGGAGGAGTTCGACTGCCTTGTCGTCTACGTCCCGACTGCCGACGCCGACGGCCTCCGAAGCGCGATCGCAGACGCCGGAGCGGGCCGGCTTGGCAACTACGCGGCGTGCAGCTTCAGCGTCGAAGGGATCGGGCGCTTCACTCCCCTCGACGGGGCGCAGCCGACGATCGGGGCGGTCGGCGAGCCGGAACAGGTTCCCGAGACGCGGATCGAGGCGATCTACCCTCGGCGAGAGCGCAACGCCGTCGTCCGGGCGCTCATCGCGGCGCACCCCTACGAGACGCCGGCTTTCATGACCTTCCCGGTGGACATCAGCCTCCCGCCGGAAGCCTGACCGCGAAACACGCCCCGCCTTCCGGCGCCCTCCCGGCCGCGAGTTCCCCGCCGAGCCGGCCCGCGAGGCGCTGCGCGATCGAGAGCCCAAGCCCCGTCCCCACCGGCCGCTCCCCCTGGTAACGCGAATGCAGCGCGCCCCGTTCGAAGGCGTGGGCCAGGTCGTCCTCGCTCAGGCCGGGGCCGCCGTCGCGCACTTCGAGGACGACGCCGGCGCCCTCCCAGCGTCCGGCAAGCACCACGGGCGCTCCGACGGGAGCGACTCGCAGGGCGTTCTCGACAAGGCCGTCGAGGAGCTGCCGCAGGCGGCGAGCGTCCGTCACGACGGGAAGCGGCGCGGGAACCTCAGCGCGCAAGACCACCCCCGCTGTTTCCGCGACAGCCCGCCACGCCTCGACAACCGCAGGCAGAATGGCGGCGGCGTCGACGGGCTGCAGGTCCACCCTGAAGTCGTCGGCCTCGAGCCGCGCGAGCTCGAGCAGGTCGCTCACGAAGTGGTCGAGTCTGCCGGCCTCGGCGCCGAGCGTCTGCCCCACGCGAGGGATGTCCTCGGCCGGGATCATCTCATCCGCGAGCGCCTCGGCGTAGCCCCTAAGGGCCGTGAGCGGCGTCCGCATCTCGTGCGAGACCGAGAGCAGGAATTCGCGCTGCCGGCCCTCGCTCGCGGTCAGCGAGGCATCCAGTGCTCCGAGCGCGTGGGCGACCTGCTCGACCTCAGCCGGCCCGCCGCCGTCGACCGCCACCCCCCGTTCCCCGCCGGCGAGCTGCCGTGCAGCGCCGGCGACGTGAACAAGCGGGCGCGCTACCCAGCTCGCGACGAGCGCGCCCCCCGCAACCGCGCAAGCGAAGCCTATTAGCAGGGCCCAGAGGAGGCGGGCGACCAGGGGGCCCGCGGCCTGGTTCACGGCCGAGACCGGCTCGACGAGCGCAAGCCCGCCACCACCTGAGAGCGGCCGCGCCTCGACGACCACCGGCGTCCCGCTCACGGTCTCGGTCTGCGAGAAGGACCCGCCGGAGAGGACCTTGGAAACAGCGGCCCGGCTCACGTACTTGCGGCCCGCCCCGCTCACGGTGCCGTCCGGGCTCACAAGTGCGATGCGCCCCGCCTCACCGACGGCGAGTTCGCGGAGGGAGGCGAGGTTGGTCACGGACCCGGAAACGCTGAGTGCTTGCGCTTGGCGAGCGAGGCTTGCGCGAGCTTGGTCGACGGCGGCCGAGCGGATGAGCTGCGCGCCGACGAGCCCTGCGACGAGCGTCGCCACCGCGGCTACGGCGGCCGTCACGAGAGTCACTCGCGCGTAGAGCGAGCGCAGCCACTTCCTCATGGCGCGTTCCTCACGTCCCAGCGCCGCCTTCTGCCGAGGCGCTGTAGCCGACGCCGCGCGTCGTCCTGAGCGGGCTCGCGTCGCCGAGCTTCGCGCGGACCTGCGCCACGTGGACGTCGACGGTACGGCCGCCGCCGTAGTCCGCCTGGCCCCACACGGCCGAGAGGAGCTGCTCGCGGCTGAACACGCGCCCCGGCTGGCTCATGAGGTGGGCGAGCAGGTCGAATTCGAGTGCCGTGAGCTGCACCGCGCGCCCGTCGGCCTCCGCGGTGCGCCGGCCGAGATCCAGCCGGATGCGGCCCACGGCAAGGACGCGCGGCGCCTGAGGACCGGCCGCGCGCCGGAGCACGCTGCGGACGCGCGCGACCAGCTCGCGGGGCGAGAAGGGCTTGGTGAGGTAGTCGTCCGCACCGAGTTCGAGGCCGAGGACCCGGTCCACCTCGTCGTCGCGGGCGGTCACGAAGATCACGGGCGTCCAGTCGTCCTCTTCGCGCAGCCGCCGGCAGATCTCGACGCCGTCGATCCCCGGCAGCCCCACGTCCAGGACGATCGCGACCGGCCGCAGCTGCCGAATCCGCGAAAGCGCGGCAGCTCCGTCCCGCTCGACGTGCACGCCGAAGCCGGCGCGAGCCAGGTAGAGGCGTTCGAGGTCAGCAATCGCATGCTCGTCCTCGACCACGAGCACAAGCCCGCGCCCCTCGCCGGAGTTGTCCACGCCACCATTCAAGCGCACGACGACGGCCGCCGGCCCGGGCGGGCGAGGCGTCCCGGAGACTTTACATTCCTCGAACAAAGCCCGAACAGTGTCCTTGTGATGCCCGGCGAACATGGGTCTGTAGCCCGGAGAACCGTGCCGGGCAGTCGCTCAGAAAGGAACGTCATGGACCTCAGGACGACCGAGAGGCCGTGGGACGCCCCGAAGCCGAAGCGCTCTGGGCGCTGGATGGCGGGCGCAGCCTCCGCGCTCGCCGCTGCCCTCCTCGCCGGTGGCGGCATCGCCGTCGCCGTGGAGGCTCACCAGGGGCCGGCGGCCGGCACTGCCAGCGCCACTCAGCCTGCCGATGACTCGCTCGCAAGCCTCACCTCGCTCGACGGCCTGGGAGCGGACGTCACCGCCCAGCCCGCCGCCGTCGTCGCCCCCGCGGCGAACGCGACGCCGGCGCCGTCGTCGGCCACCGCGAAGCACCCCGCGCGGGCGGCGCTGCGGCGGGTGCTCGCCGTCATCATCCGGCAGGACGGCACGGCTCAGTACGGCCAGAACGCGCAGAAGGCTGCGCGAGCCGCCGTCAACCGCTTCCCGGCCGCCTTCCGGCACCTGCCCGCCAAGATGCAGCAGGACCTCTGGACCCTCGCGGGCGCGCCGGCTGGCCAGGAAGTCTCGGACGCGCAGAACGTCAAGAACAACGCGCTCAACGGCACCTACGGCGCGGCCGTGCAGAAGCTCGCCCAGGCCATTCAGAAGGCACCGGCTCAGAAAGCACCGGCGAAGACTCCGAAGCCGAGCGCGGCGCCGAGCACTCCGAGCCCGAGCGCTCCGGCGACGAACGCCCCCTCCCCGAGCGCGACGACCGGGAGCTGACGAGCCGATTCGAGGCGCCCGTGGAACTCCGCTAAGATGGAGCCCAGCCCCTCATGTGGCGTCATCCTGCTGAACTCCCCCAGGACCGGAAGGTAGCAAGGGTAGGTGGGCTCTGGCGGGTGCATGAGGGGCCTTTTCGTACCTGTGGATAACCCGCTTCGGGTGTCGGTCCAGATTGGTAGGGTTTTCTCCGTGAGTTCTCCGACTGCCCTCTATCGCCGGTATCGGCCGGACACGTTCCAAGACGTGATCGGGCAGGAGCACGTCACCGAGCCGCTCATGACCGCGCTCCGGAAGGATCGGGTCAACCACGCCTACCTCTTCTCCGGTCCTCGCGGCTGCGGCAAGACGACCTCGGCCCGCATCCTCGCCCGTTGCCTCAATTGCGAGAAGGGCCCGACTCCCGAACCGTGCGGCGTCTGCCCCAGCTGTGTGGAACTCGCGCGGGGTGGTTCAGGCTCGCTCGATGTCATCGAGATCGACGCCGCGAGCCACGGGGGCGTGGACGACGCGCGGGACCTCCGCGAGCGGGCGACGTTCGCCCCTGTGCGCGACCGCTACAAGATCTTCATCATCGACGAGGCCCACATGGTCACGTCGGCTGGCTTCAACGCGCTGCTCAAGATCGTGGAGGAGCCGCCGGAGCACATCAAGTTCATCTTCGCGACCACTGAGCCGGACAAGGTCATCGGCACGATCCGCTCGCGGACGCACCACTATCCGTTCCGGCTCGTGCCGCCTGAGCCGCTCATGGCCTACCTCGAGAAGCTCTGCGCCGAGGAGCATGTGGCAGTCGAGCCGGGCGTGCTTTCGCTCGTGGTCCGGGCCGGCGGAGGGTCTGTCCGCGACTCGCTCTCGGTGCTCGATCAGCTCATGGCGGGCGCGGGCGAGAGCGGGATCAATTATGAACTCGCCGTCGCCCTTCTCGGGTACACGCATGCCGCGCTCTTGGACGACGTTGTGGACGCCGTCTCGGCGGGAGATTCCGGAACCGTGTTCCGGGCCGTGGATCGTGTCATCCAGACCGGCCACGACCCGCGACGGTTCGTTGAGGACCTCCTTGAGCGGTTCCGCGACCTCATCATCGTCCAGGCGCTCCCCGAAGCCGCCGAGGCGATTCTCCGCGGCGTCCCGGCCGACCAGCTCGCCCGCATGCGGACTCAAGCCCAATCGCTCGGGGCGGCGGAGCTCTCGCGGGCCGCGGACATCACGAACGCGGCGTTCAACGAGATGACCGGTGCGACCTCTCCCCGCCTCCATCTCGAGCTGCTCTGCGCACGGCTCATGCTCCCGGGCGCCGACAGCGATCAGGGCCTGGCTGCCCGGCTTGATCGGCTCGAGCGGCGGCTCTCCTTCGAGCACGGGGCTGCGAGCGCCGCGTCCGACGCCGGCGCGAACCGCGGAGCAGCCCCCGCCGGGGAGCCAACCGCTGCTGCACCGGTTGAGGCGTCCGCGCCCGCGAAGCCAACTCTCGCCTCCCCAGAGCCTGCGCCTGCTAAGGAGCGCGGGCCCGAGCCGTTGGCTGTCTCGGAGCCGTTGGTTGTCTCGGAGCCCGCGTCCGTCTCTGAACCGGAGCCGGCCGCGCCGCCCCACCCGGTCAAGGCCGAGCCGGAGCCGGCCGCGCCGATGGCAGAGCCGGCGCAGCGCGCCGAGGTTCCGCAGCGCGCCGAGGTTCCGCAGCGCGCCGAGGTTCCGCAGCACGTCCGGACCCCGCAGCCCCGTCAAGCCAGTTCGGAACCGCGCCCACAGACCGGAGCGACAAGTGGTGGTTCGGGCAGCGTTGAAATGTTCCGGCGTGCGTGGCCCGAGGTCTTGGAAGCGCTCACTGCGATCAAGCGCCTGACGTGGATTCTCGTGAGCCAGAACGCCAACGTGGCAGGGTTCGACGGTCGGACGCTCACCCTCGCCTTCGCCAATTCGGGGTCCGCCAACTCATTCTCACGCGGCGACCACCCCGACAATGTGCGACGCGCCGTGCAGCAGGTTCTTGGCGTGGATGTCCAGATCGACGCCACGACCGGCGGAAACGGTCCTGTTCCCGCAGCTGCGAGGGGAGCTGAGCCTGGCCCAAAAGCACCGGCTGATAGTCCCAGGGAATCCCACGCGCCCGAAACAGTTCGCGTACCCGAAACTCGTCGTACCGACCCGTCGACTGCGCCTGCGGCCCAAACTGCGCATGCTGCACCCACTGCGCAACCAACAGCGCGCCCGACTTCGCCCGCCGAACCTGTCACCCCGCCGGCCCCTACGGCCGCCGATATAGCTTGGGGCCTAGCCCCGGCTCCGGCTTCAACAGTTGGCGTACCCGAAACGAACCCGGCCCGGACAGTTGGCGTACCCGAAACGAACCCGCCCCGCACAGTTGGCGTACCCGAAACGAACCCGCCCCGCACAGTTGGCGTACCCGAAACGAACCCGCCCCGCACAGTTGGCGTACCCGAAACGAACCCGGGGGAGCGGAACGACCAAGGGCCGCAGCGGCCGGAATCCGGCCCCTCCGCGTCCAATCAAGCGTCCGAGACCGGTCAAGTCTCCGCCTCCGCCCAACCGTCAGCCTCCGCGGCCACCCAACCGTCAGCTTCCGTCCAACCGCCCGCGCCGGCTGAAGCGTCCGTGCCTGCTGAAGCGTCGGCGGCGACTGAAGCGTCGGCGGCAACTGAAGCGCCCGCGCCGGCTGAAGCGTCCGCGTCCGCTCAAGCCTCCGACGACCCCTACGCTGACATCCCTTATGACGACGAAGAGCCAGCAGCCGAGTGGGACGAGCCGCTGCCGGAAGAGTCGCTCCCCGAGGACGATGGCCGTCGTCGTCCGTCCAGCCCGCGGGAGACCCCACCTGCCGCGGCAGCCGCAGGCGAGCGGGGCCGTGATCCCTGGGCGTACGCGAGGGAGTCATCCCCCGGAGTCTGGGCGGTGGGCAGCGAGCCGAACACCGGCGCCGCCTCGCACGAGGCGACGCCCTCGGCGCAGCGCGAGGTCCCGCCGTCGTACGCTCCCGCGGCCGCGCAGCCGCCAGCGGCCCCTCGGCCCGCCCCGGCTCAGGCGCCCCAACCCTCCCAGCCGGCGGCCTCACCGGACGACGCCGGGCAGAACCTGAGCATGTACCAGCGGCTTTCGCGGCGAGCGGCGCAACAGGCACAGGAGCAGGCCAAGGCGCAGACGGCGAATGTCCAGACGAAGCCGGTCATGGAAGACATCCCGAGTGCGGACGACGAGACGGTCGAAGCGTCCGGCCTGTTCGGTCGCGCCGCGGTCGAGCGGATTCTCGGCGGGAAGCTCCTCGAAGAGCGATCGCTTGACGGCTCTGTCCTCCCGCCGCGCTAGCGCCCGCGCTCAGGCGCGACCCGGAGGCGGTAGCGTAGTGGGGTGTATGAAGGCGCAGTTCAGGATCTGATCGACGAGCTCGGCAGGCTCCCCGGCATCGGACCGAAATCCGCTCAGCGGCTCGCCTTCCACATCCTGGAGGCGGACGGCGACGACATGAAGCGGCTCGTCGCAGCGATCACAACCGTCAAGGAGCGGGTCAAGTTCTGCCAGATCTGCGGCAACGTCTCGGAGCAGGAGACCTGCTCGATCTGCCGCGATCCGCGCCGGGATCCGAGCGTCATCTGCGTCGTCGAGGAATCGAAGGACGTGGTGGCGGTCGAACGCACGCGAGCGTTCCGCGGCCGATACCACGTGCTAGGAGGGGCGATCAACCCCATCGCCGGAATCGGGCCCGACCAGCTCCGCATCCGCGAGCTCCTCGGCCGCCTCAACGACGACGCCGTCATCGAGATCATCATCGCGACCAACCCCAACCTCGAGGGAGAGGCGACCTCTACCTATCTCGCCCGGATGCTACAGAGCATCGGCATCAAGGTGACCCGTCTCGCCTCAGGGCTCCCCGTCGGCGGAGACCTCGAGTACGCCGACGAGATCACTCTCGGGCGGGCGTTCGAGGGCAGGCGCAGCGCGATCGGCTGACGCCTCTCCCCCAATTCCCCTCTGGCGCCCAATCCTGTGTGACAGAACGTTACGGCCCCAACTGGGGCAGGAGCATGCTGGAAGCATGAGCACACCACGCACATCCGTGCCCATCCTCGACCTCGCCACCGCGAAGGACGAGAAGGGGCAGTTCACGCCAGCCTTCCTCGATGCCCTGCGCGACGCCGCCCACAACGTCGGCTTCTTCCAAGTGATCGGCTACGGCGGGCGCCCGGGCCAAGACCAGGAACTCCTGAATACCGTTGCGGAGTTCTTCCGGCTCCCCCTCGAGGACCGTCTCGCGCTCGACAACCGTTCCTCCGCCCAGTTCCGTGGGTACACCCGGCTCGGGACCGAGGTGACTCAGGGTCGAGCTGACGCCCGCGAGCAGATCGACTACGGGCCAGACCGGGAGCCGCTCTCCGACGTGCCGAAGGATCAGCCGTACCTGCGGCTGCAGGGCCACAACCAGTGGCCAGCGGCTTACCCCGAACTCGAGAAGGCAGCCATGGAGTGGGCCGAGCTCATGTCCCGCGTTGGAGCCGAGCTGCTCGCCGGGATCTCGGTCGCCATCGGGCTCCCCGAGGACTACTTTGCCGAGAAGTTCTCGGGCAGCCCTGCGTGGATGGGCAAGCTCGTGCACTACGTGGGCAGCGGCCTCGTGCCCGAGGCGGGCGACCAGGGCGTTGGCTCGCACGCGGACTACGGCTTCGTGACCCTGCTGCTCCAAGACTCCGTGGGCGGCCTCGAGGTCAAGCCCTACGGCCAGGACGAATGGATCGATGTGCCGCCGACCCCCGGCGCGCTCGTCGTCAACCTCGGCGAAATGCTCGAGGTCGCTACTGACGGCTACCTCATGGCGACCATCCACCGCGTCACCGCGCCGCCCGCCGACGTCGACCGCTACTCGGTGCCGTTCTTCTGGTCGCCGCGCCTCGACGCCGTCATCGACAAGGTCGAACTTCCGGCAGAGCTCGCCGCCGAGGCGAGAGGCGTCTCGGACGACCCCGAGAATCCCATGCTCTCCACCTATGGGGAGAACGTCCTGAAGGGCTGGCTGCGCGCACATCCAGAGACCGCGCGCCTGCACTACCCGGAGCTGGTCAGCTGACGTCACAGTAGGCAAGGGCATGCGGGCGTGGCGATAGAATGTTCCGCGAATCTCCGTCGCTTCCTACATCACCTGTGAGTGTGCCCGCATGTCCTTGCCGCCTGTGCTGCCCGCCAAGCAACTCGTCGTCCAGAAGTTCGGCGGCTCGTCCGTTGCGGACGCGGCGGGTGTCAAGCGGGTCGCCAAGCGGGTCGTGGACTATCACGAGGCTGGGCACGAAGTCGTCGTCGTCGTCTCCGCGATGGGCGACACGACCGACGAACTCCTCGATCTCGCCGCCGAGATCACCGACAGCGCACCCGCTCGGGAGATGGACATGCTGCTCTCGGCGGGCGAGCGCATGTCAATGGCCCTCCTTGCGATGGCCATCAACAAGCTCGGCCACAAGGCGCAGTCGTTCACGGGTTCCCAGGCCGGGATGATCACGGACGGCACGCACGGCAAGGCGCGCATCATCGACGTCGATCCTCACCGCATCCGCACGTCTCTCGACAAGGGCAACATCGCGATCGTCGCCGGCTTCCAAGGCATGAGCCGGGAGAGCCAGGACATCACGACGCTCGGCCGCGGCGGCTCGGACACGACGGCGGTCGCGCTCGCCGCTGCGCTCGAGGCCGACGTGTGCGAGATCTACACGGACGTCGACGGCGTCTACACCGCGGATCCGCGCGTGGTCCCCTCCGCCCGGAAGATCGAGACGATCTCGAGCGAGGAGATGCTCGAGCTCGCAGCTTCGGGCGCCAAGATCCTTCACCTGCGCTGCGTCGAGTACGCGCGCCGCTTCGGGGTTCCGCTTCACGTGCGGTCCTCGTTCAGCCACAACGAGGGGACGTGGGTGCTGCCCTCCCCCGAGGACAAGTTCACGATCAGCGAGGGAGTCGCCTTGGAACAGCCCATCATCTCCGGCGTCGCGCACGACCGCTCCGAGGCCAAGGTCACCGTGGTCGGCGTTCCGGACATCCCGGGCAAGGCGGCCGCGATCTTCCAGGTCATCGCGAGGGCGAACTCGAACATCGACATGATCGTGCAGAACGTCTCGACCTTCGGGCGCGGCAAGACGGACATCTCGTTCACGCTTCCGATCATCGAGGGCGCCAACGCGCTCAACGCGCTCAAGGCCGCGCAGAATGAGATCGGCTTCGAGGACATCGAGTACAACGCCGAGATCGGCAAGCTCTCCCTCATCGGCGCCGGAATGCGCTCGCACCCTGGGGTCTCGGCCACGTTCTTCAAGGCTCTCTCAGACGCCGGAATCAACATCGACATGATCTCGACGTCGGAGATCCGCATCTCGGTCGTGACCCGCGCGGACCTGCTCGACGCCGCGGTCCGGGCGATCCACACCGCGTTCGACCTCGACGTCGACACGCAGGCGACCGTCTACGGCGGCACTGGCCGCTAGGCCAAGGCGCCGAGACCCGAGCAAACGGACGAGACCGCAGGTGCTCACCTGCGGTCTCGTCCGTTTACTGAGGTCTCGTTACTGAGGTCTCGCGGATCAGGAGCGCCTCAGTGGTGCTCTTTCCTCACTGCGTAGTGATGGCCCTCTGCGTCCTCGACGATTTCGAAACCACGGAGGTCTTCCTCGGACGCGTCCTCGAAGGCGTCGTGCTTGTGGACCACGGGGGAATTGATGTCTCCGCGGTGTGGCTGAACCAGGATCTTCACCGCGCGGTCGGTCGCATGCATGAACTTGTCGAGAGCGTGGTGCTCATGCACCTTCGGCGTCTCGGCCTTCTTTTCGTGCTTTTCGTGCGAATTGGGCATGTTCTCACCCCCTTCCGCTGCGGGCCATTTTACGCCCGCAGTGATCCGCGTCTCAGGGGTGAACGCACCAAATCATCAGCGCAGGGAGCGGTCTGTCGGATCCTTCGCGACGACGTAAGTGCTGCCGTCCGGACGGGTCACTGTCTCCCATTGCTGCGCCTCGGCTTCGCGCTGAGCGAGGAGGGCCTTGTTGGCGGCCGTCATGTCGCCTTGGGTCGTGCCGCGATGGGCGGGACCGAAGAAGTAGCGGAGCTTGCCGGTGACGCGCATGAACCGCTGGGCGAAGTTTTCGTCGGCCATGGTCCCTTACCTTCCATCCAAAACGCGGGTTCATCCCGAACGAGTAACCATAGTACCCTGATTATTAGCGCACTAACTATCACTAACTACCAGGAAGTCCCCGCGGGAGGAAGTCGTGAGCACATCGACCGAGCAGCACACGAGCGCCACCCCGGAGAGGGCAGAAAACCCCGAACACCAAGACGACCTTCTCCTCGAACGGCAGCTCTGCTTCGCGTTGAGCGTCGCGAGCCGGAGCGTCGTTGCCGCCTACCGGCCTGTGCTCGAACCGATGGGCCTGACCCACCCCCAGTACCTCGTGATGCTCGCCCTCTGGGAGCGGAGTCCGCGCACGGTGCGAGACGTGAGCGATGCGCTCCTCCTCGAACCCGCAACCATGACGCCCCTTCTCAAGCGCCTCGAGGAGGCCGGACTCGTAACTCGCTCGCGCCAGGCAGGCAACGAGCGGGCCCTCGACGTCGCCCTCACCCCGTCCGGCAAGGCGCTGCGCGAGAAGGCCCTCGCGGTTCCGGGGACGATGATGGCCCGGCTCGGCATCACCCGCGAGGATGCAGAGGATCTGCACCGGTCGATGATGAAGCTCATCGCCGCAGCGCAGGCGAGCAGGGATGGAGACTCGGCTAAGCGTGGCTGAGCCCTTCGCGGCCCTCCCCCGAGGCCGGAAGCCCGGGGATAATGGATCGGTGCCTTTCCGCGCCCAGGCTGCTCCCGTCGTCGTCCCGCGCCTTGTCCTCACCGAGGACGAGTGGCTCCCGCGCGCCCGGGCTCACTCGGAGCGGGTGGCGCGTTTCGCGGAGCCTTTCATAGCGCGCCGGAACGCACGGAAGAAGCACCCCGTCGAGGACTTCCTCTTCACGTACTACACCCACAAGCCAGGCCAACTCGGGCGCTGGCACCCGGGCGCCGGCGTCGTCCTCGTCGGCGAAGCCGCGGCCGAGCGGCTGGGCTGGAAGCACTACCGCGCGCTCACGGACGCGGAGCGAGAGGCGGCGGGCGTCGCCGAGGGGCAGCACGCCGTCGTGCTCGACGCCGAAGGCTACCTCCGCGAGCGCGAGGAGACCGTGCGGTTCTGCGCCCTGATCTTGCGCGGAACGGCGGAGCGGCCCGCCCAGTTCGGCTGCTTCGGCCTGCACGAGTGGGCGATGGTGTACCACTCGGAAAAGTTCGGGATCCGCCACGAGTACCTCCCGCTCCGGCTCGGTGCCGAGGGCACGGATCGGGTGGTCGAGGAGAACCGGATCCGGTGCACGCACTTCGACGCGTTCCGCTTCTACACGCCGGACGCCGCGCCGCGCAACGAGCTGCAGCCCACGCGCGAGACGCAGCGGGTCCTCGAGCAGCCCGGGTGCCTGCACGCGAACATGGACCTCTACAAGTGGGCGTACAAGCTGGGGCCGGCCGTGCCGGGCGAGCTGCTCATGGACTGCTTCGAGCTGGCGTGGCGTGTGCGGGAGATGGACATGCAGGCCTCGCCGTACGATCTCGCCGAATGGGGCTACAAGCCCATTCCGATCGAGACGCCGGCGGGCAAGGCGGCGTATGTCGAGAAGCAGCGGGCCTTCGCCGCGGAGGCCGCGGCGCTGCGGGAGCGGCTGACGACGGCGATCGCCCCTCTCGTGGGCGTCCTCACCTAGGTGGGCCGCAGCGCAGACGAACGGCTCGGCTAGGCGAGCGGCTCGACGTAGAGCCAGCGGCCGTCCTCACGCACGAACCGGGACGTCTCGCGCATGACCCCGCGGCCGTCGTCGTCCGTATAGTGGGCCGCGAACTCGACGATCCCGCGGTCGTCGAAGGGGCCACCGGCCTCAGTGCGGACGACGTCGAGGCGCCGCCAGCGCGTGCTGCCGTCGAGTTCGAGGGTGGTCGGTCGGGTGGACGGATGCCACGTGGCAAGGAGGTAGCCCTCCATCTCGGGGCCGCCCGTGGCGAAGGCACTGAAACGCGAGCGCATGAGTGCCTCGGCGGTCGGCGCGGCGTCGCCACCGTGGAAGCGGCCGCAGCAGTCTCCGTAGGTGTCGCCGCTTCCGCAGGGGCAGCGTGCACCGGGATCGGTGGTCATGGGGCTACACTAGCGCCGCGATTCAAGCCCCATCGCGGGGCTCCGGTAGAATCAGGATGCAACTCCCCTCAATCACAGGAGCCCTTTGATGCCCCGGATCGTTGTCGATGTCATGCCGAAACCTGAGATTCTCGACCCGCAGGGGAAGGCGATCGTCGGGGCGCTCCCTCGGCTCGGGTTCACCGCGTTCGGTGGTGTGCGGCAGGGCAAGCGCTTCGAGCTCACCGTCGAGGGCCCCGTCACGGACCAGATCCTCGAGCAGGCGCGCGAGGCCGCTGCGACCATGCTCTCGAACCCGGTCATCGAGGACGTCGTGAACGTGGAAGTCCTCGCCGAGGACGCGGGCAGCGAAGCCGCTGCCGAGGACCTTGCCGCTCCCACCGAGGCGGAGTAGGCATGAGCGAGACCCCTCTGATCGGCGATCTGGGCGGAACGCCCGGCGCACCGCTTTCCGGCGCCCGCATCGGGGTTATCACCTTCCCGGGGACGCTCGATGACCGCGACGCTGCCCGCGCCGTCAAGCTCGCCGGTGCCACGCCGATCCCGCTGTGGCACGCGGACTCTGACCTAGGCGATGTCGACGCCGTCGTCCTCCCCGGCGGATTCAGCTACGGCGACTACCTGCGCGCGGGTGCCATCGCCCGGTTCGCGCCGCTCATGGCGAAGATCGTCGATGCGGCGAACTCGGACGCGAAGCTCCCCGTGCTCGGCATCTGCAACGGCTTCCAGATCCTCACCGAGGCGCACCTTCTGCCCGGCTCGATGATCAAGAACGACCACCTCAAGTTCATCTGCCGGGACCAGACGCTCCGCGTCGAGAACAACCAGACGGCATGGACCAACCAGTTCGACGAGGGCCAGGAAATCACCGTGGTCCTCAAGAACCAGGACGGCCAGTACGTCGCGGACGAGAAGACGCTTGACGAGCTCGAGGGCGAGGGGCGCGTCGCGTTCCGCTACGTCGGCTGGAACCCGAACGGCTCCAGGCGCGGGATCGCGGGGATCACGAACGCGGCGGGCAACGTCGTCGGCCTCATGCCGCACCCCGAGCACGCCGTCGAGCCCGGCTTCGGCCCCCTCGGCGCCGACGGACACTACAGCACCGATGGGCTCGGCTTCTTCGCGTCCGTCCTGAGCCGGCTGGTGGAGGCAAAGTGAGTACCCAGACCACCCCCAAGTTCAACATCGACACGGTCGAGCACGCTGCGGAAACCCCGAACGTAGAGCTGCCGTGGGCCGAGCTCGGCCTCAAGAGAGGCGAGTTCGAGGAGATCGTCAAGCTCCTCGGACGGCGCCCCACGGCCGCCGAGCTCGCGATGTACTCGGTCATGTGGAGCGAGCACTGCTCGTACAAGTCCTCCAAGGTGCATCTCCGCCAGTTCGGCGAGAAGCTCACCGACGAGATGAAGAAGGACATGATGGTCGGCATCGGCGAGAACGCCGGTGTGACCAACCTCGGTGACGGCTGGGCGGTCACGTTCAAGGTCGAGTCCCACAACCACCCCTCGTTCGTCGAGCCGTACCAAGGTGCGGCGACGGGCATCGGCGGCATTGTGCGAGACATCATCTCGATGGGTGCGCGGCCCGTGGCCGTCATGGATCCGCTGCGCTTTGGCGCGATCGACCACCCGGACACCCCGCGCCTCGTGCACGGGATCGTCTCCGGCATCGGCGGTTACGGCAACTCGCTCGGCCTGCCGAACATCGGCGGCGAGGTCGTGTTCGACTCCGTGTACCAGGCCAACCCGCTCGTGAACGCGCTCGCCGTCGGCGTCCTCCGCCACGAGGATCTCCGCCTCGCGAACGCCTCAGGCGTGGGCAACCGCGTTGTGCTGTTCGGCGCCCGCACGGGCGGCGACGGCATCGGCGGTGCGTCCGTGCTCGCGTCCGAATCCTTTGACAATACGAAGCCGTCGAAGCGCCCCGCCGTCCAGGTCGGCGACCCGTTCGCCGAGAAGGTGCTCATCGAGTGCTGCCTCGAGCTCTTCAAGCACTCGCTCGTCGAGGGCATCCAGGACCTCGGCGCGGCCGGCATTTCCTGCGCGACCTCGGAGCTGGCCTCGAACGGCGACGGCGGGATGCGCGTCGAGCTGACAAATGTGCTTCTGCGCGACCCCACTTTGACCCCGGGCGAGATCCTCATGTCAGAGTCGCAGGAACGCATGATGGCGGTCGTGACTCCGGAGAACGTGGCCGCGTTCGAGAAGGTCATGGAGAAGTGGAACGTCGAGTTCTCCTGGCTCGGCGAGGTCACCGATTCGGGCAGGCTCATCATCACGTGGGACGGCGAGACGATTGTCGACGTCGATCCCAGAACCGTTGCACACGAAGGCCCGGTCTACAACCGGCCGTTCAACCGGCCTGAGTGGCTCGACGGCGTCCAGAAGGACGCGTTCCGCGCGTCGGCCGCCGGCAAGGACCTTCCGTCGAGCGGGGAGGAGCTCAAGGCCGCGGTCCTCGAGCTCATGGCCTCGCCGAACATGTGCGACAAGTCCTGGGTCACGAAGCAGTACGACAGCTACGTCGGCGGCAACACGACGCTCGCCTCCCCCGACGACGCCGGCGTGATCCGCGTCGACGAGGAAACCGGCCTCGGCGTCGCCATCTCCACAGACGCTAATGGCCGCTACGCCTACCTCGACCCCTACACGGGGGCGCAGCTCGCCCTCGCGGAGTCGTACCGGAACGTCGCGACGTCGGGCGCCGTCCCGATGGCGGTCACCGACTGCCTCAACTTCGGTTCGCCCGAGGACCCCGAGGTCATGTGGCAGTTCGCCGAGGCCGTGCGCGGCCTCGCGGACGCGTGCCAGACGCTCGGCATCCCGGTGACCGGCGGCAACGTCTCCCTCTACAACCAGACGGGAACGACGGCGATCCACCCCACCCCGGTGGTGGGCGTCCTCGGCAAGTTCGACGACGTAGCCCGGCGCACGCCGTCGGGCTGGCAGCAGAACGCGGACGGCCAGGCGATCTACCTTCTCGGCACGACGCGCGACGAGCTCGACGGCTCCGAGTTCGCGAACCTGCGCGGGCACCTCGGCGGCCTCCCGCCCAAGCTCGACCTGGAGGCGGAGAAGACGCTCGGCGCGATCCTCATCAACGCCTCACGCGATGGCATGGTCGATTCCGCCCATGACGTCTCGGAAGGCGGCCTCGCCGCTGCCCTGTCCGAGATGGTGCTTCGCTTCGGCGTCGGCGCCCGAGTGGCGCTCGGCGACCTGTGCGATCGTGACGGGGTCGACGCCTTCACGGCGCTGTTCTCCGAGTCCCAGGCACGCGCCGTCGTCGCCGTCCCGCGCTCGGAGGAGGTGCGCTTCAACGACATGGCCGCGGCCCGCCAGTTCCCGGTGGTGCGCCTCGGCGTCGTCGACGTCCTTGCGACCTCGCTCGAGGTGCAGGGCCTCTTCGAACTCCCGATCAACGAGCTCCGCGAGGCCCACGAGGGGACGCTGCCGAAGTACTTCGGCTAGGCCAGCCACGAGGCCCGGTGCCCCGTCCTTCGGACCCACCCCGCGAAAGCGGCGGGTCCGAAGGACGGGGCATTCCCCTTTCCGGACGGCGGGGGATGGTGCTCGGCGTCCTGGCGAGGTTCTAATCCTCGCTGTGGAGTTCCCTCCGGCGTGCGCTCAAAAGGTCCACTTCGGGTCGCCCCGCGACGAAACGTTCGACGGCGTCGAGCACCTCGACTGCGTGCGCGCCGTCCGCTGAGACGAGGGCGGCGCCGATCGAGGCCCGTCGGTGGAGGTCCTGGTTGTCCACCTCCGCGGCCGAGACCTCGAACCGCCGCCTGAGCTCCCCCACGATCGGGCGGACGACGGCGCGTTTCTCCTTGAGCGAGTGCACGTCGCCGAGCAGGATGTCGAACTCGATCCACGCGATCCACATGAGGCTATTCTTCCCGGGCGTCGCGAGTTGGCGTACCCGGAACGGCTGAGGGCGCCAGTTGGCGTACCCGGAACGGCTGAGGGCGCCAGTTGGCGTACCCGAGACGGCTGAGAGCGTCAGTTCGCGTACCCGAGACGCGGGTGGGGGGTTAGGGGGTGCCTAGGCGGGCCACACGGCGGCGGGCGGCCGCCTCGCTCGGGCCGGTGCTCCCCAGGGCGCGGCCGACGACGGCGAGCGTCGCCCGGGCTGCGGGGCGGACGGGCAGCTGGAGGGAACCAAGGGACAGGCGATGCAGCCCGAGCAGTTCGAGATGCCGATCGCTCATCGAATCGACAGCTGCTGCGAACAGCAGCTTGTACCCAGGGGCAAGCATCGGGTCGAGCGGCGGGTGCTTGAGGAAGCCAACCACGTCGTCGACGCGCGGGCCGCCTGCGAGGTGCGCGGCGTCGTCGTACTCTGCCATCCGCCTACGGAGCGCAGCCACGGAGCGCGGCGGCTCCGGAACGCCCATGAGCTCGCCTGCCCGCGCCCATTCGGCGACGTAAGCGTCCGCCGCGGAAGGCGGAAGCGGGCCGCGGATGTACTCATAGGAGCCGAGGAAGGCGTCGGTGAAGGCGATGTGAACCCACTCAGCGAGCTCGGCATCATTGGCGGCGTAGCTGCGGGGAATGCCACGGCCGTCGACGTACTCGCCGACCACGGCCTCGTGGAGCCGCCGCACATAGGCGCACGCGCGCTCGGCGGTGGCCGTATCGCCGTACGTCACACTGAAGATCCAGCGGATGGTCCCAGCAAGGCGCCCGAGGGGATCCTCGCGATAGTGCGAGTGGTCTACGACGCCCGCCAGGACACCGGGATGCAGCGCCTGCGTCAGGAGGGCGCGGATGCCGCCCATGATGGGCGTCATGCCCCCGTTGACCCGCCAAGTGAGGGAGTCGGGCAGGAAGTAGCCGGCGTCGTCGCCCTCCTCGAGGGCAAGCTCCCACTCGGGGATGCCTTCGGCCTGACCTGAGAACGTCAGCTGGAGGCGGCGCCGCAAGGGCGAGAGGACATCGAGGCTCACGCCTCCAGCGTGGCCCAGTCGGGGGGTGATCGGCAACGCCGTTCCGCGCCGGGACGAGGGCGCCCTCGTCCCGGCCACGGGCGGTGGGGCTATTTGCCCCAGTAGACGTGATTGGTCAGGGGACGGAAGCTCTCCGGATCCGAGACGCTGACTGCCTCGCCGATCAGGATCACGTGGTCCCCCGCGTCCACCCGCTGCCAGAGCCGACACTCGATGCGCGGGACGTCGGCGGCCAGGATCGGCGAACCCAGCACGCCGGGCTTCCAGGCCAGTCCCGCAAACTTCTCCGTCCCCTTCGCCACGAAACGCTGCACGAGCTCCCGGTCCGACTCGGACAGGATGTGCACGGCGAAGTTGTCGGTCGTGTTCCACACATCGAACGACGACGAACGCTTGTCCACAGCCCACGAGACGAGGGCGGGTTCGAGGCTGACCGACGTGAACGAGTTGCTCACGAGGCCGGCCAAGGTGCCCTCACTCTGGGTCGTGATGACCGAGATCCCCGTGGCCCAATGCCCCATGGCGCGGCGAAGTTCCGCCCCCGTGACGGCCTGATCCACGTATGGGATGGTCATGGCGTTCCTCCAGCAATCGGCCGGACACCCGGTTCCGGGCGCCGTACTTGCCGCGGACGTTCGCCGCGACCGGATCCTCATCTGGGGCACCCCACTACGGGAGAGGGTTGCCGCCCGGCCAGCCAGAGCTTCACGCCGGGACTCTTGATCCTGCTAATGAGCCTACGGAACGCTTCTTTAGGCAGTAAAGCCTGTCCGTAACACGGACACACAACTTGGTGCCCGTCCAGTCATGACTTCGCGTGACGTTCTGTTTCACGCGAGCCTTTGGCCGCTGGACTCCGGCGGGCGTTTAGTGGAGGCATCCCCACCCTCCAAGGAGTTCCCTCATGACCGCTGCAACCCCTGATCGCATCGCCTTCTGGGAGGACGCCGCGCGCCGACTGGAATGGGCAGAGCCTTGGCATACGGCGCATTCGTGCACTCCCGCGGATCTCGAGGCGGCCACTCCCCCGGAGATTCGTTGGTTCGACGGCGGCAAGCTCAACGCGGCAGTGAACTGCGTGGACCGCCACGTCGCGGCGGGCCGTGGCGAGAAGGTCGCGCTGCACTTCGAGGGCGAGCGGGGCGACCGCCTCGCCGTCACATACGCCGACCTTGCGCGTCGCGTCGCTCAGGCAGCCAACGCGCTCGAGGCGCTCGGCGTGCGGAAGGGGGATCGCGTCGTCGTCTATCTGCCGGTGCTCGTCGAGACGGTCGTGATCACGCTCGCGTGTGCGCGCATCGGCGCGGTGCATTCGCTCGTGTTCGGCGGGTTCTCGGCAGAGGCCTTGCGCTTTCGGGTCGAGGACACGGGGGCGAAGCTCCTCGTCACCACGGATGGCCAGTTCCGCCGCGGGAAGGCCGTGCCGGTCAAGGAGAACGCGGACGCGGCCGTCCGCGGCGGCGCTGCGGAGGGCGAGAACGCCATCGAGCACGTCCTCGTGATCCGGCGCACCGGCTCGGAGATCGCGTGGACGCCCGGGCGGGACGTGTGGTGGCACGAGCTCGTCGACGTGCAGCCCGAGACCCACGAGGCCGAGGCGTTCGAGGCCGAGACGCCGCTGTTCATCATGTACACGTCCGGCACGACGGGGAAGCCCAAGGGCCTCGTCCACACCACGGGCGGCTACCTCACCCAGGCCTCGTGGAGCCATGAGTTCCTCTTCTCGAACCCGGACCCTTCGCTGCGCGAGAGCGACGTCCACTGGTGCACCGCGGACCTCGCCTGGGTCACCGCCCACACCTACGAGATCTACGGGCCCCTCTCGAACGGCGTCACGCAGGTCATCTTCGAGGGGACGCCCAACACTCCGCACCCTGGGCGGCACTTCGAGATCATCCAGCGGTATGGCGTCACCAGCTACTACACGGCGCCGACCTTGGTGCGCTCGCTCATGGGCTGGTTCCCGGACGGGGTGCCGGCGCAGTACGACCTCGCCTCGATCCGTCTCCTCGGAACCGTGGGCGAGGCCGTGAACCCGGAGGCGTGGCGGTGGCTGCGTTCGAACCTGGGGCGCGACTCGGGCGGGGACGCGGGCAGGGGCGTCCCGATGGTCGACACCTGGTGGCAGTCCGAGACTGGCGCAACCGTGCTATCACCGAGGCCGACGGACGCCACGTTCAAGCCCGGTTGTGCTACAAGGGCGCTGCCGGGGCTCGCCACGGACATCGTGGACGACGACGGCATCCGCGTCGCGCCGGGCATCCAGGGCAACATCGTGGTCACCGAGAGCGGGCCCGCCATGGCGCGGACCGTTTGGGGCGACCCGCGCCGCTATCTCGACTCGTACTGGCGCAAGTACGCCGCGCAGGGCTGGTTCCTCGCGGGCGACGGGGCGAAGTTCGACGACGACGGTGACACCTGGATCCTCGGGCGCACCGACGACGTGCTCAACGTCTCGGGCCACCGCATGTCCACGATCGAGATCGAGTCAGCGCTCGTGTCGCATCCAGCGGTCGTCGAGGCGGGTGTGTGCCCGGTCTCGGACGTGACGACCGGCCACGCCATCGCGGCGTTCGTCGTGCTCACGGCGGAGGCTGCGCGAGCGCATCTGGCGCGGGACGCGGAGGACGGCGCAACCTCCGACGGCGGGAGCGTCGCCGACGTGCCGGCCCTCTCAGTCGCGGACGCTCTCCGCGCCCACGTCGCGAAGGAGATCGGGCCGATCGCGAAGCCGCGGGAGGTCGTCGTCGTTCCTGACGTGCCCAAGACCCGCTCGGGGAAGATCATGCGGCGGCTGCTCACGCAGCTCTTCGAGGGCACCGCGCTCGGCGACACGACGAGCCTCCAGAACGAGCCGTGCATCGCGGAGATCGAGAAGGTCCTAGGAGCGCGCTGACCACTCGTCGCCCCCTCCACGACGAGTGGCCACATCTCACCCGGCCCGCCGTCAGCGGGGCGCGCTCGGCGAGGAGCTGCCGACGCGGGCGTGCAGCCGCGCGGGCGCCGCGGGCCGGCTCCTGCGCGTGAGGTACCGGAGGGTGCGGTCTCGGTCTGTGGCCTCGGTGAGGTCGTGCAATCGCGCGACCAGCAGGTCGGCCGGACCGATCAGCCCAAGGTACGCGCCGGCGTCGTCCATGACCGCCGCATCTTGTGCGCCGGAACGCGCAAGGACATACGCGGCGTGCCGCACCGTGTCGCGCGGATGGAGCACGGGTGCGCCCTCGGGGAGCTGGACCGCCGGCGCGCGCATGATGTCCTCGCAGAAGAACGTCTCAAGCGGGTCGGTCGTGTAGTCGCGGGTCAGGTGGAGCCCGCGGCGAGCGATCTTCTCCGTCAGAACCGAGCGGCGCAGCAGCAGGACGGACGCGCCGTAGGCGACAACAGAGGTGATGAGCAGCGGAAGCGCGACAGCCCACGCATGGGTCAGCTCGAGCGTGAAGACGACGCCGGTGAGCGGCGAACGCATGACGCCGCCGACGACGGCGGTCAGCCCGAGCAGCGCCCAGAACCCCGGAATGACGCTCGGGAGCACGAGGCCTGCAGCTGCACCGAGCGCTCCGCCGATCATGAAGATCGGCGCAAGGACGCCGCCCGAGGTTCCGCTGCCAAGGGACAGCGACCAGATGAGCGTCTTCACGACCAGGATGCCGACGATGAGGCCGGTCGTCGCCTGGCCGGTGAGCAGTTGGTCGATCACGTCGTAGCCCACACCGAGGGCGCGCGGCTCGATGAGGCCCCCGGCCCCGATGATCAGCCCGCCGATCGCGGGCCACCACATCCAGTGGATCGGCAGGCGGGAGAAGGCGTCCTCCGCGCGGTACACGAGCCAGGTCGCGCCCGCGGCGACGATGGCACCGCTGAGGCCGACGACGGCGGCGAGCGCCTCGATGCCGGGCGTCAGGTGGAGGCCGGTGGTTGCGACAGGGAAGATCGGGGCGCTCCCGAGGATGACGCTCCGGACGACGGTCGAGACCGCGACGCCCGCGGCCACCGGGATGAAGCTGCGCGGCCGCCACTCGAACAGGAGCAGCTCGACCGCCAGCAGGATGGCTGCGAGCGGCGAGTTGAATGTGGCCGCCATGCCGGATGCCGCACCCGCGACCAGAAGGGTCTTGCGCTCGTCGGCGGTCAGGTGAAGGTGCTGGGCGAGAATCGAACCGATCGCCCCGCCCGTCATGATGATCGGGCCTTCCGCGCCGAACGGGCCGCCCGAGCCGATGCTGATCGCGGCCGAGATCGGCTTGAGCACAGCGACCTTCGGATCGACGCGGCTGCCGCCGATGAGGATCGACTCGATTGCCTCCGGCATTCCATGGCCCCGGATCTTCTCGGAGCCGAAGCGCGCCATGAGGCCGATCACGAGTCCGCCCGCGACGGGCAGCAGAAGCACCTGCCACCACGGGTGCCCGCCGCCAACGGCGATGAGGCTCGTCGAGATCCTGCCGTAGAAGAAGAGGTTCGTGGCAAGGCCGATCAGCCGGAGAAGGGCCCACGCCGCGAGCGCCCCGAATGCGCCGACGGGGAGCGCGAGGGCCGCGACGAGGATCATGCGCTTGTCGACGGCGAAGTCGCTCAACTCGTGGCCGCGATGCGTCGTCATGCGACCACCGCCCTGCTCAGCGAGGTAGCCGAAAGATGCTCGTGGAGCGCACCCAGCCCGGCGGCGAGCTGCTCGCGCTGCCCCGGCTCAAGGTGGTCGAGCGCCTCCCGGAACTCCTCGTCGCGCCGCCGGAGAACCGCCTCGACGGCCGCGTCCCCGGCTTCAGTGAGGGAGAGCAGCACAAGGCTTCGGTTCTCGGGCGACTGGGTGCGCTGCACGTAGCCTCCTGTACTCAGGCGGTCAGCCAAGCGGGTCACCGAGGAACCTGAGACCTCGAGGATGTGAGCCAACGCGCCGCTCGGGACCGTTCCGTGGTCGTGGAGGGCGAAGAGCATTCGCATCTGCGGAAGGGAGAGTTCGGTGACCTCGTCGACGCTCCGCATGGCGACGGCGAGCAGATCGCGCGTGGCTCGCTGGAGGGCGTCGACTTGGGCGTCGAGAGGATTTGTCATACGACAAGTCTTGCATAGTGCAAGGACTGAGTTCAAAGGCAGCCATTAAGGCGAGTGGACGACGACGGCGCCCGACCGCCGTCGTCCGCTCGCCGCCCCACCCCGCCACCTCGCGGCACCCGCCAGTCCGCTCCACCGATTCCGACCAGGATTGAACCTCTTCCTCGGCGCGCCCCGCCGCGACACGCCGCTCGGGCCTCGATTGCCCCTTCGAAGCCGGTCGGAATCCGAGGGGCGGCCCCAACGAACCCCGCAGATGTGACGGCCCAAGCGTGGGGCGCAGCCGGGGACGAGCGGCGGGGCCACCCTCGGCCGAATCGAAGAAGCTTCGGCAAACGCAAGTCGCCTCCCTCTATGACGAAATAATTTGCATCGTTACAGCCCTCCGCGCAGAATCGCAGTGACCCATCCCGAGCGGCTGAGAGATCTGGATCTGTGACGCCGCAGCAACCCTGGCCCGCCGTCAGCACGAAATCGGCCCGCCAAAGGTGCTACTGCCAGAAGCGATGGTGAGTGCCCCCCGCTCTCGTCGCGCCCGAGTTAAGGAGCGCAGCCGTGTCCAACCACGTCATTGATTTCGAGACCCCCCTCAAGTTCGCGTACTGGGTGCCCAACGTCTCGGGAGGCCTCGTGGTCTCCACGATCGAGCAGCGCACCAACTGGGAGTTCGACTACAACCGCACCCTCGCACGGATCGCGGAGAACTCCGGCTTCGAATACGCCCTCACCCAGACCCGCTACGCCGCGAGCTACGGTGCGGACAAGCAGCACGAGGCCACGTCCTTCTCGCTCGCGCTCCTCGGTGCGACCGAGCGCCTCAAGGTCATCGCCGCGGTGCACCCTGGCATGTGGCACCCGGGCGTGCTCGCGAAGTTCATCATCACGGCAGACCACCTCTCAGGCGGCCGCGCCGCCGTGAACATCGTCTCCGGCTGGCTCAAGGACGAGTTCGTGAACTTCGGCCTCGAGTGGCTCGAGCATGACGAGCGCTACGTCCGCACCGAGGAGTTCATCAACGTGCTCCGCGGCCTCTGGACCGAGCAGGGCTACTCGCAGTCCGGCAAGTACTACAACATCAAGGACTTCACGCTGAACCCGGCACCGGTGAGCGTCGAAGGCCGTCCGCACCCCGAGATCTTCTTCGGCGGCAACTCGACGGCAGCGCAGGCCGCCGCCGGACGCACCGCCGACTGGTACTTCTCGAACGGGCGCGACATCGAGGGCTTCAAGGCCAACATCGCAGGCGTCCTCGCCGCAGCACAGGAGGGCCGTACAGCCCCCGCCGCCCCGCGCTTCGGGCTCAACGGCTTCGTCATCGCGCGGGATACCGAGAAGGAAGCGCACGAGACCCTCCGCGAGATCGTCGCCAAGGCGCACCGCCCCGCCGTCGAGGGCTTCGCCGCCGCCGTCAAGGAGGCCGGCCAGTCCACGAAGGACGGCAAGGGCATGTGGGAGGACTCGACGTTCGAGGACCTCATCCAGTACAACGACGGCTTCCGCACGAAGCTCATCGGCACGCCCGAGCAGATCGCCGAACGGATCGTCGAGTACAAGAAGATCGGCGTGAACCTGCTCCTCACCTGCTACCTGCACTTCCAGGAGGAGGTCGAGGCGTTCGGCCGCGACGTGCTCCCGATCGTGCGCGAGCTCGAGGCCGATCTGGCCCGCAAGAACGGCACCGAGCTCAACACCGAGCTGCTCCCGGTGACCAACTTCGACGCGGTACGCGAGCTCAACGCTGCGAACCTCGCTGGGGCGGGCGCCTGATGGCAGAGCGCCAGTTCGGCTTCCGCACCCGGGCCCTGCACGCCGGCGGCACGCCGGACGCCGAGCACGGGGCGCGGGCCGTCCCGATCTACCAGTCGACGTCGTTTGTCTTCAAGGACACGGACGACGCCGCGAACCTCTTCGCGCTCCAGAAGTACGGCAACATCTACTCGCGCATCGGCAACCCGACGGTCGCGGCCTTCGAGGAGCGCATCGCGTCCCTCGAGGGCGGCATCGGCGCGGTCGCGACGTCGTCGGGCATGGCCGCCGAGTTCATCACGTTCGCCGCGCTCGCCCAGGCGGGCGACCACATCGTGGCGTCCTCGAAGCTCTACGGCGGCACGATCACCCAGCTCGACGTGACGCTGCGGCGCTTCGGCGTCGACACGACGTTCGTGGACAGCACGGAGGCGGCGGACTTCAAGGCCGCGCTCCGGGAGAACACGAAGGCGATCTACACCGAGGTCGTCGCGAACCCGTCCGGCGACATCGCGGACCTCCCCGGGCTGGCCGCCGTCGCCCACGAGCACGGCATCCCGCTCGTCGTCGATTCGACGCTCACTCCCCCGTACCTCCTGCGGCCGATCGAGCACGGCGCGGACATCGTGATCCACTCCGCGACCAAGTTCCTCGGGGGCCACGGCACGACGCTCGGCGGCGTCGTCGTCGAAAGCGGGACGTTCAACTGGGGCAACGGCAAGTTCCCCTCCATGACGGAGCCCGTGCCGAGCTACGGCAACGTCTCGTGGTGGGGCAACTTCGGCGAGTACGGCTTCCTCACGAAGCTGCGCTCCGAGCAGCTCCGGGACATCGGGCCCTCGCTCCCGGCGCAGTCCGCGTTCCAGCTCCTGCAGGGCGTCGAGACGCTCCCCCAGCGCATGGACGCGCACCTCGCGAACGCCAAGCGCGTCGCCGAGTGGCTCGCGGCGGACCCGCGCGTCACGCATGTGAACTTCGCTGGGCTCCCTTCGCATCCGCAGCACGAGCGCGCGAAGGAGCTCCTGCCGCTCGGCGTCGGCTCGGTGTTCAGCTTCGGGGTCAAGGGCGGCCGCGAGGCAGGCGCGCGCTTCATCGAGGCGCTCCAGATTGCGAGCCATCTCGCGAACATCGGCGACGCACGCACACTCGTCCTCCACCCGGGTTCGACGACGCATCAGCAGCTCTCCTCCGAGCAGCTCGTCGCGGCGGGTGTCCCGGAGGACCTCATCCGGCTCTCGGTCGGGCTCGAGGACGTCGACGACATCATCTGGGATCTCGACCAGGCCCTGGAGGCTTCGCAGTTCGCGGACCTCGAAGCGGAATTCGAGGCTCCAACGTACGACGGCGAGGCGTGCTCCCTGCCTAGTGTCGCCGGATCCGGGGCGGCCGTTTCGAAGGGAGGCGCCGAATGAGCGCCGCAGTCAGCCAGCGCACGTGGGTTGGGCCCTCGGCTCAGGAGCGCCTGAGGATCCTGCGGGAGACGAAGGTCATCGCGATCGTCGGGGCCTCGGACAAGCCGAGCCGGGCGAGCTATTTCGTCGCGACGTACCTGCTCTCCTCGACGAAGTACCGCGTGTACTTCGTGAATCCGGTCGTGAAGACGATCCTCGGCCAGCCCGTCTACCCTTCGCTCGCCGAGCTTCCCGAGACGCCGGACCTCGTCGAGGTGTTCCGCAAGCACGACGACCTCCCCGGCGTCCTCGACGAGGCCAAGTCGGTAGGGGCGAAGACGATCTGGCTCCAGCTCGGCTCCTGGCACGAGGGGGTCGCGGCGGACGCTGAGGCGGCGGGGATGAATGTCGTCATGGACCGCTGCGTGAAGATCGAGCATGCGCGTTTCCACGGGGGCCTGCACCTTGCGGGCTTCAACACGGGTGTCATTTCGAGCAAGCGCCAGGTGCTCGCCTAGCCTTTGCAGCGTACGACGACGGCCGGCCGCCTCCGCGGGGAGGCGACCGGCCGTCGTCGTACGGGATCAGGGCCAGCGCAGGTGACGGCTACAGGGCCGGCACCGCGTTCTGTGCGAGCTCGAGTGCCTGCTGCGGGAACCAGGCACCTGCTGCTGGATCGGTGATGCCGCCCCACTCGGGGTCAGTCGTGCTTCCGGGAACACTCCGGTTGCACTGGCCGTCCGACTGGCCCGGCGTCTTCACCCACAGGTAGGCGTCCAGCAGGGGGAAGGCCGATGGGTCCGGGGCTGCGGTCGGGCGAGCGCCGAGGCCGGCACCCGGCGGGTTGCACCAGGTCTGGGGGTCGCCGGCGTACTTCCCCGCCGGCGGGGTCCAGGGGCCTTGGCCGTTGCGGCTCGTATCGATCACGAAGTGGGCCGCGGGCGCAGTGCCGCCGAGCTCTTGGGCGTAGCGGCTGTTGATGCCCGCCGTGTTCGCGTCGGCGTCGGGCGCGGTGTCGCTCCACTGCTTCGCAGCGCTGAGGGCAGTGCCCTGCCACTGGTTGGCTGGCCCCCCGCTCCAGTACTGGTCGCCGCAGCTGCCGAAATCGCCGGGAGCCACCTTCGTGGTGTAGGCGATGCAGTCCGAGATCCAGGTGCCGTACTGCGAGAGGTTCGGGGTCCACTGGTAGTTCGACGTGTTGAGGGAGAAGCCCTGTACGGCGCCGACGCCAGCGTCCTCGAGCCGCCTCGTGATGTCCCCGGCGCTGTGCCACGCGCTGTGACCGGCATCGAGATAGACGAGCGCCGAGGGGTCGGCGGCCGCGACGGCCTGGGCCGCGTACTTGATGTCCGCGATGCGGCCCGCTGTGGCCGTTCCGGGCGCCGGGTTCGGGTAGCTTCCGGGGTTCGGGTAGGCGGAGGGGCAGTCGGCGGGCAGATTGGCGAGGCCGTCGGGCTCGACGACGACGATCACCTTCTGGTCCTTCGTCAACCCGGCCGCAAAGCCGTCCGCCCAGGCCTGGTACGCCGCGTCGCTGCCGGCCCCTCCCGCTGAATACTGGGAGCAGTCGCGGCCGGGCACGTTGTAGGCCACGAGCGTGGGCACGGTCTTCTTGCCCGCCGCCTCCTGTGCGACCTGCCGGACTTGCTGCTGCACCTCGCTCGGGGTGCCGCCGGTGAACCAGGCGGCCTGCGGGGTGTTCACCTCATCGCGGATGAGAGCCGCGTCCGCTTTGTCGCCGCTGCTCGTGAGCTGGGCGATCTGCGCCTGTGCGCCGTCAGGGATGGGCGGCGTGTAGAACTGGGTCCCTGCGGGCAGCGCTCCGCTCGTGCTCGCGAGCGCGGGCGACGCCACGGCAAGGGGAATAGCAAGGGCGGCGGCCGCACCGACCACGGCTGCGCCGTGCCTAACCAACCTGTTGATCATCGTGCTCCTGTCTCGATTGTCAGTCTCGGCCGGCACCCCGGCCGGTCCTGTGCGATGCGCCGGTTGCCTGGGCGAGGTCCTGCTGGAGGGCGTAGTACTCAGGCTTGGGCTGGAGATTCTCGTCATAGATGTCGGCGGCGCCCTCCCCCTGGAAGACTCCGGGAACCCACGAGTACGCGTCGCCGAAGCCCCAGACGGTGTAGGAGATGCAGGCTCTCACCGCAATGCAGGCCTGCAGGGTCTGGGAGTACGCGGCCACCTGGGCCGACTGTTCGGTGGCTGTGACGGGAAGCGTGGTGCGCACGTCGACTTCGGTCTCGGCTACGTCGAGGCCCAGGTCGGCGAATCGCTGGAGGTTGTTCTGGAGATCCGGGAGGGGGTACTGCGTGTCCAAGTGGGTCTGGAAACCTACGCCATCGATGGGCACGCCCTGCGCTTGCAGGTTCTTGACGAACGCGTAGACGGCGTTGCTCTTCGCGCCGGTGAATTCGATGTTGTAGTCGTTGTAGAAGAGTTTGGCTTGGGGGTCAGCTTCATGGGCCCAGCGGAAGGCATCAGCAATGTAGCTGGGGCCGAGCTTCTGGAGCCAGATTGTATTGCGGAGGGTTCCGTCGTCATTGAATGCTTCGTTGACAACGTCCCATTGCCAAATCTTTCCCTTGAAATGGCTCACTTCATCGGTGATGTGCTTGTGGAGGATGTCCCTCAGCTGATCAGCGCTCATGCTCGGAGCTGCGGCCGTGAGCCAATCGGGAAGCTGGTTGTACCAGACGAGGGTGTGCCCGCGAACGAGTTGATGGTTGGCCTCTGCGGACGCCACCAGCCGGTCTGCTGCGCTCCAATCGTAGGTGCCCTGCGTGGGTTCGACCAGCTGCCATTTCATGACGTTCTCCGGCGTAACCGTCGAGAACTGGCTGTTGGTGATGCTCGTGTAGGCCGCGTTGCTTCCCAGTTGGTCCGTGTTGACAGCCGTTCCGATGCGCAAGCCGATGTTCGCGCCGAGTGCGCGCAGCGAGCCTCCCTGCTGCGAGGCACCAGGAACGTCGGAAGGCCCAGAGGCTGCCACGGCGGCTGCGGGAGTCGCGAGTGCGGCTGAAAGGCCGAGCGCGCCGATGAGAAGGGAACGTCGAATAGCCAATGAATACTCCTTTGTGTTCGAGAAGTGCTCGGTGCCTCGGTGAAGAATGGCGCAGTCGCGACCAAAAGGGATTGAACTGAGGCCTGAGCTTCCCAAGCACGACGGGACTCGTCAAACGTTTTCGAAAACGGTTTCTTTCCCGTAGGCTCCGGGCATATGAAAGCGCGTCCGACCATCCACGACGTGGCCAAAGCAGCTGGAGTCTCGGTCTCCACTGTCTCCAAAGCTGTCAATGGGCGGTATGGAGTCGGTGTCGAGACAACGGAACGCGTCCTGGAAGTTGCGCGAGCGCTCGGCTATGAGTCGAGCCTGGTGGCCAGCAGCATGCGCTCTAGGAAGACCGGCGTCATCGGAGTCCTGGTGGCTGGCTTCGAACCGTTCAGCGCCGAGATCCTGAAAGGCGTCGGCGCCGCGCTCAGCTGCTCCGGCTACGATCTTCTTGCCTACAGCGGGTCCCACCAGCTCTCGGCCGAAGGCTGGGAGCGCCGCTCGCTCAGCCGGTTGAGCGGCACGCTCATCGACGGCGCGATCATGGTGACACCGACAGTCGTGAACGTCCACGCCGACGTGCCAGTCGTCGCCGTCGACCCTCATACGGGCCATGTCGATCTACCCACCGTCGAGACCGACAACTTCGGCGGTGCGCGGAATGCCGCGCACTTCCTCATCCGCCTCGGCCACCGGCGGATCGGCTTCGTTGCGGGGCGTTCCGATCTCCGTTCAGCCGCCGCAAGGGAGGGCGGCTACCGGAAGGCGCTCACCGAGGCCGGGCTCCCCTTCGACCCGGCATGCGTCGTCGTCGGAAATTACGAACGGGAGTGCTCCCGAGAAGCCGCCCGGCGACTGCTCACCCAACCTGACCGTCCGACGGCGGTCTTCGCAGCCAACGATCTCTCCGCCATCGTGGTCATTGAAGTCGCGCGGGAACTTGGGCTGGAGGTTCCGTGTGACCTTTCGGTCGTGGGGTTCGACGATGTCCCGGAAGCCTCGCGCTACCACCTTCCGCTCACGACCGTGCGCCAGCCCATGGGCCAGATCGGGGCGGCCGCAGCCGATCTTGTGGTCGCCCTCATGAACGGTGAGACCCCCGAGGCGACTCATCTCAGGATGCCAACCCGGCTCATTGCCCGCGCGACCACCGCCCCGCCCACGGCTGGTTGTTGAACTCTCATCCCGCAAAACCCAATCCGGCCACGTCCTTGTTCCGAAGAGTCTGTGCGGGCACCCCGCACCGGCAGCCTTCAAACCCAACTGCCGGACGACGAGCGAGTCTCGGTTCTGCACAACGTTGTCCATCTTCTGTTCGGCATCGCCGGCCTGGCCCTCGGCCGGTCGAGGGCAACGGCCAAGTCCTACCTCACGTGGGGCGGCGCCATCTACCTCGTGTTGTTTGTCTACGGCGTCATCTTCACGGGAGACACCGGGGCGAACTTCGTCCCGGTCAACGTGGCCGACAACTTCCTGCACCTAATCCTCGGCGTCGGAATGCTCGTTCTCGGGCTCGCACTCGGCCGCAGGGCGGCTCTGGGCCGCCGCTGAGTGGCGGCCGTCACCAAGAGGCGGACCGATTGCACGCCACCTACAGCCGCCCGGGGATGCTCTTCCTCGGCCCAGCGGCAGTCGGCCTTGGTCTCGCAGCGCATCTCATTTCAGGCGGAGCAGTCCCACCGCTCTCCGTCGTCGTTGCCCTCACCGCCGTGGCGAGCCTGCTGGCGACGGCGGCGGTCCACGCGAGGCGGCCCCCGGCGTGGGCCCTGGGCCTAGGCAGTGGTGTCCTGCAGCAAGCGCTGCATCTCCTCTTCACTGCGTTGGCGGGGCCGGACGGCCCGCTCTTCCCGTCGTCCGGCCACGCCCATCATGGATCCCCCACCCCGCTTCCCGTCCCGGTCCAGGAAGGAACTTCGGCGGCGATGGATCCCCACCTGCTGGTGGTCGCTCATGTTGCGGCGGCGCTACTCACTGCACTCTTGGCTATCAGGGCCACCCGCACCCGCCCTACGCCGCCCCCTGCTCTGCCACGACCACGGTGACGTAGGGGCTGGCCCGGAAAGGCTCGAGCTGCCGCTCTGAGGCCGAGGCGTCGGTGATGAGGGTCCAGGGCCGCTCGATCGGCGTCCACCAGTGCGCCGAGCTGGCGGCGAGCTTGCTGGAATCGGCGAGGACGTAGAGCTCCGCGGCCGCCCGGATCATCGCACGCTTGAGGGACGCCTGCTGGTCAGTCTGTTCGCTGAGCCCGCGCTCGGCACTCACTCCGTCCGCGCCGAGGAACGCGGCATCGGCCGTCAGGGTGGAGAGGGCCGCCTCGGCCAGGGGCCCCACTGTTCCGGAACTGATGTGCCGGAGGCGCCCTCCGAGGATCACGAGCTCCACGTCTTCGGCGTGTTCGAGGGTCCTCGCGGTGGTCATTCCGTTGGTGATCACGGTGATGTCCGAGCGCGAGCAGAGGCAGCGGGCGAGCATCCCCACGGTAGTGCCAGCATCGAGGATGTTGACCGAGCCGGGGGCCACGAGGGAGGCCGCGTGGCGCCCGATGGCCTGTTTCGCTTCGCCGGCGACCATCTCCCGTTCCCTCAGGCTCTGTTCCCTCCCGCTCCCTGCGGGAGCGGCTCCTCCGTAGGTACGGAGGATCCGCCCGCTCGCGACGAGCCGGTCCAGGTCGCGCCGGATAGTGGAGGGTGAGACCGCGAATTCGTCCGCGAGTTCCTCGACAGTCGCGGGGCGGGCCTCAAGGGTCTCGGCGATCCGAGAGCGCCGTCCACTGGCATTCATCGGCTGGACTACCCTTCTGTGGACGCCGCCCGCTCTCCGGCGAGGTCGACGGCGGCCTTGAGCGCCTCGAGCATCGACGCATGGTCCGCGAGATTCTTCCCGGCGATGTCGAAGGCGGTGCCGTGGTCCACAGACGTGCGCACGACGGGGAGGCCGACCGTGATGTTCACCCCGTTCTCCAGGCCGAGAACCTTCACCGGGCCGTGGCCCTGATCGTGGTACATCGCCACAACGAGGTCGTAGTCGCCGCGGCCCGCCTTGAAGAAGAGTGTGTCGGCGGGAAGCGGTCCTTGGGCGTCGATCCCCTCTGCCTGGGCCTGAGCGATGCCCGGGGCGATCTTCTCTGCCTCCTCACCGTGGCCGAAGAGCCCGTTCTCCCCGGCGTGGGGGTTGATCGCGGCGACGGCGATGCGGGGGTTTTCGATGCCGGCCCGCACGAGCAGGTCGTAGCCCCGGCGGATCGTGCGGTAGACGAGCGGCCCGTCGATCTTGGCGATAGCATCCACGAGCCCGATGTGCGTGGTGACGTGGATGACGCGCATGCGGGGCGCCGTCAGCATCATCGAAACCTCGGGGGTTCCGGTGAGCTCGGCCAGGAGCTCGGTGTGGCCGGGATAGTTGTGGCCAGCCGCGTGGAGTGCGGCCTTGTTCAGGGGGGCCGTGCAGATCGCATCGATTTCGCCTGCGAGCGCGAGCTCGACGGCCTTCTCGACGTAGAGGTACGCGGCGTGGCCGGCCTCCGGCGAAAGCTGCCCCCACGGGAGGTCGGGGTCGAGGCCGGGGATGTCGAGGACGTCGATCGTCGAGGGCTCGAACCCGGCGTCAGCGACGGTGGCGATGGCGCGCGCGGAGAGCGTGCTCCCGACGATCTCCATCGCCTTGCGGATCCTGTCGAGACTGCCGATGACGAGCACACGGGCGTGCTCGTGGACGCCTGGGTCTGCCATCGCCTTGGCGATGACCTCGGGGCCGACGCCGGCGGGGTCGCCCATGGTGACTGCGACGATGGGAAGGCTCATGAGTTCTGCTCCTTGTTGGCGTGGGTGGGAACGGCTGTTTGCGGGTGCGAGAGGCGCCCGACGACGGCGGAGAGCGTCTGGGCGTCTCCAAAACTTCCCGACTTGAGGACGAAGGGGATGGGGTTGCCAGGCAGGTCGGCGAGGACCACCCCGGGAAGGAGTTCCGCGCGAAGCCAGAAATGCGGGGCACCGATGGCTTCAAGCACGGCGGCCGCGGTCTCGCCTCCCGAGACGACGAGGGCAGAGGCGGTGTCCGTCGCCGCTGCGGCGGTGGTTGCGAGGGCGGCGCAGACGCGTGCGGCCTGGGACTTGTCGAGGGGATCGGCGAGGGAGGGGGTGAGGACCGCTCCGCCGACGGCGAGGGCCTGCTGCAGGGCGGCGCGCGCGTCCCGCCCGTCGTCGTCCGCCGCCAGCGGCGGAAGCTCGACATGCTGGACGCCGTTCGCGATGAGGTTCTGCAGCTGGCCTCGGCCAATCTGCGAATAGCTGCCGATCACGACGAGCGGCCCGGCGGCGTCTGAACGACCGCCAGTACGCTGCAGCGGCAGCCCCTCGGCCGCCTTGGACGCCGCGGAGTCGCGCGAGGTGGTGCCAATGTGCGCCGCGACTCCTCCGGTTCCGACGAGGATGCCTTCTTGCCCGAGCGTTTCTGCGGCTGACGCGATCGCAGCAAGGTCTTCTTCCTCGGTTGCGTCGACCACGGCGGCCTGGATTCCGGCCTCCGCAATCGCTCGGAAGAGTCCGGCCAAGGCATTCCCATCCTGCCAATCGCCCCGGCTGATGAGGCGAGTGGTGAGGCCTGCAGCGCCAAGCGCCCTGACGACGTCGCCCTCCACGGCGAGAGGCGCACCTTCCACGTGAACTACGCCTCCGACGGTTGTCCGTCCGGTGCGCGGGAAGGCGGGGGCGACGACGGCCAGAGTCGGCTTGGCCGACGAGACAGCCTCGAGGACCCCCGCGACTTCGGCCCCGACGTTGCCCCGCATGAGCGAGTCGATCTTCTTGAAGACGCGGGCCCCCGAGAGCATGGCCTGCTCGGCCACTGCCCGAGCGCGGTCCTGCGCCTTGCCGCCAGGGAGGTAACGACTCTCGGTAGAGACGGCGAGAACATCCGCCTCAGGCCACGCGGCCTCGGGGTTGGTGATCACAGCTGTGCGTGAATGCGCGGCGAACGCGACGGCGGAATCTGCAGCGCCGGTCAGATCGTCGGCAACGATGACGAGATTGGGCATCAGAGGCTACGCTCTGGCTTCATTCTCGGCGACATGGTCTGACCTCTCCTGTCGACATTCTTGCGTTTTGTACGCAAGTAAATGCTTACACAGCGCAGGAGCGAGGTCAATTCAGGCTAACACCGGGCTTCTTGGGGCCTCGCATTGCGCGTTCATTGCACTTTCGGCCAACCCGGGAAGCACGACGGCGCCCAGAAGTTGCCTTCTGGGCGCCGCATTCGGCTCTTGCAGGGAGGACTGATCCCGCTCGGCTCCTAGCCCTCGGCGAGGGTGGCCGGCGCCGGAACCTCGGGAGAGTCTCCGTAGTGGATGCCAATCGAGGACAGGGCCATGATGACCCCGGCGACCGCGAAGACGACGAAGACGACGGCGAAGCTCGAGGTCGCCTGCACGATGAGGCCGATGAGGATCGGCATCAGGATGCCCGCGACGTTGCCCGAGAAGTTCATCGCGCCGCTGATCTTCCCGACGTCGCCCGGGTGCGCGATCCGAGCGGGGACTGCCCAGTAGAGGCCGCCCCAGCGCAGGAAGAAGTTGGCCGCGCTGATCAGGATCAGTGCCGCGATGGGAGACCCGACGACGTTGACCAGGAGGATGGCGACGGCGACGCCGAACCCGGCGATCCCGAGCATCCAGCGCAGGACCCGGTTGGGCTTGGCGCCTCGGCGGATCAGGCGGTCGGCGAGCTGGCCGGCGAAGATCTCGCCGACGAAGCCGACGCCGAAGATCACGAAGGTCCACGCGCCGATCAGGGCGGTCGAGACGTGCTGCTGCTGGCTGACATAGCTCGGGGCCCAGGTGAGCAGGCCGTAGACGACGGCGTCGTAGCCGAAGAACGCGGCGAGCAGCAGCCAGGTGCTGCGCGAGCGCAGGTAGTCAGCTGCCGTCCGCTTCTCGGCGGGGGCCACCTCGGTGTCGATCGCGGCGAGGTATTCGCGTTCCTTGTCGCGGATGAGAGGGTGTGCGGCGGGATTGTCCCGCATGAACAGCCACGCAATGACCCCGATGAGCACGGTGATGAGGCCGACGACCCCGAAGGCCAGCCGCCAGGTGCCCAGACCGATGATCAGTCCGGTGATCAGGAGGCCTCCGAGAGCGGTGCCGAGGGGACCACCACCGTCGACGAGGGTGCTGCCGCGGGCACGTTCACTGCGCCGGAGCCAGCGGGTGAGGGAAGTGTTGGCACCGTTCTGGACCGGGCCCTCGAAGACGCCGAGGAGCATACGCATGCCGAACAGCGCGGTGACGCCGGTCGCGAGGCCGGTGAGGGCTTCGGCGATGCCCCACCCGATGAGGCTGCCCGTGACGATCTTGCGGGGCTTGATCTTGTCCACGAGCCAGCCGCCCGGAAGCTGCATGAGCGTATAGGTCCAGCCGAAGGCGCTCAGGAGCAGGCCTTCGACGGCCGGGGTGAGGTGGAACTCCTTGCCGATGAGCGGCATCGCGATCGAGAGCGACGCCCTGTCGATGTAGTTGATAACCATGACGAGGACGAAGAACCCGAACATCCACCACCGCAGCGACGGCAGAGTGAATCTGCGGGTCTTGGTTCCTCGTTGAGCCGTTTCTGTCATGACGTCCTGTTCTGGTTGTGCAGGTGTCTCCTGCAGATCCTGATGTCTGCAGGAGAGCCCTGCAGGGCCTTCGGACTCCCGCCTTTGGCTGGACGCGAGCAGGGCCGGGCGGCGCGTTCGGCGCCGTCGGTCCAAGGGCATGGGTGCTGCGGTGGTGCTGTCCCTGATCGAGCCGCGAGGGGTGGCTTTACGCCCCGTGCGGCTGGGAGGTCACGGCCTCCCCCGGCCCTTCAGAGGACGAGGGGAGGTCGAGGGCGACCCCGAGGTCCCGGATGCCGTCCGCTGCCGCATGCGGCAGCCGGGCATCGGTGATGATGCGGTCAAAGCGCTCGAGCGGAAAGACGTCGTACATCCCGAAGGTCCCGAACTTGGTGCTCGTGGCCATGAGGACGGCGGTGGAGGCGGATTCGACGGCCGCTGTCTTGACAGGGACCTTCGACTCGGTAGGCGTGGTGACCCCACGGCGAAGGTCCCAGGAGCTCGCGCTGATGAACGCGATGTCCGTATTGATGCGGCGGAGGATTTCGCCTGCCAGACTGCCGACGGCGGAACGGTTCGAGTGTTCGAGCCGGCCCCCCGTGTGGATGGTCTCCACGTGGGGGGCGTCGGTCAGCTGCTCGACGATCGCGAAGTCGTTGGTCACGACCGTCATGCCGTGCCGCTGCCGGATTGCGGGAACGAGGGCACCGGTGGTGGTGCCTGCGTCCAGGTAGAGCACCATGCCGTCGGAGAGGAGCCCGGCGGCGGCCCCTGCGATGGCGGCTTTCTCGTCCCGCTCCGATGCCGTCTTGTCCCCGAACGCCGGCTCGAGGCGCATGCCGCTCGCCAAACGCACGCCTCCAGGCACCGATACCGCGCGTCCTTCCCGCTCGAGCACGGCGATGTCGCGCCGAACGGTCATGTGGGACACGCAGAGGAGCTCGGTGAGCTGGGCGACGCTGAGAACGTGGTCGCGTCGCAGGGCCCGCATGAGCTTCTCTCGCCGCTGATCGGGGATGAGGATCCCCTCTTCGGGCATCGGCGCTTCGGTCATCGTCGGTCTCCGCTCGTCTCTAGAGTGCCGGGGCCGGCCCGAGCTCGCTGCGCAGGGCGCTCAGAGCGGCGTAGGCCTTGTCCCGATATGCAACCAGATCCGGGGCCTCGTCGGCCGGGATGTCGAGGAATCCGCCCCCGGACTTGAGGCCCAAACGCCCCTTCTCGACCATCGAGTGGAGCATCTGGGGCGACGTGAAACGCTCGCCATATTCCGCCTCGAGGCTCGCGTACGACATGTCGTAGACATCCAGCCCCGCCATGTCGGCGATCGCGAACGGGCCGAAGAGCGCCAGGCGGAAGCCGAAGGCGTTGCTGACCACGGTATCGATCTGTGCCGGGGTCGCGAGCCCCTCTTCCACCATCCGCACCGCCTCTTTGAAGAGGGCGAACTGGAGACGGTTGGCGACGAAGCCCGGCGAATCTGCGACCTGCCCCGGCTGCTTGCCGGCCTCCCGAATGAGGGCTTCCGAGGATGAGACTGCCCACTCGACGGTTCCCGGGTGAGGGATGAGCTCGACGCCGGGGATGAACGGGGCCGGGTTCATCCAGTGGACTCCCAGGAAGCGCTCGGGCCCGACGACGGACTGCGCCAGTTCGGCGATCGGGATCGCCGAGGTGTTGGAGCCGATGACGGCGTCGGCAGGAGCCGCGGCGGAGATCCGGGAGAGGGCCTCGGCCTTGACGTCGCGGCGCTCGAAAACAGCTTCCGTCACGTAGTCCGCGCCCTCGACGGCAGCCTCGACGCTCTCCGCCGAGCTGAGGCGCGCGGCGATCTCCTCTGCAGCCCCCGCGCGGAACAGGCCGTCTTCTTCAAAACGGCTTGCCTGCGTCACGAGGCGTTCGCGCGCCTGAGCGGCACGCTCACCATCCACGTCGCCGAGCACGACGTCGCGGCCCGCCAGGGCGAGCACCTGAGCGATGCCCCCTCCCATGTAGCCGGAGCCGACGACGGCGACCCGCTGGATGGCCTTCTCTGATGCGTTCATGGATTCCTCTCAGCGGCCCTCGTGACCGCCAGCCAAGCTTCGTCTGTGATGTGCAGCACGCTATGCCTGTTTCACACAAGCGTCAAGTTTCGTTCCACAGATTCACACGTGACAACATGGGGTGAACCATCTCCGACCAGATGGACCGTCCCGAACAAAGGAGCCAGCCGATGAGATGGGGCTGCATTGCCGACGACGTCACCGGCGCCACTGACCTTGCCACGGCCTTCGTCAGCCGTGGCCTCACGGCCGCGGTGCATTTCGGCGTCCCAAGCCCCGGAGACATCGCCGAGTTCGAGGATTTGGAGGTGCTCGTCGTCGCGCTCAAGTCACGGACCGCGCCTCCCGCGGATGCCGTGAGGGAGTCTCTCGCCGCGCTCGATGCGCTCGCGGAGGCTGGCGCGGAGCGCTTCTATGTGAAGTACTGTTCCACTTTCGACTCCACACCATCTGGGAACATCGGCCCAGTCATCGACGCCGTGGTGGGCCGGCTCGGGGAGCCAGGCACCGTCGTCGTGCCCAGCTTCCCGGACACCGGGAGGACCGTGTACCAGGGCCGCCTGTTCGTTGGAAGCGACCCGCTCGACGAGAGCCCGATGCGCGACCACCCGCTCACTCCGATGCGCGATTCGAGCCTCATGCGCCTTCTGGAGCCGCAGACGGAGAGCGATGTCTCGCTCGTCCCGCTCCAGACCGTGCATCAAGGAGCCGAGGCCGTGCGCGAGGAGTTGCTCCGCCTCATCGGCTCAGACCGAGAGCGGCCCATGCTCGCCGTCGTGGACGCCCTCGAGAGGGAGGATCTCGCCGTCATCATGGAAGCCGCAGCGGGCCTGAAAGTCGTCACGGGCGGCTCGGGCCTGGCTCTTGGCATCCCTGCCGGGGACGAGGCCGAGGCCCGACGCATACCCCTCACGCCGGGCCGCAGGGCCGTCCTGTGCGGAAGCGCCTCGGCACGGACGCGAGAGCAGATCGCGTCCGGCAAGGCCCTCCTCCCCTTCCGGAAGCTCGACCTCGATGCGCTCCGCAGCGACGTCGTGGCCGAGGCGGGGCGGATCATCGACTGGGCGCGGGACCTCTGGTCGAAGGATTCCTCAGCAGTTCCTCTCGTTTTCTCTGCGGAGAGCATCGAGGACCTGGCCGAGGACAGGGACAACGTGAGCTCGCTCGTCGAACAGGCCCTGGCCGCGATCGCCGCAGGCATGATCGGCGAGGGCGTCCGCGAACTCGTCGTCGCCGGGGGCGAGAGCTCAGGGCGGGTTGTGCAGGAACTCGGCGTCAAGGCCCTGCGGATAGGGCCCGCCATCAGCCCGGGCGTCGCGTGGGCCAACGCCACCGCCGCCGATGGCACTAGCCTCAGTCTCGCCCTCAAGTCCGGGAACTTCGGCGAGCGCGATATGTTCACCACAGCATGGTCGGCCCTTGAGGGCGCAGCACACCTCGGGGAAGGAACCGAAGAGAAGTGACGAGCACAGAAGCTACGGCAGGGCCTCGGGAAGAGCTCGTGCTCGCCGGCAGGAGCCTGACCGCGAACGGCCTCAGCCGCGGATCTGCCGGCAACCTCAGCGTGCGTGAGGGCGACCATCTCCTCATGTCGCCCACCGGATCGGACCTCGGCAGCCTCGTGGCAGCCTCCCTCTCGGTCCTCGACTTCGAGGGGAATCTGCTGGAAGGACCGCGTCCGTCCAAAGAATTCCCCTTCCACCGCGCCTTCTACCGCCGGGACCGCAGCACGAACGCCGTCGTGCACGTCCATTCCCCCGCAGCCATGGCCGTATCCTGCCTTGAGCCGTGGACGGAGTGGAGCGCCATTCCGCCGCTGACCCCCTATTTCGTCATGCGGGTCGGACAGACTCCGCTGGTCCCCTACGCCGACCCCGGAGATCCGAGCCAAGCCGACTGGATCGAGGCGATCCCCTTTCCCCTGCACGCCGTCCTCCTGCAGAACCACGGAGCCATCACGGTCGGGCGCGACCTCGCGGAAGCCGTGGACACCGCCGTCGAACTCGAACAGGTCTGCGACACGCTCCTGCGCACCGCGGGCCTCCCCAAGCGGCTGCTCAGCCAGGAGACCGCGGTCCGCCTCGCCGGGAAGTACGGGCGGCACTGGACGCTCGGCCAACCAGCCGCGGTTCCTCCCGCCCACAGCTGACGCAACCGATCCGGCTGACATCCAAAGGAAGCGAATAAGCGTGGCTGTCAAAAGCGATGGAATGGGCCTGGCCCTGAATACCTCAAGCGTCCTCGCCCATCTGCCCTTGCTGCAGCAGCCCGCGGCGGCCGCGGCGGCGGGGTTCGACGAGATCGAGCTGTGGTGGCCCTATCCCGGCTCCGAACCCAGCACGCAAGAGGCAGACGAGCTCGTTGCAGCCGTCGAGGAAGCCGGAGTGCGGGTGGGACTGCTCAACTTCCATGGAGGGGACCTCGCTTCAGGCGAGCGCGGCTTCGCCTGCCAACCGGGCCGCGAGCGGGAGTTCTCCGCCGCCATGGAAGGCGCCCTCCGTCTCGGCAAGCGGCTCGGGGTAGGGGCCTTCAACCCCATGTATGGGCTCGCGGTCGCGGAGGCGAGCCCCGACGAGCAGGAGCGCGCCGCCGTCGCGAACCTCGCGCTCGCGGCGAAAAAGGCGGCTGAGATCGGTGCACAAATTGCGCTCGAACCCCTCAGCGGTATTCCCGACTACCCCCTCACCACGGCAGCAGCGACCATGCGGATCGTGGAGAGAGTGCGCGAAGCTGGGAGCCCGGCCATCGGGATGCTCGCCGACTTCTACCATCTGAGCCACAGCGACGAGGATCTGCTCGACGTCATCCGTCGGTACGGCCAGGACTTCGTCCGCATCCAGATCGCCGATGCGCCCGGACGCGGACATCCCGGCAGCGGCGGCCTGCCCCTCTGCTCCTGGCTCGCCGCCTCCCGGGAAGCAGGCTACGAAGGGACGGTCGGCCTCGAGTACTTCCCCGACGACCCTGCGCTCGCCTTCGAATGGCTCGCCTAGCCGTCCGGCGAACGTTCGGGTCTTCGCTGACATAGCATCCTCGCGTGAACGCAAGGCGCTTGCAGCCCCGAGGTCGACTCACCCAGACCTGCTGACGGTGAGCTCGAAGTCGTACCTGTCCGCACGATAGAAGCTTCTGGCATATTCGGCGATTCGTCCCTTCTCGTCGAACCCTCTTCGGACGACGAGGAGGGCAGCAGAGCCGTGGGGCACATTCAGCAGGTCGGCGATGCGGCCTTGGAGAATCTGGGCCGAGATCTTCTGCTCAGCTCGCTCGATGCGCATGTTGTAGCTGGAGGCGAAGATGCCGTAGAGGGGCCGCTCAAGGTCCTGGTGCAGGAGGCCGGGGTACAGGTGCGCGGGAAGCCGGATGTCCTCGAAGCACATGGGGAAACCGTCGGCGAGCCTCAGCCGCTCGAGATGGAGCACGGCACTGCCGGGGGCGAGCTCGAGCCGTTCGGTCGCCTCGGCGTCCGCTGGGCCTTGATCGACGTGCAACAGGCGGGTTCCGGGTCGCAGCCCCCTTGCCTGCATGTCCTCGGAGAACGACGTCAGGCGGCTGTCCTTGGAGATCCGTTGGGCGGCGACGAAGGTGCCGCGGCCCCGTACTGAGTAGATCCGCCCTTCGTCGGCGAGGCCCTTCAGGGCCTGCCGGACGGTGGAACGGCTGACCTCATAGCGTTCGGCCAGCTCGCGTTCCTGGGGCAGAGGGGCGTCCGGGGCGAGCCCCGACATGTGCTGAAGGATTTCCTCCCTCACCCATTCGTGCTTGACGCGAGTCGTCGTCACCATCGCCCCTTCCTCTCTGCCGGCGCCTCCGCGCCCTAGCGCACCGGCGTGGGCTCCGCGAACCTATCTTCCCGGATCCATTGACCACGTGCGAAGTACACTGCTACGGTAACACCACAGGTCCGGACCTAGGACCTTTTGGTACGAACCAAAAATGCCTCTCGATGAGGAGAAGACCATGATTCGAAAGTCCCTCCCCCGGCACGCCGCACTCGCCTCGATCGCCGTCGCAGCACTGGGCATGTCACTTGCCGGATGCGGTGTTTCCGGCTCCACCTCCGGCAGCGCCAACGGCACGACCACCGTGAAGATGATCATGGAGCCGGGGCCGGAGGCGGACTCGATGTCTAAGCTGGTGAACTCCTTCAACTCTGGGCAGGGCTCGAAGGACAAGATCCATGTCGAAATCGATCAGCTCAGCCGCACGGACACCTTCGCGAAGGAAGCAGCGTTGATGTCCACTAACTCCTCGGACTACGACATCTACCGCACCACCAGCTATCTGATCGCTCAGCATGCTCCTTATCTGGAACCGCTGACCCTCAATGGAGACAACTACTTCAAGGTCGCCCTCGACTCGCTCCAAGTGGACGGCAAGCAGTACGGGATCCCATTGGATCCCAGCGTGAATCTCGTCTACTACCGCACTGACCTGATCGACCAGATGCTCAAGGACGCCCCGACGTTCGAGAAGATCAGCCAGGAGGTCCTCGGCAAGACGCTCCAGCCCAAGAGCCCGGACCAGTGGAACTGGGACGATTACATCGCGTCCGCGGCCTACTTCACCAAGAAGTACAACCCCAACTCCCCCACCGCCTATGGCACGGAACTGCAGGCGAAGAACCTGCTCTACAACGCCATGGTCTGGGACGACGTCCTCTGGGGCTCTGGCGGGAACTGGCTGAACTCCTCCGGCCAGCCGGACCTAACCAGCCCTGCAGCGCAGAATGCGGTCAACATCTACCGCACCATCTACACCAAAGGTCTCACTTCGCCTGACTCAGATCAGGCGGAGTTCCCGGAGACCGAGGCGGCGCTCGGCAGCGGCAACGCAGCATTCGCGATCCAGTGGAACGCGGGCTACGACCAACTCAACGACCCGTCCAAGTCCCCCAAGACCGCTGGGAAGATCGGCATCGCCCCAGTCCCCGGCAACAAGTCCCACACGCACGTCCTCTCTCTGGGAATCAATAAGGACAGCAAGCACAAGGCCCAGGCAGAGGAGTTCATCAAGTACCTCGACGACGAGGCGACCATGGCCGCCTACGTGGGGGACGGCGGCATCGCATCAATGCCGAAGGCCCTGGCCAGCAAGAGTGACCCGAACACCGCCGCACTGAACAAGGTCCTCTCGGATGGCAGCTTCTCCGAGCCCGCGCTGCCGAAGGCATTCGACATCTATACCGCGCTCGCCAACGACCTCTCCGGAGCCTGGGTCGGGCAGGGCGACGTCACCTCGGCCTTGCAGAAGGCCAACGCCGACGTGGCGAAGCTGGCGGGGAAGTAACCGAACTATGACGTCTCCCTCGTCTGTGGCGACCCGCTCCGCGGATGTGGCAGCGAAGGGGAGCCGCCGCCGGCGCCCCGGCCTCGGCCGGGGCCCGGTGCGGTGGGTCCTGGCTGCGCCCCTGCTGGTCTTCCTCGCGTTGCTGGTGGTGTTCCCGATCATCTACGGGATCCAGTCCTCACTTACCTCCAGGACCCTGCTGGACCCAACGCCCGCGTGGGTCGGGCTCGGGAACTACGCCACTGTCCTGACCGACACCGGATTCTGGCACTCGGTGCTGTTCACCCTCGTGTACACGGTGGTCGTAACCGCTGTCGAGCTAGTCCTCGGATTCGGGCTGGCGCTACTGTTCGACAAGGAGTTCCCGGGCAAGAAGTTTCTCCTCAGCTCGGTTATCCTCCCGATCATGATCGCCCCGGCTCTGATGGGCATCATGTTCAGGCTCCTCCTCAACGCGAACATCGGTCTCGTCCCGGGCTTCCTGCACGCCGTAGGCATCAACACCCCGCTGCTGAGCGCCGGAGTCGTCATCCCCATGCTCATGGCGCTGGACGTAGTGCAGTGGACTCCGTTCACCTTCCTGCTCTTCCATGCGGCCCTCCAGTCGGTCCCAGGCGAACTTCACGAAGCCGCCCAGCTCGATCGGGCCAGCTACCCCCGGTTCGTCAGCTCGATCTTGCTTCCGCTCATGACGCCGACGATCTTCATCGCCGGATTCCTGCGTGCCATCGACGCGTTCAGGACCTTCGACACCATCAACGTCCTCACCTCAGGAGGCCCAGGGGACAACACCACAACGCTGAGCATCTATATCTACAAGATTCTCTCGGCAGGCAACTTCGGCACGGCGTCGGCCGCAGCACTGCTCGTGGCGCTGATCATGCTGCCGTTGGTACCTATCGTCGTCCGCCGCATTACCCGAGGAGCAGTCTCATGAGCCAAGCACCTGCCTTGCCGAGGCAGCGCAAGCCGGCACCCTGGTGGCGGACGGCTGTGATTGGACTGATCGCCCTGCTGATCAACCTGCCGCTCATCAACGCTCTCATCACGTCTTTCAAGACCGACGCCGCGATCGGCCTCTCCCCGTTCTCTTTCAGTGGGGGCCTGACGCTGGACCACTTCAGCGCGATTCTCGGCGGCACCAAGTACAACTTCATCGGGTTCTTGGCGAACTCCGCCCAGATCTCCCTCGGATCAGTCCTGCTCATCATGGTCGTCGCTGTGCCTGCTAGCTACGCGATCGTTCGTATGGGGTTCGGAGGCAGCTGGCTCCTGCAGATCATCACCAGCCTGCGACTGGTGCCTGCAATGTTCTTCGCCATCCCCTTCTTCCTGATCTTCTCCTCGCTTGGGGTCTACGACACGATCGTGGGTCTGGTCCTAGCGAACGCCTTCATCAACCTTCCTCTGGCCCTGCTCATCATTTGCGGCACGCTCAGGGAACTCCCCGTCGAGATCGAGGAAGCTTCTAAAATCGACGGCGCTGGCCCCTTCCGGAGCCTGTTCTCGATCGTGCTCCCGCTCCTCGCGCCGGGACTGGTCGCCGTAGGCATCCTGGTCTTCGTCTTCTCTTGGTCCGATTACCTCTTCGCGGTCATCCTTTCGGCCTCCAACGCAGTACCCGTAACTGTTGGCGCGGCCTTCTTCGTCACCAGCGCAGGAATCGCCTGGGGCAATCTCGCCGCTGTGACCGTCGTGTCGGTGATCATCCCGCTCTGCTTCGCCTTCTTCGCGCAGCGCTACCTCGTCCGCGGCCTTTCCGCGGGCGCGATCAAGTAGACGCCATGACACGGGACAGAGACCCGGACCGCGCGACGGAAGGCGCCAGCGCGTCATCGAGGATCCTCACATTCGACCTCGGGCAGGGAGGACTGCGAGCGCGCCTGCGCTCGGGTTCCGACCTCGAATGCGAGTTCACGGGCCCCGGCTACCTGCCCGGGCAGCCGATCGCTCAGTTCCTGCTAGATCTCGCAGAGCGCGCAGCCCAAGCATCCGGAAGCCGGCGATTCGATACGCTCGCGGGCGGCCTGACTGGGGTTCACGGCCATCCCCCTGACCCCCATGACTTTCTGCCACCCCTCAAGGAACGATTCGGGACCCGGCGGCTCGTCCTCGCCGACGACGCCCTCACCTCCTACCTCGGTGCGCGAGGCAACCATGAAGGCGTCATCGCCGCTGTCGGCACGGGCCTTGTCGCCCTCGGTTATGCCCCGAGAAAGCGAGCCGCCCGTGTCGACGGCGCCGGGGCGATGGTCGGGGACGAGGGCTCCGGCTGGTGGGTCGGACGCCAAGGGCTCATCGCGGCCATCAGCGCCTCCGACGGACGCCGCCCCAGCTCGAAAGCCCTTCTCGCCGCAGTTGAAGAGCTTTACGGCCCAGTCGGAGCCCTGCCGACCCTCATTGCCGCCGCGCCCTCTCCTATAGCCCTCGTTGCCAGTTTCGCCCCCGCGGTAGCCCAAGCAGCACGTGAAGGCGACGACGTCGCCCGGCGAATTTGGGCGCGGGCCGGAGAGCACATCGCCGCAGCTATCTCCGCCGCCGCGCGCGGAGCGGGCTTGGGCCCGCGCTGCGACTACACGCTGCTCGGAGGAATCGCAGCGGCAATCGACCTCCTCGAACCAACACTTAGCCGACGCCTGCAAGACGACCTCCCCGGCGCCACGCGCACAGCCCCCGTTGGCACATCCCTCGACGGCGCCGAGAGGCTCGTCGCCCTTGACACCCTCGAACCTCTGTCTCCTCTCGCTACCGAGACAACACAGGCCTAACGGAAGGAATCCACTTGGACAAGGAATTCGGCCTCCGCCGCGGAGTCATCATCTCCTGCCAGGCCCCCGAAGACAGCCCTCTGCGCGACCCCCACGTGATGGCGCGCATGGCCCAGGCAGCAGAGAAGGCAGGTGCCGTCGCGATCCGAGCCGAGGGAGCGCTCGATATCGCCGCCATCAGAGCTTCCTGCAGCCTTCCCATCATCGGGATCAGGAAGCACCACTATCCCGACAGCGAGGTCTACATCACCGCCACTAGGCATGATGTTGACCTTGTCGCCGATGCTGGCGCGGAGATCGTGGCCCTTGACGCCACCGACCGTCCGCGACCGGGCGGCGAGAGCCTGACCGACGTCATCGCCCATGCCAAAGCCCGAGGACTCACGGTCATGGCCGACCTGAGCCACCCTCACCAAGGGGCAAGCGCGCTCGAGGCCGGGGCGGACATCCTCGCCACTACCCTCGTGCCCGAGTCTGGCGAGGACGTCCGGCCACACGGGCCGAACTTGGCAGCGCTCAAGGCGCTGGTCGAAGCCCATCCCGGTTACCTCGTCATCGGCGAGGGCCGCTATGCGACCCCATCCGACATCGCCGACGGACTGGGCACCGGAGCGTTGGCAATCGTGGTCGGCCGAGCTGTCACCGACACATACGCCCTCACAACCGACCTCGTCCGCGCGGCCGAGCGCGCGCACATCGTCGGCTGACCCAGCAGAAAGGCCCCCGTGGAGATCGTGATCCTGCCTGATACCGACGCTGTGGCCCGAACAGCTGCTGACGTCGTCCAAGGATGCATCGAGCGGACAGGAGCCGGGAGGGCCGACGACGGACCCGGGGCGGTCCTGGGCCTCGCGACCGGCTCGACCCCCTTGGGCGCCTACCGTGAGCTGATCCGCCGCCACCGTCAGGAGGGCCTCTCCTTCGCCCGCGCGCAGGCCTTCACCCTCGACGAGTACCTCGGCCTCCCACCGGACCACCCCGAGTCCTACCGCTCCGTGATCCGGCGCGAGTTCACCGACAGCGTCGACTTCCCCGACGGCGCCGTCCACAGCCTCGACGGCCACGCCCCCGACCCGGTGGCCGAAGCAGCCCGCTACGATGCCGCCATCGCCGACGCCGGCGGCATCGACGTCCAGATCCTGGGCATCGGCACCGACGGGCACATCGGCTTCAACGAGCCGATGTCCTCGCTCGCCTCCCGCACCCGCATCAAGACCCTCACCGAGCAGACCCGGCGCGACAACGCCCGCTTCTTCCCCTCAGAGGAGGACGTCCCACACCACGTCCTCACCCAGGGCCTGGCCACCATCCGCGACGCCCGCCATCTCCTGCTCATCGGCCTCGGCGAGGCCAAGGCCGAGGCGATCGCCGCCGCCGTCGAGGGCCCCCTCGCCGCCGCCTGCCCGGCGTCGTCCCTCCAGCTCCACCCCCACACGACCGTTCTGGTCGACGAAGCCGCAGCCTCCCGTCTCCAGCACCGCGAGTACTACGAGTACACCCTCGCCCAGAAACCTGACTGGCAGGCCTACTGAAGGATCGGCGGCCTGTATTTCCCTTTCCGGGCTCAGGCCACCCGGCTGGCCGGGGACTGGGTCTGAGCCGGGTCGGTCTCGGCCACGGAGCCGATGACCTCGTCGATCTTCGCCAGCACTGAAGCCTCGAGCTTGACGCCCGCGGCGGCCGCATTCGACGCGATCTGCTCGGGACGGCTCGCTCCGACGATGGCGCCGGCCACGTTGGGGTTCTGCAGCACCCACGCCACGGCGAGCTGCGCCAGGGTGAGGTCGAGCTCGTCGGCGATGGGCTTGAGGTTCTGCACGGCGGAGAGGATGTCGTCTCGCATCCACCGCGAGATCATGTTCTTGCCGCCCTTCTCATCCGTCGCCCGCGATCCCTCCGGCACGGGCTGGCCTGGCACGTACTTGCCTGTCAGGACGCCCTGGGCAATCGGCGAGAACACGATCTGCGAAAGGCCGAGTTCCTCGGAAGTGGGAACGACCTCGCGCTCGATGACGCGCCACAGCATGTTGTACTGAGGCTGGTTTGAGATGAGCTGGAACCCGAGCTCCGTGGCGAGCTTGTGCCCGGCGCGGATCTGCTCCGCGTTCCACTCGCTCACCCCGATGTAGAGCGCCTTGCCCTGACGGACGATGTCGGCGAAGGCCTGCATCGTCTCCTCGATCGGCGTCTCGTAGTCGAAGCGGTGCGCCTGGTACAGGTCGACGTAGTCGGTGCCGAGCCGCTTGAGCGAACCGTTGATGGACTCCATGATGTGCTTGCGCGAGAGGCCGGTGTCGTTCTTGCCGCCGGGGCCCGTGGGCCAATACACCTTCGTGAAGATCTCGATGCTCTCGCGGCGCTCGCCCTTGAGAGCGTCACCGAGCACGACCTCAGCGGCCGTGTTGGCGTAGGCGTCGGCGGTGTCGAAGCTCGAGATGCCCGCGTCGAGGGCCGCGTGGATGCTCTTGCCCGCGGTGGCGTCGTCGACTTGGGACGCGTGGGTGAGCCAGTTTCCGTAGATGATCTCGGAGATCTTGAAGCCGGAGTTGCCGAGGTACCTGAATTCCATGGTCTTCCTCTCTCGCACCCAGATCGAGTGAAAGCGAATTAGTATACTTTCTGAACTATAGGGCTCTGGCAGGGCATGATCAAGGCTCCCCACGACGAGGGGCCCCTGCTAGAAGACGCTGTACCCGCCGTCGACCGTGAGTACGGAACCCGTCATGAAGCTCGACGCCGCGCTGGCCAGGAAGACGATTGCCCCGCCCAGCTCTTCCGGCTCGCCGGCCCGCTGCTGAGGCGTGTCCTCGATCCAGTACCGATGGAACTGGGGGTCATCGATAGGCGACATGTCCGTGCGCATGTAGCCGGGAGCGAGCGCATTGACGCGGACGTTGTGCGGCGCCCATTCCGCGGCCAGGCTGCGGGTGAGGTGATGCACCGCCGCCTTTGACGCGTTGTACGCAGGCTGCCATTGCGGTCGGTTCACGATCGACGCGGACATCGACCCGATGTTGATGATCGATCCGCCCCCACGGCTGATCATGTGCCGCCCGAACACCTGGCTTGCCATCCAGAGCCCGTCGACGTTCACGCCCATGACGTGGCGCCATTCCTCGTCGGTGACATCGACCGCCGGCTTGTGGATGCACACGCCGGCGTTGTTGACCAGGATGTCAGCCCGGTCGAACTCCGCGGTGGTCCGTTCGAGCAGTCGCTCGATGTCCTCGCGCGAAGTCACGTCGGCGGCGACCCCGATGGATCGGGCGCCCTGAGCCGAGAGCTCTGCGCTGACCGCTTCCGCCTCGGGCGCACTGCGGCCGACGACGACGACGTTCGCGCCCGCTTCGGAGAGCGCTTGGGCGAAGGCGCGACCGAGGCCGCGCGTCGAACCAGTGACGACGGCTGTGCGTCCGGAGAGGTCGAATCGGTCAAGAACCTTCATGGCTGTGGATCGTCTCCTTGGTTCTGGGGATTTAGGCGGCAGGGTGGCCAGTGTATTTGAAGCCAGCCCTGCCGCCACCAGAGAAGCCTCAGCCCTCGAATCGCTCCGGCCGGAATGTGGCCAGCATCGGATGGCGAACGCCTGTAGCGACCTCGTGCGAGATCAATTCGCCGGCGATGAGCGCAAGGGTCGCGCCCGAATGGGTGAAAGCCACGTAACAGCCCGGAACCTTCGCGAGTTCCCCGAAGACGGGCTCGCCGTCGCCGGGGATGGGCTTGAGGCCGATCTTCCACGAGTCGGCTTTGAGGCGCGGCATTCCCTCCAGGAGCCGGGAGGCCTCTCCGAGGAGCTCGTCGACGACCGGTTCCGGAATCGAGTACTGGCCCGAGGCATCGCGCACAATGTGCTCCTCGTACCAGTCGTGATCCCGGCTCGCTCCGTGAATTCTGCTACGAGGTATCGGTGGCCGCACCCACGCCGCTGCTGACAGAAGCCGCCAAAGCTGATAGAGCGTAAGGACCACGTCGACCCGTCGGGGACAAGAAGGAGCGAGCCCATGACCACGAACAGCAACTCCGCTGAGCCCGGCTACCGAGTCCTGAATCCTGCGACCGGGGAGCTGGTCGAGACCTTCCCCTCCGCGTCCGACGACGACGTCGAGAGCGCGCTCACGGCGGCCACGGCGGCGTACCAGAGTTGGAAGGACGTCCCGATCGAGGAGCGGGGCAAGATTGTTTCCCGCGCAGCGCACCTGTTCGCCGAACGCGCCGACGAGCTCGCCAAGATCATCACCACCGAGATGGGCAAACCACTCTCCCAAGCCAAGGCTGAGGCCGAGTTCGCTGCGGACATCTTCCGCTACTTCGCCACCGAAGGCCCCACCCTCGCCGCCGACCAGGAGATCAAGACCTTCTCCGGAGGCCGCGCCGTCGTCCAGAAGCTGCCCATCGGCCCGCTTCTGGGCATCATGCCTTGGAACTACCCCTACTACCAGGTCGCCCGCTTCGCCGCCCCGAACCTCATGCTCGGCAACACCATCATCCTCAAGCACGCCGAGACGTGTCCCCGCTCGGCCCTGGCCATCGCCGAGATCCTCGAAGACGCGGGCCTGCCCCACGGCGCCTACACGAACCTCTTCGCAACCCACGCCCAGATCGCCACGATCATCGCCGACCCCCGCATCCAAGGCGTCTCCCTCACCGGCTCTGAGCGCGCAGGTGCCATCATCGGCGAACTCGCAGGCAAGAACCTCAAGAAGGCCGTCCTCGAACTCGGCGGTTCCGACCCCTTCGTCGTCCTCGACGCCGAAGATCCCAGGACCATTGCCGACACGGCGTGGGAGACCCGCATGGAGAACACCGGACAAGCCTGCAACTCCAACAAGCGCATGATCGTCGCCGAGGGCATCTTCGAGGACTTCGTCGCCCAGCTCACCGCCCGCGCCCAGGGCCTCAAGCCCGGTGACCCCAGCAACGACGAACAGGGCGCCTACGCCCCGCTCTCTTCGCGAGCCGCGGCCGAAACCCTCGCCGAACAGGTTCAGGACGCCGTCGCCAAGGGCGCGACGCTTCACGCCGGGGGGCAGCTCGTCGAAGGCGAGGCGGCCTACTACTCCCCCGCGGTCCTCACGGGCGTGACCCCCGAGATGCGCGCCTACCGCGAAGAGCTCTTCGGCCCGGTCGCCGTCGTCTACAAGGCAGCGGACGACGACGAAGCCCTCCGCCTCGCCAACGACACCCCCTACGGCCTCGGCGGTGCGGTCTTCTCCACCGATCGGGACCGGGCAGCCCGCCTCGCCCAACATCTCGAGGTCGGCATGGCCAACGTCAACACCCCCGCGGGCGAGGGCGCAGAGATCCCCTTCGGCGGCGTCAAGCGCTCCGGCTTCGGCCGCGAACTCGGCCCCCTCGGCATGGACGAATTCGTCAACAAGCGCCTGTTCTACGTGGCCGACTGAGGGTTGCCAGCTGACGGGCCTACGACCTAGGGGGCGGCGTACGACGACGCGCATCCCCGGGGAAGGGGGCTGGCCGGAAAGGCGGGGGTTGTTCCCGGCGGAAAGGGGCCCAAGCGGCGGAAATCGGACTAACCGACCGAACGGGCCCCAACCCCCGAGCGTCAGCGCACGAGCCCGGCCCAGCCGAGCGCCTCGCGCTGCCCTCTGGGAAGCGAAGCGACCACGAGGTCGTACGAATCCTCGATCATGTCCCGCACGGTCTCGTCGGCCAGGTCCCCGTCGAGCCGCACGCCGTTCCAGTGCTTCTTGTTCATGTGCCAAGCGCCGGTGATCTCGGGGTGTGCGGCACGGAGCTGGACGGCGAGGGCGGGCTCGCACTTGAGCGAGAGGGTGAGCGGACGCGCGTCGGGCGGGAGCGCCGCGAACATCCTGCCCTCTACGACGGAGCCGCCTGAGGCCGGCGGCCGCACCTTGTACACGGCGATCCCAGGCCCGAACGGGTAGTCCTCGTACGCCCCGGGAACGAAAGGCAGACCTCTCTCACAGACTCGGCGTCCATCGCCTCAGCCTAGCGGCGTGAGGCGCGCTGACCGTGGGTGCGGCGCCAGGCCTCCTGCGCGGGGCAGGCATTCATGACGACGTCGAGCCCCGCGGCTTTCGCACGCGCCGCTGCAGACTCGTCTATCACCCCGAGCTGGAGCCAGACGGCCTTTGCACCGACGGCGATCGCCTGGTCCACCACATCGCCCACACGCTGGGAGTTCACGAAGCAGTCGACGGCGTCGATCGGGTGCAGTTCCGCGGGGATGTCGGCGAGCTTTGCGTAGCCCTTCTCCCCGTGGACTTCTTCCGCACGGAGGTTCACAGGGATGATCTGCTGGCCGAGCTCGTCCCGCAGGAACTCGGAAACCGAGTAGGCGGCGCGCCATTGGTTCTGGGTGAGTCCGACGACGGCCCAGCGGCCGGGCGTGTCCATGAGTCGCTCGATGACGGCGGGATCGTTGACATGTCCCATAAAGCCACTCTACGCCGGAACGCCGACGGCGGCGTGGCCGCTGGGAGCCACACCGCCGTCGTCGAACTGCTGCTGAAGCCTTTGGCTTAGACCTCCGCGACAGCCTTCCCTTCCTGATCCACGTAGCCGTAGAGCTCCGGGAGGATGAACTTGGCCGAGAGGAAGCCGATGAGGGAGAGGACGGCAACGGCGAGCGTCGCGCCCACCTTGCCCCACGAGGCGGTCATGATCGGGAACACGAACGCGCCGAAGAACGAGGCACCCTTCACGAACACGTAGCCGAAGCCGGAGGCCGTGCCACGGAACCGCGCGGGGGCGACCATCGAGGTGATGGTCATGCCGTTCGAGGCATCCCAGTAGTGGCCCCACATGAGGGTGCACGCGCCGAGGACGATGAGCCACTGGATGTTGGCACCGAGGGCGAACGCGCCGAGCACGAGGCCAGCGAACGCGAGGCCGTAGCCCCACATCGCCACGCCGCGGTGACCGATCTTCGAGATCATGATTGGGGCGGTCAGGCCGGAGATCGTCGCAAGGACGTAGATCGCGGCCGTGACGAAGTTGGTGCCCGTGATGTTGGTCGTGTGGCCGCTGCCCGCCACGCCGACGCCGGCGGTGACGAGGATGACCGGGAGGTAGAAGCCGAACGCCGTGAACTCGGCGCCCTGGCAGGCGTTGGAGATCCAGCCGAAGATCGTGGCCCGACGCTTGGTCTTGTCAGCCCAGATGACCTTGAGGAAGTCGCCGACCTTGGGCTTCTCCATGACGACGTTCTGGTTCGGGAGCATCTCGAGCGGATCGTTGAAGAGACGCTGGGAAACTTCCTTGGCCTTGACGAACTGGCCGCGCTGGATGAGCGAGAGCGGGGTCTCCGGCAGGTCGAGGCGCGCGAGCAGGAGGATGAAGGCAGGGATCGCGCCGACGGCGAGGGCGACGCGCCACAGGATGGCGTGGTCCATGCCGGTCATGTACATGATCGTGATGACCACGATCGAGAAGACCTCGCCGAGGCCGAACATGAACTGCCAGCGGCTGCCCATGACCTCGCGGGCGCCCTTGGACATCGACTCCATGATGTAGGCGTAGCCGTTGGAGATGTCGCTTCCGAGCGGAATGCCGATGAGGAACCGGACGATGATCAGGTCCCAGATGTTCGTCGAGAAGCCTTGGACCAGCGCGAGCACGATGAACAGGACCATCGTGAGGATGAACACGCGCTTGCGGCCCAACCTGTCGGCGACGAAGCCGCCGATCAGCGCGCCGATGAGGGCGCCGCCCTGCACACCGGCCGTGACCAGGCCGAGCTCAACCGCGGTCGGGTGGTACTCGGCCGTGATGAAGACGAGGACGAAGGAGATCGCGTAGAGATCCCAAGCCTCGATGAGGATCGTGGCGATCATCATCCAGCCGCCGCGGCGGCTGGACGTGGTGCCGTCCTTGTTCAGAAGGACCTCGGTTGCCTCGTCGGACAACCGTCGGATGGTGGTCTGATCCATCATCGCCTTTCTTGCTGGCAACCGGCGCACGCTGCACCAGCCGGCGAGGCGGTGTGAGTTGACGCCATAGTCACTCCTTGATGGGGGTGGTTTACATCTGCTTCTCGTGTCCCAGATGCGTCATAGATCATATCTAAAAGCGTGACTTATGCAACAGCTATGATGTAGACACGCGATCGTCGCTGATCTACAGGAGTTTCCATGCCGGTAGCAGGCCCTCTTAAGACCACCGGCGCAGTTCTCAGCGGGCTGCACGGAAAGGTCCTCGACGGCATGGGTTCCGCAATCGCGGACGGCACCCTCGCCGAGGGCAGCGTCCTGCAGATCGAGGAACTGGAAGAGCGTTACGCCGTTTCGCGGTCCGTCGTGAGAGAGGCCGTACGGGTTCTGGCGTCAATGGGACTCGTGGCGATGCGCCGCCGCATCGGCGTTCAGATCCTGCCCAAGAGCGATTGGAACGTCTTCGACCCGCAAGTGATCCGCTGGCGGCTCGACTCCTCGAATCGCTTCGCCCAACTGCGTTCGCTCATCGAGCTTCGGAGCGCCGTCGAGCCTGCGGCCGCCCGCCTCGCCGCCCTCCGCGCGCCGCAGGAGCGCGCCGCGGAGATCGTAGCGCTCGCCGGCGAACTGTGGGCGGCCGGGCAGGACACCGACAGCGAACGCTTCCTGCGGCTCGACATCGAGTTCCACCGACGGGTGCTCGCCGCCTCCGGCAACGAGATGTTCGCAGCCCTGTACCCGCTCGTCGAAGAGGTCCTCGCGGGCCGGACGCACCACGGGCTCATGCCCGAGCGCCCGCACGAGGAAGCCCTCGAGCACCACATGAACGTGGCCGTCGCGATCCAACGCTCGGATCCGGACGGCGCCCACGAGGCCATGCTCGCGTTGATGAGCCGCACCATGACCGAAGTCAGCGAGCGGTTCGGGGCGCCGGAGAGCCTGCAGGTCGACGAGCCGCAGCAGCCCGAACAGGCCGCCCAGCCCTAGGCCGCGCAGACCCTAGGCCGCGCAGACCTAGCCGGCCAGCCCGAGCCGCCTAGCCCTAGTTCGTCAGCTCATGCACAGACAGAACGGGTGGCCAGCGGGGTCGAGGAAGACACGGAACGTTGCCCCTGGCTGATGCTCGTGCTTCCTGGCGCCGAGTTCGACGACGGCGGATTCGGCGGCGTCGAGATCGTCGACCACCACGTCGAGATGCATCTGCTGGGGCAGTTCTTGGCTCGGCCAGCGGGGAGGCTGGTAGTCCTCGACCTTCTGGAAGCAGATGCAGTCCCCGTAATCGGCCCGCACCTCGGCCCAGCGGAGATCGCTGTCCACGTCCACTTTCCAGTCCAAGAGGGCGCCGTAGAACCTCGCTAGCGCGCCGGGGTCTGGACAGTCGATGACAAGGCTGGGAAGTCGCGCGATCGCCATGGCGACACTCTAGTGCCGGGTGCCGAGCGCGGCGAGGGCTCGCCCGCTGCTATTGCCGTGCTGCTGCCCGAGGGCACCGGCGGCGGCCGAGGCGGCATGCTGCCCCGCTCCCGATGCCACGGCCACAGCTTCCTTGACAGGCGGGGAGGCTACGGCCGTGGACTCTGGCGCCGGGGCGAAGGTGGCCGCAATGGCCTGAGCCGTCGCAGCCGCTTCCTGGGCGATGTGCCGGCCCCGGTTCACAACCGGCTCTGCCCGGTGCCGCGGGGCCGGACGCTGCGAGAGCGCCGCACCGGCGTCCTGCGCGACGGCGGAGGGGTCCTCGACGCGGGCGGCGGCGGGAGCGATCGCAGCCTCGGCGGGGGCCTCGTGCGCGGGCGGCGCCGAGGGGAAGACGACGCCGGAGCTCGCCGGAGCGTCTTTCCCCCCGCTGGTGGGCGCCGGGCTGCGATCCGCGTGAGCCACAGGGCTTCCGCCTGCCGCGGCGGCGAAGGCCTGCGCCTCGCGCACAACGGGATCCGGAGCCTCGGATGTCTCGCCCTGAGCCGCGGCGTCAGCCCCCGCTTGGGGGGCAACGATCGCGCTGCGGGCGCCGGCCTGTGGTGGGTTCGCCGAGTAGTCCACGCCGCCGAGAGCCGCCACTCCAGTGGCGCTGAGCCCGACGCCGGCGATCACCGCCGCACTGATGGCGGCCCCCCGGTGCCGCTTCCGTAGGGTGAAGGGAACAACGGGGGCCACTTGCGGCGAGAGCTTCCCGATGGCTGCCTCGGCAGCCCGGGTAGCGGCGCGGCTCGGGGCGACGCCGCCCGAAGCAGCAGTCCCCTGTGCGAGTAGCTCGGCGAGGGCGCCTGTTGGCGCGGGCGCCTCAGCCGGGCACATCGTTTGGAGGGATTCAAGCGTACGGGTGAGCGCGCCGTCGTCCGCCAGACCGGCATCGGAGAGGATTTCCGCCACCATCTCCCGCATCGAATCGCTGCTCACTGTGCCATCACCCCTTCCGAAACTATCTCGCGTAGCGCTTTGAGGCCCCGCCTTTGAAGCTGTTTGACCGCGCCCGGCGTCTTGCCGAGCACACTGGCGACGTCCTCGACGCTGAGTTCACCCACGATCCGGAGCATCAGGACATCCCTCTGCTCAGGCTTGAGCGCCCCGATCAGCAGATGCGCGTCCGTCTGCCCTGTCCGGACGAGCGCCTCCGCCTCCGCTGACGGAACGGCGCGCAGGTCCAGGAGCGGGTCGTAGTCCACGCTCCGTGGCCGTCGCTCGACTCGGCGGTAGTAGTCGACCACCCGCGCGTGCGCGACCGAGAAGACGAAGGTCCGAAGGCCGGCAACGCCTCCCGTGATTTCGCCGATGCGAGGCAGGACGCTCAGGAAGACATCCTGCATGAGCGCCTCGGGGTCATCTACGCCGCGGGCGCCGAAGTAGCCGAGGACCGCGGGGGCGAGGCTTTCGTAGACACGCGCGAAGAGGTCCGTCTCCGGCAGAACGCCCGCGATCAAGTCGCGATCCGTGAGCGAATCCGGCACTGATCCCCGCTCTCGTCGAGAACTCCCCATTGGCCGTCCCAGTGTACGGGCAAGGAGGCGTTCTCGTCCCGACTGCTGGAGACATGAAAGAAGCCGGGCTGGAACATGATGGGGGACAGATTCCAGCCCGGCTTCCACATATGTCATCGTTCCGGGAGGCCCGGGGGTTACGCGGGTACGAGATTTTTTGAGAATTTTTCGAAATGCAGCTCGGGCGCGTCGCGCCGCGTCAGTCGATGAGGTCCCGGACCACGATCGTCTGCTCCCGGTCGGGGCCGACGCCGATCGCCGAGAAGCGCGTGCCCGAAAGCTTTTCGAGGGCCAAGACGTAGTCGCGTGCATTTGCCGGTAGGTCGTCGAGGGTCCGGGCGCCAGAGATGTCCTCGGTCCAGCCGTCGAAGTACTCGAAGATCGGCTTGGCGTGGTGGAACTCGGTCTGCGTCATGGGCATTTCGTCGTGCCGGACGCCGTCGACGTCGTACGCGACGCACACCGGGATCTTCTCGATGCCGGTGAGCACGTCGAGCTTCGTCAGGAAGTAGTCAGTGAAGCCGTTCACGCGCGAGGCATGCCGCGCGAGGACCGAGTCGTACCAGCCGCAGCGGCGCGGGCGCCCGGTGTTGACGCCGAACTCGCCGCCGGTCTTCTGGAGGTACTCGCCCATCTCGTCGAAGAGCTCGGTCGGGAAGGGACCGGCGCCTACGCGGGTCGTGTACGCCTTGATGATCCCGATGGCCCTGGAGATGCGCGTGGGGCCGATCCCCGAGCCGACCGAGGCCCCGCCCGCGGTCGGGTTCGACGACGTCACAAACGGGTACGTGCCGTGGTCGACGTCGAGGAATGTTGCCTGGCCGCCTTCCATGAGGACGACCTTGCCGTCGTCGAGCGCCTTGTTGAGCTCGTAGGTCGAGTCGATCATGAGCGGGCGCAGGCGGTCCGCGAAGCCGAGGAAGTAGTCGACCGTCTCGTCGACGCTCACGGCGCGGCGGTTGTAGACCTTGACGAGAAGCTCGTTCTTCTGGTGCAGGGAACCCTCGACCTTCTGACGCAGGATCGACTCGTCGAAGACGTCCTGCACGCGGATGCCGAGACGCGCGACCTTGTCCATATAGGCCGGCCCGATTCCGCGCCCAGTGGTCCCGATCGCGCGCTTGCCGAGGAAACGTTCCGTCACCTTGTCCAGCGTCTGGTGGTACGGGGCGACCAGGTGGGCGTTCGCCGAGACACGGAGGCGGGACGTGTCGCCTCCGCGGGCCTCGAGGCCCTCGATCTCGTCGAAGAGCGCCTCGAGGTTCACGACGCAGCCGTTGCCGATGATCGGGATCGCGTTGGGGCTCAGGATGCCAGCGGGAAGGAGCTTGAGCTCGTACTTCTCGCCGCCGACGACCACCGTGTGCCCGGCATTGTTGCCGCCGTTCGGCTTCACCACGTAATCCACGCGGCCCCCGAGCAGATCCGTAGCCTTGCCCTTGCCCTCATCGCCCCACTGGGCTCCGACGATCACGATTGCTGGCATGGATTCCTCCCCGGGTACGCCTACGGTCCCTCTGGCCGACAGCCTTCATGCGAAAGCCCCGTCTCTTACGCGCACCTCTCAATGAAGCTGCGCGGCAAGATTGCCGGGGCTCTTGCCACCCAAGTCTACCGAAGCGCGGCATGAAGTGCCGAAGACGGGGGAACCATCACGCATGGGAAAATCGGTGGAAGATCATCGGAGCCCGGGCGACAAGTCCCGCAACGCAGCGGAGGACGGCGCCCGCACAGTAGAGCGCGGGGCTGAGGAAGCCTCGCGCTCCCCTTGGGCCACGGGGGTGGCGCGCGTCGGATTCGTGTTCGTCGGGCTCCTCCACGTGCTTATCGCGTGGCTCGCCGTCCGGGTGGCGCTGGGCGGGAGCAACAACAACGCCGACGAGTCGGGGGCCGTCGCACAGATCGCCTCGGCCCCCGGCGGCCCATTGATCCTCGGAGGAGGGACGCTCTGCTGCGCGGCACTCGCCCTGTGGATGTTCTTCGAGTTCTTCGCCGAATGGCGCCGCCACGGAAAGCCGACGAAGGGCCTCGGGCCGGGAGGGACCGGCGTCGCCTACGCCGCCCTCGCCGTGCTGTTCGCGACGTTCGCGCTCGGCAATCGGAAGAATTCGAGCCAGCAGTCCAGCGAGATCACCGCCACGCTCCTCGCGGCGCCGCTCGGCGTCGTCGTCCTCATCATCGCGGGGCTGGTGCTGCTCGGGGCGGCAGGCTACTTCGGCTTCCGCGGGTTCACACAGTCCTTCTTGGGGAAGGACGCCCAGCCTCAGCCCTCGGTGCCCGGCTGGGTGAAGATCGTCGGTAGCGTCGGGTATGTCGCGAAGGGAGTGGCGCTTGCCGTCCTCGGGGTCTTGGTCCTTGTCGCGACCGCGCGGCACGATCCACAACAGCAGACCGGCCTCGACGGCGCCCTCAAGAGCCTCGCGGGGCAGCCGTTCGGCGGGTGGATCCTGGGCGCCGTCGCAATCGGCTTGGCCTGCTACGGCGTGTACTCGGCGGCAAGGGCAAAGTACGCCCACTTCTGACCGTCTCGGGTACAGATACTCCCCCTCTTTCGCCGTCTCGGGTACAGATACTCCCCCCTCTCGCCGTCTCAGGTACAGATACTCCCCCTCTTTCACCGTCTCAGGTACAGATACTTTCCGTCTACGTCACCTCGGGTACGCGAACTGGCGAGCTCCCCAAGCGGCCGACGACGACGCGGGGCCAACCGGCGTCGTCGTCGACCCCTTTGGACTTTCTCTCCTAGGCTGACGAGGGGACGAGAGGGGCGTCTCGAATCGATCAAGCGAAGGAGCAGTCATGACCAGGACCCACCGCATCGCCGTGATTGCAGGAGACGGCATAGGCCAAGAGGTCATGCCCGAAGGCCTGCGAGCACTGGAATCGGCGTCGGAAGCCTTTGACTTCGCCCTTCAAACGACCGAATTCGACTATGCGAACGTCGAGTATTTCCGCAAGCACGGGCGGATGCTCCCCGAAGACTGGTTCGACGAACTGAGCACCTTCGACGCGATCTTCTTCGGTGCAGTGGGCTGGCCAGAGGTCGTCCCAGACCACGTGTCCCTATGGGGCAGCCTTCTTCAATTCCGCCGCCACTTCGACCAATACATCAACCTCCGACCGGTGAAACTGCTGGCCGGAATGAAGAGCCCGCTCGCCGACCGCGCACCCGGGGACGTCGATTTCTATGTGGTCCGCGAGAATACCGAGGGCGAGTATTCGAGCATCGGCGGAAAGATCTTCGAAGGCACCGATCGGGAGACCGTCATCCAAGAGACCGTCATGACCCGCACGGGCGTAGACCGGGTCCTCAAATACGCCTTCGAACTGGCCCAGAACCGCCCGCGGAAGCACCTGACCTCCGCAACGAAGAGCAACGGGATCTCTATCACGATGCCGTATTGGGACGAACGCGTCGAAGAAATGGCGAAGCGCTACCCCGAAGTGAATGTCGACAAGTTCCACATCGACATCCTCACCGCCAATTTCGTCATGCACCCGGACTGGTTCGATGTCGTCGTCGCGAGCAATCTCTTCGGCGACATCCTCTCCGATTTGGGCCCGGCGTGCACCGGAACCATCGGCATCGCCCCCAGCGCCAACATCAACCCTGAACGCCGCTTCCCCAGCCTATTCGAGCCCGTGCACGGCTCGGCACCCGACATTGCAGGGAAAGGCATTGCCAATCCGGTGGGCCAGATTTGGAGTGCTGCCCTCATGCTCGAGCACCTGGGCGAGCGCAATGCGGGCGCTGCCGTGCAGCGCGCTTTCGAAAACGTGCTGGCCGAGGCGCAGCAAGGCATCGTCACTCCCGACCTGGGCGGCCAGGGAAGCACGCAGACCCTGGGGACTGCCGTGGCCGCCGAGATCAAGGCGGTGGCCGGCGCTTCCGGAAAGTGAATGGGCCGAGTTCAGGCTTCCAGCAGTTCCTTCAAGCTATCGAGGACCAGGCGCCAGGTTTTCTCAGACTCGGCAGCCTCCTCTTCGCTCGTATTGTTTCCCTGAGTGATTGTTACAGAAGAAGTATTATTGTCGCCATCATTGATCCGATATTCGACAGTATGGTAATTCTCTGGCACATCCGGCTTGCCACTCAAGGGGCTGTAATGGCTCACGCGCAAAATCTCCGGAGGCTCGAAGACGAGGACGACGCCGTGGTCCTCGTACGGCTTTCCGTGCCATTCCCCACTGAAATAGATCGGGCTCCCCACCTCCCACGTGGTTTTGACCTGGGTGCCCAAAAAGTACTTCTTGATCTCTTCGGGAGTCGTCAGCGCGCTCCAGATCGCTTCGCGGCTCGCCGCGATCTTCACGGAGGCCACAGCGTCCCTAGCTTTGCCCGTCATATCACCCTCCTCGGAGCCATAAAGTACTCCGCCCGAGGAGGAAGTCCAATGGCTGAGGAGTTGGCGTACCCGAGACGCCTAGGGAGGGAAGTTGGCGTACCCGAGACGGCTAGGGAGGGGAGTATCCGTACCCGAGACGCCTAGGGAGGGGAGTATCCGTACCCGAAACGAATTAGGGGAGGAGGCGGTCAAGGTACCGATTGCGGAACTTGCCCTCCGGGTCGCGCTTCGCGACGAGCTCCCGGAAGTCGGCGAACCGCGGATACAGGGCAGCGATATCGGCGGGCGCCACCGAGAACACCTTCCCCCAGTGCGGCCGCGCGCCGAACGGAGCCAGCGCCGCCTCGAGCTCGGGCAGGAACGCCTCGACCTCTGCCTGCATGAGCCGCCACGTGAAGTGAAGCGCCACGCTGTCCTGGCGGTACGCGGGGCTGAGCCAGAACTCGTCCGCCGCGACGGTCCGCACCTCGGAGACAAAGAGGAGCGGCGCAAACTTCCCCGCGAGGGCGCGTACGGCCTCGAACGCCGAGGCGGCGTGAGCACGCGGGAGCAGGTACTCGGTCTGCAGCTCATCGCCGGCGCTCGGCGTGAACTCGTGCCGGAAATGCGGGAGGCGATCAAGCCATGGCCCCGGGACGTCGAGCTGCTGCGTGCAGTTCACGGCGTCCATCTCGGGCAAGGGGTGCCGCGGCCGCATTGCAGGCTTGGCACCGTGGAATGACGACGGCGCGGGCCCGGATTCGACGTCGAGGCGCACCTTGCGCCAGACCTGGGGCACAGCGTCACCGGCATAGTCGGTGAACAGCGAAACGCTGTAGCCGTCACCGGCCACCGCGTCGTAGTCGGCCAGCACGGTGTCCCACGGCAGATCCTCGTAGACCTGCTGCCGAACCTTGTACGTCGGTTCCACCGCGAGCTCGAGCGCCGTCACGATCCCGAGCGCACCGAGGCCCACAATGCTGCCGAAGAATTCGTCGCCGTCGCCCTCCTCGAGCCGGTCCACCTCCCCAGACGCGCGAACGAACTCGACGGCCTTCACGGCCGAGGACAGCGCCCGGTTCGAGATGCCCGAGCCATGTGTGCCCGTCTGCACCGCGCCTGCCACGGAGATGTGCGGGAGCGAGGCCATGTTGTGCAGCGCCCAACCCTGGGACTCGAGCGCGAGACCGAGATCCCCGTAGGTGATTCCTCCTGAAACCCTGGCCACGCGCCGCTCCGAGTCGACCTCGACGCCGCCCGGCAGCCGGTCCAGAACGACCTGCACGCCCTCCGTGTCAGCGACGTCATTGAAGCAGTGCCGCGAGCCCAGCGCCTTGACGCGCTCGGCAGAGCCCACTAGCGCCGAAAGCTCATCCACGGACTCCGGCCGCTCCACCGAGCCCGACGAGTACTCCAGATTCCCAGCCCAGTTCTTCACTGCAGTCCCTTCGGATAAACGGTCGCGGTGGCCGCGCGGTAGCGAACCAGAACGGCTTCGTGAGCGGCAGAACCGCCGTCATCGATCGTCGTCGTGCCGGAATTCTCCCACTGGGGGAACGCGCCTAGGAGGACGCCAGCCGCCTGCCGCGCGGCGCCGTCGGCCACGTACTCCCCCGGCTCGGGTACGAGCACAGGCAGCCCGAAGATCCCGGCAATCGCCTGCTGAATCGCTTCGGAGCGAGCGGCCCCACCCACCAGAATGACGCGCTCGGCGGCGACGCCGAGCGAGGTGAGCGCCGCGAGGCCGTCGGCAAGGGAGCACACGATCCCCTCGACTGCCGCCCGCGCAAGGTTGGCGGGCGTGTAGTTCCGGAGCGTGATCCCGTGCAGCGAGCCGGTCGCGTCCGGGAGGTTGGGGGTGCGTTCGCCCTCGAAGTACGGCACAAGGGTGAGTCCGTCGGCCCCGATGGGAGCCGAGAGCGCGAGCGCCGTGAGTTCGGGCAGCGTCACGCCGAGGAGCACGGCGGTCGCGTCGAGCACCCGGGATGCGTTGAGCGTGCAGGCTAGCGGGAGGTAGTGGCCGGTCGCGTCCGCGAAGCCGGCAACGAGCCCGGTGGCGTCCGACGTCGGGCGGTCGGCGACCGCGAAAACGGTCCCCGAGGTGCCGATCGAGACGACGACGTCGCCTACCGAGGCGCCGACGCCCAGCCCGGCTCCGGCGTTGTCGCCGGCGCCGGGAGCGATGATCGCGCCGCCGGGGGTCTTGCCCGCCGCCTCGAGCGGGCCGAGGACCCTCGGAAGCACCGGAACGTGGCCGAGCGTCCGCTCGAGGACCTCCGGAAGGTACTCGCCGGTTATGGGCGAGAAGTAGCCGGTGCCCGATGCGTCCGAGCGGTCGGTCGCGAGGGCGCTCAGGCCAGGGTCGAATCCCTCGCTCCTGGGCCCATACCCGCCGAGGCGCCACATGAGCCAGTCGTGCGGGAGGCACACCGCTGCCGTTCGAGCCGCCTTCTCCGGCTCGTTCTCTGCGAGCCAGCGCAGCTTGGTCGCAGTGATCGAGGCGACCGGAACCGTTCCCGTGGTCTCGGCCCACCAGCGGGCGCCGGCTGCGGAGTCCCCGGCCGCGGTCTCCCCTGCGCCTGCCTCCTTGATCAGTGCAGCCGCAGCGGCCGCCGAGCGCGTGTCGTTCCAGAGCAGCGCGGGGCGCACCACCTCGCCGTCCGCATCGAGGCAGACCATGCCGTGCTGCTGGCCTCCGACGGAGATCGCGGCGACGTCCTCAATCCCCCCCGCAGCCGTAATGGCCGCTGTGAGGGCTTCCCACCATGCGTCCGGGTGGACCTCGGTTCCCGCGGGGTGCGGCGCCGAGCCGAAGCGCACGAGCGCTCCGGTCTCGGCGTCGCGGACCACGACCTTGCAGGATTGCGTGGAGCTGTCGACTCCAGCTACGAGTGGCATGTTCGCGTCCTCCAAGGCGGCGGTGTAGGTCCGGCGGTGAGTTTGTCCGGCGGGGTGGTGGGGCGAGCGGGTCAGCTCAGTCGGGTCAGCGCGCGCCCGTGAGGTGCTCGAGCGCGAGCTGGTTGAGCCGGATGAACGCGTACGAGCGCTCGGCGGCCTTCTGGGTGTCGAAGGACTCGAACGCCGACGCATCGGCGAGCAGGTCCGCCGTCGTCTCTCCAGCGGCGAGGGTCGGCTCGCCCAGCTCGAAGACGCCGGAGGTGCGCAGGGCCTCCTGGACCTCGGGATCGGCGCGGAATGCAGTCGCCCGCTCCTTGAGGATGAGGTACATGCGCATGTTCGCCTTCGCGGACTCCCACACGCCGTCGTACCCGTCGGTGCGGGACGGCTTGTAGTCGAAGTGGCGCGGGCCCTCGTAACGGGGGCCGCCGTTCGGGAAGCCGTTCTCGAGCAGGTCGACCGTGAAGAACGCGCTCGTGAGGTCGCCGTGGCCGAAGACGAGGTCCTGATCGTACTTGATGCTGCGCTGGCCGTTGAGGTCGATGTGGAACAGCTTGCCTGCCCACAGCGCCTGCGCGATGCCGTGCGTGAAGTTGAGGCCGGCCATCTGCTCGTGGCCCACCTCGGGGTTGAGGCCGACGATGTCGCCGTTCTCGAGCTGCGCGATGAACGCGAGGCCGTGTCCGACGGTCGGGAGGAGGATGTCGCCGCGCGGCTCGTTGGGCTTGGGCTCGAGGGCGATGCGGAGGCCGTAGCCCTTGTCCTTGATGTACGCGGCGGCGGTGTCCACGCCCTCGCGGTAGCGGTCGAGAGCCGCGTTGATGTCCTTCGAGCCGTCGTACTCCGCACCTTCGCGGCCGCCCCACATGACGAAGGTCTCGGCGCCGAGCTCGGCGGCCAGGTCGATGTTGTGGAGGACCTTCGCGAGGGCGAAGCGGCGCACCGAGCGGTCGTTGGACGTGAAGCCGCCGTCCTTGAAGACAGGGTGGCTGAAGAGGTTGGTCGTGACCATGGGGACCTTGAGGCCCGTCTCCTCGAGGGCGGAGCGGAAGCGCTTGAGGATGAGGTCGCGCTCGTTGGCGCTCGCACCGAACGGGATGAGGTCGTTGTCGTGGAACGTGATGCCGTAGGCGCCGAACTCGGAGAGCTTGTGGACGGCTTCGACCGGGTCGACGTCCGAGCGCGTGGGAACGCCGAACGGATCGTTTCCGGTCCAGCCGACGGTCCAGAGACCGAAGGTGAACTTGTCAGCGGGGGTGGGGGTGAACGTCATGTCAGGCACCTCATTGGACTAGGTTTCGGGGCGGAAGAAGAATTAGTATGTGTTCTGAACTATATGGGTCGTGGTGAACTTGGTCAATGGTTTTCGATGAAGGAGGAGCATGCGCGAGCATGACGGCGGGGCAACCATGGCGCCGGGTCGCGTCGGCGACGTCCGGCGCCGCAATCTCGCGCTGGTTCTCGGCAGCATCGGCCCCGAGAGCCTCGCGACGCGCGCCGACATCGCTGCCTCGACCGGTCTGACCAAGGCTTCTGTCTCAAGCCTCGTCTCCGAACTCCTCGAGACAGGTCTCGTCGCGGAAGTCGGCCTCACCCGTGCCGGCGAGCGCGGACGTCCCGGCGTCGGCCTCGCACTCGACGCCCAGCGTGGGGCCCTCGGCGCGGAGGTCAACGTCGATTACCTCGCGGTCGGCGTCGTCGACCTCCACGGCGCGCTTCGCTTCCACGAGGTTGCGGAAGCCGTGAATCGCGGGAGGGAGCCGGAAGCTGTCGTCGCGGAACTCTCTCGGCTCGTCGGCCGCTGCGTCTCCGCGGCCGCCGACGCCGGGGTGACGCTCCTCGGCGGGGGCCTCGCCGTGCCGGGCCTCGTGGACCCTTCAAGGGGCGTAGTCCTCAGTGCTCCGAATCTGGGCTGGCGCGACGCGGACCTCTCCGCCGCACTGGCCGAGCTGGTCCCCGAGGCACCGTTCGGCGTCGTTCTCTCCAACGAGGCGGACAGCGCGGCCCTCGCCGAACTCTGGTACGGCCACGGGGCAGCCCTCGGCTCGTACCTCTACGTCTCAGGTGAGGTTGGCGTGGGCGGCGGGCTCGTGATGGGATCCGAGTTGTTCGCCGGCCCGGGCGGACACGCGGGCGAGGTAGGGCACGTCGTCGTCGAACCCACCGGAAGTCAGTGCTCCTGCGGTGGGCGCGGGTGCCTTGAGACAGTCGCGGGCCAAGAAGCGATTCTCGCCGCCGCGGGCATCACGAACGGCGGAAGCACGACGGCGGCGCGCATGGCGGCGCTGCAAGCGGCCCTTGAGGCGGGGGACGCCCAGGCGATCAGCGCCGTCGAACGCGCAGGGCACTACCTCGGCATCGCCGTCGTCTCCGCGGCCCGACTCATCGATCTCTCTGCCGTGGTGCTCGGTGGTCATTTCGCGGCCCTGGCGACCTGGATTCGGCCAGCCCTGCTCGCGAGCCTCCGGTCCTTTGCCCCTGGGGCCGTTGCCTCCGATGCCGTCGCCTTCTCCGAGCTGGGCACGACGGCGGCCCTCCGCGGCGCCGCCGGGGCGGCGGTGCGGCGCGCACTCGCGGCACCATACGCGCTGCTGGGGTAGGGCCGCCTCGCTTCGCTATATGCGCGGCTTCCCCGCTTATGCGCGGTCGGGCAGCCGCGTATCAGCGGGGAAGGGCGCCGATTGCGGGGAAGGGCGTCTCAGGAGCCATCCGGCCGGTCGAGGGAGAGGCGCGCGACCAGACGATCGAGAAAGGCCGCGAAGGAGCGCTCGAGGTCGAAGGACGGGTTGAGGAGGAACTGAATCTCGAGGCCATCCATAGTCGCGAGCAGGCACTCGGCTTCACCCTCGATCTCGTCCTCGGCCATCGGACGGAAGTATCGGTCCTCGATCGCATCGCGGAAGAGTTGGCGCATCGTGTCGAGGGTTGCCGCGTAGCGCCGGGTCATGAACTCGTGGGCCGGATGGTCTGCGGAAGTGGCCTCTGCCGCCATCGTCGTGTAGAGCTCGAGGAGCCCGCGGTGTTGGGTGTGGTAGCGCATGAGCTTCTTGAAAGCCTCCAAGAACTCGTAGCCGCGGTTTGGGGAACCCATGACCTCCGAGGTCACCACATCCCAATGCTCGAGGACGGCGATAAGCAACCCCTCCTTGCTGCCGAACAGCTTGATGATCGCAGCCGGGGTCAGGCCCACGCGCTCGGCCACCTGCTGGAGGGTGCCGCCCTTGAAGCCGTGCTGCCCGAAGACCTCCATCGCCTCCGCGACAACCTCGCGGCGGCGCTCGATTCCCTTCTTATAAGGGCCCCGGGGGCTGCGCTTGCGGGGGTCCGGAGGGCTGAGCTCAGAAGGGCCCCCGGGCTTCGGGGAGGGCGACGTCATGCCTTGGAGCCTACCTCCGGAGGGAGAGCTGGAAGCCGACCCCTTGTGCTAAAGGTAAATTCCTACATACCTTTTAGAACATGGAAAACTCTAGCACTTCCACGTTGGGCGTCGGCATCCTCGGTGCCGGGCCAGTCACGCAGGCCATCCACCTCCCAACCCTCTCCCGGATCCGCGATGTCTTCCACGTCGCGAAGGTCATGGACGTCGATCCCAAGATCGCAGAGTCCGTGGCCGGAAGGGTGGGAGCCGGTTGGACCACGAGCATGGACGAACTGCTCGCAGACGAGTCAGTACAGATCGTCGTGGTCTGCAGCCCCCACCAGTTCCATGCTGAGCAGGTGATTGCAGCCTGCCGTGCAGGGAAGCAGGCAATCCTCTGCGAGAAGCCCTTCGCAATGAGCCAAGCGGAAGCGGAGCAGATCGCGGCCGTCTCACAGGAGACCGGCGTGCCGATCATCGTGGGCGCGATGCACACGTTCGATCCGGGATGGCTAGCCGCGAAGGAGCACTGGGGCGATCTGGTCCAGACAGCTCACACCATCCGCTATTCGATCGTCCTCCCGCCCAATCCGCGCTTCGAAGACTTCGCTACGGAAGTCATCACGCGCCCCGAATCGCAGCCGCGGGATCGGCGCGACCCGGAGGTGGCGGCGGGGATGGTTCGGGGCGGCATCATGGGCCTGGCAATCCACGACCTGCCCCTCGTACGCGCTTTCTGCCCGGACTTCACGGACCTCCACGTCCTTTCGTGCGAGGTCCCCGACCCCTCTGGGTACCTCCTCAACCTCCGGATCGGCGACCGGAATGTGCAGGTCTTCGGCATCAACACCCAAAGCTGGGAGCCCGAGTGGATCTTCGAGGCGATCGGTGACGATGCAGCACTCCGCATCGACTTCACGCCCTCCTACGTGCAAGCAGGTTCGGCAACGGCGACGATCAGCCGCGGCGGCAAATCCGAGGTGTACGGCCCGTACCCCTTCAACGGCTATGAAGCGGAGTGGCGCTTTCTCGCCGATCTGGCCAAGGGGAAAGCGCAGCCCCTGGACGTGACCGAACTCATCCACGACCTCACCTTCGCCCTCGAAGTGGCGGACACGGCCTCCGCTGCCGTCCGCGCCACCACAGCTCCCAAGGCCACCACAGCTCCCCAGAAAGAGGCATCCGTATGACCCAGCAGCTCACCGTCACGTCCTCGCCCGAAGCGGACGCCAAGGGCGATGTTCATCAGGTCGTAGCTTCCCTGCCGGTTTCGCTCCACCTTTCCGATGCCGAGGCTTCGGCGTTGGTAGCGATCGCGGGCACACCGGGCTGGACCGAGTCCGCCCTTGGAGCCATTGCCTCCGGTGCGCGAGGTCTCATGATCATCGAGCCTTGCGCAGCCGACGTTGCCAGCCTGAAGAAGCGGGCGGACACCTTGGGAGTGCCCGTCGTCATCGACACGGAATGGGCGCACAACCCGGCAGTTGCCGCCGCGGCGCCGCACTTCGCCTCGCTCGACGACGAGAACAGCCTCCTCGAGGCGCGCGTCAACGCCCGCGTGGGAGCGGACCTCGAGCAAGTGCTGCTCGCGCAGCTCGCCCTGATTCGCGCGGCTGTCGGTCCAGTGGCAAGCCTCACTTACGCGAGGCGGAACCGCCATGGCTACGACGCGCTCGCGACGCTCGTCAGCGGCGCCCGGGCAAGCCTCGCGGCGATCCTCACGGATGCGATTCCTGGATCGGCAGCCCTGCGCATGATCAAGCCCAAGACGGCAGTGACGCTCACGCTGCCCGGCGCCGGGACGGCGGCCCCGGGCAAAGTCACGGTCTCCGGGCCGGAAGGAGCGACCCTCCTGCCGACCCTGTGGGAGACCTCGCATCGCGCGGCATGGCGACGGCTTCATACCCTCGCCGACGCTGGGCAGGCCTGCGAAGACCTTGCCGCCTTCGCCGACGACGCCGCTCTCGCCGTCGAACGCTAGCTGCGCCGTCGAACGCTAGCTGCGCCGTCGAACGCTAGCTGCACGGTCGAGCGCTAGCCCGCCAGACCTCGGCAGAAAGCACATGAGAGCGGCTCCCCGCCTTCCAGCGGGGAGCCGCTCTCTTGTGCGTACCTAAAGCGTCTGGCGTGACGGCGTCACCGCCCGGCGAGCGACCCGCCAATGCCGCCCACGCTGAAGTACTTGTTCAGCACGGAGAACAGGATGATCGGCGGGAGCATCATGACCACCGCGCAAGCGGAGACTGGGCCCCAGTCGGTGGCGTTCTGCTGGAAGAACGTCTCGAGGCCGACAGGGAACGTGTAGTTCGCGTCGGAGCGCAGGAACACGAGTGCCACGAGGTAGTCGTTCCAGGCGAGCAGGAAGGCGAACACCGCCGTCGAGAGGATCCCGGGGAGCGAGTTGCGCAGCACCACTCGGGTGAAGCCGCCGAACACCGAGGCGCCGTCGATCCAGGCGGCCTCCTCGAGTGCGATCGGAATGGAGTCGTAGTAGGCCGCCATCATCCAGATCGCGACGGACATCGTGGAACCGACGTAGATGATCATGACGCCGGTCAGGTTGTCTACGAGTCCGAGCTGGGCGAACAGGATGAACAGCGGGATGACGGCGGTGACCACCGGCAGCGACTGCACGATGAACAGCACGAGGGAGAATCCGGAGACCAGCTTGTTGCGGCCCCGAGAGAGGACGTACCCCGCCGGTGCGGCGACCACGACCGAGACGATGACGGTCACGACGGTCACCAGCAGGCTGTTGTCCAGCCACGTCAGCACGCCCGTCTGGGTGAACACGTTCGTGAAGTTCTCGAACGTGAACGCCGAGGTGCTCGTGCTGCCGAGCGAGGGCTGCAGTGAGAGGAAGAAGATGGCCACGATCGGCACGAGGACGACGGCGGTGATGATCAGGATGAGCAGGAAGCGCCACCAGCGCCCGCGCATCCCGGCTTCCTCGAGCCGGCGCCTTGAGGCGTTGCGCCCGCGTGGGGTCGACTGAGCCGACGCGCGTACGGTTTCGACTGTCATTCGACGCTCGCCTTTCGAATCTGACGATAGAGAATCACGGAGACCACGATCAGGACGATGGTGGTCATGAAGGCGATCGCGACGCCCGGCCCAACCTGGAAGTTCTCGAACACCGTGCGGTAGGCGAGGACGACAAGCGACGTCGTGGAGCCCACGGGGCCGCCGCCGGTCAGCAGGAAGATGGTCGGGAAGTCGTTGACGCAGAAGATGGTCATCAGGATCCAGCTGATGTAGGTCGAGCGTGAGATCAGCGGAAGCGTGATCTGGCTGAACGTCTGCCAGCTCCCAGCCCCGTCGACTCTGGCGGCCTCGTAGACGTTGTTGTCAACGGAGGCGAGCGCGGAGCTCATCATCATCATCATGAAGGGGAAGCTGATCCAGACCTTGAAGACGCAGACCGTGATCTTGGCGAGGGTCGGGTTCGCCAGGAAGAGCACGTTGCCGAGTCCGAGGGCCTGGGCGAGCATCGGGAAGGGGCTCTGCGGAGTCGCCACGAGCCAGTTCCAGGAGAAGGCCGAGACCACGACGGGGACGATCCACGGCAGCAGCAGAAGGACCTTGAACACGCCGCCCGCGGGGATCCGCGTTCTGAGCAGCAGCGCCAGTACAAGGCCGATCACCCAGCTGCCGAACACACCGACCAGGGTGAAGATGAGCGTGAACAGTGCCGCCTGCCAGAAGGCGGGAGTCAGGTTCCCCGAGATGAGGGTATTGATGTAATTGGCGAAGCCGACGAAATCCCCGCCTTGGATGAGGGTGCCGTTTCGCAGCGACTGGTAGGCCGCGTAGATCACCGGGTAAAGGTTGATCAGCAGCAGGAGAATAAGGGCCGGGGCCGTGAAGATAATATAGGTCCAGGCTTTAGCGCGAACTCGCGTATTCTTCTTTCTTGGCCCGGCCGAGCGGCCGCTGCCGGCGACACCGACACCGCGCTTTGCGGGGCCCATTTGGTCGGCGATGGAGTCTGTCGACATTGCTTCTCTCTTTTCTGGCGACGGTGGGCCGGGCGGGTTCCCCGAGAAATTCCCGGGGAACCCGCTCCTTCGGGCTACGACTTCATGTTCGCCTTGATGGTGTTCTGGAGAGTCGTCAGCGCCGTCTTGGCGTCGGTCTTGCCACCCAGGATGGACTGGGTGAACGTGTCCATTGCCGGGGTACCGTCAACGGTCGTGACGCCGAGGAACAGCGCCGTGCCGCCCGGTGCCGCCCACGTCTTCGAGATCGGCTGCCACTCATTGATGACCTTGACGTTGTTGGCGTTCGCCTGAAACTCCTTCGTCTGGGTGATCGACTTGAGCGGCGGCAGCCCGATGCCGGTGGCCTGCGTCCACAGCGGGCTCATGTTCTGGTAGTAGTACGTGAGGAACGCCTCGGAGCCCTGCTGGCTCGGGGTGTTCTTGTACATCATGATGTTGTTCGGGAAGTACAGGGCACCCTTCTTCCCGTTGGGGCTCGTGAGCGGGCTGCCGACCACCAGGTCGTTGAGCGCATCGCCACCCACGTTCTGCGCAAGACCGGCGGTGTCGAAGCCCATGCCGAACTTCTTCGCCTTCCACTGCGACTGGGCGTTCGCGCTCGTGTAGGTGGGGCTGGCCGGGTCGACGTAGCCCTTGCTCACGCACTCGAGCACGAAGTTCATCGCATCGATGTTCTCCTGCGTGACACAGTTCGGCTGCTGGTTCGAATCAAACAGGCCGCCGCCGTTGTTGATCATCCAGCTCACCAGGATGTGGCCGCCCGTGTAGCTGCCCGCACCCGCGCTCGTGCCGTAGCCGTAGACGCCGATCTTCTTGAGCGCCGCGCACGTGTCGAGGAACGACTGCCAGTCGGTCGGCACGCTCGCCCCGGCCTGGGAAAGGAGCGACTTGCTGTACCACAGAACACGCATGTCGAGGTTGTACGGAACAGCCGCGTAGCCCTTCGGGACCTTCATCGCGTCGAGCAGGCCGGGCAGGAAGTCGTTGTACAGCCCGTTGTTCTTCCAGCTGTTCAGCAGATTGTCCGCGTACGCGATAGCGCCCTGCGACTCGAACTGGAACGCCTGCGTACCACCACCGGAGCTCACAGCCGGGCCGGTGTTGGAGGCGACCGCAGAGGAGAACGTCTGGGTGAAGTTCGCCCACTGGATTTCCTGGTAGGTGGCCGCCGGCAGACCGTTCGCTGGCTTGTAGGCCTCAGTGATCTTCTTGTCGAGCGGGTTGAAGGCTGTGTTGCCCCACGGCATGTTCCAGAACTTGAGCGTCTTGCTGCTGCCGCCTCCGCTGCTGGACCCTCCGGTGCACGCAGCCAAGAGCGGGATCGACGCGGCCGCGCCGGCGAGGCCGAGGAAGCCGCGGCGGCTGAAGTTCGAGCCGGTGAATGAATTAGCCATTGATGACTCCTTCGAATGGAAATCAGCAGCCGAGGCCGCAGATTACATACTCTTCATTGAGATAAAACGCGCTTCGTTACGCTGTCTTGAGAAAGAGCCGAATACGGGGCCGGCCTTTCCTGCTGATCAGAACCAGTTGTTTAGGATCCCGTGGGCTCTGCACCTTTCAGCCGGTTGGTTCGGCATCGAGTTGGACCTAAGAGGCTATGGAGAGACGTTTCCTGCCGATGAGGAAGGAGGCGGCTTGTGAGCTGCTTCACAGAGAGCCTAGAAGGACTTTTGACGATGCGCAAGCAAAAGATGAGAAGTTCACATGCCAAAGGGTCAATCACATGGTGATTCAGCCCTCCTGACTCGTAAGCGGTACGGCACTGGGGCGTTCGGCACGGCTGGTCACCGCGACCGATTTCCCGCTGTGCGCCGAGTCCAGAAGGGACTCCATGACATCGAGGGCGTGGAACGCCAGCAGGCCCCCCGCGCGCGGCTCCTGGCCCTCGGGGGTCGAGGCGAGGTCCGCGATGCCGTAGCCGCGGCCAGAGCCGACGTACCCGGCCGAGACGGGCAGCGTCTCCCACTCCGACCCGCCGAGGCGGAACAGACGGGTCTCGCCGTCGAAGTGATTCGGGTCCGGCACTGCGAGGGTCCCCTGCGGCCCGTGGACCTCGATGTTGGAAGAGTGCGTCGCGACGGCGTCGAAGCTCATCACGAGCGTCGAGAGCACCCCCGACTCGTGCACGAGGACACCGGTGACGTGCGTGTCGATCTCGACGGGGATCCTCTCCCCCTCGCGCGGCCCGGATCCGATCACCCTCTCGGCGCGCGTATGGCTCGCCGCCCCGATCACGGAGACCACGGGCCCGAGCAGCGTCACCAGGGCCGTCACGTAGTACGGCCCCATGTCCAGCAGCGGGCCGCCGCCGGGCAGGTAGTAGAAGTCCGGATTCGGGTGCCAGCGTTCGTGCCCCGGAGTGACCATCGTCGCCGTCGCCGCGACGGGAGCGCCGATGAGCCCGTCGTCGATCGCCTTCCGCGCGGTCTGGATGCCCGTGCCGAGCACGGTGTCCGGCGCGCAGCCGACGACGACGCCAGCCTCCCGCGCCGCGTCCAGCACCCGGCGCGCCTCCGCCGTCGTCGCAGCCAGGGGCTTCTCGCCGTACACCGCCTTGCCAGCGGCGATCGCCGCGAGGGCGACCTCGGCATGCGCGGCCGGGATCGTCAGGTTCAGGACCAGGTCGACATCGGGTGCGGCCAGGAGTTCCTCGACACCCACCGCGCGCACACCGCCCTCGCCCGCGCCGCCGTCGTTCCACTCCGCGGCCACCGCGTTGGCCCGCTCCATGTCGATGTCCGCCACCGCCGTCAGCTGCACGTCCTGGAGCCGGCGGAAGCTCTCGAGGTACTGGGCCACGATCTTCCCGCAGCCGATGATGCCGACCCTCAGCGGCTTCTCCCTGTTCACCGGCTCGCCCACAGCAGGCCCCTTTCGATGATGGTGCGTACGTTCGGATCCTCGAGCACCTCGACCCGGTGGCCTGGCGTGCAGACGAAGATCCGGCCCTTGCCCCACTCGCGGGTCCAGATGGCAGGCGAGGTGACCTCGCGGTGCCACGGATCCCATTCGCGCACCTTCTGCGTCGTGGTGGCCAGGACGTCGATGTAGTCATCCGCCAGGACCCAGTACTGCTCGGTCACGAGCCCGAAATCGCCGATCCCCTCTGTGATCGGGTGCGAGGCTGCGGCCGGGAGCATGTTCACCGTGTACGGGACGTAGTTGTCCGACTGCTCACCGACCCGCTCGTCCGGATGCTTGCCCGGATGGCACGCGAACTGGCCGCCGATCAGGTGGAGGTAGTCCGAGGTATTCCGGTACGAGTCCGCGATCCCGCCGTGCCAGCCCGCAAGGCCCGTCCCGTTCTCCACCGCGGTCCGCAGGCCCTCGAACTCGTCCTTCTCGATCGTGGACATCGTCATGCACTGGACCACGAGGTCCACGGTGGCCATGTACTCGGCGTCGGCGTAGACCTTGGGGGATTCCTCGACCCGCACTTCGTAGCCGTGGTCTTTCAGGTACGGAATGAACAGCTCCGTGGCCTCCACCGGCTGATGCCCGTCCCAACCCCCTCGCACCACGAGCGCCTTCTTGCTGCTTGTCACTGATGTCCTTTGCTTGGTTCTGTCGTTCCAGTCGGCTGCTTACGACGGCGGGTGCGCGCTTGGGCGCCGACCGTCACCGGCTGCTGAAAGCTGCGTCGAAGGCCGCGGCGGGCGGGGAGATCTGGGCGAGCTGCTTGACGAGCGCGAGTGCCTGGGGCGCCCCGATGAGGCGGTCCATCCCGGCGTCCTCCCACTCGATGCTCGTGGGCCCCTCGTAGCCGATCGCGTTGAGCGTGCGGAAGATGGGTTCCCACTGCACGTGGCCGTGGCCGGCCGTCACGAAGTCCCATCCGCGGCGAGGGTCCGCCCACGCGAGGTGGGAACCGAGCCGACCGTTGCGCCCGTTGAGCTGTCGGATGGACTCCTTGACATGCACGTGGAAGATTTTCCCCGCGAAGTCCTGAAGGAACATCACGGGGTCGAGGTCCTGCCAGATGAAGTGCGAGGGGTCGAAGTTGAGCCCGAAGCTCTCCCGGTCCGCCATGGCCTCGAGCGTGCGCTTCGCGGTCCAGTAGTCGTACGCGATCTCGGACGGATGCACCTCGAGCGCGAACCGGACCCCGACCTCGTCGAAGACGTCCATGATCGGGTTCCACCGATCCGCGAAATCCTGGTACCCGGCATCGATCATCCCGTCCGGAACCGGCGGGAACATCGCCACCGTCTTCCAGATCGCGGAGCCCGTGAACCCGGTGACCGTCTTGACGCCGAGCCGCGCCGCGGCCCGCGCCGTCGCCTTCATCACCTCGGCCGCGCGTCCCCGCACGCCCTCCGGGTCGCCGTCGCCCCAGACCTCGTCGGAAAGGATGCCGCGGTGCCGCTCGTCGATCGGGTCATCGCACACGGCTTGGCCCGTGAGGTGGTTCGCGATCGCGAAAACCTTGAGCCCGTTGCGCTTGAGGATGTCGAGCCGGTCCTGGACGTAGTCGTCGTCCTCGGCTGCACGGACCGGGTCGAGGTGGTCGCCCCAGCAGGCGATCTCGAGCCCGTCGAAACCCCACTCCCCTGCGAGCCGCGCGACCTCCTCGAACGGCAGGTCGGCCCACTGGCCGGTGAACAAGGTAATCGGTCGCGGTGCCATGGTCATGCTCCTTCTACTTTTGTCCAGCGGCTCTCGTCCGCGGCGCTCGCTTCGACAGCTTCCAGAACGCGCTGAACTTGGAGCGCGTCCGCGAACGACGGCGCGGGCTGCTTCCCTGCCGCGATGGCCTCCACGAGGTCCACCACTTGATGGGTGAACGCGTGCTCGTACCCGAGCCCGTGTCCCACCGGCCACCAATGGCCCGTGTACGGGTGCGCGGGTTCGGTGACCTGGATCTTGCGGAAGCCGGCGTTCGGTTCCTGCGCGGCGTCGTAGAGCCACAGCGAGTTCATGTCCTCGAAGTCGAACGCGAGCGAGGCCTTCGAGCCGTTGAGCTCGAGCCGCATCGCGTTCTTGCGGCCCAGCGCGAACCTCGTCGCCTCGAAGACGCCCACCGCACCGCCGTCGAACCGCGCGCTGAAGATCCCGGCGTCGTCGACTGTCACCGGGCCCTTCGGGCCGCCCGTTTGGCCTGCCCCGCCCAGGCCAACGAAGTCGCCGCCCACCGGCCGTTCCTTCACGAACGTCTCAAGCAGCGCCGAAACCCCCGCAATGTCCTGCCCGGTGATCCACTGGGCGGCGTCGATGATGTGGGCGCCGATGTCCCCGAGCGAGCCGGAGCCCGACTTCGTCTTGTCGAGCCGCCACGTCAAAGGGGCGTTCTCGTCCGTGAGCCAGTCCTGCAGGTACTGGGCCCGCACATGCCGGATCTGGCCGAGCGCGCCCGAATCCACGATCTGCTTGGCGAGGGCCAGCGCGGGCGTGCGGCGGTAGGAGAACCCACACATCGAGAAGGCACCCCGCGCGGCAGCCGAATCCGCGGCCGTCGTCATCCGCTCTGCCTCGGCGACCGAGTTCGCAAGCGGCTTCTCGCACAGCACGTGCTTGCCCGCCTCGAGGGCTGCGATGGCGATCTCCGCGTGAGTGTCGCCGGGGGTGCAGATGTCGATGAGATCGATGTCGTCGCGCTCGATCAGCCGGCGCCAGTCCGTCTCCGTCGACTCCCAGCCCAGCTTCTCTGCAGCCGCCGCCACCCGCTCGGGGTCCCGGCCTGCAAGGGCGGCGAGCTTCGGCGCCAGCGGCAGGTCGAAGAAGTGCGGCGCCGTGCGCCATGCCTGTGAGTGCGCTGCGCCCATGAATGCGTAGCCCACCATGCCTACGCGCAGAGGTCTTGGTTCTGTCATGCCCCGCTCCCTTCTCGCGACGGCTGGCCGCCGATTCGCTCGGGGACAGCCGACGGTCGCAGTTGCAAAATTTCGGCTCCCCGCTGAGGGTCTTCGAAATATTTCGTAGCGTTATCGCTCGCACTCACGCTAGGAGGTGACTCGCGTCACGGTCAAGGGGTCACGCGGAAAAAGTTTAGAGCCTTAACCAAAGTGCGCGGGCGCATTGACGGCTTGCCGCCGACCCAGCACACTGTCCCTAGCGAAATTCTTTCGAAAGTCAGGAACTCCGGCATGACGCTCACCGGCAGGAAGCCCACCCTCGCCGCCATCGCGCGCCTCACCGGCGTTTCGACTCCGACGGTCTCGAAGGTGGTCAACGGGCGCGAGGACGTGGCCGCCGAGACCCGCGCCAAGGTGCTCGCCGCCCTCGAGGAAGCCGGGTACGAGTCGCCCGCCCACCGGAGGACGACGCGCCGCACCGCCGTCGTCGAGGTCGCCTTCGACGCGATCAACTCGAACTACGCCTCGGCCCTGCTCGACGGGATCCTCGCGCAGGCCGCCGCCATGGGCGTCGAGGTGGTGCTGAGCGTGACCGGGAGCGTGCCCGCTGCAGGCATCGACCTTGAGCGCAGGGCCCAGCGCACGGTCGACGAAGAACGGTCCGGCATCATCGTCGTCACATCCGCGTTCACCGGGTCCCACCTCGCCGCCTTCCATCGGCGCCGAGTCCCCGTCGTCGTCATTGACCCCCTCAACCCGCCGCCGTCCGACGTCGTGAGTGTCGGTGCCACGAACTGGGCCGGCGGCAAAGCGGCCGCCGAACACCTGCTCGACCTCGGGCACCGCCGGATCGCCTACCTCGGCGGCCCAGAATCCGCCGAGTGCAGCCAAGCCAGGCTCCACGGCTACTTCTCCGCACTCATGTCCCGGGGCGTCGAGGTCGATCCTCGTCTCGTGCGGCACGGGAGGTTCCGCGTCGAGGACGGGGTCGAAGGGCTCACCGGCCTCTTGGCCCTCGACGAGCGGCCCACCGCTATCTTCGCTGGCAGCGATGCGATCGCTGTCGGCGTCCTGCGCGAAGCCCGGCAGCGCCGCATCCACGTGCCGGAAGAGCTCAGCCTTGTCGGGTTCGACGGCACAGCTCTCGCGGAGGATTCCGTTCCCGCGCTCACCTCCGTCGCGCAGCCCCTGCACGACATGGGCCGGACCGCCCTGCGGACCCTCCTGCGACAGGCACGCGGCGAGCAGCTCGACTCCCACCGCGTCGAACTCGCGACGCAGCTCGTGGTCCGGGAGTCGACGGCGCCCGCCCCCGCCTGATCGTTTCGGGTACGCCAACTCCCCCTCTCAGCCGTTCCGGGTACGCCAACTCCCTCCCTCAGCCGTTCCGGGTACGCCAACTCCCTCCCTCAGCCCTTCCGGGTACGCCAACTCCCCGACATCGCACGAGCCAAACGCCAGACACAGCCGGAGCACAGGATCCTTTCGTCCACCCCATAGGGTCCCTCTGTACGTTCTCGGTAGGCGCGGCGAGGGTCCGCGCAACGGAGGAACCCATGTTTGCTCGGTACCTGCGGCGCGAGCTGTCAGGCAGACGGAAACAGACCGTCATCATCGCGATCGCCCTGGCATTGGCGATCGCCCTCGTCATCGTCGTCAACGCCCTCTCGGCTGGCGTACGCGACGCGCAGAAGGCCGCCCTTGCAACCGTGTACGGAGTCGGGACTGACATCACCGTCACCCAGGCTCCCGCAGCGCCCACCGCAGGCGGCACACAGGGGCCGCGATTCCAGTTCAACGGAGGCGCCGACAATAATCAGGGCTCCTCGACGTCGGTCAACCAGTCCCGCCTCATCGCGGGCCGCGGTTCGGCGACCTTCGCTTCGACGTCGCTCGCCACCGTGCAGAAGACCTCGGGTGTGCAGTCCGCCTCGGCGGCCCTCTCGCTCACCAACATCACGCTCAACGGGCAGGTCGCCCAGCAGAACGGCAGCACCGGCGCGGCTCCGACGGCTCCGTCGCAGACGGGCCAGTCGCAGAGCGGCTCGGGACGCCGCTTCGGCTTCGGCGGCAACTTCGGCGTCGACTCGTTCAGCGTCCTCGGCATCGACGGCAACGCTGACAAGGTCGGCCCGCTCGCCGCGACGACTGTCTCGAAGGGTCGCGCGCTCGGCACTCAGGACGTCGGCCAGCACAACGCTGTGATCGACTCCTCGTACGCGACCACGGCGAACCTCTCGCTCGGCGGCACGATCAACGTCGGCGGCCAGAACTTCACGATCGTCGGCATCGTCTCGGCAACGGGCTCTGACTCGCAGACGGCCGCTGACGTGTACATTCCGCTCGACGTCGCCCAGACCCTCTCGACCGAGACCGGCAAGATCAGCACGGTCTACGTCCAGGCCTCGTCCTCGGATCAGGTCGCGAACCTCAAGACGGACCTCCAGAAGGCCCTCCCGTCGCAAACCATCAACACCCAGGCCGACCTCGCCTCGAACGTTTCGGGTTCGCTCTCCACGGCGTCCAGCCTCATCTCGGGCCTCGGCACGTGGCTCTCGGTTGCCGTCCTGGCCGCGGCCTTCCTGCTCGCGGCGCTCCTCACGCTCTCCGGCGTCTCGCGCCGCACGCGTGAATTCGGCACGCTCAAGGCCATCGGCTGGCGAAACGGCCGCATTGTCCAGCAGGTCGCGGGCGAGTCCCTCGTCCAGTCCCTCATCGGTGGTGTCGTCGGCATCGCCGTCGGCCTCATCGCCGTCGTCGTCATCAACATGGTGAGCCCCTCGCTCACGGCTGGCGCCGGCGCGGGGCGCGGCTTTGGCGGTGCCGCCCGGGCAGCCGGAGGCGCAGCGGGCCGGGCCGCCCAGAACGGGGCGGGCGGTGGCGGCGGCTTCGGCGGTGGCGGTGGCTTCGGTGGCGGCGGCTTCGGCGGCGGTGGTGGGCTCGGCAGCTCGGCGACGCACGTCGCCCTCGGAGCTCCGGTCGCGCCTTCCTTCATCCTCATCGCCGTCGGCATCGCCATCCTCGGCGGCCTCGTCGCGGGGGTCGTGGGCGGCTGGCGGGCTGCACGCCTCCAGCCTGCTGAAGCGCTGAGGAGCTTGGCCTGATGACTATCGACAACAAAGCAGCGGAGGAACCTGTGCAGGAACAGACCAGCGTTCAGAGCCCAGCCGTCACGCCCGCTCCCGAAGGCCAGGCGGCGAAGGTCCCCATGTTCCAGCTCGAGAACGTCGGCAAGACGTACAAGCAGCGCGACCGCACGGTCCGCGCGCTCGACGGCGTGACGCTTTCGATCGGGGCCGGCCAGCTAGTCGCGATCCAGGGCCCGACTGGCGGCGGAAAGTCCACCCTCCTTCAGATGCTCGGTGCGCTCGATCGGCCGAGCGAGGGCGTCGTTCGGCTTGCGGGGCGCGAGATTTCGCGTCTCCGCGACCGCGAACTCGCCGACATCCGCGCGACCGAGGTGGGTTTCGTCTTCCAGTCGTTCAACCTGATCCCGACCCTCACGGCTCAGGAGAATGTCGAGATGGGCCTCGAGCCGCTGCACCTCAAGCCGGCCGAACGTGCGGAGCGGGCCACTCAGGCCCTCGCCTCCGTGGGCCTCGCGGACCGCGCGGGTCACCGCCCAGGCGAGCTGTCCGGCGGCCAGCAGCAGCGCGTCGCCATCGCGCGCGCGCTCGCCAAGCAGCCGAAGGTCCTCCTCGCCGACGAGCCCACGGGCAACCTCGACGAGGGCACGCGCGACGAGATCATGGATCTCTTCGAGGGCCTGTGGCGTCAGGGCCTCACGATCGTGCTCGTCACGCACGACTCCTCGGTCGCGCGCCGGGCGGAGCGGCGCCTGCGGATTGCGGGCGGAAAGCTCACCGAGAAGAACTAGGGGCGCGTCGCCGGCAGAAGGCGTACGACGACGGGTGGCGGCTTCCTTCGCGGAGGCCGCCACCCGTCGTCGTACGCTCTTGTGACGGAAGGTGCGGAACACGACGGACGCAAGGATCGGAACATGGACTTGAACAACGCGGTGATGATCGTGACGGGCGCCTCCTCGGGGATCGGAGCGTCGACGGCGCGCGCGGCTGCCGAGGCGGGTGCCCGTCTGGTCCTCGCGGCGAGGCGGCACGAGCGGATCAGCGAACTCGCGGAGCAGCTCGCGGACGCGATCGCCGTGCGATGCGACGTGACCGAGCCGGCCCAGGTCCGGAACGTCGTGGACGTGGCTCTCGAGCGGTACGGGCGGGTGGACGTTCTCATCAACAACGCAGGCCAGGGCCTGCACGAGCCCCTCGAGGACGTGGATCCCGAGGACTTCCGCGCCATCCTCGAGCTCAACACCGTCGCCCCGCTCGTCGCGATGCAGGCCGTGCTCCCGACGATGCGGGCACAGGGTGCCGGCAGCATCGTCAACGTCAGCTCGGGCACCACCCTCCGGCCCTTTCCCGGCACCGGGGCGTACGCGGCGTCGAAGGCCGCGCTCAACATGCTGTCCGCGATCGCCCGGGCGGAGTTCGCCGACTCGGGCATCGCCGTCTCAACCGTCTACCCCTTCATTACCGCCACCGAGTTCCACCAAGTCCTCCGCGCAGGCTCCGGCCCCGCGAGACGCGAAGGTGGGCCGCAGGCGCAGACCCCCGAAGAGGTCGCAGCGGTCATCCTCGATCTCGTGCGCTCGGGGGCGGAACGGGCCGATCTCCTCCCCACAAGGTTCGGCGGCTCCTACACGGGGTGAGCAGCGAGACCGACGACGACGGCGGGCGGCACTTCCAGGGAAGTCGCCGCCCGTTGGCGTACCCGAGACGGATTCTGGGGTGAGTTGGCGTACCCGAGATGGGATTTTGAGGGGAGTTCGCGTACCCGAAACGCATAAGCCCAGCCATGGGAAAAGTCCATACTCGTCGCGCTACAAATCGGGTGATTCGGCTCACCATGGGCGGGTAATGGGGGTCCATGCACGCGAGGCCCGTCAGGACCCTCCGCTCGCTTTTGCACCCTAGCGAGCAGCGAGGCCCTGTGGGATCGTGAGGTCACGCCGGGAAGGTCATTGACTTCCGGCGCAGCGCTCCGGCTTCGGAGCTCCGACTCGCCAGTGAGCCGCCGCTCGGGACCGGAGCAAATGTATATCTGAATTCAGCCTTAACACGGATGGAGGCTCCCGTGGACGGTAGGGCGAAATTGGTGGCCGTATTGCTCGGCGGCTATCTGCTCGGCAGAACCAGAAAAATGAAGCTGGCCATCACTGTTGCTGGCGCCCTCGGCGGCAGGCAACTCATGACCCATCGAGGAGACATTATCGGCCGGGCCACGAAGGCCTTGGATTCGTCTCCGGAGGCGAAACGCCTCGTTGAGCAAGTAACTGGAACACTCGCACAGGCGGCACGCGGCGCGGCGATTTCGGCAGCAGCAAAGGGCGTCGGCTCGCTCAGCGAGAACCTGCAGAATCGGGCCGAAAAGCTCAAGGCGCCGAAGGAAGCCGCCGGTCAGGCGGCCGGCACGGCGAAGGAGACCGCGGGACAGGCGGCGGGTACCGTCGGCTCTGCCGCGGGCCTGGCCACCGCGGCTCTGCGCAAGCGGCCCAAGGGAGGCAAGCCCGAAGAGGAGACCTCCCAGGAAGAGTCGCCGGAAGGAGAAGCCGAGGGCCAGGAACCCGAGGACGAATACGACGAGGACCAGGAGTCGGAGGACGAAGGCGAGGACGAACAGCGCGAGGACGAGGAGCAAGGGTCCGAGGACGAGGAGGAGGAGCCTGAGCGACCGGCCGCCCGTCAGGACCGCGGCGGTTCGGATCGGGGAGGATCCGATCGGGGCGGCTCCGGGGGCAGCCAAGGCGGCTCGGGTGGTCAGAAGCCGATTCAACGGCCAGCCCGCCCCCGTCCCTCAGGGGCGCGTCCCGGTGGTGAGCGTCGCAGCGCTCCCCGGCGCGCGACGTCGTCCGGCCGTTCGTCCGGGAAGCCGTCGTCCGAATAGACCTCTCGTCAGAGGAGACACGCCATGGAGGCAAAGGCAGACTCCGGCACGCTCACCGACAAGCTCGGTCTGGGCGGCCTGAAGGACGCGGCGGGCAGCTTCGCGTCGTCGCTCGTGAACAATGGCATTGGCAAGGTCAGCGACAAGGTCGAGGGCATCACCGACAAGCTCAGTGACTTCACCGACGGCAAGTCCTCGGGGCCGAGCATCAAGGACAAAGCCGTCAGCGAGGGCATCAAAGCGAAGGTGCAGGGCAAGAACCCGGCCCTCGCCGCGGTCGGTGGCGCATTCAGCGGTGTCAAGGACAAGGTGAAGGACGCCGCTCAGGCGGTCACGGGCCGCGGGAGCCGTGGCAGCCGGAAACAGAAGCTGGTCAATATCGTCGAATGGGTCGACGTGGGCGTGCCTGTCAAGGTCGCCTACAACCAGTGGACCGAATTCGAAGAGTGGTCGGACTTCATGAAGAAGGTCAAGAACGTCGAGTATGACGAGGACCAGGGAAAGGTCTCCTTCAAGGGCCAGGTATTCCTCTCCCACCGCACCTGGGAATCGCAAATCAAGGAGATGATTCCGGACACCAGGATCATCTGGAAGTCCAAGGGGCAAAAAGGTCACCTTGACGGCGCCGTGACATTCCACGAGTACGGACCTCAGCTGACAAAAATCTGTGCGGTTGTCGAGTATTACCCTCAAGGATTCTTTGAGAAGACAGCACAGATATGGCGTGCCGTAGGAAGACGCGTGCGAGTTGAACTCAAGCGCTATGTCCGCCACGTCATGACGTCGACAATCCTCGACCCCGAGGGGACCGAGGGGTGGCGCGGCGAAATCCGCGACGGCGAGATCGTGCGCACGCACGAGGAAGTCGTGGAGGAGGAGCAGCGCCAGGCCGACGAGGATCGGAGGCGCGCCGAAGAAGAAGAGCCCCAGGAGGGAGAGGACCGGGAAGGCCAGGAGCAGGGCGAAGAAGAAGAGCCTGAGGACGAGTACGACGAGGGCGAGGAAGAGCCCGAGGACGAGTACGACGAAGGCACCGACCAAGACCAGGCCGACCGTGGAGACCGCGGCGAAAACCGCGGCGAAGGCGAATACGAAGACGAAGAGGAGGGCGGCGAAGAGGAGGGCGAAGAGCCTGAGGACGAGTACGACGACGAAGGCGAATACGAGGAAGACGAAGACGAGGGCGAAGAGCCCGAGGACGAGTACGACGACGAAGACGAGGGCGAAGAGCCCGAAGACGACGAGGCCGAGGACCGGGATGCCGGTCAGAGTCGCCAGCCGTCCGGGAGCCAGGGGCGCCGATGACCGGTGCCGCGAATTCGATGATGTCCAACCTGACCCTTCCGTCTAGAGCCAAGCTAGGAGCGGATTCATGAGCAGCACGGCCATGCAGCCACGAGGTGGTTACCTCGACCGCCCGCATTCCAGTTCCCTCGCCGATGTCCTCAACGTCATTCTCGACAAAGGCCTCGTGATCGACGCGTACGTGCGCGTATCGCTCGTCGGCATTGAGATCCTCACGATCGACGCAAGGATCGTCATTGCGAGCGTGGACACCTACCTGCGCTTCGCAGAGGCTACGAACCGCCTCGACCTCGCGCAGCAAGGAGGCAAGGGCCTCCCCGACATGATCGGGGACATGTCCGAGGGCGGATCGCACGGCAAGACCAAAGGCGTGATCGGCGGTGTGAAGGACGCGCTCGTCGGCGACCGGGACAAGGACGACGGCGACAAGGAAGAAGCGCGTCCATCTCGCCGGCGGAGGGATGAAGGGTAGGCATGGAGAATCCATCGGAGATTTCCACGAACCTGTACGTCTACGGGGTCGTCCCTGCCGAAGCCGAGATCCCTCGCCTCACTGGCCTCCGGGGCGAAGAAATCGTGACGGTGCCTTCCGAAGCGCACGCGGCACTCGTGTCACCGCTCCCTGATCCGGAGACGATCGGCACTCCCGATGACCTCATGGCGCATAGCTCGGTCCTGGATCAGATCGCCGCGACGGCACCTGTGCTTCCGATGGTCTTCGGGACGGTCGTCCCGAACGCCGAGACCCTTACGGACGAAGTCCTCGATCCGCAGTACGGCCTCTACGAGGAGAACCTACGGCGCATAGGCGATGCTGCCCAGTTCTCCTTGCAAGCCCGATTCGTCCGTGACGCAGTCCTCGCCGAGCTCATCAACGAGGAACCGGAGATCGCCTCACTTCGCGAGGCGATCTACGGGACCTCGGAGGATGAGACCCGGAACGAGCGGATTCGCCTCGGGGAACTGATCGTCCAAGGGCTCCAGCGAAAGGCCGCGGACGAGGCTCCTCGCATCCGCTCCGCCCTCGAGCCCCTGGCCAGAGAGACGGTAGAGCGCGAGGCCAGCCAAGCCGAGGACGTCCTCGATCTCGCGGTGCTGGTCGAGAGACCTCGTCAGGCGGAGTTCGAACAGACGGCTGAGGCGTTGGCCCAAGAAGGCGCGGGGCGTATCACGTTCCGCCTCATCGGGCCGCAGGCACCCTACGACTTCACGGGGGAGGTCTGATGGGTCTCATCTCGGGCCTCTTCGGACTTCCGCTGGCTCCGGCGCGGGGGGTTGTCTGGGTCGCCGAGCGTCTGCAGGAGGAGGCAGAGCGCCAGTATTACGACCCGGGCACGATCCGGCGCGACCTTCAAGCGGTAGCCGCCGCGCGAGACGAGGGCAGCATTTCGGAAGAGGAGGCGGCCGAGCTGGAGCGCGAGCTCGTGGCCCGCCTCCTCGAGGGCAACGCCCGACGACGGAAGGGCGGCTGATGGCAGACGAAGAGCAGCGGGCGGCGCCGCCCCACCGCGGTGAGCGTGATCGTGACCGCGAAGAGGCACCGCGGGAGCGTGATCGAGACCGCGAAGGGCCACCGCGCCGAACGAGGCCACCGGGCGAGAGGCCTACCCGACCCCGGCCCAAGCCGGACGAGCGGGAGCAGCGGGAGCAGCGCGACGAACAGCCCCGCCGCCGCGAGCGCGAGGACCGGAATGAGCGGGATGACCGCGACGAGCGAGATGAGCGCGACGAGCGGGAGGACCAGGATCGCGAGCGAGAGCAGCCCGCGAAGAAGGGCCTCAGTACTACGCGTCTGGCTCAGAGCGCGGTCGCGCAGCTCCAGCAGCTGACGACGCGTGACATCGAGGCCGTCGTTGGGATGTCCCGCAACGAAAACGGCAACCTGACGGTGATTCTTGAGGTGGTGGAGAGCGCTCATTTCCCCGATTCGGCGGACATCATGGCCGAGTACTCTGTGGAGGTAGACCCTCAGGGGGACCTTGTGGGCTACTCGAGAGGCCCCAGATACCAGAGGGGCCGACCTACCGGCAAGTGAGCCGAGGCCGGCAAGTAAGCCAGGCCGGAAGACCATCTGAATCAGCAACAACCCGGACCAGCAACACCAGGCGATCAGCAATAGCCAGTCAGAGAAGAGTGGGAGTCGGCGCAACCAGACAGGCGGATTCGGTCGGATGAGCAGCGAAAGCGAAAGCTCCGAGCCAGGGCAGTCCGTGCCAAGGGCGGACGCGAGTCCTCCTGCGTCCGGCGAAGCTCCCGGCCCCGGCCGCGGATCCGGTTCCCAGCGCGGGTCCGAGTCCGCGTCCGGCCCCCGCGAGTCCAATTCGCCCTCGGCACCTTCGCCCTCGGCACCTTCCCCCTCGGCGCCGCGCTCCGACGTCGTCCCCTATTCCTCCCGAAGCCAGGCCGCTTCGCCCTACCCTCAACGCCAGGGGTCGTCGCGCCAGCCGATGCAGCCCGAGCGGAGCCGCGAGGGCACGCTCGAACACCTCATCGAGACCCTGCTCGACAAGGGTCTCGTCATCAATGCGGACATCACCGTTTCACTCGCGGGGGTCGAGCTCCTGGGGATCCGCATCCGGGCGGCGCTCGCCTCGCTCGAGACTGCCGCGCGCTATGGCCTCGACTTCCCGATGGGCACCAACCGGAATACGTCCGCGTGGGACAACGCGATGGAGCAGAAGGAGACGTGCCCGCAGTGCGGCAAGAGCTCCCCGGTCGATCAGCTCCTCTACGAGTTCTGCCCCTGGTGCGGATGGCGGAGCGCGCTCGCGCTTCAGGGCGGAAATGCGCATAACGACGGCGCCCATAACGAGGACCCCCATAACGACGACGGCGACCGCGAGCCTGACAAGGCACCCAAGCGTCAGTCTGGCAAGGGCGAAGGGGCCGAGGGCTGAATGGCCGCCAATTCCCCCGAGCGCTCACAGCGCCCACCCCTGACGCCGAGGCGCGACTCCGAAGCAACGCTGTCCGGGCTCCTCGACGTGGTCCTCAACAAGGGGGTGTACCTCGACCTCGACGCGATCGTCACGGTGGCCGAGGTACCGCTCATCGGAATCAGCCTGCGAGCCGTGCTTGCGGGCATGGAGACGATGCTCGAGTACGGGATGATGGACGACTGGGACGAGCGCACCCGTGCGTGGGCGCGCCGATCGCTTCCGTCCGGCCTCGAACTGGACGAGCACGAGGAGATCATCACGCGGATGCCCGGCTCTGCGTTCCGGGACGAGCTGCCGAACGGCGTGTGGCAGCCAGGGACCGTGTTCCTCACGACCCGACGGCTCCTCGTTTACCGCAGCGAGCCCGCCACGCTCCTGTGGGAGGCGCCGATCAGCGCGATTGCCCACCTCGGGATCGTGCGGGAGCGGACGGTCGGCGGCGAGGAGGCCCAGCGTCTCGCCGTCATGCTGGACGACGGCGCCACGGCTCGCCTCACTGCCGCGAGGCCTGAGATTCTGCGGGATCGGCTCGCGGAAGCCCGCTCCGGACGCATGGCCTCAGGGCTGACGGGTGCGTCGGGACGGTCTGCCGGCGAGGTGCCGCACGGCGAGGAGGCTCGGCCGCCGAGTGGGGCGAGTGGGGCCGCAGAGGAGGGCGAGCTCTGGTTCGCGGAGGCGCGGGCCGGGGGCCATGCGTGGCGGCGGGGCATTGGGCGCTGGGACAGTGCCGAGGGGTTCACATGGACGGGCGACGGCGATCGACGGCCAGCGGTGCGTGTCGCACCGTCGGAGATTCACGGGGTCCGGGACGTCCCCTCGGAGAGTGCGGCGCAGCCAGCGGGGCTCCCCGGGGAAGCCGAGCCGTTCATCCTGAGAACAGCCCGGGGCGACATCCCGCTCGCGACCGCGGACCCTGCCCGCTGGCGCGCTTGGCTCGAGCAGCAAGGACGCGAGCAGCCAAGACCCGAGCAGCTAAGACCCAAGGAGGGCCGGTGAATACTCTGAGGATCGACGAGGACAACCTCAAGAACGGCATCCTGACGCTCGTCGTGACGCTCGTAGAGGTCATCCAGGAGGCGCTCGAGACGCAGGCGGCGCGCCGCATCGAGGGCGGGACCCTGACCGATGAGGAGCAGGAACGACTCGGGAACGCGCTCATGGAACTCGATGAAGCAATGGCCCAGCTCAAACGCGACCACGGGATCAGCGACGCGGTCGACGAACTCCGGCGCGGCCTCGACGACGTCGTCGCCGACCTCGTCGACAAGGTGACGAACCCCGACCGCTGGGACGATGCCCGGGGGCAATTGCCGTGACGGACCTGTACGTGTACGGCATTGTCCCCGCCGGCCCGGATACCGCGGGCCTTGATCCCGCTCGCCTCGGCAGCGGCATCGACGGAGCCGCGCTCGAACTCGTGCGGGCGCGGGAGGGGATTGCCGCCGTCGTCCATCGCCACTCGGAGCCGCCCTACAGCGGATCCGACGAGGCTGCGGAGCGCCGGGTGCTTGAGCACAGCGAGGTCGTCGAGCGGTGTTGGGCGGCGACCAAGGCAATATTGCCCATGGGGTTCAACGTCATCGTCACTCCGGGGGACGGCGCGTCCGCGGAGGGAAGGCTCGCCGAGTGGCTGAACCGCTCGGCTCCCGCGCTGGCGCGACGGCTCGAAGCCCTGCGCGGGCTCGTCGAGCTGCGCGTGGAGATCTCCCTGCAGGAGGATGCTGCCGGGAGCGGAAGCGCCGAGGTGCGCGAGCTCGAAGAGAGCCTCCGGGAGCGGCCCGCGGGGGTTCAGCGCCTGCTCCGGAGGCGGCTCGAGTCGCTCCGTAGGGCTACTGCGGAGGAGACTGCCGACCGCCTCTACCCCGAGTACCGGCGCCGGCTCGCCCGACTCTCTCGTGATCTCACCGAGAACGTCCGGGGCCACCCCCCGGAGGGCTGCGTGACCGTGCTGAACGTCGCCGTCCTCGCAGACGAGGCGGGCATCACCCCGATCGGCGCCGAGCTCGGGGACATCGAGGCCGAGGAGCCTGGCGTTCGTGTGACCTTTCTGGGCCCGTGGCCCCCGTTCTCCTTCGCCGACGTGCCCGACCTGCCGTCGGTAGAGTGGACTGCATGAGTGAGGGAATCGACGTCGGCAGCCCGGACGAGATCGAGGAGGGCACGGCCAAGGTCGTTGAGCCTGAGGATTCAGGGGTCGATGAACCGATTGCCGTCTTCCACACGGAGTCCGGCTGCTTCTTCGCACTCAACGATACGTGCACGCATGAGGAGGCATCGCTCGCCGAGGGCTGGATCGAGGGTGACACCGTCGAGTGCCCCCTCCACTCCTCGAGCTTCGACCTCCGCACTGGGAAGGTGCTCTGCCTTCCGGCCACCGTCGACGAGCCCACGCACAAAGTCACCGTTGAGAACGGGCGGGTCGTCCTCTACCCGGGCGTCCCCGCCGATGACGCGGCCCGCACCGCAGACTGAGGCGTGAGCCCGGACCTTGGCGCCCCGCGTCGGATAGTGGTCGTCGGCGGAGGCGTGGCCGCCTTCAGCGCCGCGAGCGAGCTTCGGGCCCGCGGGTACGACGGCGCACTGACGCTCCTCTCCCCCGAAGGCCTTCCCTACGACAGGCCGCCCCTCAGCAAGGGGTATCTGCTCGGCAGCGAGGACGCCGCGAAGATCGTCCTCGCTCCCGAGGACTGGTACGCCGAGCACGGGGTCGAGGTTCTCACGGAGCGGGCGGCCGCGCTTCGGCCGTCGGAGGCCTCCGTGGAGCTGGGCAACGGCAGGACTCTGGGAGCTGACCGTGTCCTGATCGCCACGGGCGCTCGGCCTCGCCCCCTCGCCGTTCCAGGTGGGGAGGCGGCGCTCACGCTCCGGGACCGCGCGGATGCAGACGCACTCCGGGCGGCCCTCGCTCCGGGAGCGCGCGTCGTCGTCGTCGGCGCCGGGCTCATAGGCGCCGAGGTGACCTCGGCCGCCGTCGGCTTCGGCGCAGAGGTGACGCTCGTCGACCCCATCGACCCCCCACTCGTGCCCGCCGTGGGCGAGGCGCTCGCGCGGCGGCTCCACGAAATGCACGGCGAGCATGGTGTGCGCACCGTCGCTTCGGTGCCCGTCGAGATTGCAGCGTCCGACGGCGGAGCGTGCCTTGTGCGTCTCGCCGGCGGTTCCGCCGTGGCCGCCGACGCCATCGTGGCCGGGATCGGGATCGTGCCCAACTCAGCCCTCGCGGCTGACGCCGGGATCGAGGTCGACGACGGAGTGCTCGTCGACGCCTCCGGCGCAACCTCGAACCCCGGGGTGTTCGCGGCGGGCGACGTCTCACGCCTCCGGCATCCCGACGGAGCACTCGCTCGCCGAGCCGAGCACTGGGAGGCGGCCGTGCGGTCCGGGCAGGCGGCTGCGGCGGGAATGCTGGGCGAGCCCGCTCCCGAGTTCGGGGCACCCTGGTTCTGGTCAGATCGCTACGGCGCTCACGTCGAGGCGGTAGGGACGCTCGACGCCCGCTCAGCGGGCCGCATCGTCCTCCGGGAGGCCGACGGGCTCCCCCAGGCAGCGTTTCTCCTCGCCGACGACGGGCGCTTGCTCGGCGCGGCCGCCGTCGGCTTCCCGCTCCTGATCCGCGCCGCACGCCGCATCATGGACCGCGGCCTCGCACCGGACCCGGCTGCTCTCGCCGACCCCAGCGTCCCTCCGCGAAAACTCATCCACTAAGCGACGAGTGGCACTTCTCACCGGACCAGTGGCGACTTCTCACCCGACTGGCACATGCAGCGTTGCCTGGATCGCCTTGACGAGGCTCTCAGGAGAGTGTGAGATGTCGAGGCGGAGGCTTCCGTTCGCGTACTCGTCTGCAGTGAGGGGCTCGAGCGTGGCGAGCTGGCTCGGCAGAAGGCCGGTCGGCATGAAGTGTCCGCTCCGGCTGGCCATGCGCTCCGCAAGAAGCTCGGGCGAGCCATCGAGATGCGCGAAGACGACGTGCCCGTCGGCTTGAGTGAGGAGCCTGCGGTAGCTGCGCTTGAGAGCGGAGCAGGTCAGGACCGTGCTCCGGCCCACGGCGGCCTGCGCGGTCATCCAGTCCCGGATGCTCCGGAGCCAGGGCCAGCGGTCCTCGTCGGTGAGGGGAACCCCGCTCGCCATCTTCTCGACGTTCGCCCGGGGGTGGAACTCATCGGCCTCGGCGAGGACCCAGCCCAGACGATCGGCGAGCGCGGCCGAGACAGTCGTCTTGCCCGCTCCAGCCACGCCCATGACCACGACATGCAGGGATTCCATTGCTACCTCCGCAGAAGACGTCGTTGGCTTCCGAAGAAGCGCCAATGCGGCAAACGCCGCCTTTCAAAGATAGCACCATTGAGTGAAATAGGTAATACTTTTAGGTGAGGCTACTCACGCGAAAGGTCGAGACCGATGACGACTCCCCAGGCGAACGACGACGGCGCACCCGTCCTGGACGCCGCGGTCGACGACGCGCGGCTCGCCCCGCCGTCGTCAGCTTCCCCCGACGCCGTCGGCCTCCACCGCCGGATGCTCGACTCCATTGGCGAAGCCATCGCCTCGGGCCGCTACGCGCCCGGCCATCGGCTCACCCTCGAGGAACTCCAACGCGAGCACGGCGTCTCCCGCACCGTGGCCCGCGACACGATGCGCGCGCTCGAGACGATGAACCTCGTTACCTCGCGGCGCCGGGTCGGGATCGTGGTGCAGGAGGCGGCGAAGTGGAACGTCTACGATCCCCAGCTCGTGCGGTGGCGGCTGGCTTCGGAGCGGCGCGACGAGCAGTACGCCTCGTTGACTGAGCTCCGCATCGCCGTCGAACCGGTGGCGGCGGCAGGTGCTGCGCGTCGCGGGAGCGGCGACCAGCGCATGGAGCTCCTACGCTTGGCGGCCGAACTCGAGCGGCTCGGCGCGGCCGGGGACCTCGAGGCCTTCCTCGCGGCCGATATAGCTTTCCACCGGCTCATCCTGCGCAGCAGCGGCAACGAAATGTTCGCGGCGCTCGACGGAATGGTCTCCGAGGTGCTCACGAGCCGGACCCGCCAAGGACTCATGCCGTTCCACCCGCGGAACGAGGCGCTGGATGCGCACCGGCACGTGGCCGAGGCGATCGGAGACGGGGACGCCGCCCGCGCCGAATCGTCGATGCGGGACGTGCTCCAAGAAGTGCGCACGGCCCTCCGCCTGAACCCCTGACCACCTGACGCCCCCGCTCCCCCAGCCCCCGGGCCTCCCCCGCCCCCGCTCTTTCCGTTTCGGGTACAGAAACTCCGCCTCACCAGCAACACGGGTACGCCAACTCCGCCTCACCAGCAACACGGGTACGCCAACTCCGCCTCACCAGCAACACGGGTATGCCAACTCCGCCTCACCAAATTCCTCGCGAGAAGCGGCTCGGGCAAGCAGACCCTCTAACGAGCCACACGAACTACATGAGGCATGCGAGCACGGCCTCGCCGCCCGCCCATTCGGCGATGAGCGAGGGGCCCTCCGGCATCTCGGCGCCGAGTTCCCGCGCGATGCGCAGCGTGGCGCCGTCGACGGACACCTCTGCGGCAGCACCGTCGTCGGACGAGGCGGCAGCGCGGTCAGCCTGCATCCCCGCCGCCGACGAGCGCAACCGCACATCCGGCTCCCGGCGGCCGACGGCCTTTCCACCGGAATGCAGCTCAAGCACCGCTTGGTCCTGCTGCCCCCTGACCGCACGTGCCAGAGCAGCGAGGGCAACTGGGTCGGCCAGTCCGTCGTACACCCAGCGGGTGCCCAGCACGGAGTGCTCCATCGTTCCGATGAGCCCGCCCTCTGCGCCCTCCAAGGGAGCCCCGCGGTAGGTCACAACAACATGGAAAGCCGCAGAACCCCGACCGAGGAGAAAGCCCTCAATTCCGACCTCACCGTCAGGGTCGGGACTGTCCGAATAACGGTGGGTTCGGTTTGGCCCATGGTTAGTTGATGCGGCCTTCGAAGGCGATCGCGAAGGCGTTCAGTGCCGGCTTCCAGCGTGTGGCCCAGCGTGCCCTGCCGCGCCCAGTGGGGTCAAGGGACCGGGTGACGAGGTACAGGCACTTCAGGGCCGCCGCGTCGTTGGGGAAGTGGCCTCGGGCCCTGACTGCGCGCCGGTAGCGTGCGTTGAGG
>NZ_JTDL01000099.1 GCF_000802235.1 Sinomonas humi
CGTCATGGGCATGCCCCGCCGGTACGCCGACTACCTGCCCCAGGACGGCTTCACCTGGATGAACCAGTTCTCCACGATCTCCTCGTTCGTGCTCGGCGCCTCGCTCATCCCGTTCTTCTGGAACGTCTACATCACCGCCCGCAGCGGCAAGCGGGTGACCGTGGACGATCCTTGGGGCTTCGGCGCCTCGCTCGAGTGGGCGACCTCGTGCCCGCCCCCGCGCCACAACTTCACCTCACTCCCGCGCATCCGCTCGGAGCGCCCGGCGCTTGACCTGCACCACCCGGAGCTCTCGATGGCCGGTTCGATTCAGCACGCGCAGACGGCCGCGGCCGTGACCGCCGACCGGAAGGAAATGCACTAGTGAGGATCGAATCAAGGCTCTTTGGGCTGGGCGCGTTCTTCTTCATCCCAGTCGCCATCGTCTATGGCTGGCTCACCCACTGGTCCGAGTGGGTTGGCATCATGGGAATCTTCCTCTTGGGCGGCCTGGCCGCCATGATCGGCTCCTATCTCAGCGTGACCGCTCGGCGTGTCGGTGCCCGGCCGGAGGACCGAGAGGATGCCGAAGTGCACGAGGGCGCTGGCGAGCAGGGCCACTTCAGCCCCTGGAGCTGGTGGCCGATCGTGCTCGGCGCCTCGGCTGCAACCGCACTCCTGGGTGTTGCGATTGGCTGGTGGATCACGCTCGTCGGCGCCGGCATCGGTATCGTTGCCCTCGTCGGCTGGGTCTTCGAGTACAGCCGCGGAGACCACGCTCACTGAGCACGTTTTGAAGCCTTGGAGGACATCCTCTAATGGCACACAGAAGGGCCCGGCATCCTCATCAGGATGCCGGGCCCTTCTGCATCTGAAGACCCCATTTCGACGCTTGGGAACGTGTAGCCTTCTTGATGGTGCCAGGTCATCAGGAGGAACGGGTGGAAGACGCCGACAGCATCGCCGGGAGGCTCGATAGGTCTTCGAAGACCGCTATGTATGTCCAACTCCGCGAGCTCCTGCGTGAGCACATACAGACGAGGCTGACGCCCGGCGCGCCGCTTCCCTCGGAGCGAGAGCTCGCCCACCGCTTCGGCCTCGCACGGATGACGGTACGCCAGGCGATCGATGCCCTCGTCGCAGAGGGTGTCCTCGATCGGATTGTGGGTCTCGGGACCTTCGTCAGCCGTCCCAAGCTCGACCTGCAGATGAAGTTGACCTCGTACAGCGAGGAGATGCAGCGCCGCGGAATGGTGCCGGATGCGAAAGTCCTCAGCTTCGAGGAGATCGGAGCGTCGGCGCATTTGGCGAGAGAGCTCCAAGTCGACGAAGGAACGGCCGTAGTTCGATTCCGGCGACTCCTGCTCGCCGATCAAGAGCCCATGAGCGTCGACGAGAACTACATCCTCGCCCATCGCGTGCCCGGGTTCACAGAGGGACCGCCCCCAACGTCCCTCTACCAGGTTCTGAGCGAACGCTATGGCCTCGTCATGGAATGGGGCGAGGACATGATTGAGGCGACAGCGGCATCGCCTTCCATCGCACGCCTGCTCAAAGTCGACATGGGCGCGCCGCTGCTCAAGATCCAACGCCACGCCTACGTCGCGAAGGCCATGGTCGATTACTCCGTCTCCTACTACCGAGCAGACCGTTACAAGCTCTGGGTGCCTCTCCAACGGCCTGGGGTACGGACACCGCGCAGCTACTCCACTCAGCGCTTCACGGGCTGACAGTCCCGCACCAGAGGCTCCTGAGCGGCCATTCGCCTCCGATCCAGAAGTCCGGATAGGGAGCTTAGTCCTTGCGGACAGACGGAAGGGCCCCGCAGCAGTTGCTGCGGGGCCCTTCCGTTTGCGCGCTAAGGCTGTGTTCAGTGACCAGAGCCCGTAGGAGCTGACTCGATGGCCTCGTGATGGGCATGCGCGTGGGCAGCCTCAAGCTCGGCCGGCGAGACCGGGGCGACGCGGTCCTCGAAGAACCACTTCGAGAGCTTCGCGCGGCGACGCTCGCTCCGGTTCACCACGCCCTTCGCGTTCGGCTGCGCCGGAAGCGGCAACGGCGCCTCGAACGCCACCAGCTTGTAGAGCTTGTACTCGTCGAGCGGAGCGTGAACTTCAATGAACTCACCGTGGGGGAGACGGACGATTCGTCCCGTCTCACGGCCATGCAGGGCGATCTCACGGTCCTTCCGCTGGAGCCCGATTGCGATCCGCTTGGTCACCGTGAACGCGATGATTGGGCCCACGAAGAACAGCGCGCGGAGCCAATAGGTCACGTCGTTCAGCGACACGTGGAAGTGAGTCGCGATCAGGTCCGAGCTCGCGGCCGCCCACATGACGCAGTAGAACGTGAAGCCGGCCATTCCGATCGCCGTGCGGGTCGGGGCATTGCGGGGACGGTCGAGAACGTGATGCTCGCGATCGTCCCTCGTGATCCACCGCTCGATCCAGGGATACGTGAAGAGCACCGTGAACACGATGATCGCAGGAACAAGCGCAGGCAGCAGGATGTTCAGCGACAGCGTCTGGTTGAAGATCACGAACTCGAAGTGCTGCCGGTAGCCGCCGATGTCACCGATCACGCCCGGCATGAGTCGTAGCGCGCCATCGACCCAACCGATATACCAGTCTGGCTGTGTGCCAGCCGAGACAGGGGAGGGGTCATACGGACCGTAGTTCCAGATCGGGTTGATCGTGAAGGCCGCGGCCATGGCTGCGAGGACGCCGAACACGATGAAGAAGAAGCCGCCAGCCTTCGCCGCGTACACCGGGCCCAGGGGATACCCGACGACATTGCGGTCGTTCCGGCCCGGGCCGGGGTACTGCGTGTGCTTCTGCAAGACCACGAACATCAGGTGGAGGGCCACAAGACCGAGGATCATCGCCGGGATCAGCAGGATGTGCATCACGTAGAGACGACCGACGATCGCCGTTCCGGGGAATTCGCCGCCGAACAGGAACATCGAGATCCAAGTGCCGATGACCGGAATGGCCATGACAACACCGTCGATGATTCGGAGGCCGTTGCCCGAAAGCAGATCATCCGGAAGCGAGTAGCCCGTGAAGCCTGCGGCCATGCCAAGAATGAGCAGCACGCCGCCGATGACCCAGTTCATCTCGCGAGGCTTACGGAATGCGCCCGTGAAGAACACGCGGAGCATGTGCACCGACATCGCGGCGACAAACAGCAGCGCTGCCCAGTGGTGCAGCTGCCGCATGAACAGTCCGCCACGGATCTCGAAAGAGATGTTGAGCGAGGACTGGTATGCGACCGACATGTCCATACCGCGAAGCGGTACGTATGCGCCCTGATACGTCGTGTCCGCCATCGACGGATTGAAGAAGAACGTGAGGAACGTGCCCGACATCAGGAGGACGATGAAGCAGTAAAGAGCAACCTCGCCGAACATGAACGACCAGTGGTCCGGGAAGACCTTTCGGCCGAATTCGCGGGCGACGCTTGAGAGCCCAGTCCGCTGATCGACGAATTCAGCGATCCGGCCGACCTTGGTCGGCGGTTGGTAGGACGAAGGAGTGCTGCTCACGAGTACTCACGCTCCCAGTAGCTCGGTCCAACAGGTTCGTGGAAGTCGGATGAGGCGACGAGGTAGCCGTCAGAGTCAACTTCAATCGGCAGCTGCGGGAGAGGACGGCTCGCAGGACCGAAGATCACCTGGCACTCATGCGTGAGGTCGAACGTCGACTGATGGCACGGGCACAGGAGATGGTGAGTCTGCTGCTCGTACAGCGCAACAGGGCAACCGACGTGCGTGCAGATCTTGGAGTACGCGACGATGCCGTTGTAGTTCCAGCTCTCCCGGCCCGGCGAGACGTGAAGGTCTTCGGGGTTCAGGCGCATGAGCAGGACAACGGCCTTCGCCTTCTCGTTGTTCTTGTTCTCCTTCAGGTCATTGAGTCCTTCAGGAATCACGTGGAACGCGGAGCCGATCGTGACATCCGCAGCCCTGATCGGCGTGCCATCGGGGTCACGGGTGAGACGGACCTTCTTGCCGGTCTGGGCGTTCGGCGCCCACATCGTGTGGCGAAGCATGTCCGTCGCGTTGGGCCCGAGATCGCCGAACACGGCAAGGGCAGGCAGGGGAGCCAGCGCCAGAGCACCGATGAGGGTGTTCCGGATGAGGGGGCGGCGCTTGATGCCCGTCTCCTCGATGATGTCATCGACGATCTTGACTGCGGCTTGGCGGTCCTCCTCGCTGCGCAGCTCGTGCCGCGCTTCCGAGACCTCGTGATCGGGCATGAGCGACTTCGCCCAGTGCACGATTCCGGTACCAATCCCCAGCATCGCGAATGCGGTGCCGAAACCCAGCAGAAGATTCTGGGTCCGAATCGTGTCAACGGTCGAAGTCGGACCGAGATCGATGGCGAAGTACGAGACAAGGAACACCACTGTGCCGATCACCGAGATGATGAACAGTGCGGTGACCTGGCGCTCTGCGCGCTTCGCGGCCTTGGGGTCGGTGTCGGACAGACGCAGGCGGTGCGGCGGGATCCCCGGATCCTCGAACGCACCCCCGGACTGACCAGCCGTAGCTACGGTGCCCCCATGCTGTGGGGCTCCGTCACTAGGGTTGCCCATATTTCCCCTCATCCTTCCTGTGCCCCGGGGCCCCGGGGACGATGTTCAGTTCAATCAGCCGCGTCGGCGGCCGAACGTGTGAGCGGGCCTTCGTCAGGAGGTCCGGGAGGTGAGCCAGATGGTGAAGGCGATGATGACGCCCAGACCAGCGACCCACATGAAGAGACCTTCCGACACGGGACCGAGGCCGCCGAGATCTGCGCCACCGGGCGAACCCTGCTTCTCGATGGTCTGGAGGTAGGTGATGATGTCGCGCTTGCCCTCAGGGGAGATGTTCGCGTCGCTGAACACAGGCATGTTCTGCGGCCCGGTCTCCATCGCCTCATAGATGTGCTGGGCTGTGACGCCCGCGAGTGCCGGAGCAAACTTGCCTCGCGTCAGAGCACCACCGGCAGCGGCGGCGTTGTGGCACATCGCGCAGTTGACGCGGAAGAGTTCGCCACCGTGGGTAGCGTCACCCTGGCCGTCGAGCATGGCCGGATCCGGCAGTGACGGGCCGGCTCCGAGCGACGCGACATAGGCAGCGAGCTGGCGCGTCTGAGTTTCGTTGAACTGAACCGGCTTCTGCTCCGCCTGGGGTCCGTTCGCCTCCATCGGCATGCGGCCCGTACCAACCTGGAAGTCGACAGCTGCGGCACCCACGCCCACGAGCGACGGGGCTGCGGGAGACCCCTGGGCGCCCATACCGTGGCACGTCGCACAGTTCGCCACGAAGAGCTTCTGGCCCGCGGTTACGTCAGCGGCCGAGAACCCGGTGTCCGCTTTGGCCTGATTGGCGGAGCTCGCCACCGAGTAGAGAGCGCCCGTCAGTAGGAGCCCCATGACTAGCAGGGCCACGACTGCTAGCGGATGCCGCCGCTTCTGCGAGAGTGACTTCACGTAATCGTTCCTATCCGTCTGTACCGCGGCCGCATGGGCGCGCTGTCAAAGTTGTGCTGCCGGCCGAAGCGGCGTGTGCTACTTGAGGACGTAGATGACCAGGAAGAGCCCGATCCACACGACGTCGACGAAGTGCCAGTAGTACGAGGTGACGATGGCCGCCGTCGCTTCGTAGTGCCCGAAGCGTTTCGCGGCGAACGCCCGCCCGATGATGAACAGGAAGGCGATGAGGCCGCCGATGACGTGAAGGCCGTGGAAGCCGGTCGTGATGTAGAAGGCCGACCCGTAGGCGTTCGACGAGAGCGTGATGTGCTCGGAGACGAGCGTTGTGTACTCAGTGGCCTGGCCCGAGACGAAGAACGCGCCCATGAGGAACGTCAGTACGAACCACTCGACCATGCCCCAACGCGCGAACTGGAACAGACCACCCGTGCGGCGCGGCTGGAGGCGTTCGGCGGCGAACACGCCCATCTGGCACGTGAACGAGCTGGAAACCAGCACGATGGTGTTCACGAGCGCATACGGGAAGTCGAGGTGGGACGTCTCGGTGGCCCACAGGCCGAGGGTCCCGGCCCCACCAGTCGAGATCTGGCCGGAAGCGCGGAGGGTGAAGTACATGGCAAAGAGGCCGGCGAAGAACATCAGCTCGCTCGAGAGCCACACCACGGTCCCGACGGAGACCATGTTGGGGCGGTTCAGCGTGGGATGTGCCGGGGTTGTCGGGGCATGAGTCGCTGTCGTCACAAGGACATTATGTCTACAAACAGCGGGTTCGCCCAACGCGAACCGCCTCTTCCGGGAACTTTTTCTACAAACCCTCGAAAATCCGCGGAACGCTGGGGGCCCGTCATCCGTTCGCCCGCGGACAAGTCCGTCGATAGCATCAGGGAGTGACCACTCAGGACCAAGGAGCCAACCCCGCGCACAGTTGGCGGACCCTCATCGGATCCCTCGTGAGAGGCCAAGACCTCACGCAGGAGCAGACCGGTTGGGCCATGGAGACCATCATGTCGGGCAATGCGACCGAGGCGCAGATCGCGGGGTTCCTCGTTGGACTTCGGGCCAAGGGGGAGACGGTCGATGAGCTGACCGGCCTCGTGGACACGATGGTCGCCCGCGCGACGCCCATCTCCATCGAGGGCGAGAAGCTGGACATCGTCGGCACTGGCGGCGACCAACAGAACACGGTGAACATCTCCAGTACCGCCGCCCTCGTCCTTGCTGGTGCCGGGGCGAGGGTCGTGAAGCACGGAAACCGCGCGGCGTCGTCGTCGGCGGGCTCAGCCGACGTCCTCGAAGCGCTTGGCGTGCGTCTCGATATGAGCGTGGAACAGGTTGCTGCGTCGGCAATCGAATGCGGCATCACCTTCTGCTTCGCGCAGGTTTTCCATCCGTCGTTCCGGCACACCGCGGTGCCGCGGCGCGAACTCGCGATCCCGACAGCGTTCAATATTCTCGGCCCGCTCACCAACCCGGCCCGCGTCCAGGCCTCAGCCGTCGGATCAGCTGATCCGCGAATGGCGCCCCTCATTGCGGGAGTGCTTGCCAACCGGGGGAGCAGAGGCCTAGTCTTCCGCGGCGACGACGGACTCGACGAGCTCACCATCACGACGACGTCGCGCGTGTGGGAGGTCCGTGACGGGCGCGTCGAGGAGTCAATCCTGGACCCTCTCGACCTCGGAATCTCCCGCTCTCCGCTCGACGCACTCCGTGGCGGCGACGCCCAGCATAACGCAGCAGTGGTCCGCAGCGTTCTGGAGGGTGACAAGGGGCCGGTCCGGGACGCCGTCGTCCTCAATGCCGCCGCGGGCCTCGTGGCCTTCGAACTCGCCAGCGAAGGACCGCTGATCGAAAGGCTCGGGGCCGCAAAGCTTCGCGCTGAGGAGGCCATCGATTCAGGGGCCGCAGCCCGGTCACTCCAAGCCTGGGTGGACTTCAGCCGCGGCTGAGCGCCGCAGCTATTCGAGGCCGATCGAGAAGGCGGCTTCGAGGTCGTGCCGGGAATAGGCGCGGAAGGCGATGTGCGTCGTCGTCTCTACGACGCCTTCGACCTTCGAAAGGTGATCCGCGACGACGTCTGCCAAGTCCTCGTGCTGTTGGACCCGCGCGATGGCGATCAGGTCCCATTCGCCGGTGACCGAGTACACCTCGCTGACCCCTGGGATCGCCGAGATCTTCTCCGCGGCCTCCGGAATCTTGCTGGACTCCGTGCGGATGAAGACGAATGCCGTGATCATGGTCCTCCGATCGACTCCTACTGTGCTCGGAACAACCCTAGCGCCGCGCCGCTCACCGGCGTCCGGCGACGCGGCGGAGAACGCGGGCGAGGACGCGCCACCCCAGAATGAAGAGGCCGAGGAAGCACAGGGCGACGATGAGGAAGGTCACGGCAAGGCCCTGCCCGGTCAGCGCCCGGAGCACCATGCCGATGACGTATGCTCCGAGCCACACGCTCACCCCGGAAGGCCAGAGTGCCGTGGGACGCCGGCGGACCGTGGGAAGGGCCCAACCCGCGGCGGCGCCGACGAGGAAGGGCCACGCAGTGGAAAGCACACCCACAACAGGGTTGGCTTCGCCGTGGAACCCGCGGCCCATCGCGGCGAATACGAGGACGACGACGACGTCCCCGGCGAGCGCGAGCACCGTCGTCCGGACGCGGCTGGGCAGGGCAGGTGCTTCAGTGGTCATAAGGCAAGGGTACGGGGGACACCTGAGAGACCCTGCTGGACTCTTCACGGAGGGCCTAGGAAGCGGAAGAATCCAAACTGCCTGGGCCCCTGTTCCGCCCACCGCTGGGAGCAGAAGTTCTAGGCACGGGTGTCGAAAGGGCCGTCTCCCGTTCGTCTAGAAGGTGAGAGCCAAACAGGCTCCCACCGATCCAGGAGGCAACAGCCATGACTCAGTATCTGATCGCCATGTACCAGCCCGACGGCATCGTTCCGCCGCCTGAGGTCCTCGGTCCCATCATGCAAAGGCTCGAAGAGTTCAATGCCGATCTCGAAGCGGCAGACGCTCTGGTCTTCGGCAACGGCCTCACCGATGCGGCGTTGGCCACCGTGCTCCGGCACAACGGAACCGACGTCGTGGTAACCGACGGCCCGTATGTGGAAGGCAAGGAACATCTTGGCGGCTTTGAGATCATCGATGTTCCGGATCTCGACGCTGCGCTGGCCTGGGCCGGGCGTCTGGCCGAGATAACTGGGCTGCCGATTGAGGTGAGGGCGTTCGCCGACGTGCGCGGGGCGGTCGAGCGGGGGTGAACTCAGCGACGGATACCGTCGCGACCGTGTTTCACGAGGAATACGGCCGTGCGGTATCCGTTGTCCTCCGCACGACCCAGGATCTCGGGCTCGCCGAGGAGGCCGTGCAGGAGGCCTTCGCCGTAGCCGCCGAGCGGTGGCCTTCGGAAGGAGTTCCCGAGCGGCCGGGCGGGTGGATAATCACGACGGCGAGGCGCCGCGCCGTCGACCGCTTCCGGAGGGAGGCAGCACGCGGCGGCAAAGAGGCGGAGGCGGCGCTTCTCCGCCAATCCGACGACGCCCCGGACGTCTTCGGCGACGATCGCCTCAAGCTCCTTTTCGTGTGCTGCCATCCTGCGCTGGCTTTGCAGGCACGGATTGCCTTGGCTCTCAAAGTGCTGGGCGGTCTGACGACGGCGCAGATCGCTTCGGCCTTCCTCGTAAGCGAATCGACGGTGGCACAACGGATCTCAAGGGCGAAGGCGAAGATCCGGGACAGCCGGATTCCCTATCGGGTGCCCTCCGGAGGCGAGTTGCCAGCGCGGCTTGCCGCGGTCCTCGCGGTCGTCTACCTCATCTACAACGAGGGCTACTCCGCGGACCTGGGCTCCCAAGCCGGTCGAGCCGGACTCTGCAGTGAGGCGATCCGCCTGTCCCGGACCGTTGCGCACCTGCTCCCCGACGAGCCGGAATGCGAGGGACTGCTTGCCCTCATGCTCCTGTCCGAGTCCCGACTTGCTGCGAGGTCCGGACGCCGGGGTGCGCTGATCCCGCTCGCTGAGCAGGACCGCTCTCTATGGGACGCCGACCTCATCTCGGAGGGCCTCTCGCTCGTGCGACGGTGTCTGCGTCGAGGACAGTTGGGCCCGTACCAACTTCAGGCGGCCATTCAAGCCGTCCACAGCACCGCACCCTCGGCAGCATCGACGGACTGGCATCGCATCCTTGGGCTGTACGACGCTCTGACGCAGCTAGCGCCCGGCCCCGTCGTCGAGCTGAACAGGGCGGTCGCCCTCGCGGAAGTCGACGGGCCAGCGGTCGCACTCGCCGTCGTCGACCATCTCGAACTCGACAACTACCACGTGTTCCACGCCGTGCGCGCCGACCTGCTCCGGAGACTCGGACGCGCGGATGAGGCAGCGGAGGAGTATGCCGACGCTGCCCGACTCGCCCCGAGCGCGGGGGAGAGGGCGTTTCTTCAGGCGCGGATCAGAGCTCTGGGAATGTCCTGATCGGCGCCGCCGTGGCTGGCGTACCCCCGGGCCGGCGAGCAAGCCCCCGACGAGAAGGACGAGCCGCGCCTATGGACAGAACGTTCTGTCTACCTGTAGCGTCCAAGAAGTAGACGAGATCAGCTCTGGTCCTTCCAGACCTTCGGATCTCCACAAGCGAATGAGAACGGCTCAAGCAGCGGGTCGCGCCACAACTCCAGGAGGTGCCCTCCACAACTCTGTGCGCTGAACAAGTCAGATTCCGACCCCAGCGAGGAGAAGACTCAGAAAATGGAAAGCGTTCACAGACTGCCCGCTGCAACGATGGCGCCGGTCTTATCCGATGAATTGCATCGCGACGAACCACATCGCGACGATAACGACAACCAGCAGGGACCACTAGATCCCTGGCATGCAGACGCTTCGGAGGATCTCGAAGCGGCAGATTCCGATCTTGCCCCCGCAGACACTTTGGCACGAGCAAGTGCGGCAGGCGACCTCGCGGTCGAGTACCTTGGCGTCGCGGACGCCTTGGCACGCCGATTCCGCTGCCCGGGCCATGACCCAGAAGACCTGCGCCAAGTGGCGAGGCTGGGTCTAATGAAGGCGGCCAAGCGCTACCGCACGGGCCGTGGCCATGGCTTCGTGCCGTACGCCGTGCCGACGATCACCGGCGAACTCAAGCGCTATCTCCGTGACCAATCGTGGATCGTCCGGCCGCCGCGTGGTATCCAGGAGCTGCGATTGAAGGTCAACGCCGCGCGACCGCGGCTGGCCCAGACTCTTGGCCATGAGCCAACCACCCTCGAGCTCAGCAGGGAGCTGAGCGTGGACGTCACTGACGTGGCCGAGGCACAGATCGCCGACGCGTCGATGGTTCCCGACACGATCGAGCATGCAGACTCCCCGGAGGACCCGCAGGGACGGCGGCTCAGTGTTGTGGTGGCCACCGAAGACCCGGGCTTCGAACACGTGGAATCCCTTCACGCCCTCGCTGGCGCCCTCGAGGACGCTTCAGACCAGGATCTCGAGCTTCTCAGGCTTCGCTTCGTCCAGGAACTCACCCAAGACGAGATCGCTCAGCGCCTCGGTGTGAGCCAGATGCAGGTGTCCCGTCTCCTGCGCCGGCTCCTCGGGCGCCTTCGCCGCCGGATGGCGGCATAAGAACACGGAAGGCGGCATAAGAACAAAGTCGCCGAGAGGAACGGCCTGCCCGAGCCACACAGCTCAGGCAGGCCGTTCCTGTCCGCCCCTTCGTATCCTCCGAGCCCCTCTCGCCCTCGAACATCGGAGGACGGTCTTCAGGCCGGGGAGTGGCGCCACTTGCCCCGCGCGTACTGCGGCGGCCAGTAGTCGACGTCCAACCCCAGCTCATGCGCGGCACGCAGGGCGAAGTGTGGGTCGCGGAGGAACTCCCGCCCAACCATCACTGCATCCGCCTCCCCGCGCTCGACAATCTGGGCTGCGTCTTGGGGTGTCGTAATCAGCCCGACGGCGTTAACGGGGTAGCCCGTGCCCTCCTTGACCTGGGATGCAAAGCTCACCTGATACTTCGGGCCCACCGGAATCCTGACATTGGGCACGAGGCCGCCCGTTGAAATGTCGAACCAATCCGCGCCCTCGCGAGCCGCCAACTTGGCAGCCTCGATGGTGTCCTCGACGTTCCACCCCTCATCTCCGGCCCAGTCGGTTGCTGAGAAGCGCACGAAGAGAGGCGTCGACTCACCCACGACTCGGCGGACCTCGCGAACCGTTTCCAGAAGGAACCGAGCACGATTCTCGACGCTGCCGCCGTAGCCGTCGGTGCGCTGATTGGAGAGCGGCGAGAGGAACTGGTGGAGTAGGTAGCCGTGCGCCGCGTGCAGCTCAATGATCTCCAAGCCCGCCTCGACGGCGCGTGCGGCGGCTCTACCGAAATCCGCGACGATTTCGCCGATCTCGGCTTCGGTCAGCTCGCGTGGCGGCGCATATCCCTCGAAGGCCACCGCAGACGGGGCAACAGTCTCCCAGCCCCCATCCTCAGGGCGTTGAGTACCGCGGCCACTCCATTCTCGATACGTGGATCCCTTGCGGCCCGCATGGTTGAGTTGTATCGCCGCCGTCGCGCCCTGTGAGTGGATGAAGTCGACGATACCGCGCCAGGCTTCCTGCTGATCGTCGTTCCATAATCCGGTGTCCCAGGCAGAAATGCGGCCCTCGGGTGAGACAGCCGTCGCCTCGGTCATCACAAGCCCGGCCCCTCCGCGCGCGAAAGATCCAAGATGGGCGAAATGCCAAGGCGTCGGCACGCCATCCATGTTCTCCACCGAGTATTGGCACATGGGGGAGACCCAAAGCCGATTACGTATGCTGATTCCTCTGACGTTGACCTGGGAGAAGAGCGTGTCGGCGCACATGGGCCAAGCCTTTCGCCGAGCGGTGGCCTAGGTCAACTTGCCGGCGGCGTTACCTTTTTGAGATCTGCAAGTTTGATCACCTACCATGGCTCTCCGATGGCGGCTTTTGACGAGAACCCAGAGCACGGACCAGCGGCGGCGCATGGACCAGTCTTTGTAGACGTATCGGGAAGGCGGTTCCGGCGAACCCGCATTATTGGCGCCGTCGCCTTGGCCTTGGTGGGCGGCTACGTGGCGCTTCTGGCAGTCGCCCTCCTAGGCGGCCCCAATGTTGCAGCGCCCTACCTTCCGGAGGCAGCGGTGCCGAGCGCCCGGTCCTCTCAACCTGAAGCCGCCAACGCGGCAGAAGCGCCCGCCCCATCGCAAGTGCTGTCGTCCTCCGCGGTCAGGTCTCCCACCCCCGAGGCGATGGGGGGCGAGCCCGTCGCGCAGTTCCCTCCTGCGGCCGCAGTTCCGGCCCCGATTGCAAACGCCGTGCCAGTGCAGGCGGCGCCGGTCCCGCATGCATCCGCGGCACCCTCGGTCATTGCAGCAGCGCCCACGGCGCCGGCGACGCAGTCCGCATCGCGGGGGAAATCCGGCTCCGCCCCAGGGCAGACCTCCCGACCGATCACCCCTTCGCGCCCGTGACCCCCCGGAGGCGGGGCTCAAGCTCTCCGAGTGTGCGCGCGCATTGGCTGGTTCTCTTCGCCGTCCTCGTCGCCGTCGCTTCTGCCCTCTGTGTGCAGGGATACCTTCACCATCTTTCGGGAATCGGGGACGATTCAGCGCCCTCCGCGGGCTCTGCAGGCAAAGTGCCCACGGCGGTGTCTGAAGGTGGGCCAGTCATCGACGCCCGGAGCGGAGCATTGCGGACCGCGGGCCCGCCCGAGAGAACGATTGCCCTTACTTTCGACGACGGGCCCGATCCCGTGTGGACCCCGAAGATCCTCGATGTCCTCAAGAAGCACCACGTCCACGCGACCTTCTTCGTCGTGGGCTCCGCAGCCGTTGAGAACCCCGACCTCTTACGGCAGATGGTCGCCGACGGCAACGAGGTCGGCGTCCACACCCTGACCCACGTTGACCTCGGCAGCGCCCCAGCCTGGCGGCAGCAGCTCGAAATTCAGGGGGATCAGCAGGTCATTTCCGGCCTGACTGGACAGACGGCCTCACTCCTGCGCCCTCCGTACAGTTCCGAGAACGACGCCGTCACGAACAGCACGTGGGACTCGATCCGCACGGCCGCCGCGGACGGCTACCTGACCGTCCTGACCACGAAGGACAGCGAGGATTGGAAGCGCCCGGGCGTTGGGGAGATCGAGAAGAACCTCGCCATCTCCGGTGCCAAGGGCCAGGTCGTCCTCATGCACGACGGCGGTGGAGACCGAAGCCAGACCGTCGCCGCTCTCGATGCGGTCCTTTCGCGATACGAGGAGCAGGGCTACCACGTCACGACGCTCGGCGATGCCTTAGGCATCAACAGCATGAACCCAGCGAGCATCGGGGCTGAGGCGAGCGGGACAGCCTTCGTAGCTGGCATTCGTCTGAGCGACTGGCTCGTCACGGCGATCTCGTGGGCACTGGTCGCAAGCGGGATTGTCACCTTCCTCAGAGCAGTCCTCGTCATCGGATTCGCTGCCCGGCACCGCCGAGAAGCGCTGCGGCTGCGAGCGGCCGGACGTGGGCGGCGTCGTCTGTCTATACCGATAAGACCGGCCATGACCGAACCAGTGACAGTGATCGTGCCGGCGTACAACGAAGCCGCCGGAATTGAGGCCGCAGTCCGTTCTATCGCTGCCTCGAACCACCAGGTCGAGATCATCGTCGTAGACGACGGCTCGTCGGATGGGACGGCGGATCTCGTCGAAGCGCTCGCCCTGCCCGGCGTCGTCGTCATACGGAAGGAAAACGGCGGAAAGCCCTCCGCGCTGAATGCAGGGCTATGCGCCGCGAGCCATCAGCTGATCGTGATGGTCGACGGGGACACGGTGTTCGAACCGGATACTGTGCGCAAGCTCATCCAGCCGTTTGCCGATCCACGAATCGGCGCCGTCTCCGGCAATACCAAGGTGGCCAACCGTGATGGAATCCTGGGAGCTTGGCAGCACATCGAGTACGTCGTCGGATTCAATCTCGACCGTCGGCTCTTCGATGTCGCGGAGTGCATGCCCACCGTTCCCGGAGCGATCGGTGCATTCCGTCGGGACGCGCTCGAACGCGTCGGGGGAGTGAGTGACGACACGCTTGCAGAAGACACAGACCTGACGATGGCATTGTGCCGGGATGGCTGGCGCGTCGTCTATCAGGACGACGCTCGCGCTTGGACCGAGGCACCCGCCAGTCTCGGTGCCCTCTGGCGGCAACGGTATCGGTGGTGCTACGGGACGCTCCAAGCCATGTGGAAGCATCGAGGCGCGGTCGTCCAAGGGGGCGCCGCCGGCAAGCTCGGACGGAGGGGCCTCGGGTACCTGCTCGTGCTCCAAGTGCTTCTTCCGCTGTTCGCCCCGGTCGTCGATGTCTTCGCCGTCTACGGGCTCGTCTTCCTCGATCCGGTCCGGATCGCCGCGCTTTGGCTGATATTCCTCGCCGTTCAGCTTTGCATGGCGGCCTACGCCTTCAGGATCGACAAAGAATCCCTTCGTCCTCTGTGGACCCTTCCGCTCCAGCAGTTCGTCTACCGCCAGCTCATGTATCTCGTCGTCATCCAATCGGTGGTGACCGCTTTCGCAGGAGTGCATCTCCGCTGGCACCGCATGGAGCGCTATGGGAGCCTCACCGTGCCCGCAGGAGTGAAGGAAAACGCGTAGGGCAACGGCCAGACGGGCCAGAAGGCATTTACTCCTGGAATCTGGCCGTTGCCCCTTGCTGTCTTCGGGCAACCTACTCGTATCGAAGCGCGTCGATGGGATTCTGGCGTGCCGCCCGCCAAGCCGGAAGGGTTCCGGCGACGAACGCGATGACCATGACCAAGATGATCACGACGGCAACAGAAGCAGGGGCGAAACTGAGGACATGCAGCCCGCCTAGATCGCTGAGCGGCCCGCGGGCGAGCGCACGGCTGACGACGGTCCCGATCCCGATAGCGACCGCAGACCCAATCGCGCTGCCCAAGAATCCGATGAAGGCTGCCTCGGTGCTGAACAGGGCGAATACCGATCCGCTCCCCATTCCCATTGCCTTCATGAGTCCGATCTCGCGCGTGCGCTCTTGGACCGACATCAGTAGCGTGTTGACGATCCCGAACCCTGCGGCTACGAGGGCGATCACAGCAAAAGCATCGAGGACTCCGATGATGGCGTTGATCACCGTCTTGACCGTCCCGATCCGGTCATCGAGCGTCTGGGCTGTGTAGCCTTTCGCTGACAGCTGGCTCTTCATCGTGTTGATCTGGGCTTGAGTTGAGGGTGCGAAAGTCGCGGTCGCATCAGCAAAGGCATCCTTGGCGGCCGCCGGGGCTCCCGTTCCCTGGGCATTCGAGAGCGCGGTCGAAAGCGCCTTATTGATGAAGCCGCCGGATACGCCCAGCAGGGAGCTCTGTTCGATGCCGACGATCTGAGCGCTCACTTCGTGCATGTTGCCGGCCGCATCGTCAATGCCGATCACGACAGTCTGGCCGACCGCCTGATTGTTGTCGCTCAGTCCGAGCGGACCGACGTAGGTCACCGGGAGCACGATCTGCGATTGAGACGAGCTATCGTCAAGGCTAGAGCCAGCCGCCAGCTGCGGCTGCGCCCCTGCAAGAGGGAGGACCGACAGCTGGTACTTGTCGTGACCGTTCCACTCGATGTACGCAGGGCTAACCCTCGTCAGGGGAGTAACGGCAGTGATGCCAGGCACCGCCGCGATGCTCTTCAGGTCCGCTTGGCTGAGGGCCAATTCGGTTGCGCCGGGGCGGCCGCCTGCCGCAAGGACTCGCGTACTGGGATCGTATTTGGCCGGTCCGGCTCCGGGGGCCGTATTCGTATTCGTCTTTGAGACCGTGAAGCTGTTGCTGGAACCGACGGCGGCTACTTGGCTGTCGATGTAGTTGGAGATTCCGGTGCCGAGCCCGTTTGTGATGGTGAGCGTGAAAGCGCCGACGAAGATCGCGAGGATAGTCAGGGTAGTCCTGAGCTTGCTGCGAACGCTATTGGCAATGGCGGTCTTCAGGATTTCGAGCGGTTTCATGCCGCGTGCTCCTCGTCCGTGTTGATCAGCAGGCCGTCTCGAATGAAGATGCGGCGTTCGAAACGCTGGGCCAGCTCGTGGTCATGGGTGACGGTGATCAGTGTGATTCCGTCTTTGCGGTTCAGATCGAACAGGATGTCCTCCACGATCCTCCCGGTGGCGGTGTCGAGGTTTCCCGTAGGTTCGTCAGCGAAGAGCACCTGAGGATTGTTGACGAGGGCACGCGCTATCACCACCCGCTGCTTCTGTCCGCCGGAAAGGTTGGCCGCCTTGTTCTTGGCCTTGTCGGCGAGTTGGAGCTGCTCGAGAACTTCCAATGCGCGCCGCCGCCGTTCACGTGGACCCACTCCCGCGATCTTCAAGGGCAGCGCTACATTTTCGAGGACTGAGGAGGCGGGGTTGAGGAAGAACTGCTGGAAGACGAATCCGAAAAGCGAATTCCTCAACGCGTTCAGCCTGCGGGTGCTCAGATCATTGGCCTCGGTCCCGTCGACGTGGATCTGGCCCGTTCCCGGCGTGTCGAGCAGAGCGAGGAGGTGCATGAGGGTCGATTTGCCCGAACCGCTCTTGCCGACAATCGCCACAGATTCCCCGCGCTGAACCTCGAGGCTCACTCCCTTTAATGCATCGAAGCGGTCTGGGCCTTTCCCATAAGTCTTGGTCAGGTCTCGGGCTGCCAGAATTGGCACAGACATGGTCTTCCTATCAATGAGGTCGCGTACAAGAAACTCGGGGGTGCGAGGGAGTCGGTGTCGCCGGCGGCGTCGATCAGAACTCGGGCGGCAAAAGGCTGGCCGAGATCCGGGCCGTGGCCTCGAGGATCTCTTCCTCGTCCGCGTCCATGTCTCGCGAGGCCATTCCGGTCATGTTGATCACTAGCAGGGCGAATCGAGCGCGTAGTCTGTCCTCGACGCTCGCACCCGGGGGAGTGAGGACCGCGAACAGCCGGCCCATGGCTGTCGCCATCCCTTCTCGCTGTCCGGACTCGGATCTGATGTCTCTGACCAGCCGGTAGTTCGCGCTGAGGAAGCGGAACATCCGCAGCCCTTGGTGCTGCATGATTGCAGCCCAACGAGCGATCACTTCGCGCCGCAGTTCGGGCCCTGGCTCCTGGGCCCCCGCCCACGCGACGAGATCCCCGACCTCACTGCGCATGGTTTCCATGAGCGCGCGCACGATGTCCTGTTTGCTGTTGAAATGGTAGTAGAGGGCCGCCTTCGTGAAGCCGAGCTCCTCCGCGATCTGGCGCATCGACGTCGACTCATAACCCTGCTCACTGAAGAGCCGGAGCGCTACCGCTTGGATCCGTTCACGGGTCCCAGTGGGCGAAATGGGGGACTCATCCCCGCTCACAACCGTCACGTGGCGGCAACCTTCTTTTGAGAGCCGGAGACTGACTAACCGGCCGGTAAGCATGATACTAACCGCACGGTAAGGCGCGCCAAAATCCGTCCGGCTCGGGGCTCTCCGCCGGCGCAAGAAACGGAGCTCAGAGTGTGAACTCTGAGCTCCGTTTCACTTACCTCAGCCGTGCAGGGTCACGGCCGCCGTACTCTACGGGTGGGTGATGGTGATTGTTCCGTTGATGTCGGTGATCTTGCCGCCCTGGTAGTTCTGGGCTGTGCCGCCGGGGACGGTGTAGACCTCGCTGGTGGGGTAGCCCAGGACGCCGCGTTCGAACCCGGTGGACTGCCAGGCGGCCCGGATCGGGCCGTAGGACTCGTGGGTGCCCGAGGCCGGGGAGGACACGATCGCCCCGCCCTGGTAGTTCTGGTACGAGCCCCCGTTCACCAGCCCGGTGACGACCTCTGTCGTGGGGTAGCCCAGGACGCCGCGTTCGAAGCCGGTGGACTGCCACTCGGCGCGGATGGCCCCGATCGACTCGTGGGTGCCCGAGGCCGGGGAGGACACGATCGCCCCGCCCTGGTAGTTCTGGTAGAAGCCCCCGTTCACCAGCCCGGTCACGACCCCGGTGCTCGGGTACCCCAGGACCCCGCGCTCGAACCCGGTCGACTGCCACTCCGTGCGGATCGGACCGTAGGACCCGTGCGTCCCGGCCGCCGGGGAGGACACGATCGCCCCGCCCTGGTAGTTCTGGTACGCCCCCCCGTTCACCAGCCCCGTGACGACCTCGGTCGTCGGGTACCCCAGCACCCCGCCCTCGAACCCGAGCTGCTGCCACACCCCCCGGATCGCGCCCAGGGACTCATGCGCCCCCGTGGCCGGGGACCAGATGATCGCCCCGCCGTCGTAGTTCTGGTACACCCCGCCGCTGCGCAGGCCCCCGACCTCGTCCGTGGACGGGTACCCCATCACACCGTTCTCGAACCCCAGCGCAGCCCACTCCCCCCGGATCGCCCCATGCGAGACGAACAGGGACTTGGACGGGGCGGAGATCACCGCCCCGTACTGGTAGTTGCGGTAGAACCCCCCGTTGCGGATCGCGGTCACCGCGCTCGTGGCCGCCCCCAGGCCCCACTGGGCCGCCTTGGCATCCATCTGCTGCGCCAGCGTCGCGGCGCTGACCGTGATCACCGCACTCG